>JAUXTT010000023.1 GCA_030684395.1 Bacteroidota bacterium | reverse complement strand
CCTTTAGGGACAAAATATTGGTTTAAGAAAGAAACTAGGTTGCACTTGTCACAAATATTAAGTCCCTCTAGGACTGTTATTTCTAATTATTTGTCCCTTTGGGGACAAAATATTGGTTTAAGAAAGAAACTAGGTTGCACTTGTCACAAATATTAAGTCCCTCTAGGACTGTTATTTCTAATTATTTGTCCCTTTAGGGACAAAATATTGGTAACTCAAAGCAAGCAAGGATGAATGAAATCCCTTTAGGGATGACATATTAGTGATGTTCTGGTTAGGATGATATATGTGTATTAGTTAGATAACTCCTTCTTCAGATACTTCGCTGTATAACTCTCCTTATTCTTAATGATCTCTTCCGGAGTTCCGGTACATAGAATAGTTCCTCCTCTTTGCCCGCCTTCCAAACCAACATCAATAATGTAATCGGCAACTTTTATAATATCCATATTATGTTCTATCACTAACACAGTGTTACCGCTGTCCACTAATCTGTTCAATACTTCCAGTAGTATACGAATATCTTCAAAATGCAATCCTGTAGTTGGCTCATCTAAAATATAAAAAGTATTTCCTGTATCGCGTTTACTTAATTCGGTTGCAAGCTTTACACGTTGTGCCTCTCCTCCTGATAGGGTTGTTGCTTGTTGACCAAGTGTAATGTATCCCAATCCTACATCCTGCAATGTTTTTATCTGACGAAAAATTGTTGGTACGTTTTCAAAGAAGATACATGCCTGATCAATGGTCATGTCCAATACATCACTTATGGATTTTCCTTTGTAACGAACTTCCAATGTTTCTCTGTTATATCGTTTTCCTATACATACATCACACTGTACATATACGTCAGGTAAAAAATTCATCTCAATGGTTTTTACTCCGGCACCCATGCAGGTTTCGCAACGCCCTCCTTTTACGTTGAATGAAAAACGTCCGGGTTTGTATCCTCTGATGTTTGCTTCCGGAATTGCTGCGAACAAATTACGTATGTCTGAAAATACATTTGTGTAGGTTGCAGGGTTGCTTCGTGGTGTACGTCCTATTGGTGATTGATCAATGTCAATTACTTTGTCAATATGCTCTAAGCCTGAAATGCTTTTGTATGGTAATGGTTTTTTCTCTGAATTATAGAAGTGATTACTTAGTATAGGATAGAGCGTTTCGTTTATCAAACTCGATTTGCCACTTCCTGAAACTCCGGTTACACAAATGAATTTTCCTAAAGGAAATTCAGCAGAAACATTTTTAAGATTATTTCCGGTTGCACCTTTTATTGAAAGTTTTTTTCCGTTTCCTTTTCTTCTTGTTTTTGGAACAATAATTTGTTTTTTACCTGTAATGTAATCCGATGTAAGAGTAGGATGTTTTAGAAGCTTGCTCGGAATATCTGCTGCAACAACTCTTCCACCGTGAACACCTGCACCCGGACCGATATCAATAACATAATCCGCTTCCATGATCATGTCTTTGTCATGTTCCACAACTATAACTGAGTTACCTGCATCCCGCAAGTTTTTTAAAGCTTGTATCAATCTCACATTATCGCGTTGATGCAAACCAATGCTCGGCTCATCTAAAATATATAATACTCCAACCAATTGGGATCCAATTTGTGTAGCTAAGCGAATACGTTGTGCTTCACCACCAGATAAAGAGCGTGAGCTTAAATTTAAGGATACATAATCCAAGCCAACATTCATTAAGAATCCGATTCGTGCACGGATCTCTTTCAGAATTTCTTTTGCAATGGTATTTTGATTTTTACTTAAACGTTTCTCAATATCTTTAAACCAGATCTCTAAGGCAGCAACATCCATCTGCGATAATTCCGCAATGTTTTTTTTGTCTATTTTAAAATAGAGTGCTTGTTTTTTTAAGCGTGTTCCTTCGCAGCTATCACATTTAATTTTGTTGGTGAAACCCTGTACCCATCGTTGCATTGCGGGCGACGGGTTTTCTTCAGCTTGCTTCATAATGAAGTTCGCAATACCTTCAAAGGAAAACGAATAACCATCACTGTTCGATTCTGTTTTCACATTATATACTTCTTCACTTCCGTATAAAATAATATTCACCACTTCTTCTTCCAACTCTTCAAAAGGAGTATCCAGATCAAAATCATGATGTTTACCTATTGCTTCAATCTGTTTGTAGATCCATGAGTTTTTGTAATCGCCCATTGCGGCAATAGCGCCTTTTTTTAAACTCAATTTTGGATTCGGAACAATTTTATCAATGGCAATTTCAGAAACAACACCTAATCCGTTACACTTGTTACATGCACCATACGGCGAATTGAACGAGAACATGTTTGGAGCCGGTTCATCATACGAAATTCCTGAAGTAGGGCACATTAAATTTCTACTAAAAAAACGAGGAATTTTTTGGAGACTTTTGTTCCCTTTTTTTGAATTGGAAGCATCTTCATTTTCCAATATCATCAAGGTTCCTTTCCCTTGTTTCATAGCTGTTTGAAGAGACTGTGATAAACGTTGCTTAACTGTTTTATTGATCTCAATTCTATCTATTACAATTTCAATATCGTGAATTTTGTATCGATCAACTTGCATTTTTGGTGTGAGGTCAACAATTGCTCCATCTATTCTAACTTTTGCAAATCCTTGCTTACGAATCTGTTCAAACAACTCACGGTAATGACCTTTTCTTCCTTTTATGATTGGAGAGAGTACATTTATTTTTTTGTCATCAAACTCTTCAAGAATCAATTCTAAAATTTGATCATCGGAATACTTTACCATTTTCTCCCCTGTCACATAAGAGTGTGCATCACCTGCTCGTGCATACAACAAACGAAGAAAATCATAAATTTCAGTAATGGTACCAACAGTTGAGCGGGGATTTTTGTTTACTGTTTTTTGTTCGATGGAGATAACCGGACTTAATCCTGAAATTTTATCTACATCAGGGCGTTCCATGCTACCAAGGAATTGACGGGCATAAGAAGAAAAACTCTCAATATACCTGCGCTGACCTTCCGCATAAATGGTATCAAAGGCAAGCGATGATTTCCCACTCCCACTTAATCCGGTAATAACTACCAATTGATTACGTGGAATCGTAAGGTCTATATTTTTCAAATTGTGTGCTCGGGCACCAATTATTTCAATTACTTCATTTTCTTCCATAAGGTCTTTCGGGAATGCAGAAACAAAAATACTGATTTGCTTGCCCTAAGTGATTTTAATTTACAAACATTGCAAGTAATCTTCAACTTTATCTGAATTTTCCGATTGGCGATAGAGATGTTGTGAAATTTTGCTGCCAATATAGCCGCGGATTACTCGTATTTGTATGATCTAAAGATCTATTGCAAAGTAGATCAAAAAAAAATCTTTAGAATCCTTCTAATCTGCGGCAAAAAATGTCATATTTCAATTGCATGTATTTGTCCACCCAAGCGGACAGCTTTTCAATCCATACTTTCTCTGCCAATTGTTCTATTGGGATAATCTCCATTTTTTGGGATGGAATGGGCGAAAATATCGATCAAAATCTGGTTTATTTATTATGTTGTTGAAATTCAGTAAATTGAATACATGTTATTAATTGCCTGTTTCTTCAAATTCAGTTATATTTGCAAACTTTAAAAATTAGATATGAGCGTATTAGAAAAAATTCGCAGTAAATCAGGTTTACTTGTGGGCATAGTTGGTTTAGCCCTTGTTATTTTCATTTTGCAATCTGCATTCAGTTCAAATGGCTCTTTGTTTGGAAGCAATGCCAATTCAATTGGTAAAATTGCCGGAAAAGATGTTGATTATTTTGAGTTAAAAAATAAGGTAGATGAGTATCTGGCAAATTACGCTGCCGGTGGTCAGCAAATAGATGACAACACCCGTCAGATGATTATTGATCAGGCCTGGACTGCTTTGATAAACGACAAAGTATTAAAAACACAGTGGGCTGAGTTAGGAATTGAAGTAGGGGAAGATGAACTTGCTGATCTTTTGTTGGTTCACCCTCACCAGTATGTTGTTACTTATTTTACCGACAGACAAACAGGTAAAGTTTATGAGCAGTTTGCTGATGCACAAGGCGGTCTGGATATCAAAAAACTGAATAAATTTGTTGCAGAAATGAAACCGGATCAGGAAAAATTCTGGAAACAGTTAGAAGACCAGGTTCGTGAAATGAGAATGGGCGAGAAGTATATGAACCTTATTAAAAAAGGCATCTACACTACCACAGTAGAAGCTAAAGATGCTTATGTATCACAAAAACGTGTTGCTAATACTAAGTTTGTTTTCAAGCCATATTCAACTGTTGCTGATTCTGCTGTAAAAGTAACAGATGAAGAAATTCTGAAATACTATAATGAGCACCAGTACTTATATAATAACGAAGAAACAAGCCGTAAGATAGAGTATATTGTTTGGGAATCAATTCCTTCAAAAGAAGATGTTGCAGAATTGGCTAAAAACATGGAAACAGTTGCAGCTGACTTTCGCGAGAAAAAAACTGCTTCGGAAGATAGTAGTTTCATCGCTAACACAAACGAAAGTCAAAACATGGATATCGCTACCTTGAAAAAAGGAATGATCAATCCTAATATTGATTCTTCAATTTATACGGCTCCTGTAGGAACTGTTTTTGGTCCTTACATGGATAACGCAAGCATTAAAGTATCTAAATTAATGAAGGTTTCTTCTTCTTTGGATTCTGCAAAAGTTCGTCATATACTATTAGCCTATGCAGGTTCGGGAGCTTCTCAGGATGTTAAGCGTTCAAAGGATCAGGCTAAGAAAATGGCTGACAGTTTAGTTGCAGTTATTAAGAAAGGCGGAAAATTTGCAGACTTCGTGAAAAATTTCTCGGATGATGGTGGTAAGAAAATGCCTCCCGGTAAGAAAGAAACAGAAGACTGGATGGGTAAGGATGGTAACTACGGTTGGTTAAATGAGTCAAGTGGGTTTGTTGAGCCATTCAAACGTTTTGGATTAAACGGTAAAAAAGGTGATGTGGGTGTTGTTGAGTCTCAGTTCGGATATCATATTATGGAAGTATTGGATATAAGTAAAGGAAGACAGAACATGTACACTTTGGGTACTGTTACATCGGTGATTGCTCCAAGTGCAAGTACTACCAATGCATTTTATGCTCAAGCAAGTGAGTTTTCAGGAAAAAACAATACAGGAGATTTGTTTGATAAAGCTGTTGATACTGATAAATTAAACAAGCGTATTGCAGATAATATTAAAGAAGGAGAAAAAACAATTGCCGGATTAGAGAATCCAAAAGAATTAGTTCGTTGGATTTACTCTGCAAATGTGAAAGATGTTTCTCAAGCATTTACTTTCGGTAACCGTTTCGTTGTTGCTAAACTTGCTGAGATCAAAGAAAAAGGACCGGCTCCTTTGGAACAGGTAAAGGATGAAGTTACTTTAAAAGCGAAACAAGAGAAAAAGGCTGAGCAGTTTTTAGCAGAGTTTTCTTCAAAAGGTGCCGGAGCAAAAACTCCGGAAGAATATGCCACAAAACTAGGTCTTCAACTTATGAGTGCTGAAAATGTAGCATTTGGTTCATATTCTGTTCCTAATTTAGGACGTGATGATTATTTTACTGGTGTTTTAGCTGCTACTAAAGTAGGCGCATCCTCTAAACCTTTCAAAGGTCAGTTAGGTGTATTTGTTTTGAAAGTAGAAACTGAAACATTACCTCCAACTAAAGATTATATAGAAAATCAAAAAACAGGTAACGGTGGAATTGCCGGGCGTGCTGACTACGAGGTATTCGAAGCTTTAAAGAAACTAGCAAACATCGAAGATCACAAAGCACAACGTGATTTCTAATAAATACTAACAATAAAAACGGTCGCATTTGCAGACCGTTTTTTTTTAATAAAAAATAACATGCAAGCACTTACATTAGGACAGTTTATTATTGAGAAGCAAAAGGATTTTCCTTATTCAAAAGGTGAATTATCAAGGTTATTAAGAGATATTGGTATTGCTGCGAAAATCGTACACCGTGAAGTAAACAAAGCAGGTTTGGTTGAAATCTTGGGCGAGACAGGCGAGATCAATGTTCAGGGAGAGTCGGTGAAAAAGTTGGATATATTTGCAAACAATCAATTTATTGCAGCCTTAAAAGCGGGAGGAGAGTGTTGTGCTATGGCTTCGGAAGAAAACGAACACATTATTCCTATTGACACTCCTGCGTCTAAAAGTGCAAAATACGTGGTAGCATTCGATCCCTTGGATGGTTCCAGTAATATTGATGTAAACGTTTCGGTTGGTACCATCTTTTCTATTTATCGCCGTGTTTCATTAAACGGACCGGGTGTGTTAGAAGATTTTTTACAGCCCGGTACTGAATTAGTTGCTGCAGGTTATATCATTTATGGTTCTTCAACTATGTTGATGTACACCACCGGAAAAGGTGTTAATGGCTTTACTTTAGATCCAAGTATCGGTGAGTTTTGTTTATCGCACCCTAATATCATTACTCCTAAATTTGGAGCTATCTATTCACTTAACGAAGGAAATCACTTGCATTTCCCTGACGGAGTGAAGAAATACATTAAATATTGCCAGGAAGAGGACTTAGCAACCAATAGACCTTATTCATCCCGTTATATTGGAAGTGGTGTTGCCGATTTTCACAGAAATTTATTGAAAGGCGGAATTTTCATTTACCCAACCACTACTAAATCTCCAAACGGCAAGTTAAGATTGCTGTACGAGTGTAATCCATTGGCTTTTATTATAGAGCAAGCAGGTGGGAAGGCTACAGATGGTAAAAACCGTATTATGGAAAAACCAATTACAGAGCTTCATCAACGCACACCTCTATTTATTGGTTCGTCCGGTATGGTAGATATGGCAATGGATTTCATGGTGAAATTCCCTGAACCTGCTGCAAAATCAACCTTAGCGTAGCCGAAACCTAATTCTTCTTCTAAGTTCTTAATGGATTTAGCTTCATTTTTTCTATTTTCGTAGTAGAAATTGATGGTCTTTGTATGTTTTTACATGACTAAGTAATAAAACTAAAACACAGAAAATGAAGAAAATATACTTATCACTTTTTTTAGGATTAGCTTATCTAACCGGATTTTCTCAGTTCTCTTTGATCGATACTGAAACAGGTTTACCTGCAGCAAGCTCATATACAATTAATGTAGAGTTAGGGAGCCCAACCGTGAGCCATGATTTTGAAATTCATAACGACTATTCAACTCAAAAAACAATTAAGGTAAAAAGGTATCTTTATAACTATGTAGGCACTCAGGAAATTTATTACTGCTTTGGGGTAAACTGTTATGGTTTTGTACCGGATGCGGCTTTTGTTCCTGCTCAAACTTCTAATATTGGTGCAGGAGGGATGTTGCCAAATGGACAAGGAACTTTTGGTTTGAAAACAGACTTTGATGATTATGGCAATTTAGGGAATGCTAGAGTTTTGTATGTACTGTACGATGTAAATAACGTGAACGACTCTATTGCTGTTGAAATGAACTATGCGGTAAGCGCGGTAGGTATTGCAAAACTGGATGCTAAAAATTTCAGTATTTCGAACCCAATGCCAAATCCTGCAACATCAAATGTTTCTGTAAAATATAATTTTTCTTCAACACCAAAAAGTGCATTAGTTAAAATCTACAACATGGTGGGTAATTTGGTAAAAGAAATAAAAGTTGAAGGTACAGAAGGTAAAACACAATTAGATGTATCCTCACTTAATGATGGAATTTACTTTTATGCTCTTGTTGTAAATGATAAATTGATTTCGACTAAAAAACTGATAGTTTCTAAATAAATTTTTGTTTGTTAAATTAGGGACGAACCCGGTTTGCTTGCGAATCGGGTTTTTACTGGTATAATAGCAAAAAATAGTTGGTAAAAACCGCTGTGGACCAATACAGTAAAGGGATTGAGCAAAGGATATTGAAAATGGTTTCAATATCCTTTTTTTGTACATGGAAAAGTCAAAAAAAAGAGCTGTTGGGGTTGTAAA
>JAUXTT010000035.1 GCA_030684395.1 Bacteroidota bacterium | reverse complement strand
AACAGAATTTTGATTGTGTATAATGTGAACAACTACCGGAATTGTAGCAGGAACGGTTGACACTTTACCTGTTGGGTCAGTATGTTGCTTAACATATTCTTCAACCAATTTATTAAAATTAGTATCCCATTCAATACCTGGCTGTGGAGCCCCGCATCTTACAATTTTTTGCGTCCCATTGCCATTTTGCTTTGTAAACGTCGCATTCGAGTTCACAAAGTTGTTCTGTGCAAACATACTTGCCGATCCAAAAACCGACAAGGTAGCTAACGTGAGTAGTTGTTTTTTCATGTGTGTTATTTTATTTTTTAAGTTTACCACATGGAATTCACCGCATTTGCCTTGATCTTTTTGCTTTTGGCACACAGCTATTTCATGTTTATTAGTTGATTTGTTTTTTTCTATTAATTTTAACCCGACAATCTTAAAATAAAAATACAAAAAAAACAATAGGGATTTGGGATTTAACAATAAAATTTGAGGCAAAAACCTGATTTTTGTCGACTTATAGGCATGCAAAACAAAAAAATATTGTTGGTTGAAGATGAAATAACACTTGCCGACCTCATAAAATTAAATTTAACCATTGAAGGATATGAGGTTTTGCATACAGAAAACGGGAAAAAAGCTATTGAAATTTTCAAACAAAAAAATCCGGGACTGGTTATTTTGGATATAATGTTACCTGAGCTGAATGGTATAGAAGTTTGTAAGCAATTAAAAAAGCTAAAGCCTGAAGTACCTGTATTATTTTTATCGGCAAAAAGTTCAGGGAACGATCGTATTGAAGGCTTAAAATCCGGAGCTGATGATTACCTCACGAAACCTTTTAATTTGGAAGAATTATTACTGCGGGTACAAATACTCAACAAACGTTTCCCCGGAATTGAAAAAGAAGATGTTTATACATTCAATAATTTTGAGATCAATTTTTCTTCCTTTGAGGTGCAGGTAAAAAACGGGCAAAAAATAGAATTATCGAACCGAGAAATCCATCTGCTTAAACTGCTGATAAGCCGCGAGAATCAAGTAGTTTCACGCAACGATATTATTCTTAATCTCTGGACCCCGGATGAAAATCCTTCGGCACGAACTATTGATAATTACATCTTGAATTTCCGAAAAATATTTGAAGAAGACAGTAAACAACCAAGGCATTTTCATTCTATCAGAGGAATTGGTTACAAATTTACCGCCATCTGATTTCACAATGAGTAAAGCACATTTATTTTGTCTTTAGAATAATAATCTTTATGTTTAGCCTGCTTAAAAAAACTGCTGATTGGCAACACTCAGATACATACTTCTATATCCTGTTTCATTGATATATGCAATGGTTGTTGCCATTAGAAATCGTTTGTATGACTGGAAGGTTTTTAAATCAAATTCATTTTCGGGAGAAATAAAAACCATTTGTGTTGGAAACCTTTGCGCTGGCGGGTCCGGAAAAACTCCTCATGTAGATTACATTATCAAACTCCTGAAAAAAGACTACCGCGTGGCAACCATCAGCAGGGGCTATAAAAGAAAAACAAGCGGTTATATTCTTGCAAATGAGGAAGCGACTGCCGAAACTATCGGCGATGAACCAATGATTTTTCATACCAAACATAAGGATATTTTGGTTTGTGTAGATTCTAACAGGGTAAGGGGAATTCAGAACCTTTTAAAAGACCCGCCTTTAGGAGCCCGGGCAGGAGAAAACAAACCCGATGTGGTTATTTTAGATGATGCCTTTCAACATCGTGCAGTTAAAGCAGGCTTAAACATTTTACTTACTGATTATTCTGATCTTTATATCCACGATACTTTTTTACCTTCCGGTTATTTACGCGAATCTAAATCCAATTCTATACGTGCCGATATTATTATTGTAACCAAAACCCCCGATAAAGCCACCAATGTTGATCTGCGTTCTATCATTAAAGACATTAAACCTTTTCCATATCAAAATCTTTTCTTTTCTTATTTAAAATACGGGAATCTGTATCACTTATATGATCCAAAAAAGGAACCATTAAAACCTGCTATGGATCTTTTTAAATACAATGTATTACTGTTTTCAGGAATTGCCAATCCCAAACCCCTGCATACCTATGTTAAAGAGTACGCTAATGATGTAGAATTGCGGGTTTTCCCGGATCACCATTATTATTCCGAAGCAGAAATAACTGAACTCATAAATGCCTTCAAAGCTATACAGGGTGAAAATAAATTGCTGATTACTACAGAGAAAGATGCCGTTAAATTAACTGCTCCAGCTTTTGCAGATAAATTAAAAGACTTACCTATATTTGTACTCCCCTTAGAAATTGACTTAAGGAACAAAACAGAAGAATTTAACGACTTAATAAAAAAATATGTTAGAGCACATAAAATACACCACCGAAAATATTCAGAAGGCAACCAATAATTTTAATCCCGAGATAGGAATCATTTTAGGAACAGGTTTAGGTGGATTGGTAAAAGAAATTTCAGTTGAATTTGTATTACCCTACGAGACTATTCCTAATTTCCCTGTTAGCACTGTAGAAGGACATTCGGGTAAACTGATTTTCGGATTATTGGGAGGAAAAAAAGTAGTGGCTATGCAAGGACGTTTTCATTACTACGAAGGATATAGCATGGAACAAGTTGTATTTCCTGTACGTGTAATGAAATTATTAGGAATAAAAATGCTGTTCCTTTCCAATGCAAGTGGTGGTATGAACCCTGATTTTGAAATCGGAGAGATCATGATCATTAACGATCACATTAATTTATTCCCGAATGCTTTGATCGGAAAAAACTACAGTGAGTTTGGCCCCCGCTTCCCTGATATGAGCGAACCATATGATCACAGAGCTATTGCAAAAGCAAAAGAAATTGCGAAACGTTTGGACATTAAAGTTAGCGAAGGTGTATATGTGGGTTTAACCGGGCCTACACTGGAAACTCCGGCTGAATATAAATATGTACGTATCATTGGCGGAGATGCCGTGGGTATGAGCACCGTACCTGAAGTTATTGCAGCGCGTCATGCAGGTATTCCTTGTTTTGGAATAAGTATTGTGACAGACCTTGGTGTTCCGGGAAAAATTGAAGTAACTACACATGAAGATGTTCAGCGTGTTGCGGCAATTCAGGAGCCGAAGATGACACTTATTATGAAAACCCTGATCAGCGAGATTTAATTTTTTCTTCGTTGATTATTTTAACCACAGAGGCTGCAAAGTTAAACACAAAGTGCACAAAGGTTTTGATAGTAGAACAAAGTGCGCTATTTCTTAATGAATCTCTGTGGTGAGTATTTAAAGTTTAGAATTTTATTTTTTTGATCAAGACAAGGTGAAATACATATTCAACATAAAGCGGATATTTACACTATTCGCTTTTCTTTTTTCTCTTACTGCTTTTGCGCAGAAGAAAATCCATGTTTATAAAATTGCTGATCTGCAAAAAAGGATTGAAAACAATAATGACACTTTATACATTGTGAACTTTTGGGCAACATGGTGCAAGCCTTGTGTGGCAGAACTTCCCGATTTTGAAAAGATCAACAATGAATACAAAACAAAAAAAGTAAAAGTGTTATTAGTAAGCATGGATTTTAGGGAAGACATGAAAAAACGGGTAATTCCTTTTCTGAAAAAAAACAAATACACTACCGAAACCGTTTTGTTGGATGAAACAGATGGAAGTTTTATTGATAAGATCAGTAAAGACTGGTCGGGTGCTATTCCCGGAACACTCTTCATTAAAAATCAAACAAAAGAATTCGTGAACAAAAAAATCGGGTACGAGTTTTTAAATGAACGCATCAATTTCTATTCAAAGTAGAGGATTAAATGAAAAAAATATTAGGTAATCAAATTCTTATCATTGCGCTCGTTTACCTACTGTTTACTTTTGTGCTTCAGTTTTTTAATGGCTGGTATCAGAATTTTTCCGATTCGGTTCATTATTTATGGATCGCCGATAAATATGCTGAAGGTGATTGGCCAAACGCGATTAACACGTATTGGGGCGCCATGATCAGTTGGTTGTTATTACTGTTTAAACCTTTACTATCAGCTCCATTTGTGCGGTTCAGGGTTCTGCAATTGATCCTCGGGTTTACTGCTTTGCTCCTATTTCGCAGTATATTAAAGAAAAAACAAATTGACACGAAAAACACTTTGTATTATACACTGGTTAGTGTGCCACTGATAATTTCATTTGCATGGTTTTATTTAACACCTGATCTCTTATTGGTAAACGGGATTCTTTTGGCTATCAACTTTTTTCTTTCCGACAGGGAAATAAATTTTCGTCGAATCCTGCTTGCTGCACTCATTGGAGCAATATTGTTTTTTATCAAATCAGTTGGCCTGTACTTTTTTGTGCTCATCGTTTTAGGAAAATTCATTTCCGAAAAAAATCAATGGAATGTCAGATCTCTTCTTCATCATTTATCAATTGCCTTGTTTCTTATTATTTTTTGTGGCCCCTGGGTTTATTTTATTTCTAAAAAAAATGGCTCATTCACAATGGGAACCAGTTCGGGCCATAACTACAAAATGAACTCTCCCCGCATTACTCCCGATGTTTATGGAGAAGTTGGAAATCCTTATCATTTGGGCACACTAACAGAATCCAATCCTCCTAATGCATTTGACGCTTGTGTAGAGCACGCTCATCAGAATTATTTATCCTGGGAAGGAATGAGTACGGCAGAGATCAGGGATCATTACAAAAAGATACTGGTAAAAAATCTAAAAAGCGCTCGCAGTATGCTTTTTGGAATAGATACAGGAACTGTGTTTATACTTCTCTTTTTCACTGCCGCCTTTCTTTACAGAAAAGAAATAAAACCTTTCATCATTGAAAATAACATTTTCTTTTTAGTTCTCTTTGCCAATCTTTTATTATATCTCCCCTTTTTCTATATGGACCGGTACCTGTGGCCTGCTTTACTTTCCCTTCTCTTTTTAAGCATTGTTCTTCTGAATAGATTTTCTGTTTTCAAAAAAAAATTTATTTTCTTCACCACTCTGGCCCTGTTCTTATCATTAAATTTATTTTCACTCTATAAAGAATATCAATACAGCATACCGGAAAAACCAATTATAGAAGCCATTTGGGAAAGTAAACAACAGGTTGAATTAAAGCGTTGCGTGTGGATCTGTGATAAAAACGACAAACGACTGGGGGTAGTAAAAGGGATGGTTTATTATAATAAGGGACAATACCTGGGAGCTTTATTTTATGATATGGACTCAAAAGAAAAACTAAAAGAACAATTAGACGCTTTTGCTATAAACACTATTATCAGCATAGATCAAAAAGCAGATTCTTTACTACAGAAATATAGGATTGTTGAAGTTATATACAATAGCGGCCCCCTTCAGGTATATAATTACCTACCTAAACCAAAGCCAACTCCCAGGGGTACTGTGGTAATGTTAAAGTAAACTGGCAAAAGAATTACTTTAGAACTATTTTCATCCTTCGTTCGTAATAATTACGTAAATTTATGCAAGCCAAGCAACATGAGAAAGATACTTTTTATTTCATTTCTATTATACCGGATTGTAGCATTTGCTCAACCTGTTTTTGAACGACTAGATACGATTAAGGTTTCTAACTTTGGCACCCCACTTAAAAATCCCTGGACAGGCGGCTTAAATTTCACCGAGTGGAGTGCAATTGACCTGGATTTGGATGGAATAAAAGACCTCGCGGTTTTTGACAAAACAGGAGACAAAATCCGCACTTTCAAAAACAATAATATTGTAGGGACGGCATCCTACAAACATGCACCTGAGTTCCAAAGTGCTATTCCATCTTATGTAAATTCATGGGCAGTATTTTATGATTACAATAATGACGGGAAAGAAGATCTCTTCACTTATGCATTGGGCTTTGGTGGAATTCGTGTGTACAAAAACACATCCACTGTAGGAAATCCTCAATTCACTTTTTTCAAGAATTACTTGATCTCTGATTACGATACGGGTCCCGGATTGGATCTGGCAAACACCCCTGTAAGCTCGGTTGCACTACCCGGACTTGCCGATATTGATAATGATGGCGACATGGATGTGCTTACCTTTCAATCTTCCGGAATTCAATTTGAATTTCATAAGAACATGAGTATGGAGCGTTACGGAGTAATTGACAGCTTAGTATTTGACGTAGTTGACAGATGCTGGGGAGATGCTGTTGAAAATAACTGTTCAAGTACATTAAGTTATCCTTCCTGCCCATTAATGCAATTGTATAATGAAACTGTAGCTACAAAAAGAGACGCGAAAGTAAATGCGGTAATGCATTCGGGTTCCTGCCTATTGTGTTTGGATATGGATGGCGATAATGACAAGGACCTTGTGGTAAGTGATGTTTCCTGTGACTCAATAGAATATTTCAGAAATGCAGGTTCGCTCGCCAATGCACATTTTGATTATACAACCAAACTGTATCCAAATGGAACGAATCCCATCACTTTCAAACAATTTCCATGCACTTATTTCCTTGATCTTGATAATGACAACAAACGTGATCTTATAGCTGCTCCTAATATTCAGGCATCTGAGAATTACAAAGGAGTTTGGTTTTATAAAAACAACGGAGCTGATAATGCACCTAATTTTCAATTAATCAAAAAAACATTTTTACAGGATGAGATGCTTGATTTTGGAGAAGGCTCCTACCCTACTACATTGGATTATGATGCAGATGGTGACATGGATCTGTTGGTTGGTAATTTTGGTTATTATGCTCCGGTAAGTGTTTACAATTGCAAGGTTGCTTTACTCGAAAACACAGGAACTTCAAGTGCTCCACGTTTCAACTTAGTAAATTCGGATTATGCTGGATTATCTTCCGGCGGTTTAAGGAATATGGCCCCCGCAACCGGTGATATGGATGGAGATGGAGATAAAGATCTTTTAATAGGCGACTCAAATGGAAAATTAAGTTACTATACCAATACTGCTCCTATTGGTACTGCTGCTAATTTTGTTTTGGCAGCCGATTACACAACAGGTTTTTTAGCGGGAATTGATGTTGGGAACAATGCTTATCCTCAGATCATTGATGTTGACAGGGATGGATTGAAAGATGTATTGGTTGGGGAATATGACGGAACCATTAATTATTTCAAAAATATTGGAACAATAACAGTTCCTGTATTAGCAGGCGGAATAGGAAATTGGGGAAGTGTAAAAGTTAACAAACCCGGATATTTTGAAGCGCAATCAACCCCTTGCTTATTTGATGACAATGGCTCATACAAATTAATGATTGGATCTGAAAGAGGTTATTTGTATATGTATGGAAATATTGATGGAAATTTAAGCGGAACTTTTACTTTAATAGATTCAACCTACAACGATATTTATGAGGGCGAACAAATGGCCCCTCATTTATTTGACTTTACCAATGATGGTAAATTGGATTTAATTGTGGGGAATTACAGTGGCGGGCTAGCGTATTTTAAAGGAGCAGCAAATCCAAATGCTATGGAAGAGAACATGGATGTTTATATGGAAATGGTTTTATATCCAAACCCTGCAACACATGAACTCTCTTTACAATTCAACAATTACAATAACGCAATAAAGATTATTACACTTTACGATGCAATTGGAAGAAAAATAAGCGAGAATAAAACAGGCGAACAAGAATATACCTTAAACCTTGACCAATTACAAACAGGTTTATACATAGTGGAAGTAGCCATGATATTTCCGGATAATAAAATGCTAAGAGTAAGTAAAAGATTTATTAGACAATAAAAAGGGAAGCTTTCGCCCACTCATGGTCGGAAGATTTTTCTTCCGACTTTTTTTATTTATTGACCGTCTTATGTTAGAATAAACGCCTGCTAATCAGTTTTATGACTCGTTAATGTTTTGATTTTTGCTGGTAAGAATTAGTCTTATGTCAGTATTCAGAGATCATAAAATTGGAGCTAACCAGTTATTGGAAGTAATCCCGGATGTGTTATTTTCTGGTTTATCCTCAACCTCAAAAGTAGATCACTATGCAAAGGTTTTGCATGGTAAAAAAATGTTCCATCTTTTAATGTACGGCATCTTAGAGAATGAAAAGCTAAGTCAGCGCACTCTGGAGGATACGTTTAACGATCCTGTTTTCAAAACCCTCTTCAATCTTGACAAAGAAGAACGGGTCCGCAGAAGTTCTCTTTCAGAGAGGCTCTCAAAAATAGATTCCGATTACTTCAAACAGATTTATGATTGTATCTATGAGCAATTTTCCATTTCTTATTGTTGCTCTGAAAAAGCAAAATATAATTTGATACGTGTTGATAGTACAACGATCAGTGAGTCGGTAGGTAAGCTTTTGGAAGGAATGGATAATAAAAGCGGTAAGAAATCGGTTAAATACAGCATTGCATTTGATGGTGTTTTACCTTGCGCTTCCAGTGTGTTTACCGAAGCGCGTTATACCAGCGAAGACATAGCGTTGCCCGAAGTTATCATGAATCATGTAAAGAAGGAAAGTGATCATAAAAATATTTATGTAATAGACCGAGGCTTTCAATCCACAAGAACCATGAAAGCCTTCACTAAAGATTCCGTTACATTCGTTTGTAGGGCAAAGGAAAACCGAAAATATATTGAGTTAAAATCCTTAATGAAAAAAAATCAGAGTTTGGATTTAGGTGAATCAACGCTAATTAAAGATTGTAAAGTCCAGCTCTACACAGGAACGCCGATAAAAAACAAAAGAGGCAATCAGCATTACAAAGAAGAATTGGTTGATACTCCGTTCCGATTGATTATTGCTCAAAGCAAAGCAGAAAAAGATAAACAATATTGGTTCCTAACTAACGATTTTGATCTCTCTTCAAAGGAAATAGCCCAAGCCTATAGAAGACGCTGGGACATTGAAGTGTTCTTTAGATTTATAAAGCAAGAACTTAATGTTAGTCACCTGGTATCTTTAAACAAAAATGGAATTACCGTATTATTGTACATGACGTTGATCGTCGCAATGCTTGTGCTTATTTACAAAAAACGGAACGGCATAGGTTATAAAACTGCCAAAAGAAGGCTCTTCATGGAAGTTAGAAATTTATCCATTGCCATGATTGTAGAGCAATGTGGCGGAAATCCACAACTTTTATTTAAAACATAAAAAATGGCCGGAATTTCTTCCGACCATGAGTGAGCTTTCGCCTCCCTTTCCCTAAACTGTAATACTGCTTAATTATTTTGTTATAACAATTTTACTTCTCAATAAATTATTTTTTCCGATTACAAAATAAATTCCGGTTTCTAAATTCTCAATTTTAGCTTCATAGTTGTTTAAAGCATTTAGTTCAATTGTTTTAATTGTTTGACCTAATTCATTCGTGATAAAATAAACATCATTGGTATTTGACTTAATTGTGAAATCACCCATGTTAGGATTAGGTGTTATAAGTAAACCTGAAGAATTGGTAACTGCGTCTTTAATTCCTACAGCACCGCTTGGGCTAAATCTGTATACTTTATTAAGTGGTGGAGCACCTGTTACACACAAGCTAGCTACAGTTGATGAAGCACTTGGATTTGTTGAAGGCCCTGACAAAGAAACAAAACTGCTCGGATCTTTAATTATAGTAACTGTTGGGCCGTCGCAGCCCGGAACTTCCCATGTGTCAGGATCTAAAATGGAAGAGCTCCCGTAATGCATTTCTACCACATTGCTACCTTCATAAAGCCATAATTGTGCATTCGCGAAATCAACCTCCGAAACATCGCTTTCAAAACCAGCATTAGCAGCCTGAATCTTAAAGATTCTGTTTGGAGCTGAACCTGTAGTTTTGTAGGAAATAGTTCCGTTGCCGCTCCAGTCAGTCATTGCATTATCAAACCAGTAAATTTCGTAGCTACCGAAGCCGCCCATACCATCATAAACAAATCCTGAAAAGCCCCCTGTAACATAAATAGTGCTAAAGTTTGTTCCGAAATAATTAAATGTGAATGGCATCGAAACGGTATACACTGAGGTATAATCCCAATTCGGTGTACTGATAACAGTAGGCGAAGGGAGGTTCGCATAATTGTTGGTTAATTGCGTAAACGCATAAGGTTGCGCTTTTGTAATGGATGAGCCAATAAGAATAACTCCCAATAATTTGAGTAGATTTTTTTTCATAGGTTTTTGGTTTTAGTGCGTCAAATATAACCAAATTCTACAAAGAATCTAATTCCTTTGTTTTTCTAAAATGAAACATCAAATACACACACACAGCAAACAAAAAGAAAGCTCCCGATTGGTGCAGTACTCCCAACACAACAGGTACCTGATAAATAAGCGTATAAACTCCTAAAATAAATTGAACTGCAATTCCATAGATCAAAAGAGTTACACCTCTGTATTGTGAACGATCCAATTTTAGTTTACTTGTTCTGTACCATATAAACGCAACGAGTGTTACAACAATAAAAGCAACCGTTCTGTGCACAAACTGAATACCTGCAGCATTTTCGAAATAGTTGGCAAAGAAGCTTCCTTTAATGGTAACAAGGTCAGAAACCCATTGATCGCCCATCTTTGGCCAGGTGTTTAAGATTTGTCCCGGGCGGTAAAGTGGTTTATTCTCCGGACCCATTTCTACAAAGCCTGCGGTAAATGCTCCGTAAATTATTTGAAGGATCAATACACAAAACAGGCTAATGATCCAAGGGCGCATCTTAAGTGTTTTAGCTTGATCTTCAGCTCTTACTTCCACTGTCACACTGAGCCCTGAGCCTGTTGAAGAGTCGAAGTGTTTCTCTTCAATCTTTTTAGTGTTGATCAATTCCAATGCATACCAAAATGTAAAAGCAAAAACGGTAAAGGCACTTATTAAATGGGTAGCTAAACGATAATGACTAACTGCGGGTTTATTTTGTATTCCACTCTTTACCATCCACCAACCAATAGCACCCTGTAACGCACCCAAGCCAACAAGTATCAATAGCTTAATTAATAATTTTTTCTCGATTTTTTTTCTTAGTAAAAACCATGCAAAACCTCCAATAAATACAAAGCCAATAAAGCGACCGATCATACGATGAATATATTCCCAGAAAAAAATGTGTTTAAATTCATCCAACTTCATTTCAAAATTCACACTCTGAAATTCAGGGCTTTGCTGGTACTTTGTAAAATGTTCGTTCCAACTGGCTTCACTCATAGGTGGCAAAGATCCCATTACACTCCAATCGTTTATAGAAAGTCCGCTGTGCGTAAGACGTGTTATACATCCAACAACAACCATTACATAAACTAAAAAACAACCGGATAATAACCAAAGGATTATACCTTTATGAGGGTTTGATTTGAACATGGGAGAATTTTGCCTGCAAATGTAAGAACTAAAGAGATAGATGAAACTACTTGACAGTCAATGTTCAGAAATAAGCGGAAACAATACATACAGCGGTAAATATTTGACTTTACCCGACAAAACATCCGTTTTACCCGTTTATTTCTCTAATCGGTTAATTATTAGTACTTTTACTACCCTTTTGAAGGAAACCTTGACTAAAATAGTGCATATCTTATTTATACTCTCGCTAATTCAGTTTAGTAGTGGTGTTCTTTTATCTCAACCCAATCCAAAAATTGATTCTACTATTTCCGGTTATATAAAAGAACTTTCTTCTTTGTGGGATAAGTACAATACTGAAACTTTCAACGATCAGCTCAACGATCAATCCAAAAAGAAAACTAATCTCAAAGCAAATTCAGAAATAAGTTTAGCCAACAGAAGAACAGAACTTTTATTAAAGCGTAATTTCCTTCAACAAAAAATTTACAGCAAAGATTTGGGGCTAAACCTGACTGCAGCTTATCAACGAAATACCAGCGCACCTTTTGTAGATCCGGAAGATGTAATTGTATTTAGACAACGCGCTCAATTTGGCCTTGATTGGGACTTATTGAAAGGCGGTTTATATGACAACAGGTCTAAAATAAAAACTTTAAAGAACGAGGTAGATTATATCAAACGTTCCAATTTTGCACAAAGAAGTTCAAGGTCTTTTCTTATTACAAGTGAGCAGGTTGTTTCTAATTTCAACAAACGAAAAATTGTTGTTCTGCAAAAAAGAAAAGAGCTGAATACAAAACAAATGGAAGTGATCGAAAAACTTTGGGCATATAAACACCTAAGCAAAGACGATTACTTAAAAGCCATTCAAAACAAAACCGACATCAACGGTCAGTTTGAATTGTACAGTTCCTTTTCAGAGATTGCATCCAAACTAAGTATCAAACCAAACGATACGATTGAGACTCCGCTACTCGATATTGATTTCGAGAAATTATTGAAACGTGTCAATTATGTTTCTCAGGCTTCAGACACTGCACTTCCTGCTTCCTTACTTGAGAGTGCAAAATACGAATCAAGGTATTTAAGAGAGGTTGGATTAAAGGCTTATGCGCGTTACAATTATTATGATGTATATTCTCAAAACATTGCCAACAGAAGTTTTATGTCATTTGGTTTAAATTTATCCATGCCACTTGCTTTTACAGGGAAAGAAAAAAAGGAGTTATATCTGGTAAACAAACAACTTGAATTTCAACAGCAACAAATACAAACAGAACCGGGAATAGAATATCTTTTACTCAACTATTATTACGAGTACCGTTATAAACTGAAAAAGTATTTCAATCTCGTTGAAAAAAGAAATGTATTTGCAGAGTTGGTTCGAACGGAAAAAGTAAAGAAAGAATTCAGTGATATTGAATTCAATCCGAATACAGCATTATTTATTTTAGATGATTATTGGAGCAATGCGGTTGAGCTATTGGATCTTCATCAGGATATGTACAAAGTATTATTGAACATTAAAGAAAAAGTACCAAATACGGAAATAGCTGACTTTACATTTCCTGTTACAATCAAAGAAGATGTTAAAGATTCTTCATTCAGTAACCCGAATGTAAAAGCAATATATATCTGGAGTAAAACACTAGTGAATAATCCGCCTGAAATGATCAGCGATTATTGCGACCTGAATGATTTTACTGAATTGATCATTTCATACAAGAATGATAAACAATATTTGAAACTACTGAATACTTTCATCAATAAAAACTATACCCGTTCTTTTTCTGTTATGACCGGAAATAACAATTTAGTAAAAGGTGGCTTCCAAAAATTTTCTGATAGCTTAGCCGCTCAACTGCCATTGAATCTGGTAAAGGGATTACATTTGGATGTGGAGCCTCACACCTTCGATGATTTTAAAGAAAACAAAGATACTTATTTCAATAAATACATGAATCTCATTGATTCGGCTGCTGTTTTTTGTAAACACAAAAATCTTCGATTAAGTGTTTCAATTCCGCTTAATTATCCTGACACTGTTTTGAAAAAACTATTTGCCAAATGCGACAAGGTGTATTTAATGGCTTATGAGAATGTTGGCGTAGATTTTATAAATAAAAAAACAGTGGAAGAAATAAAATTGGGTGGAGACAAAGTAGTGCTTGCATTAAGAACCAAAGACTTTGAAAATCGTTTACAAATGAATGAGCACTTTAAAAAATTTGCAATAAAGCACACTGCCTATCATGATTATGAAGGATTGATTGAATTGGACAAAAAAGAAATTCAATTAAAGAACAAAGAGGATTAAGAAAATGAAGAGTTTAAATTTTCAAAGAAATAAGTCGCTCATTCGTATCACCAACGAAAAGAAGATCAAGAAGCGAAGGAATTGGGACCGTGTGGTTTACCTGATTCTGTTATGCGCATTTGTTCTTTTCATGGTTTATTATTTGTTCAATAAATTTGTGATGGTTCACGCTTTTGGACATGTAATCATAGAAAGCACAAAAGTGAGGTTAACAGATGATGCGCGCTTGATTGATATATATGTACACGAAGGTGATAGTGTTTGTAAAAACGATACACTGTTTTCTTATGTTTTGGACCTCGATCAGGACATTAGCGGATCGGGTGCTACATCTCTAAGTTTGGGAGGCGTAACAAGCACAGGAGGTCAGGATTACTGGTGGCTGAAAGAATTATATAACATTAAAAAAGCTATTGCGATCAATAATGTAAAAGCAAATGAAAATTCGCTTCTGATAAAAAACTATGAAGGCGAATTAAAACGTTTGACCAATGAAGTTATTTTAGATGTGCTCCCAAAACAACGATTGGATTATGTGCAGACTGAAATAATGAAATTAAAAACAGAGAATCTAAAATTAAAAAGTGAAAATGCCGAATTAGGAAGTTTAATGAAAACTCTTAAGCCCTTTGATAATACAGCAAACAAATCAGTAAAGGACCTTAAAATGAATGCGGGCGGAGGTGGTGGAAACAGCCTTAACGATTACATGAAAAACCAGCGCGTAACATTTAGCGACGAGTTATTAAGCGAAGAAAGGTTCTTTAAAGCACCTATGGATGCTATCATTACCCGCATATATATTCACCCAACAGAAACTGCATTGAAGTCAGAAGATATAATGACAATGCATAAAGATCATCCTGCATTTATTAAAGCATTCTTTGATCAGGAAGATGTAGGGCATTTTAAAGTGGGAGATGTATTTAAAGTCACCTTTCCTGATGGTACAACAAGCTTAGGATACCTGAAACGTTTTTACATTGCTACTTATACATTACCCGAGGAGTTTCAGAAAAAATACGAACCCACAACACGAAGCATTGCAGGAGATATTTACCCTGTGGATGCAGAAGAAATGAGCAAATGGAGAACATTCTATAAAATGAGTGTCGACATTTCTAAATTCAAATACGAATAAACGGATGGACCCTACTGCAAATAAATCACGTATAGAATTTCAGAACAACGTACTCAACTACGACAATCAGTTGTTTTACCTGTTCGAGAGTTTCAGTGGATTAAAGATAGATCACCTTGTTGGATACGATGCAATTGTTTTAGAAGCAAACGATCCTGATTTCACACGTATCATACTTAAAAAATTCCGCTCACATTCCAATTCTGAATTTTATCTTAAACCTATTTTCCTGATCAATTATAAAAGCATTAATGACCCGATCGTAGATCAATTGCACGACGGGACACTTGTTTCTTTTGATCAGATTCCCGAAAAAATAAATGATATACAGGAATTGTTTGTACGATCAACGCATATCGACAATAGCCCTTCCGCTTCCTTTGAAGTTTTAGTAATGAAGAAGATCCTGAATTACATGTACACACGTGAACTTCGATCATTAAAACCTTATCCTGACTTACACTCTGCCATTGGTTTTACCTTTCCCCTTTTAAGCATCAATTTTGAAACGTTTGAAGAAGGAAAGGTGCTGGAAGTTTTGGATTGGGCACAAAAAGAAAACCTGATCTGGCCTGATTTCCACGACCGCGTTTACCTTTGTAACTCTTGTGGAGCAGGGCACTTATCTTATAGAGAAATTTGTCCGAGCTGTAATTCGGCAAACATGAAATCGGAAGACTTAGTGCATCACTTTCCATGCGGTTATATTGGCCCCATTTCTGATTTCAAAAATAAAGTAGATAGTGTATTAGGTTGCCCAAAGTGTAACAAAGCACTTCGTCATATTGGAGTTGATTATGATAAACCTTCTATCATCAATCATTGCTTAACTTGTAATGAAGTTTTTCAGGATTATATTGTTAAGGCACTTTGTTTGCAATGTAAATCCGACTCAGATGTACAGTATTTAGTTTCAAAAAACATTAACATATATCGTCTTACAAAAAAAGGAAGGAATGCTGCCACATCCGGTATTATTACTTCTGAGTATGGTGGAACCGATGATGTGTTTGGCGCGGTAGATTATAAGACCTTTAATACCATGATGCACTATGAACAAGAGCGTATAAAGAGTAACAAAGCATTAAGTACAAATATAGCGGTGTTGCATTTAGAAAATGTTTTTGATCTTCTTCGTAAACTGGGTAAGTCAAAAGAAAAGGCATTCATCACAGAACTTGTTTCATTAATCAGAGAAAATATTACTCCGGCAGATTTTATCAACATTTCCAATCCATCGCTCATTTCTATTTGCATCAATGATGCAACTCTTGAAGAGGGACTAATGATGATGCAAAAGGTTGCTGACAAAATGGAGGAAATGGTATTCAACAACTTTAATAAGTTTCAACTGATATTACATCACAAAGTAGCTGAGTTGAACAAAGATATTGTATTTGAAAAACAGGTTGCAGAATTAACAAAAGCACTAACAGAACAGAATGACTGATGCAATTGATGATTTCTTTTCGTACATCTCTGCGGTTGGACCATCCAAACTGGTTCGCATCTTCTGGTTTTTTGTATTCTTCGAGTTCCTTCGTTTTTTTTTATTCGAATTAACTACCTTACTTATCTGGCGTATTGGAAAAGAAACACGGAAAATGCGTTATGATGTTGCGCGTCAAAAACTGTTTATCGATCGTCCACTAATTTCCATAATTGTTCCCGGAAAAAATGAAGGGAAACACATTTACAAATTGGCAATGTCGATGAAAGAACAGTCGTACACCAATTTTGAATTTATTGTTATTGATGATGGCTCTGATGATGATACCGAACGCATTTGCAAAAGTTTACAGAAAAATGGATTGATCGACCTGTTCTTACGTAATGATGTGCGAGGAGG
Source organism: Bacteroidota bacterium (assembly GCA_030684395.1). GTDB lineage: Bacteria > Bacteroidota > Bacteroidia > B-17B0 > Aurantibacillaceae > JADJDM01. The sequence goes on along the minus strand of JAUXTT010000035.1, from coordinate 19,297 downwards.
AAAAGCATCTGCCGCTAACTTAGGTTATCGCTACTCAAGAGGTAAAATAATTATCCATTTAGATGCCGATTGCAGTTATGATAACGACGCTATTGAAAAAATTATTATTCCTTTTTACTTAGACGAATCAATTGGGGCAGTTGGAGGAAATGTGCAGGTAAGAAATTACAAAGACAGTTTGTGCGCTACCTTGCAGGCAATAGAATATGCGGATACTATTTCAACAGGAAGAATCACTACCAGTTATTTAGGAATTTACCGTGTTGTATCCGGGGCATTCGGAGCATTTAAAAAAGAAGCATTGGATCGTGTAGGAGGCTGGGATATTGGCCCCGGATTAGATGGTGATATTACAGTTAAACTCCGGAAACTAAATTATAAAATTGCTTTTGAATCGGAGGCTGTTTGCCAAACAAGTGTTCCGGATACTTTCAAAAAACTGGTAAAACAACGTTTGCGCTGGGATAAATCCATTATTCGTTTTCGTGTTCGTAAACACCGCGATGTGTTTTACCCAAATGCCACCTTTAAGTTTTCAAACTTTATTTCTTCCCTGGAAAACATCACCTATAATTTACTACTGAACTTTAAATGGTGGGTGTATATAATTGACATGGCCATAAACTATACATCTCAATTGGCCTTTATCTTGCCTTTCAATATTTTATTGTATACGGTAATGAACTTTCTGAAATTCACGATCTTCTCTTTGTTCCGCACACGAAAAAATGAAACGGTAACGTATTTCCTACCCTATCTTCCATGCATGGTGTTTTATTTTGGCTTGTATTTACGTGTGGTAAGAACGATAGCTTATATCGATGAATTGTTTTTCAAAAGATCCTATGAAGACCCCTGGAATCCTTCAAAATCGTCGAAGCATGCTAAGGAGTTGGGGCTGTAATTTTACATTGAAAGACTAATAAATAATTAGTTTTAAACACTTCTTCTGTACTTATAGACGAGAAAAACAATTATTAAAACACCCGAGGCAATTATGCATACCCAAAGCCATACATTAGCACTTTTCTGTGAATCATTATTACAATTCTCAAAGTTACTCATTCCGGGTTTGTAATCAATTCCCCAATGTTTTACATATTGCTCAATTGGTTCAAGTCCTACTGATTCTCTTCTCTTATTAACACTTCCTTCGTCTTCAATAGGTTGAATAATATATTTACCCGTCTTCAAATCTCGAACTACCTGACTACCATAGATCTGTTTTTTACCATGTGCCAACGCAACTCTGTCTTCCAATAAAGCCAAATCTCTTGCGTAAGCATTACCTTTTTTGACAGCCTCTTCCATCAAAGGCAAATACTTCTCCTGAGTTTTTATGTCAGCATGTTGTATTACCAAAAATAAAGTCGAACTCCCCTCTTCACCTATAGCATCAGGACCCAGCCAGCCATATTTATTAATAATATCCGTAACCTGAGCTATATTGACTGAATCTTGCTTATTAATAGTATCCCAAAGCTCTTTTACCTCTTTTGAATCATACCCATATTTTCCCCCATAGGATTCTAATTTTTCCCTGTACTTTTGATCATTAATGAAAATATACTTAAGCAACCCAGCAAGTGGTTTATTGAGTCCGGGTTTTTTAATAAACACATAGTTCTCCTTTGGTTTGTCTTGAGTATACCCCCACGAGGTAAAACATACAAAGGAAAATACTAGTATTGTTTTAATAGGACTAATTATCAGTTTTAAACAAAGATTTAACATGCCAAATAATAATCATAGAAACAGAAACAATAGTAAAGTTACTATTTTATTATTTGCCGAAGTCCATAATGCTCAATCGATTTTTGTTTAAGAGGATTTGTACTCCACTCTTCCCATTTGCTTGTATGCGGATCATAACCACATTTAAGAGGTTTACTATATTTATCATCTGGATTTTCAACATAAGCTCTACAATCTGTGCAAATATGTCTAAATTCACAGTCTTTACATCCTTCGATTTTGTCTTTCGTGATTTTCCAATATTTTTTAAACCCCTCTTTATCTAAAGCCTCTTCTAAAGAAACATTTTTAATATTCCCAAAACTTTCCTTCATACTGGGGCAGTTTTTAATTTCACCATTTTCATCAATACTGATTTTTTGATTTAAGCAAGAGTTGAAATTAGAAGATTCCGTAAAAGCTTGAATGTTTACGCTAAAATACTCTGGTGAAACAACGCCACAACTCAAACAATTAGTGATTTTTTGTTTTACGTACGCAATATTAACATTATGTTTTTTGTGGGTAAATAATTGCTTATTAGTGTCAGAATCAAAAATAACAATATTATTTACCCTTTGAAATGTTTTTGCTAGGTCATACAGTGCTTCAGATTCTTCAATAGATTTATATTTTAAGTAAACATCTATTCCTATAATCGAAGAGTTTTCAAACTTTTTTATCAAATCGTGTAATCTTTGAGTTTTAATATTGCCGTATATCCGAATTTGCAAAAACTTACAATTCAAATTGTCCAAACTCTCTACTAAATCTTCATTGATTACCGAGTAATCTGACTTCAAGTCTATTATACATTGATAAACTAAAGAAGGTGTCTTCCAATTTGAAAAGTCTATCTTTGGGAAGTGATTCGGGTTTTCAGTATGAAAAATAATTTCGTTGTCGAATAAAAATTTAAAGTACTCGGATATTGTTTTTTGATTTTCAATATCATAAAATTGCATTATATGTTCTATTGATTTTCCATCATATTTAGTTAACAAGTCGTGCAAATCGTTGGGTATAATGTGGTATTTTCTCCTGCCCAGATCAACAATAGTACTTCTTTTAATACCTTTAACCAAAATACAATTTTCGAACATTTTAAAGGGTATATCAGTCTGCATCTATAAACTATTTTTTACTTCCAGAATCCTAGAAATTGGGTGAAAACATGTATCGATAATTCCAACATTTGTACAAAGTTTTTTTACTGGGGCACATTTAACCGATACAATACCGTCTTTTAAAACACGTTCGATCTTGACGAAATTAGCAGGAGTGCTTTCAGTTTTTAAGTTTTTTATTTTCATTTTTTGATAGGATTTCAGCAATTTTCTCTTCTAAATAATAATTACAAGGATAAGATACCATTCCAAATTGACCAACAGGATTTACTTCTAAAAAATAATACTCTTTCCCTCTTACTATCATGTCAATAGATCCGGATAATAAATCTAACTTATTCATTAACTTAAGGAGTTTTTTTTCTAAAAATACAGGAAGTTTGTAAGGAACGCATCTATTTGGGTTTTCAAAATCATAATTTCTAAAATCAACTTCAGTCTTTTTGTTTCTCTGTGAAAAAATTGCCATGGTATAAAATTTCTTATTTAGAAAAAATATCCTTAGTTCAAAGTCTTTAACAATCTGGGGCTGAAACTTTGTGTAAAAAAAATTGGCTGCGCTTGTATCTAAATCACAATTCTCAAATTTGCTTGTCATTAAAGAATACATGTTTGATTTCGTTTGATAATTCAGACTAGCCTGAATTGATTTTGATACAATTGATTTGTGTTCAAGAAGAATTTTTTTAACAGTGCTTGAATCATTTGCAATCGCCGTGTATGGTATGTTCAATCCACATTCAACGGCCAAACTGAGTTGATAAAGCTTGTTTAAATTGGAGTTTCCGTAATGATTTATTTTTGCTAGCTTATCTAACTCATATATGATGAAAGCTTCAATTGCTTTACACTCTTCATTTAAGTATATTTTGACTGCATTAGGTATGCTGTCTGGAATATTGTTTCTGACACTTATACTTCCTCTTCTATACCAAAATGACTTTATGTTTTTTAAATAAATAATCTCGCCATTATATTTCAGGACTAATTTATTTTGCTTTTGCATTATCTCAATATTATCAAGGTCAAAGCAAACATTATCATTCAGTCTAATAAATGGTTGTTTTTTGACAATAAGCCACTCCAATACTTCAGAAGTACTTCTGTCAATATCACTTGAAATAATAAGAACCTTTTTTTCTAATAATTCCATTGAGGCGCATCTCCCCATGCTGTATGGGCTCTATCATGAACTTGTCCGTAATCCCCTCCATAACTAGATGTGTGGACTGTGGTCCACCATGCTATATCCTTTTGAGTAGATGTGTGTGAAATTATTTTTGACATATTGTTGTAACTTCCATTCTTATTCTCTAGAAAGGTTTGTGGGAGTAATTTTTCTAATTTTTTCATAGCTCATTTTTTTTTAAATTTCCTCTTTTTAGGCTTCGGATAAGGCCTTTAAACCTATAATTAGGCCTTATAATTCCAATTTTTACCTTCAACCAAAATATTAAAGTTCTCTGCATTTTGAGTAGATGCAATAATTTTATACCCTGCCTGTAAATCAAAATCATCTTCAAACACTATTGTGTGTTCAAAAGCCTGATCAGTTGCTGTTTTCGTTATAGAAGGGATGACAATTTCTTTAAAAAGTTTTTTAGTACTTCCTGTATCACCAATAAATAATCTCACCATGCCGGGAGTAGTATTAACAGTACCTTTAATTGTAATGGTAGGTATGCTACATCCCTTATAAGTTGCAGAGGAACCTGCTGTAAGTATTGTTGTTACTGTACCTGTTCCATCCAAATTAGAGTTAGCTGTTGATATTGATGCTATACCCATGTCAGCGCTATATTGGGTAGTATCATCTCTTACAGAACTTGCATAATAAGCCCAGTTACTGCTTTCTACTATAATATTAAAGCTTTCGTTCTCTTCAGTCGATGCCCTTAAATAGTAACCCGATTGTAAACTTAAGTTCAAATTAACCGTTGCCTCAAAGGTGGGATTAATAGATGCTTGAATTCCAGGTATTACTTCAATTTCTTCCAGAAGGCGTGTGTTGGTTCCGTCATAAACAAAGAGCCTTATCATACCTGGAGAAATGGTGGTTGAAAGGGCTTTCACCGTAACAGTCTTAATAAGTGTCCCATTAGCCGCACCTAATAGTATATCAACTAATGTTCCACTACCATTTAAACTTGTGTTTTTTACAGATACTGTTGCCAATCCTGTATTTGCTGTATATTGTGTTTCTGCTGCCATGCTTTGTTTTATTAATAATTAAACAACTATTTAAGCCGGATATTTCCAATCCATTGCGTCAGCTATAACAGCATAGTTTTCCGAACCATTCTGCGAAGTCGCCAAAATTTTAAACCCAGCTTGTAGCTGAAATTTGTCCGGGAAAATCAATTTATATCCAAAACTTTTAGATGTAGCACTAGGTATAGTATATGGCACGAAAACTTCTTTAAACAAAAATGTATTCGAAGCTCCAGTACTGGTATTTTGAATAAAAATTCTTATCATACCATGAATAACTGTGCTTGCCGCTTTAATAGTAATAGAATCAATACATAAGCCCTTCCATCCAGAGCCAGAGGCTCCTGCTGTAACAACAGTAAATATATCAGTTCCCACTGTTCCTGACCCGTCCAAAGCTGTGTTAGCATCGCTTACATATCCTACCCCTGTATTAGCAGTGTAATTTGTACTTTCTGGTCTAACTGAAGATGCGTAATATGCAAAATCAAGCCCCTCAGCAATAATGTTAAAATCATCACTGGTTTGGGTAGTTGCCCGAAGAATATAACTCTCTTTTAATTTATAATTTAACTCTATCGTTGTTTCAAAAGTGGGATCTGTTGATCCCTGCCCTTGTGCAGGAATATCAATTTCCATCAAAAGCCTTGTGTTTGAACCGTTATAAACAAACAATCTTACCATGCCTTGAGATGTGCTACTGGCTCCGGTTCCTGTAGCTTTTATACTCACCGTTTTTATTAGAGTCCCATTAGCTCCTCCCGTAATAACATTATAAATATCAGTTCCTACCGTACCTGAACCTGTAAGAGAAGTGTTTGCTGTAGCAATTTTACCATTCCGGTATTTGCTGTGTACTGTGTTTCCGCTGCCATAATTTATTTTTATTTAGTTAATTTTGTCTTATAAAGTTTTCTTAAGGGAAGGTAGTATCGACCCCTTCTGCTATTACAATAAAACTTTCCCCTTTTTCAGTTGATGCTCCAATATTCCATGCCGGTTCCAACATAAAATCGGTTTCCATGGTTATAGAAAATGCTTTATCAATACTACTCTGTATTACAGCAGGAATATCTACTTCCATTATTAATCTTTTTGTTCCACCTTCACTATCATAAGTAAAAAGCCTAACCATACCACGAGTGGTATTACCAATTGCTTTAATAGTTATTGTTTTTATTAATGTTCCATAAAGATCTCCGGTAATAATACCAACTATAGTTCCGGTTCCATTAAGATTAGTGTTTGCAGTAGAAATAATTCCGACACCTGTATTTGCTGTGTAGTTTACTCTTTGCCCAAGCGCAGTTTCGAATACCTTTTCAAGCGAGTTCGAAATATATTGATCCATTTTGTATAGCATAATCTTATAAATTTATAATATCAAAATTATAAATAGCCGAAGCCAAAAAATGGCACTCAAAAATTTTTCTGAAAAATATTTTTTTCAGGAGCAGAAATACTATAAGCTTTTTGCTTTTTACAATACTGTAGATCTATTCCCTGCAAGCGAAGGTTCTCTACCATTCTTAAAACGGTTCTTCTTGAAACTTCCAGTTTATTACTCAAATCTGTAACAGTAACGGCCGAGCGGCTTTTGATATAATATTGCATGCTCTCCAGTTTTTCCGAATAGGTGAGATAGTCCATGGTGTGTTGCTTGATAAGATTAGCTTAAGCAATTTTCGTAATTCAATACATAGTGCCCAAAAGAAATATTAATTTGTTTTTCTATATAGATAAATGATTTCACAGGTCATTCAGACAGGAATGAAGTGATCGAATGAATAAAGTTTACGTTTATAACATACCATATAAACCCGATTTTTTCAAAGGGTTTATATGGTTTTGAAGATCTTAGTTCTTGAAAAAACTTAGTCCCTGAATTTTAAAGAATCCACCAGGCCTCTTTCAATTGCATAAATAACAACACCGGCTGTATTTCTGGCGCCTGTTTTTTTTAATAAACTGTTTCTGTAACTCTCAATTGTTTTGGTACTTAAGAATAATTTATCTGCCATTTCAGCATTTGTAAATTCCGCGCATATTAATTTTATTATTTCGATTTCGCGTTTTGACAGGCTTACACTTTTCTGATCTAAGTTTTCTTTGTTTCTGAATGTTTGCCTTACCAGTGATTTCGCGAATGATTCATCAAAGTAATAATCAATTTCCAGAACGGTATTGACTGCATTAATCAAATCCACGCCTGCCTGATCCTTTCGTAAAAAACCATTGACACCTCTTTCAATGCAAGAATAAATTACATGATCGTCTGAATAAGAAGTCAAAATAACTATCTTACAATCTATTCTTTTCCTTCTGATCATATCGATGGTCTCAAATCCATCCATAACAGGCATTCTCAAATCAAGCAACAAAACATCAGGCTTATTTGTTTTCAAATGCGCCAATACTTCCTGCCCATTCGAAGCTTCCCATATTACTTTGTACTCCTCATATTCTTCTATAAAAGAAGTTATACCTTTCCTGAATAAGGGATGATCTTCTGCAATTGCAATTCTTACCTTGCTTTTCATGGAAACAAATTATTTCGAAAGAAAAAATCGCAAGATTAAACAATTATCAGGACAAAAAAACTGCTGAATATTAGCAAATAATTAATTAACACTATTTTTTATTTCTTAAATCTATTTAGTTCTCTTGAGACTTCCGGAACATAAAAAAAACAAGTTGTTGTTTTTCATAAAGGATATATTGTTTGTAATACAAACAATAAGGTTAATTTCAAAAATGCTTCTTAATTCTGCTCCTGCATTTGTTGAGCTACACTTTTCAGAACTTCAATTCTTCTTTTTAATTGTAAAAATTTTCCTTCGTTGGTACTTGGGTTTTGCGAAGCGTTTAAAAGCTCGTTGAATGTTACAATTTCCCTGTCGATTTGAGAAAGGCAATCCAACAGATCGTTCATTTCTTCATCATCAAAAGTAAGTACTCCCAGGCTCCGGATAATATCTTCTCTTCTGTACTCAATTTTGCGAAGGGTAGTTTCCCTCTTTTTGTTTAAAGATGAAATACATTCCTTCAATTGTTCCTCACTTAATTGTGCGGTATTAGGTCCACCATCGAAACTAAAGCCATCATTAAAAGTAATAGCTGCCATATTGAGTGTTTTGATTTTGAATAAAAATAGGTCAACATACAGGGGATTTCCCTTTGGTTCGTACTGAGATATTAACAATAGACTGTTAGACAGTTCAAGATATTAAGACTAAAACCCCTTATTCTGCCGCAGCTAAAAAAAAGTACTATATTTGGCGGATTATTGAATTTGTTAAATAAATAGAAATAAATATGTCAGGACTGTTTAGAAAAAAATCACTTGCATTATTATTAAGCGATGCTGCATCCGGTGAAAAGGGTTTGAAAAAAACCTTAGGGATGTGGGCTTTGATCGCGCTTGGAATCGGAGCTATCATTGGAGCCGGTTTATTTGTTAGAACTGCCGCTGCATCTGCGGAAGCTGCCGGATCGGGTGTTACACTTTCATTTGTAGTAGCGGCTATTGGTTGCGCATTTGCAGGATTGTGTTATGCGGAATTTGCTGCAATGATTCCTATTGCAGGAAGTGCATACACATACGCATACGCTACCATGGGTGAAATTGTTGCCTGGATAATTGGATGGGCTTTGATTATGGAATATGCTCTTGGTGCTGCAACCGTATCAATAGCTTGGAGTGAGTACCTTAATAATTTAATGGGTGGGGCAATACCCTATCAATGGTGCCACTCGCCTTTCGAACATATTAATACGGTAATCGGGGACAGCATTGCGAAGTTCCCTGCAGAATTTATGAAAACCGCTAAAGAAGGGGTTTTATATTTAACAGATGCACAGGTTTCAGGACTTGGTGCGGACCTAAAAGGAATGGTAGTTTCTCAAAGCGGAATTATAAATGCTCCTGCTTTACTTATCTTAGGTGCTCTTACTTTATTATTGATTAAAGGAACAAAAGAATCTGCTTTTATTAATGGAATAATAGTGTTTGTAAAAGTGGCAATTGTGTTGGTATTTATTGCAATTGGCTGGAGCTTTATTAAACCTGAAAATCATACTCCTTATTTAATTCCACAGGGAACCGAAGGTCATGAAGGCTTTTTTAAATGGGGTTGGGGCGGTGTACTTGGTGGTGCCGCTATTGTATTTTTTGCTTTTATTGGTTTTGACGCCGTATCCACAGCCGCACAGGAAGCTAAAAATCCGAAACGAGATATGCCAATTGGGATTTTAGGCTCTTTGGTTGTTTGCACTATCCTTTATATATTATTTTCTCACGTACTTACCGGTGTTGCTAATTGGAAAGAATTTGAAAGCGCGGGTAAAGAAGCTTCTGTTGCTTATGCAATTAAAACCTACATGGTCGGTTACGGTTGGTTAGAAAAGAGTGTGACTATTGCTATTCTTGCCGGATTCTCCTCTGTTATTCTGGTTATGTTAATGGGACAATCGCGCGTATTCTATTCAATGTCAAAAGACGGTTTATTGCCAAAACCTTTTTCAGCATTACATCCAAAATTCCAAACGCCTTATAAATCAAATATGATTTTATTTGTTTTTGTAGGATTGTTTGCTGCATTTGTTCCCGGTAGTGTTGCCGGAGACTTAACTTCATTCGGAACATTGTTTGCATTTGTTTTAGTATGCGCCGGTATCTGGATCATGCGTGTTAAAAATCCGGAAGTGGAACGCCCATTTAAAACCCCACTTGTACCTCTTGTTCCAATATTAGGTATTTTGGTTTGTGTGGGAATGATCGTTGCCCTGGATCTTAATACATTAATGGCAGCAGGTATATGGATGGTACTTGGTTTCCTTGTATACTTTTTATACAGTAAAAAGAACAGCAAATTAAACAACGAGTAATCTTACAAACTATTTATCAGGCGGCCTTTGGCCGCCTTTTTTTATGGAAGAAACTACAACAAAAAGAACATTAGGTTTACTAGATACCACCTTATTAGTTGCCGGATCTATGGTTGGATCAGGTATCTTTATTGTATCATCCGATATGGCACGTACTGTTGGTAGCCCGGCATGGTTACTTGTGTGTTGGGTGCTTACAGGTTTAATAACCGTATTTGCTGCATTAAGTTATGGTGAGCTTGCAGGTATGATGCCACAGGCAGGCGGGCAATATGTGTATCTAAAAAAAGCATACAGTCCTTTAATTGCATTTTTATATGGTTGGACTGTTTTCTTAGTAATTCAAACAGGAGTGATCGCAGCTGTTGCCGTTGCATTTGCAAAATATGTTGGAGTGTTCTTTCCTTTGTTTGATGAGAACAATATTCTTTTACAAATAGGAGTTTTTAAGTTGAAGTATGCACAATTACTTGCCATTGCATGTATCGCATTACTTACCTGGTTGAATATACAAGGTATTCAATATGGAAAGATCATTCAACGTGTATTTACCTCAGCTAAACTAATTGCTCTTTTTGGATTAATTGGAATTGGAATTTATGTAGGATGTAATGCAGGAATTTTATCAGCAAACTTTTCTAACGCATGGACAGCAACGGCACAAATTCCGGTAGTAACAAATGGAGAAACAACAGGTTTTCTTCCAACAGAAATTAGCGGATTTGTTTTATTAGGGGCTATCGGTGTAGCTATGATAGGTTCTTTATTTAGTAGTGATGCATGGAACAATGTTACTTTTATTGCTGCTGAAATTAAACAACCTCAGCGCAATATTCCTTTGGGTTTATTTTTAGGAACATTGATCGTTACTATTATTTATGTGCTTGCTAACATTGCTTATTTGTGTCTACTTCCTATGCACGACATACAATTTGCAGCACATGACAGAGTTGGTGCAGCAGCCATGGCAGTTGTGTTTTCAGGAAATACTGCTACTTATTTAATGGCAGGATTAATTGTTGTTTCTACTTTTGGTTGTAATAACGGATTGATACTTGCCGGTTCACGTTTGTTTCAGGCAATGGCAAAAGACGGTTTGTTTTTCAAGAAGGCTGCCAATCTTAACGATAAAGGTGTTCCTGCCAGTTCATTGGTATTTCAGGGAATATGGGCAGGCGTTTTGTGTTTGAGCGGATCTTATGGAGACCTATTAGAATACTCAACCTTTGCTTCATTGATATTTTATATGGTAACGATTGGAGCTATTTTTATTCTTCGTAAAAAAGAACCAACAATGGAACGACCATACAAAGCCTTTGGTTATCCTGTTGTTCCGGCTTTGTATATTTTGATCACATTAGCAATTTGTATCGATTTATTGTATTTTAAAACTACCAGCACAGGATTAGGTTTATTAATTGTAGCATTAGGTATTCCTGTATTTTATCTGTTTGCTAAAAAGCAGCGCAATGAAACTAATTGAGTTTCTACATAAGTATTTTGGATTCAATAAAAAAGAGCGTAATGGTATAATTGCTTTATGCGGCTTGTTGATTGTATTAATACTTGTTCGTGTTTTTCTTCCTTCCACTTCAACAGAAGTGAAAATTGATTTTGTAAAATTAGACACTCTTGCTGTTCAACAAAAAGAAAAAATTGAAGAGAAAAAATATTACTCCTCGGAAAGGAAAGACACAACATTTTCTTCACACAAAAACACATCAGTTAAAGAAGCAATTTTATCTCCTTTCGATCCAAACACCATAAGCGCAGAAGAAGCTGCACAACTTGGTTTCCCAACAAAAACCGTAAACATCCTCATCAATTTCAGAAGCAAAGGTGGCAAATTCAAAAACAAAGAAGATCTGAAAAAATTGTACGGACTAAAAGAAGAGTTTTATAAAAAACTGGAACCTTTTATTCTAATTCAGTACGAAGTAAAAAAAGGAACGACCAAACCTCAATACGAACCTTATGTAAAAAAACAACCGAGTATTATTGAGCTTAACACAGCTGATAGTTCGCAATTGGTTTATCTGCCTATGATCGGTCCGGGTTTCACTAAACGCATTTTAAAATACAGAAATGCATTAGGAGGTTTTTATAAAGTAGAGCAACTGAAAGAAGTTTACGGAATGGTCGATTCAACTTACAATGCCATCAAAGATAAAATAACTGTATCTCCCAACCTGCTCAAAAAAATAAACGTGAATGTAGCAGGCTTAGATGAAATGAAAAAACATCCTTACATTAACTATGCAATTGCCAATAGTATTGTAAACTACAGAAACAAGCACGGATTATATAAAAACATTGATGACCTTAAAGAAGTTGGAACAATCAATGATGCGACACTCGAAAAATTAAAGGCTTATATTAGTTTTTAGTTTTTCAACACAGAGAGCGCGGAGCTATTTGAGCTTCACAGAGAAATCAACATCTAAATTTTAACCATATAAGACATGTAAGGACATTTAAGAGTGTTATTCTTATGTGAACTTATATGCCTTATATGGTTTTGGAAATGCTTCAAAAAACTCCTGTGAAACTCAAATAACTCTATGTCCTCTGCGTTAAAGCTTCCCCAGAAATTCCATTACATCCACTCCATCCGGATAATCAAAAAAGCCCGGGCTTTGTGTGCCTCCAAACTCAACAGTTTCGATACCATCTAATTTAATTGATGAAGCAATGCATTGAATTTGTTCTTTATTACTTTTTAAATTAGCTATCAATTCATTTGTGTTTTTATATTGTTCATAAAACAACACGCCAACAGGAGAAGTAAATTGAGTAGCATCTTCCTTGATTACTAAAAAATTATTGTCGAGGAATTTATGCTGTCCCATTAAATACAATGCCCTGTTGTATTCGTAGTTATTAGCGTACTTTTTATTATCAATCACATAACCGAAATTAAAAACACTTTCAAAGAATGGGTCCAACACATAACCTTCAGGAACATAAAGTTTGGAAACATTTCTGCAACCTAATCCATAATAATCAAAAATATCAGGTCCTAATGCAGCAAGTTCTTCTGCCGTTTCTTTACCTGTTATTACAGCAACCGAATTTCTGTTCTTACGAATGATATGTGGATATTTTCCAAAATAGGTCTCAAAATAATTAGATGAATTATTACTTCCGGTTGCTATCACCGCGTCAAAATTACTTAGCCTGTTTTCCGCATAAGCCATTTGCTCTTTAAAATCAGGTGCTATCAAAACTAATATTTCCAATAAAAAAGGAATAAGGATTGGATCATCAGAAGAAAGCTTAATCAGTGCTTTGTTTCCGCTCAACAATACACATAACAAATCATGAAATCCGACAGCCGGTATATTCCCTGCCATTATAATTGCAACTGTTTTCGGGTGTAAAGGATCTCTTCCCTGAGCTAATGCTTTTTGCAGATCTGTTTTGTTCAACAAATGAGTAATACCACTCAATGACTTTAGTAGATTTTCCTTCGTGAACCAACCATTGTATAATTGAGCTTCGTGCAATTTAGCATCCAGATCGCCGAACTTATCGGACAATGTATATCCCTTGTCGTCATTGAGGTAAGCCTCTAAAAATTGCTTTAGTCCTTCAAAGGCATTCAATCGTTGTTCGGCTGTCATATTCTTAGTATATTTGCAGAAAATTTCGTCAAAAGTAGCTTAAAAATGGCAATTATTATTACTGATGAGTGTATAAACTGCGGAGCTTGTGAGCCCGAGTGTCCTAATAATGCGATCTATGAAGGTGGTGCAGAATGGCGTTTTGCTGACGGTACCACATTAACAGGTATGTTTCACGGAAAGAACAGCGGATTGGATGTAGATGCTGCAGACCCTCAAACACCTGTATCTATGGATATATATTATATTTCTCCTGATAAGTGTACTGAGTGCGTTGGTTTCCACGATGAACCTCAGTGTGCTGCTGTTTGTCCGGTAGATTGTTGTGTTGATGATCCTGCTAACAGAGAAAGTAAAGAAGATTTGCTTGCTAAAAAAGCGAGTATGCATTTATAGAACGCAGATGACTCAGATCTTTATGGTTTGTATGATTGTCTGCGTTTGTTAATGATTTCCACTGTTTTTTTGAATTTGTGTATAGAATATCTATATCAAAAATCATCATAAGTTTAAACAAAAAAACCATCAGTGCTAATCTGCAAAATCAGTGTCATCTGCGTGCCATCCTATTCCCAGAATTTCCAGCTCCAAACAATTTCTTTAAATCCTATATAAACTCCTTCTTCATCTGATTTTATAGGATAAGTTCTTGCTGCATCTGCTATTCCACTAAGTGCCCTTCCTGTTTCTAAACTAAAATGATAACGATGCAAAGGGCAAACAATGCTGTTGGATTCATCGTTGCAATAACCAAAACTCATGGATGCACCATTGTGCGGGCATTTATCCTGAATTGCAAAAAAACCTCTGGAAGTATGAACGATGCAGATCTTCTTTCCTTCAACGATAATAGAATTAATTACACCCAAAGCAGCAAAGTTTTCGAGTTCGCTTTGATCATCGAAAATTCTAACCCATCTTATCTCTTCCTTCATCGCGGTTTTTTGGAACAAAGGTATAGGTAATTTTTATTGGATCGGAAGATTCATTCTTAAACGTATCCTTCGATTCATCTTTAGTTTCGTTAGGCGAATCCTTTTCATTTATGGGATTCCCTTCTTCATCTACCATCCAATATGGATTACTTTCATCAATCTCTTTATCATCAGTAATATCCCACGAATACCTGGGTTCCTGAATGCCGGTCTTACGATAGATAAATGCAAGAGTGGCTCCTGAAACAAAACCAAATAGATGGCCCTCCCAGGAAATATTTTCTTTTTCCCTTAAAATGTGCATCGCTTTTTGAAAAGCAGCTGGAAAAACTCCCCAAATAATGGTGCCATACATAAATGTCACTAATAAAGAAACTCCGAACAATGCCCTATGCCTTCTAATAATACCTGAAAAAAACAGAAATCCTGAAAGTCCATAAATAATAGCACTGGCTCCTATATGATATGACTCTCTGTGTAAATGTTCCAGATTCCCTCCACCCCACACTAACAAACCCGAAAAAAGATAAACGATAAAGAATACCTTATAAGCAATGTCCTTGTAAAAATAAAAAAGCAAAGTTCCCAAAATCAGCATTGGGAAGGTGTTTGATAGAATGTGGTTGAAATCGCCATGCAATAAAGGCATAAATAATATACCTACTAAACCTGTCAGCTTTCTTGGCTGAATACCCAAACGATAAACACCTAACCCGTATTTATTATCATAATAAAACACAATCCACATCAGCAATAGGAATAACATTGGGAATAAGGCACTGCTAAAGAAGGTGTGTTTTTCCGATTTCATGGTTTCAGCTAAACAAAATCCATGCTTCATTTAAATTTAGGTACAATTTGTCAGCTACTCATCTAAACTTTACCTAAATTTTATCTAAATTTTTTAGGAGCATTCATTTATTTTCATAAATTCGTGATGTATGAATATGAAAGAAAATTCAAAAAAACCTTCTATTGATGATATTGCCAGAAGTTTAGGTGTTTCTAAAACACTGGTTTCGATGGTAATCAATAACAAGACTGAGAAATACGGGATAAGCGAAAAAACCCGAAAAAAAGTAGAAGACAAAATTGCAGAAATGGGCTTTATGCCTAATAAAGCGGCAAGGAGATTAAGAACAGGTAAATCCTTTCTGATTGGTGTTATCGTTCCTGATATTTCCAATCCTTTTTATTCAAAAATAGTACGTATCATTGAAGATAAAGCTCAATTAGACGGCTACAATCCAATGATTTGTAGTTCTGACGAGGATTCGGAAAAAGAGATCAGTTTAATCAAAATGCTTGTTGATTCGCAGCAGGTTGATGGCTTAATCTTAAGTTCTACTTTGGAAAAGGCTGATGAGCTTGACTTTTTACGAAAACGTAATTTCCCTTGCGTGCTTATTGATAGATCTTTACCTGAAGCAAATTTACCAACAGTTAGTGTTGATAATGAGCAAGGAGCTTTTGCCGCAACGGAAACACTTATTAAGTCAGGATGCAAACACATTGCCCTTTTTGCAATTTCCCCGGGATACATAAGCACTATTGAAGAACGTAAAAAAGGTTATTTAAAAGCTATTCAGCAGTATAAATTGAGTAGTGATAAAAAAATGATAGTAGAAATCCCGTATAATGACATAAAAAATGCCGTTTATGAGAATTTGGATGGCCTATTAAAAAAGAAAACAGGGAAACTGGATGGTTTATTTGCAGGGAATAACAACATAGCGCTTGCCTGTATGGAGTATTTTATTGAGCACAAGATAAAAGTGCCTGAGCAACTCAAGTTTGTGAGTTTTGATGATATTGACGTATTTCGTTTTTCTTCACCTACCATTTCGGCAGTTGAACAACCTGTTGAAGAAATTGGATCCTGGTCATTTAAGGTTTTAAAGGAATTATTAGAAAATGGTAATAATCTTCAAAATCCGGCGAAGATTTCCTTGCCTACACGGTTTATTAAACGTAAATCGTCGTAATTTTTTGTTTTTCAGTAACTTATGTAACACTTATTCCGTTTATAGGGTAAGAATTTTAGCATTAAATATGTACCTGGTTTTTAGATTGTTAATAAAAAATGTGCGTTTAACTTACCTTAACGCTTGTTTTTTTCATTTAGAAACTTATTTTTGCAAAATTCTTCTTAACAAGGAATTACTTTTAATCAGCAATACAAAAAGAAATGAAACGAATAATAGGCATATGTTTTTTGATCCTCTTTGCGGGAACAAGCCTATTTGCGGGTATTGATGACAAAAAGAAAAAGAAGTCGAATAAAAAGAAATCTCACAAAACTGTAAAAAAGGCCATAGTTAAGCCGGTTAAAAAGGATGACACTACTACAGTTGTTATTCGTGACGATATTTTTATGGATTCTGTAGACTCTTTATTAATGTTTCCTTCTCATGATTTATATGGTAACTGGGATACTTCATTGATACATCCTTATTTATTCGATCAACATTTCACAAGTGATTCATCAGTAGTTTATTTATTGGATGATTGGAGCTGTGGCTTTTCGATGCCTAATAAGGGAGCTGTAACTTCGGATTTTGGCTGGAGAAGAAGAAGACCTCATTACGGTACTGATATTGACCTGGAAACTGGTGATACTGTTGTTGCCGCTTTTGACGGAAGGGTTCGTATAGCAAAATTTAATACAGGTGGTTACGGAAATGTTGTGGTAATTCGTCACAATAATGGTTTGGAAACAGTATACGCACATTTATCAAAATTATTGGTTGAACCCGGTCAGGAACTTACTTCCGGAACAACCATAGGATTAGGTGGTAATACCGGGCATTCTTACGGAAGTCATTTACATTTTGAAATGCGGTTTTTAGGAAGAGCGTTGGATACCGAAGATGTTGTTGATTTTGAAAAAGGTGAAGTAAAAAACGCTGCCCTGGTTTTATACAAAGAGGACTTTACTGCAAAATATGATCTTAGAAATCTTCATGCAAAAAATATATCTAAATCTCACACTACTTCTAAACAAAGTGCTTCGGGAAAATCTTCAAAAGGTAAAATGGTTACAGTGAAAACAGGTGATACTCTTTCAAAAATAGCGAAGCGAAACAAGACCACCATTTCAGCTATCTGTAAGAAAAATGGTATTAAACAAACAAAAGTGCTAAGACCGGGTATGAAGCTAAAACTATAATGCCTTTCCATATGTTTTGAAGCCGTCTCCCAAAAAGACGGCTTTTTTGTTTCTTTTATTTTGCTACTTTAGCGATACCAACAACCTGTAATCAAAAATAAACTGACTTTTATTATATAAGCTTTTTGCAGGAACTTCAATGAATTCGGTATATTTGCACAGCAAAATTTAGTATGATCTCATTCGACAATACCGAAAACGCTTTTAAAGCAAAAAGTGACGAAGACCTTAAAAGATCTTACCAGTTATTTAAACTGATCGGAAATCCCGGTTTGGTTAAATTTGGTTCTTTTTTTACGCCGATAGCACTGAACATCGGTTTTAAAGGACTGATCAAAAATACTATCTTCAAACAATTTGTTGGCGGAGAAAATATTGATGATTGTAGTAAAACAATTGCAGAGCTTGGAAAGTACAACATTGGAACCATTTTAGATTATAGCGTAGAAGGAAAAGAAAGTGAACAGGATTTTGATCATTGCCTGGAAGAAACATTAGATACTATAAAAAAAGCAAACGGAGATAAGAACATTCCTTTCTGCGTTTTTAAAGTAACAGGATTAGCACGATTCGCTTTACTGGAGAAAGTATCTTCGACAGCTCTTCGACAGGCCCAGGATGCCAGCTCAGATACCAAAGGGCAGGAAAAATTATCTCCCGGAGAAAGATCTGAGTGGCAAAAAGTACAAGACCGTGTAAATAAAATTTGCAGAGCAGCCGCAGAAGCTAAACAGCCACTTTTTATTGATGCGGAAGAAAGTTGGATTCAACAAGCAATTGACGATTTGGCGAATGCAAACATGGAAGAGTTTAATAAACAATCTACTATAGTTTATAATACTTACCAATTATATAGAAAAGATCGATTAAGTTTTTTACAGAAAACAGTTGAAACAGCTAAGCATAAAGGTTTTCATGTGGGTGCGAAATTAGTTCGTGGTGCTTATATGGAAAAAGAAAGAAAACGTGCTGCTGAAAATAATTACCCCAGCCCAATTCAGGATAACAAAGAAAATGCGGATACCGATTATAACAAAGCACTGGAGTTTTGTATTGAGAATATTGAACACATGGCTGTTTGCGCAGGAAGTCACAATGAGAAAAGCAGTTTACTCTTAGTTCAGTTGATGGAGAAAAAAGGAATTGATAAATCAGATAAACGCATTTATTTTTCTCAGCTCCTTGGCATGAGTGATCACATCAGCTACAATTTATCATTAAACGGATACAATGTTGCTAAATATGTTCCTTACGGTCCTGTAAAAGAAGTGTTACCATACCTTATGAGAAGAGCTCAGGAAAACACAAGCGTAAAAGGGCAAACAGGAAGAGAGCTTTCTTTGATCATTAAAGAAAAGCAAAGAAGAAAAGCATAATTTCACCCGGATATTATAGATTTTACGGATGATGCTGGCGTCGTTCAAGCGCTAAAACAAGCTAAAGTGCTATAAAGTTCTTATAAAGTAAAAAGGTAATGGTGCAAAAAATAGTTGGTGTTTTTCTAAAAAACAATTGTTATTATAGCAACGTAGATCAGAAGAGGACATTAGCTCTGCTGGAGAGCAACTAATCAGCAATATGATTTACTACGGAGAATGGAAAGCCTTGTAT
>JAUXTT010000003.1 GCA_030684395.1 Bacteroidota bacterium | reverse complement strand
CAGAAGCTAAAAAGAAAGCGGCAGAAGATGCTGCAAATAAAGCAAAAATGGATGCAGAGGCTAAGGCGAAAGCTGACGCTGATGCAAAAGCTAAAGCAGCGGAAGAAGCCGCAAAAGCTAAGGCAGATGCTGATGCAAAAGCCAAAGCTGACGCAGAAGCTAAAAAGAAAGCAGCGGAAGATGCTGCAAATAAAGCAAAAATGGATGCAGAGGCTAAGGCGAAAGCCGACGCTGATGCAAAAGCTAAAGCGGCGGAAGAAGCCGCAAAAGCTAAGGCAGATGCTGATGCAAAAGCCAAAGCTGACGCAGAAGCTAAAAAGAAAGCGGCAGAAGATGCTGCAAATAAAGCAAAAATGGATGCAGAGGCTAAGGCGAAAGCTGACGCTGATGCAAAAGCTAAAGCAGACGCGGAAGCAGCAGCTAAAAAGAAAGCAGAAGAAGATGCAAAATATAAAATTCCCCAAACTTTAGGAGGCAACAACGCAGCATACAAAGCAGCTATTGTTAGAGGCGATAATCATGTTAAAGGTAAAAGGTATAAGGATGCAAAAAAAGACTATGAAGAAGCTCTTACTTTAAAACCTAACGATGCAATTGCAAAAGCAAAGTTAGCCGATCTGGAAAAACACTTGAAAGGTGATGATAGTATTGTAAAAAACACCGCCGTAGAAAAACAACCTCACCCTTTAAGCTTAAAATACCCACAAGGTATTACTGAAGAAACCAAGTCTGAAGGCGGAGTATATATTGTTCGCAGGATATTAGTAAAAGACAAAGACGCTTGGGTCTACACAAAAAAAACATTTAATTGGGGAGGAACCGCTTGCTTCAGAGACGATACTCCAATTACCGAATCAACTTTTGAAATGGAAACAAAATAAATATGGAATAATCCTTTTCCCTACATCTATACTTTAAACAAATTAAAAACCACCATGAAGTAGCATTGGTACCTCTGGAAAATAGTTAAACATAAAATCAATAAATAACATGAAATTAAAAATCCTTTCTGTAATTGCAATAACTACATTTAGTTTTTCAATGTTTGCTCAAAAACAAGTGGAAGTGAATTTAAAACTCCGCGACGGAAGTATTGTAAGTGGAACATCATCTATCTCGGATATTAGTTTAGTAACTGACTTCGGAAAGCTAATTATTCCTACAAAGAATGTATCCTCTATTAAGGTTGGTATCCCTGGCGACAAAGCTGTTTATGACAAAGCAAAATCTTATTTAAGTCAACTTGGAAACTCAAACGAAGAGTTAAAAAAAGGTGCTTATGAAGAATTAGTAAAATTGGGTATTAAAGCAATACCGGCTGTTTCCGATTTCATTAACGATCCTAAAAATACCATCGAATATTCAGGAGAATATACACCTGATAATGCTTTAAATGAATTAAAAAGCAATGGAAATGTTGATGACTTTACAGATGGTAAAGATATTATTGATATAGATGGACAATACACAATTGGTGGCAATTATGAGTTCTCTAAACTGGATGTGAAAACCGAGTACGGAAACCTGTCTATCCCTAAAGAAAAAATAAAAAGTATTGACGTAATGTTTATTAATACAGATGGAGCAAATGAATTGAACTTCAAATTACTTGCTTCTAAAAACATTAGTTCAAACACCAATGGAGGCTGGCTTAAAACAGGCGTTATGCTTAAAACAGGGCAACGTTTTTCTATAACTGCAACCGGAGAAGTTGTTATCGCAAGTTTATCTAATCAAAAATACCACCCTGATGGAAGCTACGAATCAGCAACGGGTGAAAAATATCCAACTACAACTGATGAATATTCTTCAACAACTACTTACCCAAGTTATGGTAACGTAGTGTATAAAATTGGTGAAACTTCTACCTCTACACTTAAAGCAGGAGCAAAATTTAATGGCACAGCCGCAAGTTCAGGAATGTTGTACATCTCCATTTACGAAACAGTTTATAACGCCTCCAACACCGGATCATACAGTGTTAAAGTTTCTTTAAAATAATTAATCATGATCTCTTTCAAAAAAACGGCTGTTGTCACTATACTTGGAACAGTCGTTTTTTTATGCCTCTCCTTTTTGAAAAAAGGCAACACTTATCGGGCAAACAAACCTATTGATGAAATTTCCTATTCCCTTAAAGACCGCATTTCTACTCCTTACGGCTATAAGCGTATGGATTGCTCTGACACCAGCTTTGGAACATGGGCTAGAAAATTACAATTACTTCCGGTTGGCACAAAAGTTAAGTTGTATAATGGCGAACTAAAATCAAGACAAGATGTGCACGAGGCAATTATAGATTTGGATTGTGGAACAAAAAATCTTCAGCAGTGTGCAGATGCCGTAATCCGTTTGAGAGCTGAATACCTCTTTAGCAGAAAAAAAATTAAAGACATTGCTTTTCATTACACAAGTGGTGATTTAATTCCCTTCTCCCGGTGGCAAAAAGGTGAACGCCCGGTTGTTGTGAAAAACAAAGTAGTTTGGAAAAAAACAAGTAGTGCTTGTAACGACTATACCTGTTTAAAAAACTACCTGTGGAACGTATATAATTATGCCGGCACATTATCCGTTCAGAAGGAAACCAAAGCTATTTCAGATATTCACCAGATTCAACCAGGAGATATTTTCGTTATTGGGGGAAGTCCGGGACACGCTGTAACTATTATAGATGTTGCTATTCACAATAAAACCGGAAAAAAAATATTCCTGCTTTGCCAAAGTTATATGCCGGCACAACAAATTCATATCCTCAAAAACTTTAATGATCCCACTCTCTCTCCCTGGTATGATGAGAGTTTTGGCGAAACACTTGAAACTCCTGAATGGGATTTCACTAAAAGTAATTTAAGAAGATATTAGGGCCTTCCGCTGAAAAATTCATACTCCCAAAATATAACATTCAAAGTAACTTCTTAAACTTTCATCCTAAAAATATTTCGTTTTTAACTTCTTGTGGTTCAAAAAGAGGGTAAATCCTCATTAACAATTCAGTTTTTTTTCGTAACTTTAGGAATCTTATACGCTTTTGTGAGGCTCAAGTTATACACATACGTAGCAATGTTTTTTTTGTTGATCTCCAACAGATTAGCTTCGCAATGTCAGGTATATGATGGTTTGGGAACTCCTTCTTCTAATCCTGTTTGGGTTAGCTGCACAGGTGGCGCTTACACTCTTAATTTCGCTTCCCCAACCACACTTGACGGATATACTATTGATTGGGGAGATGGCAGCCCCGTTTCATCAGGAGCAAGTTTAGCCGCAAACACAATTCTTCCTCACCCATATGCAGCTACTACAGATACATTTGTGGTTACCATCACCAGTACCAGTCCTGCCTGTGCAATAAGTGGCTTGGTAGTAATGGAAAAACCCGTTAATGCCTCTATTCAAATTCCAATCGGCGGAGTAACCACGGCCTGCGCTCCCGCAGCTCTTCAATTTACCAATTCAAGTACAGATGTTTCAGCAACAACAAATTTTACCTGGGATTTCGGTGATGGCTCTCCCATACTAACTTTTGACGAAACAAATGCGGGGCAAACCATAACTCATACTTATCAAAAAGGAACTGTTAACTGCCAAACGGTTGTAACATTAACTGCCGAAAACTATTGTAGTTTTGGCAACCCAACCAGTGCACAGTTTAACCCCATTCAAATTTATGATATTGATGAAGCCGACATAACTCCGGATGAATATATAAAATGCTGGCCAGATAATTCATTTACTTTTACCAATGCCACTACAAGAAATTGTGTTCCACAGGGAAATGTAGATCAACGTTATGAATATTGGAATTTTGGAGATTATTGGGGAATGGGATACGATTCAATTTTGGATTGGGGACCATGGCCCCCTACCCTTCCAAGAACCATAGTTTATCCTGCAATTGGCAATTATAATGTTACTTTACTGGATAGCAACCGTTGCGGTATTGATACGGTTACTCTTACAATAAGCATTGTAAACCCACCAACTGCGGGAATTACAGCACCTAACGACACTGCCTGTGCAGGATCATCACTAAGCTTCACAAACACAAGTTCGTTAGGTTATTCTTATAGTATAAACTATGGTGATGCGCCGGGGTTTGCAATACTAAGCAGTAGCTCAATATCACACACCTACAACGTACCGGGAACTTATACTGTCACTCTGGTAGCTTATATATTTGGCTCCGGAGCCTCCTGCTCTGACACAGCGCGTACGGTAGTCACCATTCTTCCAAATCCCATTTCTGCTTTTAACATATTACCATCCGGAATGTGCGATAATATCACCGTTGACTTTACCGACGCTTCAAGTAACGCTGTTGCATGGTCCTGGAATTTTGGGAATACAAATTCCTCTTCGCTACAAACACCACCAACTCAAACCTACACTGTTGGTGTGTATACAGTAAGTTTACAAGTTACAGCAGCAAACACCTGCGTAAATACATCTACACAAACAGTCACTGTTTATGAATCTCCTTCCGCAGATTTTAATGTTGCAAATGCCTGCGAAAATAGTGGTGCGGCATTTACTGACGTATCAAGTTCTCCGGCAACAGATCCAATTATTAGCTGGAACTGGGACTTTGATGACTCAGGTACTTCAACACAACAAAATCCAACGCACACATATTCCTCTGCCTCTAGTTATGATACTGAGTTACGCATCAGTACAGCTCATTGCAGCGACAGCATTACCAAAACTCTTACCATTAATCCCCTGCCAATAGCATCATTTAGCAATAACCCTGATGATGGTTGCGGTCCTCTGGATGTTACTTTTACTAATGCTTCTTCGGGTGCAGCAACTTATCAATGGGATTTTGGTAACGGTCAAACTTCAGTGAGTACCGATCCTACAAGCACTTATAATAATGTGAATGTTGCAGATACTACTTACTACGTTCAATTAATTGCAACTACCGCATTTGGATGTAAGGATACAATTATTGATAGTGTTAAAATATTTGGAAAGCCTCAGGCATCGTTTACTTATTCTTCTGCAACAGGTTGTGCTCCCATTCCAATAAATTTCAGCAATACCAGTGTTGGTGCGGCAACCTATATTTGGGATTTTGGTGGCACTCAGGGAACATCAACGGTTTCAAATCCAACTCATGTTTACACCAACCAAACTTTATTTGTTCAAACCTACTCCATTACACTTATCGCTACTAACGTTGGCGGTTGTAAAGACACTTCGGTTGTACCAATTAACATTAACCCTGAACCACTATTTGGTTTTTCTATGGTACCCGATACGGGTTGTACAAGTCTTTTGGTAAATTTCCCTTCCGTTGCAGGAGCCGTTTTGTATGAATGGGATTTTGGCGACGGTAATCAATCTACCGGAGGAAACCCAACTCATACATATACAAACTTAACTGCATCTCCTGTTAATTACAATGTTCAATTGATTGCAACAAATGCATTTAATTGTAAAGACACAACTACCGGAACCGTTGTGGTTAATCCACGACCCACTGCAAATTATACAACTTCACAAAATGCAGGTTGTCCGCAATTAAACGTGAATTTTTTCAATACATCTGTAGGGGCTAGTATATCTACATGGAATTTCGGAGATGGATCACCAACTGTTGATGCAAATAACCCAACCCATTCTTTCGATAACTTAACCACTACACAAAATGAAACATATGATGTAGAGTTGCTGATAGAAAATATTTATGGCTGCAAGGATAGCATTACAAAAACCATTACAGTTTATCCTATGGTAACAGCCAGTTTCACGGCAGACACCCCTATTTGCGCACCCGTAGATGTTCAATTTTTTAATTTTTCACAAGGTGCCGCCAGTTATAACTGGAATTTGGGCGATGGGAATTTTTCAACCGATGTACAGCCAACTCATACGTACAATAATAATGGTCCGGGGAATGTATTTGCTACGGTGGTTTTAACAGCAACATCTGCCTTAGGCTGCACAGGTAACTTCAGCCACACCTACGTTATTTTCCCATCTCCTCAGGTAAGTTTTGTAGCTTCTCCTCAATCTCAATTATATCCTGCAACAACTGTAAATATAACTAATACAACGCCAAACGCATCCTCGTTTTTCAATGCCTGGACCTTTGGAGACGGGCAAAACTCTAATCAGACAAACCCGACAAGCCACTCCTATACAACCTGGGGAACTTATATTATTTCCCTCACGATGAATAGTGCATTTTGTAGAGACAGTATCACAGATACCATAGAAATAATTCCACCCATTCCAATTGCAAATTTTACAGGATCAAAAAAAGGCTGTCGATCCCTTACAGTTGATTTTCAAAGTCTCTCTCAATATGAAACCAGTTACTTATGGAATTTTGGAGATGGAAATACATCTAATCAACAAAACCCAACGCACACTTATAATACTGCGGGAATCTACGATATAAAGCTAATTGTTTTGGGAGATGGTGGAAGCGACACTCTCGTTGGTGTAGATAGTGTTACTGTTTACGAGCTGCCACAGGCTGCGTTTATAGCTAACCCTACATCAGTTAATGCACAAACGGATCCTGTAACCTGCACAAATATCAGTGTAAGTCCGGATGGGTCAACTCTCTCTTATCAATTTGATTTTGGAGATGGAAGTGCGGTTGAAACAAATAGCAACCCGGTGCATGTATACATGGATGCCGGGGAGTTTGAAATAAGTTTGATCACAACAAGCATTTATGGTTGCACCGATACTTTCAATTTTGTTCCTCTCATCAAAGTTGAAGAAAAAAGCAGTTTTGAAATACCGAACGCATTTACCCCAAATCCTAACGGTGCCAGTTCAGACGGAATTTACGACCCTTTTGCTACCCACAACGATATTTTTCACCCGGTTGTAAGAGGTGTTAAGGAGTATGAATTAAGTATATACAGCCGATGGGGTGAATTACTGTTTGAATCAAAAGACACAAAGGTTGGCTGGGATGGTTATTACAAAGGAAAATTATGTACACAGGATGTTTATATATGGAAAATTAGAGCAACTACGGGCGACAACAAAACTGTAAATAAAGCAGGTGATGTACTATTACTGAAACCATAAGATGAAATTTAGAAATTGGCATATTGTATTTATCTTTTCCATTTTCGGGTGGAATTGTCTTACTGCGCAATCAAAGCATAGCAAAGAATTTAAAAAAATTTTAAAGGAGGCTGATTATTTTTTTGACCTGGATGATTTTAAAAATGCGGAAGCAAAATACATGTCAATTTGGAAAGAAGATTCATTAGATGATAAGATCAATTTCCATCTTGCCGTTTGCAAATTCAAATTAAAGCAAATGCCTCAAACTGTTTTAAAATACCTTCAGCGTGCAGATAAAAGTTCACGTATAGAAGTTCAGTATTATGAAGGCAAATTGTACCACTTAACACATCGTTTTGATGAAGCTATAGAACATTATTTACTGTATAAAAAAAACCCGGAAGCCAGGCGCGAAGTGAATGATATGGAGATCGACAGATTAATAAACATTTCCAAACGCGCAGCAGAAATGATGTCGCATCCACATAAAGCCGCAATAAAAAACCTGGGAGGCAACATCAACACTCAATATGATGAATATGTTCCCCTTATATCTTCCGATGAAAAAACGCTCTTCTTTACTTCTCGCAGACCTAATGGTGTTGGAAATAAAACAGATGCTTACGGAAAATATTATGAAGACGTGTATATAAGTGAGTTTAAAAATGAACATTGGGAAACACCAAAAAACCTTGGAACTCCCATTAACACAGAAACTCATGATGCCTGTGTTGCAGTTTCCTTAGATTTGCAACAAATGATTATATACCGCACCAGCCCCGACGGGTTAAGTGGTGATCTTTATCACTCGGAAGTTTCTGCTACCGGTTGGTCAGAACCAACAAAATTCGGGGTCGAAATCAATTCTGAATTCAGGGAATACAGTGCCACTTTTAACATTGAAAATAATATCATTTATTTTTCAAGCGATCGCCCCGGAGGACTGGGCGGTAAAGACATTTACAGAGTGGTAAAATTACCGAACGGAAAATGGAGTATACCCTGGAACTTAGGCCCCAACGTAAATACTCAATTTGATGAGGATGCTCCTTTTCTGCAAATCGATGGCACAACACTGTATTTTAGTTCGAAAGGCCATGAAACAATGGGTGAATATGATGTATTTAAAACAACTATCAATGAAGATAATCAATTTTCAAAAGCTGAAAATTTAGGTTTCCCTATTAATACGGTTGGTGATGACATCTTTTTTGTTTTGGGTGCAGATGGAAGGCACGGCTACTATTCATCACTAAATGAAGTTGAAAGTGAAACCGGTTTTGAAAGTGAAGACATTTACCAGATAGACATGCGTTACAGCGAGGGTGATATAAAAGTAAGAAAAGGCCTGAGTATTGATGCAAGTAACAACCATCCTTTAAGTACTAAAATTACATTGATCAATTCTGAAACAAATAAAATTGAAGGAGTATATTCTTCAGCCGCCGGTTCAGGTAAATTTATTTTTGTAGTAAACCCATATTATTATTACAAACTTATTGTTGATGCAAAAGATTATGAAACGCGTATTATTGAATTGCACCCACTTGTGGAAAACAATGAAGATGTAGAGGATATAAGTGAATTGAAAATAAGTTTGACAAAAAAGTGATAAAATTTAAGTTACAAATACTACTCACATGTATGTTAATGCTTGCTTTTAAAAGTAACGCACAAGATCCTCAATTTACTCAATTTTACGCGAACCCAATTTACCTTAACCCTGCCTACACCGGAGTTACGTACGAACACCGTTTTATTGGCAACTACAGAAATCAGTGGCTGGGTATAGCAAAAGCATATCAAACTTATAGCGCTTCTTATGATTACAATTTAGCGGATATGAATAGTGGAATAGGGTTTCAATTATGGCGCGATGTGGCAGGTAGCTCCAAACTAACTACAACGAATATAGGAGCATCTTATTCTTACCACATTAAACTAACCAAGTTTCAGGAATTGAGAGGCGGAATTCAGTTTAATTATGTAACCAAAACAATTGATCAATCAAAATTGGTATTCAATGACCAGCTAGCTCCCGGTGGAGGAGCTGTATCGAGTGATGTAACCAATATCAACCCAAGAATTGGGTTCGTTAATATAAATTCCGGCATACTCCTCAACTCCACTGAGTATTGGGTTGGAATTGCCGGGCATAATTTAAACGCGCCAAATACAAGTTTAACAGAAGGATCCGTACGACTACCAATGAAAATATCTGTTCATGGTGGTTACCGTTTTGTAAAAGAAAAGAAAGGCGGGAAATTATTAAAATATGTTGCTCCGGCTCTAAATTATAGGCACCAACAGAAATATGACCAATTGGATATTGGAGTCTATTATGTTCATTTCCCTCTAAACCTTGGAATTTGGTATCGTGGTCTCCCACTTAAACACTACAAACCCAGTTACCCAAACAGAGATGCAATAACCTTTTTAGTAGGAGCCGACCTTAAAAATTACGATATGCGTTTTGCTTACAGCTATGATCTTACCTTACAACGATTAATTGGTAGTTCAACCGGATCACATGAGATTTCTGTTATCTATGAAATTGCAAGTCGTAAGAAAAAAACAAGAAAGGTCTTAATATCTTGCCCAAAATTCTAATCTCTTATTTCAAAAAGTAGCTAAACAAAAAATCCCCTCCGTTTTCACGAAGGGGTTTCCTTAATATTGTTAGGTAAAATTATACTCTTTTTGAAGTACTCTTTACATCTGCCTTACCGTAAGCAGGACATCTTTCACCTGTTTTACAAGAGAAGGTTCCTAAACACAAAATCGCTGCAATAGCTAAAACGACTACTTTTTTCATGATTATACTGATTTATGATTAACTTTTACTGAACTTACTTTTCCATATGCAGGACATGTCTCTTTTCTGCCTCTGCACGATGTGCAAATTACAACAGCTAAAATCAGTACCAAACTATAAAGTGAAATTTTACGCATAACGCCTTTGTTTTTATTGACAGATATATAGCAAATTTAGGCTAATTAATTGTTTACACAAATTTTTCTACCTGATTTTTTTTAACTTTTTTTGTCCTCTGTTAATAAATCAATGATGCAACAAAATAATATACAAATAGATGAATCCTGGCTTTCTGTTTTAAAGGAAGAATTCGAAAAGCCCTATTTTAAACAACTTAAATCGTTTTTGGTGCAGGAAAAGCAAGCAGCCCGGATATTTCCTCCCGGCAATCAAATTTTTGCGGCTTTCAACTACACACCTTTCAATGATTTGAAGGTTGTAATAATTGGGCAAGATCCTTATCATGGCTTGGGGCAGGCCAACGGGCTTTGTTTTTCGGTAGCCGACGGAGTTCGTAAACCACCTTCTTTGGTGAATATTTTTAAAGAAATTCAGGATGATCTCGGTATTTCTGTTCCGGAATCCGGGAATCTTGAAAACTGGGCAAAACAAGGCGTACTGCTTCTTAATGCAACATTAACGGTAAGAGAAGCCCAGGCAGGTTCACATCAAAATAAAGGGTGGGAGCAATTTACTGACACCGTTATCAAAACAATTTCAGATAAAAAAGAAGGTGTTATCTTTTTATTGTGGGGAAATTTTGCCAAAGCTAAAGAAGCCTTAATTGATACTACCAAACATATAGTACTTAGTGCTCCTCATCCATCACCGCTTGCCCGTGGAGGGTTTTTCGGTTGCAAACATTTTTCAAAAACCAATGAATTTCTTGAAAAGCAAGGAAAAACTCCTATCGATTGGAAGACAGTTTAATATTTCAGGTTTCATACCGTGCATTTTAACTTGAAACAAGAAATAATTAACCCGAAATATTACATGAATTGTCATTCTGGCACGTCAAAAACTGTCAATTTTCCTACAAAGTCCGAATAAGGTTGTAAATTTGTCGCGCAAAAGCATAAACAAGTCTAATGGCACAATTTGTGACCTTTGGCAAACGTAAAAAGTATAACCTTTAAAATTAATTATAATGGCAAAAACAAGTGTAAACATCAAACCGTTGGCAGACAGAGTGCTGGTAGAAGCCGCTCCTGCTGAAACGAAAACTGCAGGTGGATTGATCATCCCTGATTCAGCAAAAGAAAAACCACAAAAAGGAAAAGTGATTGCTGTTGGTAACGGAAAAAAAGACGAACCTCTAACTGTAAAAGTTGGCGATACTGTTCTTTATGGTAAATACTCAGGCACTGAATTGCAAGTGGATGGTAAAGAATACCTGATGATGCGTGAAAGCGACATTTTAGCTATCGTCTAATATTTCCGGTTACAAGTTTCGGGTTTCAGGTTCGAATTCCCTTCTTGTACAGAATTTATGAAAACGTCGAACCAGAAATCAGAAACTTGAAATAAACAATAAAACAAAATGGCAAAAGATATAACATTTAACGTAGAAGCGCGTGACGCCTTAAAAAGAGGCGTAGATGCATTGGCAAACGCAGTAAAAGTAACATTGGGACCAAAAGGTCGTAACGTTATCATCGACAGAAAATTTGGTGCACCTTCAATCACTAAAGATGGTGTTACCGTTGCAAAAGAGATCGAACTTTCTCACCCTATCGAAAACATGGGAGCTCAAATGTTGAAAGAAGTTGCTTCTAAAACTGCTGATGTAGCAGGTGACGGAACAACTACAGCAACAGTATTAGCTCAGGCTATCGTAACAGGTGGTTTAAAGAACGTTGCTGCAGGCGCTAATCCAATGGATCTTAAACGTGGTATTGACAAGGCTGTTGCTGCTGTTGTAGAGAACCTACACAAACAAGCAAACCCAATTGGTAACGACAACAAAAAAATTGAGCAGGTTGCTACTATTTCTGCAAACAACGATAACACTATTGGTAAGTTGATTGCTGAAGCGATGCAAAAAGTAAAAAAAGAAGGTGTTATCACAGTTGAAGAAGCTAAAGGAACAGAGACTACAGTTGAAGTAGTTGAAGGTATGCAATTCGACAGAGGATACATTTCTCCGTACTTTGTAACAGATGCTGAAAAAATGCAAACTGTATTAGAGAGCCCACTTGTTTTGATCTACGATAAAAAGATCTCTAACATGAAAGAATTACTTCCTGTGTTAGAAAAAGCGGTTCAAACAGGAAAGCCTGTGTTATTGATCGCTGAAGATGTTGATGGAGAAGCTTTAGCTACATTAGTAGTAAATAAGATCCGTGGTTCATTAAAAATTGCTGCTGTTAAAGCTCCGGGCTTTGGCGACAGAAGAAAAGCAATGTTGGAAGACATCGCTATCTTAACAGGTGGAATGTTGATCAGCGAAGAAAGCGGATTCAAACTAGAAAACGCAGATCTTACTTTCTTAGGTAAAGCTGAAAAAATCACTATTGATAAAGACAACACAACAATTGTAAACGGTGGCGGTAAAAAAGCCGACATCACTGCACGTGTTAACCAAATCAAGATTCAGATCGAGAATACTACATCTGATTATGATAAAGAAAAATTACAAGAGCGTTTGGCTAAATTAGCAGGTGGTGTTGCTGTGTTGTACGTTGGTGCAGCTACAGAAATGGAAATGAAAGAAAAGAAAGACCGTGTTGACGATGCACTAGCTGCTACACGTGCCGCTGTGGAAGAAGGAATTGTACCGGGTGGTGGAGTTGCTTATATTCGTGCAGTATCTGCTTTAGATAAATTAAAAGGGGCTAACGAAGATGAGAATACAGGTATTCAAATCGTAAGACGTGCAATTGAAGAGCCTCTTCGTCAGATCTGTGCTAACAGTGGAATCGAAGGATCTATTGTTGTTCAGAAAGTAAAAGAAGGAAAAGATGACTTCGGTTTCAACGCTCGTACTGAGAAGTTTGAGAACTTGTTGAAAGCAGGTGTTATCGACCCTACTAAAGTAACCCGTGTTGCATTAGAGAACGCAGCTTCAATCGCAGGTATGTTATTGACTACTGAGTGTGTATTAGCTGATAAAAAAGAAGACAAACAAGCTATGCCAGGCGGAATGCCGGGTGGCATGGAAGGAATGATGTAATAATCGTTTTTCTAATATTTAAGATCCCCAACCCGTGCTTTGAATTCAATCAGGGTGACGAGTTGGGGATTTTTACATATAAATATACGTACAGTAAATACTAAATTTATTAGGCTTGTAAATTTTGAAATCAATACATGAGTATGTAATTTCACTGTTAATGTTTAAAGATGAAATAAATACTCTCGGTGTTGAAGCTCCTAACCTGGAAAATGCTACATTCACTATTATTGATGAATTAATATTACCACACACTCATCTTCGTTTGAGAAGTGATGGCATACTTCAAATCAACTATCCTGATTACGCAACCTTTACAGTTACCGAGTCTATAGAATCTGTTAATGCAATAGGCGAGATCACTAAAGGAGTTCCGCATGTAATATTAAAAGTACCTGGCAAATACACCACGGTTGATAAAGGTTGCCGTGATCATGTTTCGAAAGGTGATGGTGCCCGCTTTTCTATTGCAGAAGCATTTATTATAAAATCATTGGCACACAAAATGATCGCCAACTTCTATATTAAATTTGAAAAGCCTCAGAAACCAACTTCATTCTTTCAAACTATTCCAAGTGCCGAAGTGTGGTTGAGGACTTTTATGAAGTGACACTCCGAATCCTTTTCTAAATTCCATTTCATCTGTACGGAAATTATCCGTATATTTGCTATACAAAAAGAAATCATGTTACACAGAAATACAAATACCGAACAAGCACGTTTTGATACACGCTTATCAAAAGAACAAAAAGAATTGTTTGAGTACGCTGCACAATTAGGCGGTTTCAGAACACTTACTGATTTTGTGATCAACTCAGTGCAGGAAAAAGCAAAAGCTATTATTAACCAACATGCCGCTATACTTGCTTCTAAAAAAGATAAAGAAATTTTCTTTAATGCTTTGCTTAAACCCGCTGCACCCAACAAAAAATTGATGGAAGCCGCAGTTAGATACAAAAAGAGTTTAGCGAAAAAATGAGCTACTTAACTATTCCATTGGATGCTAGCTTTAAAAAAAATGAATTTAGCTGCGGAAAAGTTTCTTTAGATGATTATCTGCATAAACAAGTAAGTCAGGATATAAAAAGAAAATTGGCTGTTTGTTTTGTTATTGCAGAAAGTAAAACCATAAAAGGTTATTACACCTTATCTAACCATAGTATTCCTCAGGAACAGGTACCCGAAGAAATAAGAAAAAAATTACCAAAATCTTATACCAACATACCCACCACTTTATTGGGACGATTAGCTGTTGATGAAAAACACAAAGGTCAAAAAATTGGAGAAACCCTGTTACTCGATGCTTTAAAAAGAAGTTTAGATGTATCTAAAAACAGCATTGCATCTATGGCGATAATTGTTGACCCCATTGATAACGAGGCAGTAGCTTTTTATAAAAAATATGGCTTCATTCAATTGCCCGATAGCGGAAAAATGTTTATGCCAATGAAAGCAGTTGAAGGATTATTTGGGTAACAATAAAATTGGTTGAGAACTTTTATGAAATAGATCACAGCTTTTTACCATTGAGACACAGAGGTTCACTGAGATTTTTTAAGAAAGTTTATCAGAGTTATTTGAGAAGGATATAAATTCTACTTTCAGCTTTCGTACATTTGACATTCTTCATCCTTTCCAAATATGCCAATAAAGAAATTTTCCATCACTTATCTTTTACTTTGTTTAGTACTTATACTCTCCAGTTGTGGTTCGCAGGAAAGCAAACAAACAGAAGTGGATGAGGAAAAAGAGGCAACTAATAAGGCAAGCGAGATAAAAAAGAATTCTGTCATCATAGATATTCAACCTTACGAAGGATTACCTAAAGAAATTACAGAACACATTTTTAGCGAGTTAAAAAAAATTCATCCCAATGTAAGTCTATTGAGTACCATCGCTCTTCCACAACGTGCTTTTTATAAACCTCGTGGCAGATATAGAGCAGATACCTTGATTGATATGCTGCGTAATAAAACCCCAAACGGTCATGTTACTATCGGACTCACCAATAAAGATATCAGCACTTCCAGTGGAAAACATTTTGATTGGGGAGTTATGGGACTTGGATTTCAGCCCGGAAAGGCTTGTGTTGCTTCCACTTTCCGACTTTCAAAAACAAACACAAAAGAACAGTTTTTTAAAGTTGCTATTCATGAATTAGGCCATACTCAAGGTTTGCCCCATTGTCCAAACACACAGTGTATCATGACCGATGCTGAAGGAAAGAATAAAACAGATAATGAAAAAGGATTTTGTAGTAAGTGCAAAGCAGTTTTAGTAAATAAAGGTTTTGACCTAAGTAAACTTAGTTTGTAATATACTATCTTGGATACTCAATCCTCACATGATAAATATTCATCAAACGTTTCTTGAAGATCTTTTTGATCGTAGTTATATCACGGAAAGTAATATCTGAATTCACGAATTGATTTTCTTCAATTTGAGAATTGATGATACGTTCAACTAATTCATCTATACTTACTGCATCATAATTTTTTAAACTTCGGGAAGAGGCTTCAATACTATCCGCCATCATTAATACAGCAGTTTCTTTACTGAAAGGGACAGGGCCAGAATAACGGAATTTGGATTCATCGGTCTGAGAATTTCCAAAATCGTTAATTGACATTTTATAAAAATAACGTGTTAAGCTTGTTCCATGATGTGTACGAATAAAATCAATCACCTGTTCTGGAATACGGTTCTTACGAGCCATCTCCACTCCTTTAATTACATGTCCAATAATAAGAGATGCACTTTCTTCGTAGCCCAACTCTTCATGCGGGTTAGAACCGCCAACCTGATTTTCGGTAAAGTAACGCGGATTCTCCATTTTACCAATATCATGATACATTGCTCCGGTACGAATTAGCAGTGGGTTCCCTCCTACTTTCTGAATTGCTTCTTCCGCTAAACTTGCTACCTGCAATGTATGCTGAAACGTTCCGGGAGCTTTGGTAGCAAGTTCTCTAAGCAATAGTGAGTTTGAATCGGAAAGTTCGAGCAAGGTAAAATCTGAAACGAAACCAAACATTTTTTCGAAAACAAAGATCATCGGATACGCTATCAATATCATTAATGCGGACGCTCCATAAACGGCATAATCATTCAAAGCAATATCATTACTTTTCGACTCAAGAATAAAAGTTAAGGCAGTATGTGATAACATATAAATGATCATCACTATCAATGCAGAGACGATCAGCTGCGAACGACGCGTCATGTTTGCTATACTGAAAATAGCACCGATACCCGCTAATGTTTCTATAAAGAAAAACTCAAAACGTTCGGCAGCAAAAAAGGAAGCTAATAATACAATATTCAAATGCGTGAACAAAGCAGTACGTGTGTCAAAAAAGGCCCTGATCATAATTGGTGCAATAGTGAATGGAATAATAAACAGATGCAGTTTTTCCGAAACAGAAACACGCTGAGCAATAAACACAAAAAGTAAAGTAACCAATACTATAAAAGTTACGTGAGCATTTTGAGCAAAAATATTTTTTCGGAAAAAAGCCAGAAACAAAAAGATCATACTCATACACAGAAGGGCTGCTATGAACTGACCAATTAATAAAAAAGCGTAATCGGAAGTTGATACGATGGTTTTGTCTACTTCTTTCCTGAATGAATTCAGGATCTCAAATTTTTCTTTGCTCACCAACTCACCCTTGCTGATAATGATTTGGCCTTTAACGATCTTATCTTTGGCGGGTAATATATTCCCAAGTTCCTGCGTCAACGATTTTTTGGTAAGTGTATCATCATAAAAAATTGTTTGTACCAGATTACTTTCCAAAAGCTCAACTAATGCCGGTTTGTTTTTTATCCCGCACCTTTCCACCGATTCTACAATAAATTTATCCGCAGTACTGAGTGTAAAAAAATGGCTTAACTCCTGCTCTTCAGCCACACCCTCTCTCACCACATAAATAGAAAAATCTTCTTCTTTATCCTGAATTACATCATGGTTTTCTATAATTCCCCGTTTAGAAATAGAATCCAGAATTGATTTCCCGGCATCGTACAATTGCTTGCTTTCTTTTTGATCAAGAGTATCAAACAATCTTATTTTTTTCTTTAATAATTCATCATTATAAGTAAAATAGGAACGCGCATTTTTTAAAGCGGCACTTTTCTCACTTTCAAATTCTTCAACACTTTTGTAAATAGGAAAATCAAAAGGCGCTATCAGGTTATCATAATTCCAGGGCTTACCATTTAATTGTTCAAATTCGTATTTAAACTGACCACGCTTTGGAAGCATTCCAACAATCAATGCAACAGAAGCAAAAAATAAAAATGCCTTGTACCAAAGCGCATGTTTATCACGTAAAAATCCAAATAAGCCTGCCACAGTTAATTTTTATCAAATGTTAGAATTATCAGGCAATCAAATGAGTACTTCCGCTTGTACTTTTCAACAGAAAAAGTCTTATTACCTTTAAACCTTACAAAATTACATCTTATTTCACTGATTTATAAAAACTTATAGACTAATCTTTGCTTCCCATCGATTAATACAAGTGTTAATCAAATTCAGCTAAAAAAATTCCTTCGTCCGTGTAAATACTTACATTTGGACTGTTTAAAAATTAAAAAAAATGAAAGAAGTATATATTGTTTCCGCTGTAAGAACTCCAATTGGAAGTTTTAATGGTGTATTATCATCTGTTCCTGTAGGAAAGTTAGGTGCTACTGCTATTAAAGGTGCAGTGGATAAAATTAAGCTGGACGTAAAAGAGATCGACGAAGTGTTGATGGGCTGCGTGCTACAAGCTAATGTTGGTCAGGCTCCTGCCCGCCAGGCTGCTAAATTTGCAGGTTTGTTAGACACTGTGCATTGCACAACAGTAAACAAAGTATGTGCTTCGGGTATGAAAGCAGTAATGCAAGCTACGCAAAGTATCAAATTAGGAGATACTTCAGTTGTTGTTGCCGGTGGAATGGAAAACATGAGCATGGTTCCATATTATTTGCCTGATGGACGTAATGGTTTCCGTTTGGGAAATAATGTTGTAGTTGATGGCTTAGTGAAAGATGGCTTAACGGATGTTTATCACCAAAACCACATGGGAAATAGCGCTGAACTTTGCGCAAAAGAATATAACATCACACGTGAACAACAAGATACATTTGCAATAGAATCTTACAAACGTTCACAAGCTTCTTGGGCAGCTTCTAAATTCAACGAAGAAATTGTTGGTGTTGAAGTCCCTCAAAAGAAAGGTGACGCGCTTGTTATTAAAGAGGATGAAGAATACAAACAGGTGAAGTTTGAAAAGATCCGGGAACTAAGACCGGTATTTCAAAAAGATGGAACAGTAACTGCGGCAAACGCTTCTACTTTAAATGACGGGGCTGCAGCTTTGATTTTAATGAGCAAAGAAAAAATGGAAGCTTTAGGTTTAAAACCTTTAGCGAAAATTATATCTTATGCAGATGCAGAACAAGCTCCTGAATGGTTTACTACCAGTCCTTCAAAAGCATTGCCAGCTGCGGTTGATAAAGCAGGATTAAAAATGACTGACATTGAGTTCTTCGAAATTAATGAGGCATTCTCAGTTGTTTCTATTGCAAATAACCAGTTAATGAAATTAGACCCTACAAAAGTGAACGTGAATGGAGGAGCAGTTTCTTTAGGACATCCTCTGGGTTGCAGTGGCGCTCGTATTATTGTAACATTGATAAATGTATTAAAACAAAACAATGCACGCTACGGAGCTGCCTCTATTTGTAATGGTGGTGGTGGAGCAAGTGCAGTTGTAATTGAAAATATTAAATAAATTAATTTTAACCACAAAGAACGCGAAGAACACACAAAGAACTCAAAGTGATATTTTTACTTTGAGTTCTTTTGCGGAAAAACTTTGTGTCCCGATAACTATCGGGATTTGCGGTTAATTTTTTCTTAAACACTACGAAATGTACGGAATTTGCAACTTAAGCATAGTGCCCTGCAGAGCCGAACCATCCGGAAAAAGCGAGATGGTTACTCAACTCCTGTTGGGCGAACATTTCGTTATACTTGAAGAAAAAGAAGAGTGGATAAAAATTAAAACGGCAATTGATAATTACGAATGCTGGATTAATCACAAACAATATTCTCCAATAAAAGAAAAAACATTTACTCAACTACAAAGCAAACCTGCAATTCAAACCAACGAACTCTTTTCCCTGATCGTTGATAAAGAAAATAACACCACACTTCCAATAGTTATGGGAAGCAAGCTTCCAGGATTCGATAAAGGTTTGTTTAAATTAGAAGAAAATAGTTCCTATCAGTTTGAAGGGACTACATCTGAAAACAAAACTCCAAACCAAAAAGACATTTTAGAAACTGCTTCTCAATTCTTAAACACTCCCTATTTGTGGGGAGGCAGAACCTGTTGGGGAATTGACTGCTCCGGATATACTCAATTGGTTTATTCGGTGAATGGTTTTCAATTACCGCGTGATGCATATCAGCAAGCTGAAATAGGATCGGCTCTGAGTTTTGTTGAAGAAGCTGAACCGGGTGATCTTGCTTTTTTTGATAACGAAGAAGGAAAGATTACACATGTGGGAATCATTTTAGAGAATAATCAAATCATTCATGCATCGGGAAGAGTACGGATTGATAAATTCGATCATTATGGCATCTTTCATTCCGAAAGAAAAAAATACTCTCATTTATTAAGAGTAATAAAAAGGATACTTTAACCCGGAATAAACAGTTGAGAATACAACCTGCAGCTCTAATCCTCCTTCTTAACAGCTGAATTCTCTTGCTGTCTAAATCTCAAACCCAGCATAATCTCATGGGTTCCTGTAGTATATTGGCGAAGTCTGGTGGTAGTATAATCGTACGAGTAACCTATCATCAACCAGTTGTTGTGCATATAACCCAACATTGCTGAGATAGCATCATTTGTTCTGTATGTTACTCCCAACCAAATCTTCTTTTGATAAATCCCTCTTACGCCCACATCAATTTTAACCGGAGCGGGTTTCACATACTTTATCAGGAAAGACGGTTCTACCTGAAAATCCTCTCCAACATCAAACTGATATCCTGCCAAGGCGTAAAAATGTGGCTTGATCCTGCTTAATTCACTGGTTGTTAATCCTTCCAACTTAACCTGAGCTTCATAAAACTGAGGGACAGAAAGGCTAACAAATAATTTTTTGCTATACAAATATGCGCCTGCACCGAAATCCGGAACAATTGCCGAGCGGTATTGCGTAACCATAATTAAATCGTCGTTATCATGCAACGTGAGTTTGTGCCCGTCAACTGAATATTGTAGGATTCCTGCACTCAAACCTAAATTTAAATTATACTCATTGTTCAATTTTAAATGATATGAATAAGCCATGTTCACTCCAACCCTGCGGGTAGGACCGGTAATATCTGTAAACAAAGTGCTTCCCAATCCCATCTTACGGTTTTTAAACGGACCTTGTAACGACATGATATAAGTTCTTGGGGCATCGGTTATTCCCTGCCACTGATACCTACTGTTTGTTCTGCAATCCCAATAGTCTTTTCCTTTTCCGGCTATGGCAGGGTTCAGCACAAAATCATTCAGCATATACTGTGTATATTGCTGAAGCTGCTGTGCAAATGTTTCTTCCGTGCCAATTAAAACACTCAGCAACAAAAGGGATCTGAATATGTTCTTCACTTTGTTCATGTGTTTTATTTAAATATGGTTATAGGTCCTGTATACGGTTCTGGATAATCTGGATCATTCAGTTTAACTACATAATAATACGTTCCAATTGGCAATGGTTTGCCTTTGTAAGATCCATCCCATGTATTATCATAAGCAGTTTTGGCGTATAATAATTCACCCCAACGGTTATAAATTTCTACTTCGTTATTCGGGAACTTATAAATAGCATCAATAATCCAAACATCATTCTTACCATCACCGTTAGGAGAAATACCATTAGGTATAATAATTCGTGGCAGTACAGTAAGTACCATGGAGTCTCTTGCTACACAACCTGTAACAGTATCTGTAACCACAACAGTATAGTTATAGGTGGCAGCTAAAGTAGCTGAAGCAACCGGGTTTGCAATTGTAGTACTATTTAAATTTAAATTCGGTAACCAGGTAAATATGGTTCCAGCAGGGCCTGTTGGGTTACCTCCTATTGTTATAGTTTGACCCATAAACATTTCCTGATCGGTACCTGCATTTGCTAATGGAAGTAGATTTGCCGTAAGAGCAACTGTATCTGTGTCAGAGCAGCCTAAAGAGTTGGTTATTACCAACTGATATGAAGTTGCTCCTACAGTAGGACTTACTACCAATGTATCTACTGTTCCTAAAACACCTGTCGAAGGTATTTGTTCCCATGAATAAGTAATTGTTCCATTATTCACATTGGATAAAGTACCATCAAGGGTTACATTTCCATTTATACAAAACACCTGATCAATGCCTGCATTTGCAATAGCTGTATCAGTAGCTGCTACATTAAATGTATCGACCATAGAACAAAGATTGGTATCGGTTACTGTTACAATATACTCTCCGAATAATATGGCGTTCAGGTCTTCAGTGTTTGCAACACTTCCTCCGCTC
Organism: Bacteroidota bacterium; assembly: GCA_030684395.1. Taxonomy (GTDB): domain Bacteria; phylum Bacteroidota; class Bacteroidia; order B-17B0; family Aurantibacillaceae; genus JADJDM01. The sequence continues at coordinate 111,585 of JAUXTT010000003.1, read as the reverse complement.
CACTGATAAGTATAACCGGGAGCTCCACCACCAACCGTAATATCAATAGCACCGGCTGCAACGGAAGTACAAGAGGTATTGGTAACCGCCCCACTTATTGTTATTACAGGTGGTTCTGTTAAAGTTGTTGATTGAGTGCTGATACATCCATTAGCATCGGTAACAGTTACAGTATATGTATTTGCACAAACATTTGTAATGGAAGGGTTATTTCCGGCAACCGGCGACCAGCTATATGTATAAGGTAGAATACCACCACTCGGCACTGCATTAACTGAACCTGAACAAACACCAAAACATAAAGGATCAACCGTTGTTGGAACACTAAAATTAATAGTATCAGGTTCTATAATAATAGTACTAACAGCAGTTGCACAACCAACAACATTGTCGGTTACAACCGCAGTGTAATTGCCCGGGCACAAACCTGAAAGCAAAGTTCCTCCGGCTCCTGTGCTCCAAAGCACAGTAGTAGGGTTTGCACTTGTAATAGTTAAGGTAATATTTCCATCGCAAACTCCGTTACAAGATACGCTTGAATCAAGTACAGAAACCAATGGTCCGTTTGCATCACTCAAAGTAACAGTAAATGATTGGGTGCAGGAAGATGTAGCATCAGTAACGTCTATTGTATAAACACCAGCGCTTAAGCCTGTTGCTGTATTGGTGTTACCCGCAACTGCCGGATTCCATACATAAGATAAAATTCCTGTTCCGCCGCTTACATTTAATGTGATAGTTCCATCACTTAAACTACAGGTTGGTGCCACCACAAACGGTACTGCTGTCATTTGGTTAGGAGAAAGAATATCAACCTCGCTGGTGCGAATACAGTTATTCGTATCGCTTATTTGAAGGAAATATGGGGATCCTGATGCGCATAATCCGGTTTGTGAATTAGTTGTATCACCATTGTGTAACCACTGGTAAGTATAACCAGGTGTTCCTCCTATAGGAGTTACTGTTGCAGTTCCATCGCACAATCCGGAACAAGTTTCATTGGAAGATACTATTGTTTCTCCACTAATTCCGGCAACGTTATTTATAGGGAATGTTTCAGTTTGAGAACAACCTGAACCATCTGTGATCATTACATCATACACCCCTGCGCACACAGTATCAATATCTTCTACCAAATCTCCATTACTCCATACATAAGTGAATGGTGGATTACCACCGGTTATGGTCATATCAATTAACCCGTCGCACAAATTACAGCCCGGCTCAATAACCGCTGTTGTAACTGTAAATGGTGTAGGGTTATCGTTTAAGATAGTTGTTTGCGTTTTTGTACATCCTTTAGCATCTGTTACAGTAACTATATATGTTCCTGAACACATAGAGTCAACAATGTCTGTAGTTTCTCCGCTCGGCGACCATAAATAAGTATAGTTTAAAGTTCCTCCACTTGGTATAGCTGCTAAAGCACCATTACAAACAGCCGCACAGTTAGGTAATTGTGTATTGTTTAATGACAATGCCAATTGTGTTCCTTCTCCAATATCAAATGCCTGTCCCATAATACAACCAACAAAATCCGTAACAGTAACAGCATAATTTCCTGCACTTAATGAAAGGTGAGTTGTGGCATCTACATTTAACCCTGTACTCCAATCAATTGAATAAGGTCCCGTTCCACCGTTAATAGTTAATACAGCTTGTCCATTTGACCCACCATTACATGAAACCGAATCTGTATTGATAGAAACGGTTGGAGCATTGGTGTTACTAATAGTTACAAAAGAAGTGTCTTTACAACCATTAGTTCCATCTGTTATTTCAACTGAATAAGTTCCTGCGCACATATTGCTTTGAGTAGATGTAGCAGGCAATCCATTAGACCATGCATAAGTATAGTTCCCACTACCTCCCCCTGTGTTTAAAGTAACAGCACCATTGCATGGCACCAAACCGCAAGTTGCATTTGTAACACTTGGGTTTGCAGCTAAAATATTTTGCTCAATGATGTTTACCGCTTGATTGGTAACACAATTGTTTGCATCTTTTACCTGAACAAAATAATTTATTGTTGCGCACATATTTGCTAAAGAAGAAGTAGTTTCCCCACCAGGCAACCAATTAAACTGATAAGGTGTTGTTCCGCCGGCCGGAGTTACCACTGCTGTTCCCGTGCATTGACCTGCGCAGGCAACATCGGTAGTAACTACGTTAATTGTTGGGCCATTTAAGTTATTTATTGATACATTGTATTGTTGAGTACAACCAACATTATCTGTAACATCAACTGTATGAATACCGGCAAATAAGTTAGAAGCGGAAGAAGTTATTGAACCATTGCTCCAATTATATGTTATTGGAGTTTGCGCCCCTGTTACAGTTAAAACAGAGCTACCATCATTTATACCACAAGTTGCATTTACACTAACATCAGTTATAGTAAACGGTGTTGGATTATTATTTAACTGAGTAAACTGAGTTGCTGTACAACCATTAGCATCGGTAACAGTTACTGAGTAAGGTCCTGCACACAAAGATCCTATTGAATCCAAAACGCCGCCGTTTGACCATGCATAGGTATAATTTAAAGTACCTCCACTAGGGATGGCAATCAAACTACCGTTACAAGCTGCATCACAAGATGGCAACTGAGAATTATTAAGTGATAAAGCAATTGAAGCTGCTTCTTCTATATCAAACACCTGAGCATTCACACAACCTGCAAAATCCGTAACGGTTACTGCATAATTACCTGCACTTAAAGAAGTATGTGTAGTTGCATCTACATTTAATCCGGTGCTCCAAACAATTGAATAAGGTCCTGTTCCACCGTTAATGGTTAACACTGCTTGTCCGTCAGCAGTTCCATTACACGAAGTAGAATCAGTATTGATAACAAGTGTTGGTGCATTATCACTACTAATGGTTACAAAAGAAGTATCCTTACAACCATTTATTACATCTGTAATTTCTACCGAATAAGTTTGAGCACATAAATTACTTTGTGAAATTGTAGCAGGCAAACCATTCGACCATACATAAGTGTAGTTTCCGCTTCCACCCGTAGGGTTCAAAATAACTGATCCATCACAAACACCACATGTCGCATTTGTAACAGCAGGCGTTGCAACCAATATGGTGGTTTCATTAATAATTACAGTATCGTTTGTAACACAATTATTGGCATCTTTTACCTGTACAAAATAGGTGTCTGCACACAAGTTGGAAACAGAAGGAGTAACTTGCCCTAATCCAATCCAATTATATTGATAAGGTGCTGTTCCGCCTGCCCCAGTTGCTGTAGCTGTTCCGGTACATTGTCCTTCACAATTAACATCGGTTGAAACAACACTTACTGTTGGTCCGTTTGCATTATTAATAGACACACTGTGCTGTTGGAAACAACCCAAATTATCTGTTACATCCACCATATAAATACCGGCACATAAGTTAGTAGCTGTTGATGTATTATCACCATTACTCCAATTGAAAGTAAACGGAGCAGTGCCGCCTGCTAAAGTAAGAGCGGATGTTCCATCACATTGACCGCAGCTTGCATTTACATTATTGTCGGTTATTCCAAATGGGTTTGGATCATTATCTAATTGTGTTGCTTGTGTAGCAGTACATCCATTAGCATCTGTAACCGTTAACGAATAAAGTCCTGAGCACAAGTTATTAATTGAAGCGGTATTTCCTCCATTAGACCACACGTAAGTGTAAGCCAAGCTACCACCGCTTGGTATTGCAGTAAGTACACCATTGCAAGCTACCTGGCAAGAAGGGAGTTGGGTGTTATTAAGAGATAATGCTAATTGATCTGGTTCTTCTATAGAGAAATTCTTTACGGAAGCACAGCCCCCGTTATCGGTAACAACTACAGAATAAACTCCGTCGGCTAAGTTAGTATGCGTTTGAGAATTTGCATTTAAACCGGTGCTCCATACAATAGTATAAGGAGCAACTCCGCCCACAATGGTAAGCGTTGCAGAACCATCAGCAGAAGCGTTACATAAAGTTGAATCGGTAGCAACTGTAACCACCGGACCATTATTACTATTAATGGTTGCAAACGAAGTGTCTTTACAACCATTTGCATCCGTAATTTCCAATGAATAAGTTCCTGCTGCCAAATTACTGATAGTATCATTGTTTGAACCTGTTGACCAAACAAAAGTATAAGGCCCTGTGCCACCGCTTGGAGCTGCTATTGCCTGACCTACACTCGCTCCACATGTTGTTGGAGTATGACTAAGATTAGCGGCTAATATAGATGTTTCGTTAATAACTACTGTATCATTGATCACACAATTTGCTCCGTCTTTTACCTGCACAAAATAAGTGCCTGCACACAAATTAGCAACTGCTGAAGTTGTTTGTCCGCCTGCCAGCCAATTGTATTGGTATGGAAGTGTTCCTCCAACCGGCGTTGCTGTTGCAGAACCGTTACAAGAACCTGAACAAGTAACATCCGTAGTTACAGTATTTATTGTAGGGCCACTTGTATTATTTACTGCAATATTTTGCTGATTAACACAACCGGCAGCATCCGTAACATCCACCATATAAACACCTGCACATAAATTTGTAGCAGTTGCGGCAGACTGCCCGTTGCTCCATAAATAAGTATAGCCTCCCGTTCCGCCAACAGGTGCCAGCGCAATTGAACCTGCACATACACTACATGCTGTATTTGTAACAGTTGGGTTTACATTCAACTGTACAGGTTCAGAAATTGTTGTATCAACTGTGGTAGAACAACCATTTAAATCAGAAATAGTAACCGTATAATTTCCTGCACATAATCCATTTGCAGTAGTTCCTGATTGTCCATCACTCCATACAAAAGTATAAGGCGCTGTTCCTCCGTTAATATTATTTAATATAGCTGTTCCATTGCATTGGGCAAAACAGCTTGCATTTGTTACCGTTAAGTCATATAAGATTTGTGCATTAGTACCAACAGTGTATGAAAACTGATAAGTACACAAGTTCGCATCGGTAATAGTAACATCATAGTTGCCCGGTGCAATATTCAAATTAGAAGGAGAATCAGGAGCGCCATTGCTCCAAGCATAACTATACGGAGCTGTTCCGCCCGAAGGGTTCAATACAATACTTCCGTCGTTTACACCATTACAAGATGCATCAGTAATAGATTCCTGATCGTCGAAAATCCCCGGCTCATTAACTGTAATCTCTGTAAACGTCATACAACCAATTCCGTCGGTTACCTGTGAAGTATAGGTTCCAGCAACTAAACCACTTGCTATACTATCCAAATCAGGAATTGGTGCCCCCCATGCATAAGTATAAGGTCCTGTTCCAACAACCGAAACAACAGTAGCTTCACCATCAGCGCCTCCCCTGCAACTCACATTCGTTGAATCCACATCAACCAATGGCCCGCTCGAATTACTCACAGTAACCTGAACAGTATCTTTACAACCAACGGCATCGCTTACTTCAATATCATATATTCCCGCACATAAACTATTTTGTGCCAAACAGGATGGGCAAGGTAATCCAACAGGGGTTAACCAATTCACAGTAGTACCAACAATACTATTAATAGTTACAGAACCATTACATGGAAAAAGACCGCATGTTGCCGGGCTGCTTGATGCTGCCAAGCCAACCTGAGGTGGTTGTGTAAGACCAATATTTGCAACATCAGTACACCCATTTGCATCGGTTACCGTTACAGAGTAATTGCCTATGCATAAACCTCCTGCAATACTATCAATATCAATAATTGGAGCTCCCCATGCATAAGCGTAAGGTGCAGTTCCTCCTGATGGAGTAGAAGTTAAAATACCATTACAATCACCAAAACAAATTGGTTGAGTTGGAGTAACATTGGCAAATAAAGCGGGAGGATCAGTAAGTACAATAACATCCTGCGCAGTACATCCGTTTGCGTCGGTAACATCAACGGTGTAAGTGCCTGCGCATAAGTTCACCGACGTAGGATTTGGGTTCACATTAGGTGACCAAACATAAGTATAGGCACCGGTTCCTCCGGTCGGGTTAGCCGTAATGGTTCCATTGCAACTATTATTACATAACGGATCGGTTGCTACAGAAGTTACATCCAGTACTATTGGTGCACTAATAGTGAAATTCTCAGTAACCGAACATCCATTATCATCCGAAACAGTACCAATATAAGCCCCGGGGCAGATTCCATTAATGGAAGATGCAACTGATCCTGATCCACTCCATGAATATGTATAAACACCTGAGCCTCCGGAAGCATTAAATGAAGCTGTGCCTGTACAACCACTACTACATAAGTTATCTGCAAACGTAAAACCACTAACCAAAGCAGGATTTTGTCCAATCACAACCGCAACCTGAACCGTACATCCATTTGCATCGGTAATATCGCAAGTGTAGTTCCCTTGCGGAACATTGGCAACTGAGGCTGTTACACCTAATCCACCTGACCAAAGGAATGTATAAGGCAGAGTTCCGCCGTTTCCTGAAACAGTTGCTGTTCCAAATCCTGTAGTACAATTCACATTCGTATGTACCTCTGAACCGGTTAAAACGTTTGGCTCGGAAAGATTGTAATTAAAAGAATAAGTACATCCATTTGCATCTGTTACAACAACCACATGTGGGCCCGCACTTAATCCGGTCATAGAAGAATCAGCTTCAGGTAAGCCATCCAATACATAGGTAAATGGTCTGGTACCACCAGTTGGTGCCAGTACTATGCTTCCGCTATTATTTCCGTTACAGGTAAGATCGCTTAAAACTTCATTATCAACAAAATTAGCCGGCTCCGTAATAACAATATTTTCAAAAGCAACACAAGCAGTTGCATCTGTAACCTGAACCGCAAAAGCTCCATTACATAATGTATTTGAAGTAAGTGGTGGCGCGCCTGTAGGAACGCCTCCCGGGAAAGTAACTGTAAATGGAGCAGTTCCGCTGGTTACATCCACTGTAGCAGTTCCATTGCATTGATTAGGACAGGTAGCATTAGAGAAAACACTTGTGGTACCGGGAGCGTTTGGATCGCTTAAACCAAAAGAGATAACTGAATCACAACCCGTATTTTGATCTGTAATAGTAAGAGTGTGTACCCCTGCTCCAACATTTGTAACCGTAGCTGTAATTTGCCCGCTCGGAGCCCAGCTATAATCATAAGCACCTGTTCCACCTGCAACTACAGCTGCAATACTTCCATCTGTTCCTCCACAAGTTGTTGGAGAAGCTGGGGTAAGTGTAATTGTAAATGCCGAAGGTTGGATAACTGTTCCGGTTTGAGTAAGTGAACATCCGTTTCCATCAATAACAGTTGCATCGTATGATCCAACACAAAGATTGCTAATAGAATTTCCAACACCTCCGTTTGACCATGTAACCGAATACGGAGCTACACCACCACCGGGATTAGCAGTCGCTGTTCCCGTACAATTCCCATTACAATCTACCGGAGTAACTACTATAGGAAGAGTAAGCGCTGGAGGATCGGTAAATGTTACTGTAGTAGAAACAATACAACCAATACCATCCGTTACACTAATAGTGTGAACACCGGAACATAAACCAACTGCTGTTTGAGTAGTTTGCCCTGTTGGCTGCCAGTCGAATGTTACAACAGGTGCTCCACCAACAACGTTTGCAGTTGCTGTACCATTACAGTCACCAAAACAAGTTAAAACACTTGGTGAAGCTGTAACCGATAAAGTTACCTGCAAAGGGACAATAAAATTTGTTGAAGCTGTACATCCATTATTATCGGTAGTTACAACAGTATGCGGCCCCGCACACAAACCACTAAGAGCTGTTGAAGCCCCAATAGGAGCTGCATCAATTGTGTGAGTATATCCCGGAGTTCCGCCTCCCGGATTAATAGTTGCAGTTCCGTTACAGATATTAGAACAGCTTGGTGTAATTGAAATAATTGCAGTAGTAACAACGGTTGGTTCGGTAATAGTTGCCGAGCCAATACCCGTACAACCTAGTGGGTCAGTTACCGTTACATTATAAGTTCCGTCACATAAGGGGCCTGTTGTTTGCGCAGCCCCTCCTCCTCCGGTCCATGAATAGGTATATCCACCTGGGTTACCACCAACAGCATTTGCTGTGGCAGTTCCATCGCAAACATTTATACAGGAAGTAACAGTTGTATCGGTAGTAACAACTATTGGTTGTGGTGCCGTTAGAATAACGCTTTGAGTTTGTGTACAATTGTTTGCATCTGTTACCGTAATATCATAAGTACCCGCGCACAAATTTATCTGATTAAGGCTTGCGGAGTTTGTTGGCAACCACAGTTGAGTATAAGGTGCGGTGCCGCCCCCAAGAACCGTAGTAATGCTTCCATTACAAGAACCAAAACAAGTTGGGTTTGTTGGAGTTGTGGTTATGGAAATTGGCAAAGGTGCCGTAACGGTAACAGAATCTATAATAGTACAACCATTAAAATCAGTTACTGTTAAAGTATAGGAACCTGCTCCAACATTCGCCAAACCAGGTGTAACATCAGGTAAGCCAGTCCATGCATAGGTATAAGGTGCGGTTCCGCCATTTACTACGCTTGTTATTTGCGCTGTACTTGCTCCTGAACAACTAAGGTTTGTATTATTTAAAACAAGCGCTAATGGATTTGGATCAACAAATGTTACAGAAGCATTCTGCGGACAACCGTTTCCATCTGTTACTGTTAAATTACAAACTCCTGCACACTCGCCATTAATGGAAGAAGTAGTACCGGCATTACAGGACCAGACAAAAGTATAACCTGCCCCGCTTCCGCCTGTAGGGGCAGAAGTTGCCGTACCATTGCAAGCAAGATTACAAGTAGGATCGGTATGAGTTAGATTAGGGAAAATTTGCGGGAGGGAAATTAAAGTAGTTGAAGCAGAGGCAGGACAAGAATTCGCATCTGTAGCATTTACTGTATATGGACCAGCACTTAGGCCGGTATAACAATTAGCGACCAGCACTCCCGCAACAGGAGACAGTGTAAACGTGGCAACACCTGTTCCTCCCGATGTGGATACACAAATTTGCCCATCGGTAAAACCAAAACATGTTGGATTTGTTGGGGTAAGTGTAACCTGCAATGGCAAGGGCTCATTAATAACAAAGGGCACAGTATCGTTACAACCATTTATATCAACAATAACTAATGTATAGTTCCCTGCAGCCAAGCCACTAACAGTAGGGTTAGCGTTCGAAAAAGGAGGTCCGCCTGTAGGGCTGGCAGTACTGAACCAATTATAAGTAAATGGTGGGCCATTTCCTCCAAGCTCTGATCCGGTTGCAGATCCATCGGTTAGACCAAAACAAGATACATCATTGGGAGTAACGGTTCCTACCAAAAGCGCAGGACCGGTAATAGTAAATGAAACAATGGTATCACAACCATTTGCATCGGTAATGGTACATGTATATACTCCGGGACACATGCCACTTGCTGTTGTAGAGTTAGCTGTATTAACTTCTGCCGGAACAGTAGGACCTGCCCATGAATAAGTATAAGTTCCAGGGCCTGTTCCTCCTGATATGTTTGAAACATTTGCAGTTCCGTCACATACATCTGCACACGTTACAGGAACAGGAACAGAAGGAGTAAAAATTAACTGGCTAATAGGATCAATAATAACACTGCCAGGCATTGTGCAACCATTTGCATCCGTTATTACATAATTATAAGTACCCGGACAAAGATTGTAAAGAGTATCATTTGTTAAAGCTGCATTTCCATTCCAAACAATGGTATAAAAAGTTCCATTTGCCTGAGGTACGCCAAATGGAGTACCTCCTGAAGGTGCAACAAAAACCATCCCATCGCAATAACTAAAACACAATTGATCTTGAACCCCGCTATTTGGTAAAATTGGATTAGGCTCCACTATTATATATTGATCAGTTGCAGTGCATCCTTTTCTGTCAATTATGTCCACAATATAAGTATTGGCACAGAGATTTTCAATGCTATCAGCGTCCCCTTCGTCCAACCCATTCTGAATAATCCCTCCAGGATTCCAGGTAAGATTATATGTAGGGTTCCCTCCAATTATATCATACTGTATTTCCCCTGTACAATCTGTATTACACAAAGGGTCGGTAGTTAAATTAAAATTAACGGCAATTGGAGAAGGCTCGTACATTACATTATTAGCAGATGAGCCCACCTGGTTACCCAGATTATTAAACAATCGGATAGTATAATTTGCCCCGCATAAACCCGTAGCTAAAAAAGGGCTACTATTAAAAGGCCCCAAAGTACTGGGTCCAGGAGTAAAAACCAAGGTATAAGGAGGTTGGGCTTGCCCTGCGGTTAATGTAAACGAAACCAGAAATGAGCCATCGCATGCTCCCGGGCAACTCACTGAATCAACTATTTGAACATCCGTGATTGCAAGAACAGAATGGTGTTCAATTATTTTCATGTTTGAGAAAACATTAGAGTCGGGTACAGATAAAGTATTGTCCTGATTATATATTAATTGTGAGTTTACAGAGTTAATCCTTAATCCTTTTGTTACCGTAATGTCATTTTTAAACTCAATTAAAACGTTATCAATATTTAAATCAAAAGGGGCATTGCTTTTTTTAATAAAATTCTTTCCGGTTATTGAGATGTCTTTTGCGGACAAGCTTCCATTCTCAAGAATTAGTGAACCATTACTCCCAAGATCAAGAGAACTGTTTAATTTAAAATTACCAGCGGATGAATTTAAAACTACTGTACCGTTTACCGGCAACAAACCGAAATCAATTGTAACCACATTCTCTCCGGTAAATTCAAGGCTGCCATCGAGGTTCCATTTTGTTGTTTTGTTTAACTTAAAATCTCCCTGAACTTTAATTCGCTCAATGATAGATCCCTCTATGGAAAATGGAAATGCATTGTCTTCAACAATAAATTTTTTACAAAATGCGTTCCCTACAATGGTAATGGCTGATCCAAAAGTTTTAAAAGACGCTTTATCAAAAAAAACATCATCGTAAAGTGTAGGTATTTTTGCTCCCGGGTTTCCCCCGCTTTGCAGCGACCAATGTGAAGGGTCATTAAAACTTCCGGAGCCTCCCACCCAATACAACTTTTCAGCCTTTATGGAGGCTGAGGCGGTTATTAGTAAAAAGAGTAGTAATAGTTTTCTTAACATCCCGCTTATAATCATAAAAAATGGCACTTTACGTCTTACGAATATAGTTAAATTTTAGTTACTATTTTAACATTTCAGAGCTTTTATTCACCGTAAATTGTTAAAACCTTTGCAAAATGAGCGACAAAGTGAATACGAATAACCCATGGATAACAAAAACAAGTGAACTTGTTTATGAATCGGCGTGGATAAAGGTGCATAAAAACGAAGTTTTGAACCCGGCTGGTAATCCTGCACTATACAGTTATGTAGAGTTTAAAAATCTTGCCATCGGAATCATTCCATTGGATGAAAACAATTTTACCTGGTTGGTTGGGCAGTTTAGGTATCCTACCAATAGTTACAGTTGGGAAATAATTGAAGGCGGTGGAGATCCGCTTATTGACCCGGTTGAATCGGCAAAACGGGAATTAAAAGAAGAAGCGGGAATTGTAGCGGATACATATGAAGAATTATTGCGTTTACATTTAAGTAACTCTGCTACCGATGAATTGGCAATTGTGTATGTAGCAAAAGGTTTACATTTTGAAGAAGCCGAGCCCGAAGAAAGCGAAGTACTTCAGGTAAAAAAAGTTCATATTACAGAAGCTTATGAAATGTGCAGGAGAGGTGAGATTACAGATGGAATTAGTGTTGCCACAATATACAGGGTTATGCTTGAACTAAACAATAAAAATTTATAATATAGATTTTACAACGCAGTTCTCTTCAACAACACATTTGGCCGATACCGGTCTTCATTATATTCTTCATACAAATTTTGAAGTGTAGAGAGCACATTTTTCAAACCGATCTCTTCTGCCCAGGCAAGTAATCCTTTTGGGTAATTAACTCCTTTGGTCATTGCAAGGTCTATATCTTCTTTGGAAGCAACCTGCAAATTTAATGCATCGTAGGCTTCGTTAATAAGCATACAAACTATGCGGTTAAAAATATATTTTCCTTTTTCCTGGTCTTCTGTTGCTATTGGTTGCACTGATCCTTCAGCATAATTGTAAAAACCCCTGCCTGTTTTTTTTCCGTAGAAACCTGCTTCCACCAATCGTTTCTGAGAAATGGAGGGTTTAAAACGCGGGTCGAAATAAAATTCTTTCCATACTGTTTCTGTTACCGTATAATTAACATCATGGCCTATCATATCTGTTAATTCGAAAGGTCCCATTTTAAAACCACCAATAGTTTTCATTGCCCAATCGATGGTGGCGATATCAGCAATTCCTTCTTCATACATTCTCATTGCTTCACCGTAATACGGGCGGGCAATTCTATTCACAATAAAACCCGGAGTATCTTTACAAACAACAGGATTTTTTTTCCATGATGTTATGAGTTGCTTACATTGTTCTGCAAGCATAACATTTGTAGCTATCCCCGGAATGATCTCCACCAGTGGCATTAGCGGTGCCGGGTTAAAAAAGTGAATTCCTATTACACGTTGCGGCAATTTGCATGCTGATGCAATAGATGTGATGGATAAAGATGAAGTGTTACTTGCCAAAACACAATTTCCGGAAACAATTGTTTCCAGTTCTGCAAAAACAGCTTTTTTTATTTCCAGGTTTTCTACAATTGCTTCAATTATTAAACTGCAATTTTTGAATGCTGTTTTATCTGAAACAAATTGTATGTTACCTGAAATTGCATCGCTTTGTTGTTGCGTTATTTTTTGTTTGTCAACCAGTTTAGCGAGAGTAGCTATTAAGTTAGCCCTTGCTTTATCAAGCACTTCCGGTTTTGTATCAAACACAAAAACCCTGTGGCCTGCTGTTGCTGCAACCTGGGCAATTCCGCTTCCCATGGCGCCGGAGCCAATTATACCAATTTCACTTTCTTTCGAAAAACTCAATTCTGGTTCCATAAAAAATATGCTGTAAATTATTTAGGATCTTTTGAATGATCAACTTCTTTTACAATTATCTTTATTGGTGTTTCTCCAACAATTGTAAACGCAGTTCTTCTGTTTTTTTGATGAGCAGCTTCCTGCTCTGGTTTGGTTTTTAGTTTAGCAATTTCTTCATCGCTAACCAAAGGTTTAGTTTCACCATAACCTTTAGCTTCCAAACGCTCTTTCGTAATTCCTTTGCTTAAAAGATAGTCCATACACGACTGGGCACGCCCTTGCGACAATTTCATGTTACTGGCATCGCTTCCTCTTGTATCTGTATGTGCATTTAGTTCAATAATTATATTTTCGTTCTTTACCATTAGCTCATACACCTGATTAAGAACTTCTTTTGATTTTGGCCTCAAAGTAAACTTATTCAGATCATATTCCACTCCTTCAATAACAACCTCGCCTTCAGGCATTTTATTAAGATTAAAATCCTGCACTAAATGAGTAGTTTCAGTAATACCTACAGTAGTTTGATTAGCCATAGCTGCAAGGTACCGAAGCTTTTGCGCTTTCATAAAATATTCCTTCCCTATAGGTAATGGAGTTGAGTAAAATCCTTTATCATCGGTTTGAAGATAAAGTGGCTCATCTTCTCCATGAACATCTTTCATCTGAACTAAAGCGTTTGGAATTGGATCTCCGGTTTCAAAATCGTATACATAACCCGAAATATCAATGCTTATTTCCTCGTTGTCAAATTCATAAATATCATAACAATGTCCACCCACACATGGCTCTCTGTCACTTGAAAAATATCCTTTTTTCTGAATCCTGTCCAATATGTAATAAGCATCATCGCGTTCGGAGTTAACCGGTCGACCTACATTAACCGGAATTGCATACAATGAGTCGTCAGGATTAAGGTGACTTTTAAAAACGTCCAGTCCACCTAATCCGCTATGCCCGTCGGAGCTAAAAAATAAGGTTCCTGTTATCATGTGAAAATAAGGAGTAACCTCATCACCAGCAGTATTAACAGGAGCTCCCAAATTTTTCACAGGACCGGGCAAACCATCTTCATCTAACCGGGTATACCAAATATCCATTCCTCCCATTCCGCCCGGTATGTTAGAAGAGAAAAACATGGTGCTTCCGTCAAAAGTTACAAATGGGTGGGCACTTTTATAACCCGGCAAATTAATTGTTTGATCTAATTTAATAGCCTCAAAAAAGTGTCCGTCTTTACCTCTTGCCATATGGATTGCAGATTCCTTTCTGTTCATATCATTCCATCGGGTGAAATACATGATCTCATCAGCGTCCATTGCTCCTGCACCATCATGAAATCCTGAATTTAAAGGGCGACCAAAATTATGCGGTTTTGTCCATTGGTCATCTTTTTGCTCGGTCCAATACAGGTCGCATAAATAATCACTTTCTTCCGGCGCTTGTTTTTCACGGTTAGTTAATACACCTCCATGGCGGGCACTGGTAAAAATTAATTTTTGATTAGAACCCCAATATACTGCTGCAAAACTGGATGTACCTTTATTAAAAACCGTAGTATCCATTTTACGAACAACAACTGTTTTGTGAATGTTGTTTGCAGAATCCAGGGCATAGTAACATCCTGAAATTTCGTGTTGGGCTCTATTAAGCAACGAATCTTTTCCGGGGTTATCCTTCATAAAATCTTCGTACACATTTATTGCTTCGGTATACCGTTTGGTGTTCATTAAAGATTTAGCATAATAATACCTGTCATCCGGATAAGATCCCAGATTTACAGATTTTTTCAACTGAACAATCTCGTTTTCGTAGTCGTGTATTTTAAAATAACACACTGCCATTTGGTGAATAACGTAATGATGTTTATTGATCTCTTTGTTGGCAGCAGCCTGTTTTACCGCAGCGGTATCTTTATACTCCTTTGTTTTGAGATTTGTTAGTTGTATTTCGTACGGTTTAACGCTTTCCTGAAAAACAACAGAATCGTTCAGTACTTTTTTGTAGTACTGCAAAGCCGAAGCATAATCCTTTTTTGCAAAAAAATCATCGGCTTGTTTTAACCACAATTTTTTTGATTGAGCAACAAACAAAAACGGAGTTAAACAAAAAAATATAACTAGTATTTTCCTCATAATTACTTATTCAATCTAAATTCTTGGGCAAGCTTTTACTGCTTTTGCCTTATTTTTTTTACTTGCCATGTATGTAAACGACACTTCAAATGCACCACGCCCGTTCGACGCTTTAGATAATGAAGATATATTTACATCATAACTTACCTTTCCAATAATATTATCAAACCTTGCTCCTAAAGAAAACGCTGCTGCATCTTTATTTCTAAACACTACACCGCCCAAAAGGTACATATCCTGTGAACTAAAATAGTAACCTGCATCCAAAGCAACTGTTTGTTCATTAGCATTATTTTGACGCATCACAAGTATCTTGGGGGTAAGATATAATTGCTCGGTTATGTTTATTCTTAATCCTGCGTGTGCGTAGAAACGCATAGGAAGTTTATTATTGGAATCAAAAAATGTTTCTTTTGGTTCAAGTATATTAAAAGCAGAGAATCCGAGAAATGGATTTATACGTGACTGAATTTTAGAATAATAATATAAGGCTCCTGCATTTAGCTGCGGCAACATTTGTGACTGATTCGCGAAAGATTCTCCTGATGGGATATCCTGAGTAAAACTTCCTCCGTTAGCAGGTGAGTATTGATTATCGAAAGTATGTAATTTATATTCTACACTTTTTTGAGTAATTCCTCCCTGTGCACCCAAACTTAAATTATGAAATTTCTTTTTATCTATGGAAACGGTGTAAGCCAGTGAGCCCATAGCTTGCAACACATTGTAGTTTCCAACACCGGCACGCATATTTATTATCTGCGCTCCAAAGCCCCAGTTTTTTACAGGAGCATCGAAGCTTATTAATGCGGTATTATACGGCTTAAAAGCCACCGATTTCCATTGATTTCTGTATTGTGCATGCAAACGCCATTTGGCATCTACCACACCGGTAAGCGCGGGGTTTAAAAACAACGGACCCGCGTCATACATCGACAAGTGGAAATCCTGTGCTATTGATTTGTGTCCAAAGATCACAAACAGCATGAGTATTCCTAGTAATTTTATTTTCTTCATCACTATCAATTTTATCTTATTAACGTAACGTCTCCTGATTTTTTAAAAATTCTTCCGTCTGCTACTTCCACCTCAACATACCACACATACACGCTCATTGGTTGTTCTATATCTTTAAACTTACCGTCCCAACCCTGGGTTTGGTCAGTAGTAGTAAATAATAGTTCTCCCCAGTTATTGTACACCTTAAACAAAATATTTTTAAAAGGACCTCCTCTTACATAGAATATATCATTTTCATTATCTCCGTTTGGAGTAAATGCAGTTGGTAATACCGGCAATAAAGCGATCAACAATTCTCTTGTGGTACTATCTGTACAGCCATTGGCATCAGCAACAGTTAAGGTTACATCATAATAGCCTCCACCCGCATAAATATGTCCTGGGTTTTGTGTATTTGCCGCTGTTGAATCACCAAAATCCCAGTACCACGAAACAGGACCTCCTGTTGAAACATCATTAAAGGTTATATTTTCACCTGCCAATCCGGGATTAGCACTAAAACTAAAAAACGCATCCGGCTTTATTAAAACATTTATATTTTGAACAATTGAGCTCGTACAACCCTTATCGGAAGTAACCACTAAAGTAACCGGATAAAAACCTGTTCCAATAAACACGTGAGTTGGATCCTGCAAATTAGACGGTGCAGTTAAGTCACCAAAATCATATTGCCAGTTTGTAATGTTTCCCTGAGTAATAATTGACTCATTGTGAAATTGAGTGATATTCCCCTGACAAACAATATCATTTGTGAATGCCGCAATTGGCAATACATTTACATTAACTGTTTTTGTAACGGTATCATTACATCCGTTTGATGCTTGCCCGATCATGGTAACAGTAAATGTACCTGCGCCTGCATATGTATGAATTGGGTTCTGTGCTATTGATGTTGTAAGATCACCAAAGCTCCAGTTCCAGGACGCCATGGTGGTTCCTGAAGAAGGCGTAGAAGCATCGGTAAAAGTGGTTGCCTGGCCCAAACAAATTTCTGTTGCATTAAAATCAGTTGCAGGTACCGGTTTAAATGTAGCCTGCAAAATATCCTGAGCAGGGTTACATCCCTGATTGTTTGTTGAAGTTAAGATCAAATCTATGGTGGAACCTACATCTAATAAAGACGGGATGTAAGTTGCTTGTAGCTGAAAAGGATTTGGAATAAAAGTTCCGGTACCGGTTGATGTCCAAGCACCAACATTGGTAACACCACTTACCACTCCACTCAAATTTATTACCTCATTGCTACAGAAAGCCTGATCTAATCCGGCAAAAGCGTAAGGAGGTTCTGCAAGCACTAAATGTAAAGTATCGGTAACTGAATTACATAATCCGGGAACTGTTGTAAGAATAAGGTCTACTTGTCCCGCCGCTGTATCTAAGGGGCTAATATTATAAGTTGTATTGGCTGCAGCCTGGTTTGCAAAACTTCCTGATCCACTGGTATTCCAATCAACCGGGAAGCCTGAAGTTACATTGGAAACCAAATTGATAGTTGGGACATTTCCACAAAGTGTATCATTGGTTGTTATATCAACAGTAGGAGCGTCAATAATTGTAATAGTAATACTGTCTGAAACAGCATTACAAAGCCCGTTGTTTACAGAAGTTAATTTAATAATAACAACTCCTTGTGCAGTATCAGTGCTACTCGGACTATATGTTGAGCCTGTTAAAGTTGTATCGTTAGGTGTAAACACTCCTGAACCATTAGTAGTCCATAAACCGCCTGTGGTGGCTCCACTTACCAAACCATTTAAATTAATAACTGCATTATTAGCACAAACAGTTGTATTAGAACCTGCATTAATTGTTGGTGCATTCACGAAATATAATTTCAATGTATCTGTAACATTAGGGCAGCCAAAAAATGCTCCGGCTGTAGTAAGCACCATAGTAACTGAATCAGCCACAAGATCTCCCGGTGAAGGATTATAAGTTGTATTAGTAGAACCCGGATTAGTAATTGAGCCTGTTCCATTACCCGTCCAGTTTACACCTGCAGCATTTGCAAACGAACCCGTTATATTAATTGTACCTAAATTATTTTCACAACGAATTACATCAATCCCAGCACTTACACGTGGATTGGGTTTAAATGAGATCTTTACCGTATCGGTAACTGGAACACAATTTCCTGTTGAAGCAAGTACAAATATCACTTCGCCCTGAGCAGTATCGCTGCTACTTGGAATATAGCTGGTAGATAAATTTGTTGGAGTGTTAAGTGTACCTGTTCCGTTTAATACAGTCCATATACCTGTGGTTGCACCACCCGAAACACTTCCTGTAAGGTTAACAGGATCGAGTCCTGAACAATATACATTGTCGGCTCCGGCAAAGGTGGTAACTCTTCTAAGGAACGAAGACATATAGTGATAAAGGCAACCACCGGTTGGTCCACCATCAATAATTCCCAAAGAGAAAAAACCGTTTGCATTACTAATTGAGCTGGATGCAAATAAAGGCACTTCGGTAGTACTAAATTGTTTTTGCGCACCCATCCATGCGCCTCCCGTTCCGGGTACCACAGTGAAAGAACTTGCGGGCAATAACGTAGTACTTCCGTTTAAGGTGAAAGCTCCTTCGTCTCCGGTTTTACATAATACGTTTAGAAAAAATTCTGCAGTGGCAGCAGTGGCAGTACGGGTAAAATTAACTTGTCCGGAACCGGAACAGTTAAGTGGCGGAATCAATGCTTCACCCAATTCGCAACCATAACCACTTGCATGGATAACATAAATATTTTTATCGGCAACAATATGTGTTAGTGAGTCAACTATACTATCTTTAAAGGTTTCACCCTGATTTAACATTTTAGTAATAGTTGTATACCTGTCTTCAATTGTAATGGTAGTAAAATTTTGTGTTGCAACCAAAAACACATAATCCTTAACATTTGGGTGAGGTGTAGCTCTGAAAATAAACCCTTTGTTGATAATATACTCTTTTCCGATCACATCCGTTGGTACAATTTGCTCACCCATTAAGTCATAACAACCTGCAGGAGATGGATTCACCGAGTCATCACTTACAGTAACAGAAATAGCTTTATCAGAAACCACAATGGATCCGCTTAAATTATTTCCGGCAATGCTTGTGTTCTGAACCATATTTTCAACTGTATAACTTTGCCCTTCATTTAATGTAACGGAATAGGTGATATTGGCAGGGTGCGATCCTTTCACATCACAACGAGGTGTGATCCAAATAGTAGTATTGTTTTGAGTAGCCACAATAGAAAATGCCTGATACGGTTGTTCTATTGTTCCGTCACCATTACCATCACCAATTGTTCTGTTATCCCACATGGTTTGAAACGGCGTTACGAATTCAGTTCCCATTCCATTCGATCCGGTTAAACAATACGTTTCAGGGTTGTTTCCGGTAGATAAAAAATCATACACTACCGTGATGGGAAAATCGGAAGTAATCTTAAATCCTGTATTTGTTACTGTGTTGGCAGGTTTTGTTTCTACCTGGCCTAAAGTGTGTAAATGTGTTACAAGTTTTGAAAACAAAGAATTTGCCGCAATAGTAAAGGTTGTGTCATAGGTAGAAGCCGGTTGCTGAATACGCACGGTAGTAGTTTGTCCGAAGGAAGAAATACGAAATGCCATTGGTTTATTATCGGCATGATCAGGAGTTACCCAGGGTGCTGCAAACCAAAAAACAGTATCTATCTGTGCTTTTAGCGAAGGAGCCAAAGCCATTAATAGAAACAAAAACGGAATGAATATATTTTTATTTTTTCTCATCTTCTTCTTTCTTTTGTTGTTGTTGCTGTTGCCTGTACAATTGCTGAACACCATTGTCCAATTCTTCTTCTTCTTTTTCAAGATCTCTTTTTTTCTTAGACAAAGTATAGCTCAACCAAAACTCATGAGAGCCGGTAGAATATTGATTTATTTTGTTAAGTGCGTAATCATAGGCATAAGCCACATTAAAACGATCTTTGTAATTAAATCCAATCAAAGCACAAACCGCTGATTCAGTTCTGTATGTTGCACCAACCCAAAACATTTTATTGTAAGTATATTTTAAGCTAAGATCTGTTTGTAGTGTTGCTTTTTTATTGGATGATCTTAACAACAAAGAAGGTTGCAGTTCATTCTTTTTTTCCTTCTCTCCTCCGAATTTAAAATTGTAACCTGCCATTGCATATACATGTGGTTTTAATCTGCTGTTTGAGTTATCAAAAGGGAGTTTGTAATTTAATAACTGACTGCCCGAAAGTCCGATAAAGAATTTCTCATGGTACAAATACACTCCGCTGTTTGCATCAAATGCACTTGTAGTTAAAACATTTCCGGTAAGCATATCGTCTCCGTTATCAATTACGCGTGCATCATACAACTTTAACCGGTATTGGATATATCCTGCTGATAAACCTAAACCCAATCGTAGTTTTTTATCTTTGGTAAGATCAAAATGATGGGCATAGGTAAGATAACCTCCCGTACGTTGCATTAGTCCCGACTTTCCTCCGATCACTGTTGCACCCAAACCAATTTTACGTTTGCTCTGATAAGATCCGTAAACACTTCCCATGTACGAAGTAGGCGCTTCTTTAAAGCCCGCCCACTGATCGCGATAGCTAACGTTAGCTATTGTTATATCCTTTGATCCCACAACAGCGGGATTGTAATAATAATCGTTGAGCATGTAATTAGTGAAGATGCCTAATTGCTGCGCCCAGGATTTGTTACCTGAACATATTATGATCAGCGAACAAATACTTATATATAAAATTCTTTTCATATGTAGATTTTATTTATTTTGACTGTCATATGTAATATGCATCATCTTCATTTTTGTTTATTCTTTAGGCATGATAGCTATTTCATACCTGCTTAATCCAGTTTATCTTACCAATAAAATAGCGCCTTTAAAAATTTCCGGTTGTTTTGGATCGTTAAGATTTAAAATATAATAATAATTGCCCATTGGTAAAAGCTCACCTTTAAAGGTTCCATTCCATGGCGATTTATATCCTTCCGATTCAAATACTTTTTGTCCCCACACATTATAGATCTCTACAGCAGCTTTTGGATACAAGAGATCAACAAACGGAAGTTTCCACTCGTCGTTTTTCCCGTCTCCGTTTGGAGAAATGGCATTTGGGATTAACTGAGTAATTTCATTTGAAACGCTGGTAATAATAACCGTAGCTGTTGCTGTATCCGAACAACCAATATCATCGCTTACTACATGCGTTACATTAAAAGTGCCGTTAGAAAAATAAACATTGGTTGGGTTTATATCAGTGCTTATGTTTCCATCTCCAAAAACCCACGAATAATAAATTGCATTAGAAGATGAATCTAAAAAGTTAACGGTAGCCCCAACATTAAAACCGGGAGTTGTATTATAATAGAACGATGCGTGAGGTCTTTCGGGAATAGTAACCAAAGTAACGGTGCTGCCTGTGCAGCCGCTTCCTGATGTTGTTACCAGCGTAACCTGATAGTTTGCTGCATTTTGATAAACATTAGACGGGTTTTGCAAAGTGCTTGCGCCTTGTCCGCCAAAATCCCAATACCATTGCGCTATAGTATCCGGTAAAGCAATAGTGGTAAGATCTGTGAACTGATCAAAAATAAACAAACCTGAACAATATAAACTATCTGAAAAAGCGGTTTGAGGTATAGCGCCCACTTTTATAACACGCTGCATCGTATCCGAACAGCCAACAGAAGAAGTAGCTATCAGATTAACAGTATAAGTTCCGGCGTTAGTATAAGTATGAGAAAAAGATCCCAAAGTGTCCGAAGTTCCATCACCTAAATCATAAAACCAGTCAGTAACAGCGCCAAATCCCTGTAAAGAAAAATCAATGAAATTAGTTGGGGCACCTAAACATACATTGTTTGCAGAAAAATTAGCAAATGGAGGTGAAACAAAATCAATTTTTACCAGGTCGCTATCTGCATTACACATACCGTTGCTTGTGGATGTTAGTGTAAGGGTTATAGAACCGGCACTAATTTCACTTGCCGTTGGAAAATATGTTGCTAAAAGATTTGTGCTATCAGGGAAATATGTTCCTGCGCCACCCGACCAAACACCTGAAGTAGTTGCACCTGAAATAACTCCTGCTAAATTTATGTTAGGATTATTAAAACAGGTAAACCCATTATTACCTGCATTAACGTTAGGTGATGGCGTAAACAAAACCTGAATACTATCCTTTACAGGCAAACAGGCTCCATTGTTTGTTGAAGTAAGATACACCATTGTTTGTGTGGCAATAACATCTGCCTGACTGGGTTGAAAAGTAGTACTTAATAAAACATTGTTCGGAGTAAAAATTCCGGTTCCACCTGTAGTCCATTTTCCTGTGTTGGTAGTTCCAACAACTGTTCCGTTGAGGGCAATGTTTGGATTATTAGAACAAACACTTACACTCGCAGGACCGGCATCAACCTGTGGCGCGTCCGAAATGGATATAAACATGGTGTCACTTTCCGCATTGCATGTTCCTATGTTGGTGGCAGTTAAAACAAATTGCACACTTCCCACTGCTGTATCGTTTGCACTTAAATTATAAACTCCATTTAACTGAGTATTGGAAGGGGTAAAATTTCCAGTTCCATTAGCAGACCAAATTCCTGTTGATGAGCTTCCCTGAACAGATCCGTTTAAATTTACTATTCCATTGTTGGCGCATACCAATTGATCGGCAGATGCGCTTACTATAGGACGAGGAGAAACATCCAGCATTAATGTATCTTTTCTCACGGGACAAGGCCCTGTAGAAGTAAGTATAATTTGGACCGGGCTAATAGCGGTGTCAAGATCACTTGGTATGTAGGTATTCAGTAAACTGGTATTCCCATTTTGGAAAGTTCCAAATCCTGTACCGCTCCATATTCCTGTTACAGACCCTCCTCCAACTAATCCATTCAGGGAAATTGTTTTATTCGCACACACAACTGCGTCAGAACCGGCATTCACAAAAGGGTACGAATTAAATTCAGAGAAATAGGCATAAGCACTTCCTAAAGCCTGATTTCCACTCAATATCCCCAATCCAAAAATATCTCCCGGATTAGAAACAAGTAACCGTGAATTTACAGGCACATCTGTATTGGAATAAAAAATTCGTGCACAAACAAATTCTCCCGATGTTCCGGGCACAGGCGCAAATGCAGAGGCGGGTATCAATGAAGCATTTCCATTAAGTGTAAATTGATTTTGAAAACCATCCCTGATATAAAGTATTAAAGCAAATGAATCGGTAGTTGTTCTGGTAACTGCAGTGCTGTAAGTTCCTGCACAATACAAATTAGGAACCTGGGCTGCACTCATTTTATTTCCGAAGCCCGACACATGCCATACATAAACAGGCTTATTTGTTTTAATATAAGTTACAGAATCAGTGATTATATATTCTTTGGTTTCGCTCCAGTTACTAACTGTGTTGGCAGTTGCCGCTCCGTAAAAATCTACATTGGTATTGTTTTGAGTAGCTAAAACATAAACACGCTCATTATTTCCTCTTCCTCTTCTAATAACAAAGTCGGTTCCCGCGTAAGATGAGTTTGTGATTTGATCCATCAAACAGCTTAATGTTCCCGATTGGTTTAATGCTCCTGAAAAAAGTGTAAGTGCTACAGGTTTATTTGAGGAAACAATAGATCCGGCAAGAGTTGTAGCTGCCGTTCTGTTAGTATCTCTTACACAATAAGTTTGCCCTTCATTTAAGGCAACTGTATAAGATAAATTTGCTGCATAGCCTCCAATTACTGTTGTACGCGGTGTAATTAACAAAGTAGTTCCATTTTCGGTAGCTACAATTTCTATGGAAGAAAAAGATTGCGGAGAGGAAGAGCCATTTGCCCAAAAGGTTTGGAAAGGAGTATAAAAATCAGTTCCTAAAGCCTTGTTTCCCTTTAAAGAAACGTATTCTCTGTTATTGTTGGATCTTAACTCATACATTGCCCCGATGGGTTCATTAGAAACAATCTTCAAGCCTTTATCAGCGGCAATGTTAGCGGTTGTATTTTCAATAGAAGCAAGATAAAAAGTCATGTTTATACTATCAACCGAATTAGCAGGAATAGATAATACTATAGGAGTAAAAGAACCATTGGCAGGTTGCGAAACCGTAACTACCGTGGGATTTGAATAAGTAACAAATCTCAAAAACACCGGAAAATCACCCTGACTGGCGGCTGACGAAATATCGGGAGCAGCAAACCAAAATAGTGTATCTACTTGCGAGAACGCAAAAACAGTAGATAAAACAGATATGGCTGCTGTAAGTATTAATTTGCGCATAGAACTACAACGGTTTAAAGCACACAAATTTAGAAAATTTTAACACCTGCACAAGGGTTTAGAAAAATGAATACCGACAAAAAACATTCGTTTTCCCCTTAATTTAACAATTTAATAGCCGAATCGATTACATCCTTTGGCTTAATGCTTGTCATACAAAGGATTTCATTATGTATGCATGTTTCCAGCATACAGTTTCCACAGGGCAGATTTGACGAGTTAAAAAAGTACGTATGTGGTAAATTAGGGTTGGTCCAATCATTACGGGTTGACCCTAAAAGGCCAATTGTTGGGGTTCCGGTAACATAACTCATGTGCAGCAGGCCTGAATCTTCTGATATAACAAGCTTTGCCTGTTTTAACAACAATATTGCCTCGGCTTGGGAGGTTTTTCCTACCAGATCAATTATTGATTCTCCTAACTCACTTTTGAAGTAGTCGGTTTGTTTACGGATTTTTGAAATCCCCAAAACCAAAAATTTTGTTTGGGGATCCGGCTCCTTCAACCATAATTTACAGAACTCAACATAATTTTTTAATTCCCAATTCCGGTTTTTAAATGCTCCTCCCGGGTTGATTACTACATAAGAGGCATCTTTTTTAAGACCAAATTTTTTCAGAAGACGCTCTTCGTCTCCTGTTTTAAAACTCTTCAACTTCTGAAAAGAAACGGGTGGCAAACCAACAACATTAATTGTGTTCTTATATCTATCGCCTGCATAGTTGGAAGAAGTACGATCAAACACCGAGAATGTTTTTATTCCCAATAGTTTCCTCATTACTTTGGATAAACGATGATTTTGCAGGTCCAATAATACATCATAACCCTGCAGCCGGAGTTTAGGTAAAAGCCCTAAAAAATGAACCAATTGCAATTTTGTATTTCTTCCGCCTTTTAATACATATACTCTATCAAAAATGCTAAGTTGTTGTGGAATCTCTTTACACTCTTCTCTTACCAGTAGATCAATGGTAACATCCGAAGGTAATTGAGATCTTAGGCTTTGAATATATGGGAGCATGATCACTACATCGCCCGTTGCCTGCAAACGGATAATGAGAATTTTTCTCACAGCTTTAGTGTTTTGCATTTTCAACTAATTTTGTAGGAATTGAATCGATTCTAATCAAAATCACTTCGCAATAACCTTTTTCTCTTTCCCTCTCTGAATGGTTATTCCATTCTGGTCAAAAGAAACAATCTTCAGGTCGTTGATCTTATCCCCGACCTTTACACGCTGTGATACACCGTCAACTGAAAGAAAGCCCATAGCCTGTTTATTCGACTCATTCACCATCATCCCATTGTAACTGATTTTTGGCCAACCCGCATTGGCATTTATTGGTGGTACAGGGGTAGTGTTTTTCTTTGGGTTTTTATTAGCATTCCCATTTGTACCGGATGGATAAGAACCGGTAGTTTTTTTTACTCCTTCCATTTCTTTCCCGTCGTTCCCTAAAAATGGATCACGGTAATTATTGAAGATAGCAAATGTATCCAATGTTAACTTTTCTGCGTTAAGAGGTGCAATGTTTTCCGTGAGTGCAATTTCTTCATCCTCAGCATTCATATACTGATATACTTTATAGCCAATAAATGCCCAGATGCCTAATGTAACAGGCAACAGAAAGTAAGTTGATTTTTTATTTTTTAATACGCTACTGGACACTGAAACTTTTTGATGTACCGTAATTACCTACATTGCCCGCTCTATCAATACTTTTTACTTTCCAATGATAAGTGTTGCCACTCGGGTTGCTTATATTACTAATTGAATAGGTTCGTACGCTACCGGATCCGCTGCTAACAGTATCCATCTTTATAGTATTGGAAAAATCGGAAACATCTGAAATCAAAACTACATCCTTGTACGATTCGCTTATGGTTGTCCAACTCATTAATGTGTCGGCCGGTACCGTCGGTGTTGTTGAAATCGGATAGTTTAATGTTGGTGACGATGTTGGTGCCGTTCTGTCGATAAAAATTTTGCGCGATGAATAGGGACTAAAACTAAAAGAATTTTCTGCACGCACCGACCATGTATAAGTTCCTTCTGTAGGGAAACTTATAGTTGCAGCTGTTGTACTGTAGCTGGTGCTATTTATGACTCCGGGAATACTTAAAGAATAAACTGTTGCATTGCTGACCGGAGACCAGGATAAATATGCGGAAGTCGCACTGGTATAAAATGAATCAGCCGGTGATAATAATATTACTGCCGAATAAGTTAAATTGCTGCTCGTATCAATGGTAAGTGTTC
Source organism: Bacteroidota bacterium (assembly GCA_030684395.1). GTDB lineage: Bacteria > Bacteroidota > Bacteroidia > B-17B0 > Aurantibacillaceae > JADJDM01. The sequence continues at coordinate 84,956 of JAUXTT010000003.1, read as the reverse complement.
TTGTCGTCCAAGCTGTATTACCTCCATTGTTGGTTGCCCTTACCCTCCACTGATAAGTTCCTGGAGTTAATACTTTGGTGAATTTATCAGTTGTAACACTGCTATCTGTTATCAATTGTTGTATATTACTGAAAGAAGGTGATACAATTTGAATGTTGTATTTTTCAGCTCCGTCAACTTTTTCCCACCAAAAGGTAATGCTGTTGTTAGGTGTATTGTAGCCATCAGGTGGAGATAATGCTGTTACTGTTTCGTTCTCAATATCTTTAACTATAATGTCTTTCTGGCACGCGGAAAATGCTATCATAATGATAAAAAGAACAAGTATGAATTTATGTGGTTTCATTTTATTTTTTGTTGTATTGTTGTATGTATAATGTTGCTTCCAGGCTTAGTTTTTTTGTTGCATTGTTCTTTTTACTATACAGCAGGCAGGAAGAAAGTCTTCCACCGCTTTTTTTCTTTTGCTCAAGTAAATATACCAAATTCAGTAATTGTTTGTACGAACCTTCTACTGTGATAAAGTATGTTTCAATATCAAAGTTGTTGTCGGAAGCTTCGTGCATCAAAGGAATATCGCGGAGTGTGCACCCTTGTTCACTGCAATAAGTAGTAATGTCTTCAAGAATTACATCTATAACTTTGCTACTGCTATCCATATCAGAGCCTATCAGGTTATCTATTTTTTTGAGCTTACTGCGGATCAAACTTACTTTCGTATCAATATCTTTTGCCTGAATGAGCTTTTCCTGTTTTTCTTTTATTTCTGAACGGAGGCTTATTGTTTTTTTGATACCGAGAAAATACACCAACAGCAAAGCCACTATTGCCAAAGGTGCCAATAGTTTCAACTTTTTCTGATATGTAAGATCTTTAAACATCTATTTTAATTTTACCAATACATCAAATTTACCGTTTCGGTTATCCATTTCCTGATTGTAATTTTCCAATATCACATCCTGTACAAAATCCTTTGTTTTCAATAATTTCAACCATTCATTCAGGATAATACTTTTACTACACACACCTTTTATTAGTAATTTTTTCGAATCAAAGCGCATTACCGAATCTTTTTCCGGTCGCTTTTCGGTAGGAGCAACATAAAAATAATTCAGTTGAATTTCTTCCGGCATATCATATAAAGCTCTATCCGTGTAATAGGAGATTTTAGAACCATTCTGCAATCCCGATTTCTGCATAAAATCTTCCTTGCTCTTTAGTTGTTGATTTAATTGTTCGTAGGCATTCATTGAACTTTCAAACACGGATAACTGTGCTTCTGTATCAGCCTGTTGTTTAAAAAAGGAATTGAACCAAAAGAAATTCCCCAATGTTAATAGGAGTAAAAAAACAATGAGTATGCGCGAAAGTGTAACAAATGCTTTTTTGTTGGAATATTCTTTATTTAAAAAATCAACTTCTTTATTATTGTTTAAAATATTAGGTAATGGAATAAAATAATACATAGCTGCTGCCAGTGCCGGCAATAGATCTGCGGTAATTGTAGTTTTTCCCAATTCAATGGAATCTCCAATTGCCCCATCTGCACGCGCTGTAATTTCCTTTAAACCTCCGTCTTCAAACAATAAACTATGCTCAGCAGTTACAATTCGGTTCATTGAGCCACCTTGATTCATAATTGGAAGTAGCAATTCCAAATGATAATTACCAAGCAGTACTCCAATTATGTCGATCTTTTTTTCTTCAAACTCTTTTTGTAATTCATTTAATTGCTGTTTACGTAAAATGCATGCAAATGAATTACCGGTGTTACTATTATATATTTGAATGTGGAATTCATTTTCATTTGCAGAAGGAATTAAACGATTGAGTGCATCCGTAAAGTTCTCTTTTATCGAATCCTGAAATGCTCTTTGTATAGTGCCTTTACCCTGGTAATTAATGATTACGGGGCACTTCAGCTCTTTCAGCGTTTTAAAAACCTGAGATTTATCTTTGATTTGCGTATAGCTGTTTTTAGGCTCCAGGTTTTTTCCTTTTTTTTCGAGCACCTGAATATTGTATACAAACGAGGAATCTGACAGTGCTACAATTTCGAGCCCTGCCACCACATTTGTTTTAAAAACCAGATCCTTAAAAAAATCTACCTTACTCATATTAACTGTATATGATTACGGGCTTAATAAAAATAGTCAACTTGTTCTCCGATTTCTTTTTTGTACGGCTTCCGAAAAACCATTTTAGCACCGGAACTCTTGATACCCATGGTAAACCACTTCCCGATTCATTCTTACTGTTTTCTTCCAACCCGCCAAGCATTATCATATCACCATTTTTTACACGGATGAGTGATTTGAAATCGCGATTGATGGTTCCGGGAGGTGCCGTGTTAGAGATACGTTCGGTGAAACTCGATTGCTTCACATGTATATCCATTGTAATTTGTTCATCAGCAGAAATCTGTGGCAGTATACTTACTGATAAATCGGCATTTACCGCTTTGTATTGCTGGCTTTGCAAAATATTAGATTGATTTTGGTTTTGCACCAGGTTATTTTGGATCTCTAAATAATATTCTGTTTGGCCAATACTCAATTCTGCTTTGTGCCCGTTTAATGTTGCCAATTGTGGCGTTGAACGAAGTTTTAAAACACCTTGCTCTTCCAGTGCTTTTAGCTTTACGTAAAAATTTGGTGTCACTTGCCCGAGGTTTACACCACTGATGCCGTTGATACCGGTAATAATATTATTGATGCTTTGTGAGCCCAATGTGAAATCAAATGGAATAACCGTTCCACCTGTTTTAGTAGGATCCGTTCCCAAGCCCGCGGTTATACCTGCCGAGAAAGTATTGCTTTTACGTACATCTACAATAATTACTTCTATATACACATTTGGAACAACCAGGTCTAATTGACGAAGGAAGGCTTCAATCTCGTTGATGCGTGGCTGAGATCCGCTCACAATAATACCATTAAGATCTTCAAAGGTTTTAAGGTCAACTCCTTTTTTCAGATCAGCGGGTATAAAATCAAGGATCTTATCAGAAGTACGGTTCTTTAAAGTAATCAATTTGCTGGCACGCAGGCCTTCCAAATTTCTGTCGCCAAATAAATACATAGCATTATCTTTTTTGTATGTATAATCCGTACCGTTGAAAAGGTATTTTAAGAAGTCTTCGTAATTGGCTTCCTTAACGCTAATAGTTGAATTTCCTTTTAATTCGTTGAACAAAAAATAATCGTACCCCATTAAATTAGAAACCGCTGCCAGTACTTCATTAGTTGGGGTATTCTGCACATCAAGGCTGATGAGACCATTTTCTACTTTGATGTTAAGGCCGTTTTTGTTATTGGCGGCATTGTTACTAAAATTACTATTCGTTGCATTACTCCCATTCTTCGTAACTTCTTTCACGTTTTTTTCGATGGTATAAAAATTATCAGCAGTTAGTGTAATTTTTAAATCATTCCCGAAGGCCAGCTTATCTATTGCGGTATTAAACGGAACTGCCTGTACAAATCCATTTAACATTTTGTTTCCTAAATCAGGGGCATACACAATGTTTTTACCTGATACCCGTGTAATTTCCCTTGTTACCAAAACCAAACTATCGTTGTTTAGCTCAAAACTCAACAAGCCTGCAATGGAATCGAAAGAGACTTTGATTTTTTTTGTGTTGTTTTTTACTTCTTTAACCACCACCGGAGGAGGCACATACTTCGAGAAGTTCATGATAGGTCCTATGAAGGTAATGTCCATATCATAACGCTTACATACAAACATAAAAATATCGATAGCGGTAACATCCTTAAAGTTGTTGGTTACTTTTATATCAATACCCGGATCAACCGTTACATTCAGATTGTGATTGATTGCTATACCCTGCAAAAAATCCTGCATGGTCATTGCGTTCACCGACATTTGAATTTTGTCCTCCAAACCCGCGGAATTCTTTTTGGCCTGATTTAGTTTTTCTTCTAAAACAGTAAACCTGTCCTGTGCCGTTGCAGCAACAGAAAAGAAAAGTGTGATTACTAAAATTAATTTGTTCATATAGGTTTTATTTAATATTCATTCACTAAAAGTGAGTACACTTCTTCGGGAGAGGTTACTCCGCTTAATAGCAACTCAAATGCATTCTCCGATAAGGAACGTATATTTTTTGATTGTAAATATTCTCCAACAGTAAAGCTGTTGTTTTTAATTGATTCTGCTAAATGCATATCAATTGGGATTACTTCGTATAATGCTTTTCGTCCTTTGTAGCCTGTAAAATGGCAGTGCTCGCAACCAACTGCGTGCGCTACTTCCTTGATTTCTTTAGGAGCTACATAAGCCGGTGGTAAATAATAAGATTCAAATTTCTTTTTCTCTCTGCATACAGGGCAAAGTAATCTTACCAATCGTTGCGCAACACTAAGGTTAAGTGTGCTTGCTATTAAAAATGGAGGTACACCCATATCAGCCAAACGTGCTATTGTTCCCCAGGCCGAATTGGTGTGTATAGTTGATAACACTAAATGCCCTGTAAGCGATGCACGTATTGCCATTTGTGCTGTTTCACCATCACGGATCTCACCCAACATAATTACATCAGGATCCTGCCTTAAGAAAGTACGCAGGGCTGCGGCAAAACTCAAGCCAATATCTTCCTTTAATTGCACCTGATTAATTCCTTCCAATGTATACTCCACCGGGTCTTCAATGGTAAGGATATTGTTAGTGGTTTTATTGATCATCTTTAGCGTTGCATACAGGGTGGTGGTTTTACCTGAACCTGTAGGACCGCTGATGAGGATAATCCCATGCGGTTTTTTTACACCTTCTAAATAATTTTTTAATTGTATGTCGGAAAAACCAAGCTTTGCTATATCCAGGTTTGCCGTATCATTGCTCAATAAACGAAGTACTATTTTTTCTCCGTGCAGGGTTGGTAAAATAGAAACACGAATATCAATTTTGCCTCCATTCAAAAACAACTGAATACGTCCATCCTGTGGCAAACGTTTTTCGGAGATCTCGCAATTGGCAGAGATTTTGATCTTATTTACTGCCGTTGGGTATTCCGATTTGGAAAGTGCATGTCTCTCAATCAGCATCCCGTCAATCCGGAAACGGATCCGACATTTGTCGTCATAAATTTCAATATGGATGTCACTACTACCCAGCTCTTTTGCCTCTGATACCAATGAGTGTAGGAATTCATCCGATTTTACATTTATGTTTTTTCGGTATGCTTTGGCAGCATCGGCATTTTTGCGGTAGTACTTTGCCAGTGTTTTTTTTATAAGCACCGTGTCCGACTTCTCCAGCACAATGCGCTTCCCAAACAATACTTCCAGCTCATCGGTCAGGTGTGGATGCATTTTTTCAGGATCGATATAAAACTCCATGTTAGCCGCACTCACAGCTTTAGGCACAATTCCAAAATGCCATGCCTGATCGCTATTGAGCAATTGCTGCTGTTCGAGACTTAACAATATATGGTCTGCGGTTTCCAAGGGGCAACAAATATAGGATTTTTACCCGATTAGCGAAAGATATTAACAGGTTTTTAAACAATAAATCCTGCATTTAGATAAATGGCTGATTATGCTAAGTCAAGATGAATTAGATCGTTTAATCCTTCCCATCCTGCTTTGTGCAGATAGCGTGTTTTCATCAACAACTAAAAAGACCATCCGATAAATCTGTTATCAGACAGCCTTTTAATAAGAAGATTAATAACCTACAACACAATGGCACTTTTAGTCGTACTAAATGTACCTATGCCCGTTTTGTCGATAGCAGCGTACCTAACATATATTGTACTTGCAGGTGCCTGGCTTTTTATAACTTGTTTGGTTAGCGAACTATAAGTAAACAATTGCCAATCGTTTCCATTATTAGTTAAGCTGTATTCAAATCTAAAAGCCGCTTCGCCCGCATGGCGTGGTACACGTATCTGCACACTTCCGTTGCCCAAGGCAAGCAGAAGAACATAGTTTAGTCGTAGCTTTTAAGCTGTAGAGCTAATTATTGAAATGTTATATTTTCTGCTTTCGTAACCTTGTGGATTTTTTATTTTGCTATGAAACAAGCCAAAAAAGAGTACAGGAAGTACACCGTTCTTGAAAAGTACAAACACATTAAAGGAACCGAAAAATCTACAGCTCCTAAATCTACAGCACACAGTTGGATGAACGGAGGAAGGGAAGCGATTGAGCAATTAGCTGAAAAAGATGGTTTGAAAGAAATTGCCTTTTTTAATAAACAATTGCAAAATTCCTGCAAAGATGCTGTTTTACATACGCTGGATTTTTTTCTGAACATCGTTTGTGAAAACCAATCATTGGAAAAGCAGTTCAAAAAACAACGTACTGAGTTTGTAAACATGATTGAAAAAATAAAGCCATTGGTGGCAATGGATGAATTGCTCGCTACCGTTGGGTATAGCAGGCAATCATACAGCACACTAAAAAATAAAATCAATTGCAGGCGTTCTCCCGGCAATACCTGTTTAAATTCCGCTTTAAATCAATTCGACAACGATTTTGTTGTAGATCTTCAAAGGCGTTACTTTAATATTCCTGAGTATAAAGATTTTTCTCTAAGCGATTTGTTTGCAAGGTTAAAAAACGATAGAATTCTTTTTGTAAGTTTCCCCAAGTTTTGTGAAATAGCTATTGCTTTGGGCGAAGATGAAAAACGGAAAAGAGAATATAAAAAAGAAAAACCGGTGGGTAGAAGAGCTCATCAAGTCAATGAATTAATACATGCCGACAAAACGATGTATAAATTAAATGGTAAGAAAGTTTGGATTTATTTGATTTGCGATAATTATTCGAGAAGAATTTTAGCTGCCCACGTTAGTTATAGCAGTAAAAGCAAGGAGTCCTTGCATACCTTAAAAAAAGCTATTGCCGACAATAATCTGGAGGATGTGTATTTTGATTATTTAACCGATGATGGTTCTGAAAATAAAGGTCTTGTTAAAGAGTTCATTGCCACACAACCGAACATCAAGCACCTGATTGCTCAAACTGACAAAGCTCCTTACAGCAATAGTATGATTGAATCGGTAATAAAATATTTTAAAAATGATATTCTTTTACGGAAATCTTTTGTTACTTTAGAAGACTTAATTACTGCTGTTGAGGAAGGTGTAACAACATACAACAACCGTAACCGCAGGTTTTTAAATTGTGGAACTCCGAATGATTTTTATTTTGGAAACGAACCAAATGAGGATGAATACAAAGTTTTGTATAAAGAGAGTGCAAAACTCCGAATACAAAAAAACAAGGAATACAACTGTTTGAAACCATGCATTCCACACATCCTAAAAGATGTGCCGATGCTTGGTTAAAAGTTTAAACGAATCGTTCTGAAAACAAAAAATGGAGTTTACAAAGTGTGTAATGGTAAGTGTGTATGCCTGATTCAAAAACACATGAATTTTTCCTTGAAACTCCAAAATCGAATCGAATAAAAAAATAAAAAACCGTTCTTTTTGAAATTATAGGACTTGATTGGAACTAAAAAAATTGCGCTTTTAAGCTAATTTTTATAAGCCGAAACTTCAGTTCGAAATTTCGAACTTTTTGTAAAGTTTTTGCTTAGAAAATGCGGGGATGGGTGATACTCACTTTGGTAAAACTGGTTTTACTTTTGCATTTAAATTATGTTTAAAGTAAGATAAAACATAATGGTCTTCATTATCTGCTATTGAATATCTAAATACACAAATGCTTTTCGATTCGTCCTCTTTTTTTGCATCAAGAAAACTAATTTCCAAATATGATATTGCATTAAAAGCCCCTTCAAAATTCAACTTAGATGTGTCTTTTTTAATTTCAATAGTCATGTTCTGCCATTGATGTACAACGAGATATTCATTTAGTTTTATATAAGTTTTTTCATAATCGCTAGTTCCATAATCCTTAAAAGCTTCATATTTTTTCAAGACTTCGAGCTTTTCAGAATAATTTGGTTTAGCTGTTATGTCCAAAATGTACTTTGCTTCATTCACACAATCAGTTTCCGTTTTTGGGAACGTTGTTTTACATGAATGAATAAACATAATGGATATAAATAAAATCGTTGCACTAAATATATTTCTAACTATTTTCACTATTTTGAATTTAAAGGTTTTTGAGCATCTGCTTCTTTAGATGATGTAATAACTGGTATCGCACTATTTTCAATAGCAGCATTATACTCTTTGGTTTGGTTATTTGGGAGCTTTCCATCAACCACAAAGTTAATAATATCTGCCTTGTATTGATTGACTTGTTTTTCATTCCATCCCATGTCTTTTCCAATAGTGCTAAAATCATAGAAGTTTTCAACTAAAGTTGTGGCGTCTGCATAAGCTCTAATAATGTTATTTAAATCTGATTTTGCATTAATCGACCCTTTCACATTTGAGTTCATAAAGACTTTGGTACAAAGCCATTCAATAGCCCCAGCTACACCACTTGTTTTATCTTGTGCTGCCTTGTTCCTATTTGTAGTAGTATACATTTCTCCTTTCTTTTTGTCTGCTGCCATACCATCTGTATGGTTAGAGGAAGCGTCTGACATGGAACCTGGAGGGCTGCCTACACCGAAAAAGTCTAATGATTGTTGTTCGCCTTGCGACAATGTGTAATATACTTGGTCATCACCCGTACCAGGATAAATTGGATATACCATTGGTAATGGCGGATTTGTAGATGCCCCTTTTAAACCAGTTGACAATTTCGCCCCAGTTTCGACCATGCCTTGCGACTCCCAAAAATCCTCAGACCATGAACGAGCAATTTCCCATTTATTTGTTAACTGTGCACCTCCAGAATTTTCTCTTATTCTAAAAGGAGTTTTATAATTCAAAATTTCATAACCATCCAAATCAAGTGCTTGAATTGGGGTATTACCAGCAAAGGCATATGGAGACCACCAAGGGAATTTATTTGCAATTGCATCAACACTTAAAAATCTACCCAAATTCGGATTATAAATACGAGCCCCATAATCCTGAGTGCCTGTCTCTGGGTCAAATTCTTTAGAATTAAACTGATACCTCGCAGAGCTTGAGTTAAAGTTTCTGCCACTTAAAATATTTCCGAACGCCCCGTAGTCCATAGCACTTACAAGGTCAGCAACGTAATAATCAACATCTCCATCGGTGTCGGGGTCTACTGCTTTTTTCTTATCAGAGACAACAGTCATTACATTGCCTAAATGGTTTGTTAATTCATACTGCTTATTACCCAGAGAATGAGTAAGTGTACTAACAGGTAAGTAACGCGCAGCGATATTTTCCAGCTCCGTCTCCGAATCAATATGCACTGCAATGTTTGTAAATGCTCCGTTTCCGTCAATATCTGCATCAAAAGTAACACCGGAAATAATCTGGTCGTTTTCTCTGTCCATTAAACCTATGCGTGAGCTTCCGTAAATATCACTTTCTTTCAGCTTCAGAGTTTTGGTATATACTCCGGTTGAAGGATTTGTATAAACCATATCATAAACGCTTAATACATTACCCTGTGCATCGCGTTGGTAAATGGTATAAACCCAGTCGTTCTGCGATTTTAAAACACCACTTCCATCGCGCGGTTTTTTAATTTTCATGATCCGGTTTCCCTTGGAGTCGTACCTGAACTCCAGATCATCAGCATTGGCTACTCCAGTTTTGGTGATCTTCTCTATTTTACCATAAACATTCCAACTTATAATATCAATTCCTTCCGCAACATCTTTGGTGAGGTTACCAATTTCATCGTACTCATAATTTGCTGTTGTCTGGCTGTTAAATCCTGCAACGTGATCGAGCCTATTGGTGTTATCTTCTCCTGTAAGCTGCTGAATACTTCCGGTTGCATTGTTAATACATTTGTATTCTGTATAATTATCTACGGGTGCCGCTGTTATGCTATAGGAAGCAGGTACGCTGAAATCCTGCTGTTTACGGGTAAGGGTTTTAATATTTCCATTGGCATCATAGGTATAAGTACTAAAATCAGTGGCATAGTTGTTGGAAATAGCGGGATCCCATACATTAAAACCTGCACCAGAAGTATTCATTGCATACAAACTTCCTGAACTTATATGGTCATATCCATAAAAAGCTGATGAGTTCCTGATCCGGTTGAGCTGATCGTATTTATATCCTTGTAACAATGGCATTCCCCGCTCAAAATAATCGGCAAGCGTAGGATAAACTATGGTAGTAGTGGTGTGTTTTATATTTCCGTTATATAGGTTTGGCATGGTTGCCACGGCTGTTGTATTGGTTAATACTGAACTAAGGCCGGCATAAGGATCGGCAGTTAAATAACCTGTACTTGTACCGTTTAATAAAGGTACATAATCTTTTCGTAAATCTGTGGAGACACCGTTTATTGTTTGGTTGGTTTGCTCAAAATATCCAAGTGTATAGCCATAAGCATCAACCGCAGTTTGTGTATGCATGTCAGGCTCATTAGTCTGGTAAGGTACATTGCCTGTTTCCGGTTCTTTGTATGCATCCCTGCCCGGGTCGTTCTTAGTGTTCAGCACATCGCTGTTCACTCCTTTTATCCAGCCTTGTATGGTGTAATAATAATCCATTCCCTGTACCTTATGTTGCCCTAACTCCGTACGCGCCAACGGACCATGCAGGTAATAAAAATATTTAGCATCGCGATCCCAAACCTGTTTGTTGGTTGAAGTATAAGCTGCCACTAAACGGTTATCAGCATCATACTCATATTTATGATGAAATTGGTCGGCAATGCCATCCTGATAATGTACGGCATTTACTTTTCCGCTCAGGAGATCGTATTCATAATCGGTACGTTTATTACCTATTGTCTCCGCTAAGTTATAATTATCGCTATTAATCATGCTTTTTACATTACCATGCACATCATAACTGTAATGACTTGAGTTTTCGGCTGTCCCATTTCCATCCGCATCTATGGAGGTAGAAGTTACACGGCCTCTTAAAAGGTCCTGCTGAAAATCGCTCATTGGAAGTGTGGCATAATCATATGTTGTTTTGGTAATTTGTTTTTTTGTTGCTGCAGCCACCAAACTGTTAAAGCCAATATCATTAAATACACTATGGCTTGTTGGATTAATTGTAGTTGAATAAGTTCCCACGGGATCCATTTCTCCTACTTCTGTTATTCTTCCCAGTCCATCGTATTTGGTATAGCTTAATAAATCAGGACTGGCCGCTTTTTGTTTTGGGTTTTGTGAGGCAACCATACGTCCCAGTTTATCGTAGTAAAAATCGCTTTGTAAATAATCCTGGTCAGGTGTTATCTGGCTTACCAGTTGGTTTAGTGAATTGTAGGTGTACACTGTGGACATGGCATGTGCAGGAATGTGTGCTGCCCCCTTATTGTTGCGGCGTGCTACTACTGTTGCAAGATCGGTTGATACTGTAAACAGCACCACGCCCTTAGGTGGAACAGTTTTAATGAGGTTACCACCCTGATCGTAATAATAAAGTGTGTAATGGTATTTTTGATTGTCGTAAGTAGTGTGAAAGTTTTCGCGTGCTGCCATACATTTGGAGATATACGCATTACGGAATTGTTCTCTTTGATCGAGTATATACTGATTGTATAAGGTTAAGGCGTTGCTTTGTGCTACACCGGTAAATGCGGCGATACACTCGTTCTCAAAATCTTCCACATTTAATGTTTCGGCAGGGAGCGGTTCTATATGCGGTGTATTAACACAGGAAAGCTGGCAATAAGCCGTTTCAAACTCATAATAGGTTTTTATAGGGTAATTACTACAAGCTGCAGGATTGCTTCCTGCGAGGCAGGTATAATTTGCATTGAGGCCGTCGAGGTAAGCTATGTAATCAGTAATGCATGCAGAATAAAGTGAGCAGAATTGATTTGCCGGTACAAAATAATTAGATGAAGGGTCTCCCATAGGGTTTGCAGGCAATTGCGGTAAGCCTGCGGTGGCAAAGGCAGTATTTACATGACCTGCAAGGTCAGCAATGGCTTGGTTCATTGTCAGGTAGTTCCCAAGGCAATTATTAAAACCTGCGCTTAAAAAAGCGGCCTCGTCAGGAAGGTAAAATTCGTTGGTGCTGGTTCCGGTGTTGGTGCTGGTGTTATAAACAGATGCATTAAACAAACTATGACCTGAAAAAGTGCTCCAACCAAGTGTTCCACCACCTCTTACAATGCCCGGAGTTTCGCCGGTATAGCAATCCTCGCAAATTTTTGATTCGAAACAAACCTGAATGGTAACCGGAACATCCATCCATTCAATATTATAAAATGTGGCCGTGGCATTCCATTCGTTAGAAGCGCCCGCCTGTAAATTAGTCGTATTAAGGTCAATGCTTGAAACAGACGTAGATGTATATGTAGTAGGTCCCAATTCTTTAAACACAATACTACATGCAATTGAATAACAATTACTACTGATAGTAACGGCATTTGGAAAATCGCAGGAAACGGGGTAAACAATATCAAACACCAATCCGCGTGTTACTTCATAATAAACAGGTCTCAGGTAATAGGAGGCAGTTGTGCCACCCGGGAGCTGAGACATGAGGGAGGCATTGAATGCCGAATAATTGGTTAAAGGTGTAAGGCTTGTTTTGGCAAACATTTGGTCGGCGCCAAGTTGTGTAAGAAATGCATCCACATCCGTATAATTGTCATACTCAATTCCTACACAATTTGGATTGGCAGGAGGATCGCAATCCATAGGTGATACGGAGGTGGTAGTGGTTCCAACTATAGTTTCAATTGTAATAGGAATTACGGTATAAGTAGTAACGCCGGAAGATGTTACTTTTTCAAATCCTATTTCATAAGCAGTGCCGTTTTTCTGAATACCTGTAAAATACATGCTTACATATCCGCTGCCGGAAGTTGGAAGTGAAGAACCGAGTGAAATTTGTATACTCTTACTGCAACCACCTGAAGAAGCACTAATCGTGTATGTATCTCCAGTTGTTGATTTTAGCCAGTTCCAGGTGCAGGCAGAAGAACCGGCTCCCAATTGGGAAAGGATAGTTGAAGTAAGTACACCGGTATACACAGAACCGCTGCCGTTTAATGAAACACCTGAACCGGATGTCTCATTAATATGATCAAGCAAAGAAGATCCACCGGTAATAAGTGAGTTCATTAATGTTTGTATATCGTTGGCAAATGGTGTTGTTTTACAAATATCAGGGGCAGTTGCGCTACTGCATTCGGTTAAATTGAGATAAGAAGTTCCGGGAATTATATAGCTTAACCCTCCTGCCATAACAGTAAGGCTGAAAGAGGAAGTGGATGTGCCACTGTTCCACGTCACATTGCTCATGGCAATTACCTCATCTATGTCGGAGAAAGAAGTTACAGCAGTTGTACATGCCGGAGGGATAGTAAGGCTTACAAGGTTTGTTGCAACCGTATAACTTGTGCCTGTAGTAGAACTGGTGTAACCACTGTTGGTTGTAGTATAAGTTAAAGCTACACTAAATGTGGTACTTGTTACAGCAGGGTTTAAAATAAAAAATTGAAAATTAGAATTGCTGCCTCCAATTTCATCGTACAAACGGTTGGTAAAATAAGAGGATACCCATAAAGGAAGTTGGGTTGTTGTACCTAAGTCGGTTGACGAAGCTAAATTGCCTTTTGCTATGTCATTCAATAAGTTTTTAAAATCATTTGTTATTGGACAAAGGTGTGTTTGATCATAATATTGCTGATCGGTAATTGCGGTAAGTTGATCCATATAGTCTATAGGATTTGTAGAGGCAATACCGGTGATAGATTGTTGGTAATCGTTACCGGATTGAAAACGTTTTGTTTTTGTTACATATAAACTGTAGTGGTCATAATTACAAGCCTGCGCTTTATCAAAAAAACCAAAAACCTCACCAGGTGCATAGTAAGAAATATTATTACTGTTGTAATGATCATTATAAGCATAGGACACCTGATTTGCAAAAGAGCTGGTGCCGGAAAAATCGTAAATCAAGGATCCAGCCGGAGTATAATTAGCAGGGAGTATAAAATTAGATGCCCTAACAAAATTAACAGAAGTAGCAGTCCAAACCGATTCACCTATACATTTATTGTAGCCCTTTATTTTACGATACCAAAAACGCGAGTCAGTTGATGTGGAATAACCGGGAACATATTTAAGGGATGTAGAGCCGGTAGGAATTGTTAGCTGAGTAAAATAATTATAGTCGCTCGATTTATTATAAAGTGTTTGATTTGCAGTAGCATTAAACTCAGGCACTTTTGCAAACTCATCGGCCATGGCTTTCAATATTTCCTGTTTTATGCCTAAGTAATAAGTTATGTACTTATCCACTTGATTATCGTTCAAATAAGTTTCGCTGCTTACGCAAATGGAAGAAGTGTTGGGAGAATAATACACATTTTGGCAAGCCAACTGAGGGTCGGTGCTGTTATGTGAAGCTAATGCTTCCTTGATACCAATATTCGGGTGACTACCTAAAGGAGAAGTTCCAAGATTATATAACCGATCTAACATCATTTGCCTGAAATGGTACAACATTTCTTTTGATTTAGCCCCAAATAATTGGTGTTTGATAAAAGCATTATAACCCGGATTTGCGTCTTCTATACGGAACAAAGGATCTAAATCAATAAGGTCGGTTGTTGTGCTGGTTGAATAAGAGGGTACCGTTCCGGCAATTGTTATAGCATCACAAGGAGTGGTAGATGGATTTGCATTTACCAAAAAATAATTTAGCTCGCATTTAGAATTCGAAGTTATACTCCGCAAAAAATCATCAAATGCATCACTGGTTAAATTAACAGCACTTGTTGAACCGCTTGAGCAAGGGGAAGGGGTTGTCCATGTATGTAGCTGAAAGGTTGACGCAGTACTTACCCAATCGCCTGTAAAATCAGTTTGTGCCGAACTCAATTTTGAATTAGGAATGGCAACCGTTGTGTTTGTATTGGCAGTTGAATAAGGTACAACGGAATATGTTATGGCGACATTTGTTGCAGCAAGATATTTGGCAGGGTAATAATGAGAAGAATTACCGGCTTGTGTAATACAAAACTGGTAGTAGGCAAACTCAGGGTGGTACTCTACCAACTCACGTGCAAAACTTGCCCGCCATGCATTTTTGAATTCGGTTGCCGTTAATAACTGATCGGGTCTTACTCCATACACATAAGGGGCAGTACTACATGTACTAACTGTGCACGTAGAAACCGGGATAAACTTACCTGTTCCTTCATCTCCAGAGCTGTTAAAATGATTATTATAATTTAAAACGTCATTATTATCCAAGGTAATCTTAACCGCGATAGCCTGGTAATCAGGGTTGCTGATATCAATCGGTACGTATGCTATCATCCCATTATTATAACGGTAAAAAGATTTTTCCCCGTTAAAGATCGGATGTTTCCAGTCGGGTGTATAATAATGGTCGGCACCTGTGTTATGATCATCATAATGTGCAGGGAAATGTGGTAATGAATTATTTTCATTCAATACTGATAATGAATAGGCAGAAGCGTCAATTTCTCCATTTGTAGTGGCAAAGCCCGCATACTGCCCGCCCGGGGAAACATCTACCAACATGGCTTTGTACCCGGATTCACAAAGAGTAACCGCCTGATCACATTCTGCACACTCAACACCGCAATCATTTTGTGCATTTAATAATGTTTCGGATTCAGTTTCAAATTCTGATAAGGTTGTAATACAAGAAGAGGATGTTAAGTACTTATTGGTATAATAATCCAATGCCTGCTGGTTAACCGTAAGTGTTTTGGTAAGTGTATACGAACCGGCTGGAAGATCAGGAATGGTAATACCACTTCCTGTATTAAGCACATGTTTTAATGCGACAGTATCCCCGCAATCCGAATCAAGAACATCATCAAATCCTTCATAAACTCCTGTAGTTGCATTTAACTTAACTTTACCTATCAATGCATTGTACCCATCTGCAACGGGATTGGTGTATCCCGCAGGAGATTTATCTACATCAACACCCGTTATTGTTTCTGTAAGCCATTCTTTTCCGCACTTATCTTTTAAGCTGATGTGTAAATCGTAAATACAATCGAAACAAAAAACAGTAGTTGTATAAGTTGGACATGGTAGGGTATAATTTTCGGGAACCACATTGTAAGAGATCGTGTAATCGGTAGTAGCGTCAATTAATACATCTTTTGTAAATACCAATGCATCATCTGCCACGCTATTACCGTTGATGGAATCGTCATCGGTTTTTGAATTGATATAAGTAGCAGTAACGGTAGGGGTAGGTGCAGTTAAGATGTCATCAGAAGTCATGGAGCCCGGAGCGCCGCCCGATAAAGCCGTTGCTATGGTACGCCCGTGCATATCTACATAACTGATGCTGGTTTGTCCGTTGGCATCTTTTACCATGTTTTTTTTGTAGTGCACATAATAACCAACATCGGTACCAAACATGGCATCTAACTCTTTTTGATCGGGAGTGCCGTAATCGTATTGCGTTTCGTGTCCGGTTCCTAAATAATGATTATCTCCCACACCGCTTTGCGCTCTTATACGTCCTGTGTTATCAGGCATGTATTCGGTTTGCACAAATGGGTAACCAAATGCATTGGGTGTATATTTTTGAAAGTTCTCAGCTCCTGTTATATCATTGTTTGCAGAATAATATTTTCCCGCTCCAGCACTTGTTGCCAAAGGTTTAGGAACAGAAACACAATTGGAACCATTGTCCACATCAAAGTCATCTTTACTATAACCCGGATTACCTGTAAGCGTACTTTTATTAAACAGTGGATGATAGGTAAATGTGTTTAATCCATCGGGCTCCGGTACGGGCAAAATATCGACTGCTTTTCTTCCCTGGAAATCGTAAATGGATTCGGCAACAATAACAGTTTGGTCTGAATTGTTTTCGGTGATCATCTGGCGCGAACGTAATGAACCATCGGCAAAGGATGCAACCTGTTTACGTTTTCCCCCTTCAGCAAAAGTAGCAGTATATTGCCAGTTTAGTGTTTCGTTAGTGCCGTTTTTCATATAAGCGGAGCCTATTGGGTAAACGGATTGCGCATCGTAATAAGGCGAAGTTCCTGACGGAGTGCTTCCTGAATAAGCTGTACTTAATACACCCGATTCAGCACTCGGAAACCAACTGCCTTCCAGTGTTGGCAAAGTTGTATTAGTAATATCGCGACCCACTGCCCTTACCCGAAAAACAAGATAACCATGCTCGTATACAATTGGTATACGGTAACTATTGCCCGTAACAGTAACACGGGTACTGTTGTTGCGGAAATGCACATTTAATGCGGATGCAGAAAGCCAATCGGTAGCAGTGCTTGTTCCATAATCATCTACGTAAGTCCATTCCAAATCGTATTCTTCGGCTCCTTCTACAAAACTCCAATAAGCTTCTATTTGTTCTACCTGCGAACTTACAGGGTCGTTATTAAAAATCTTAACGTAGCCAAAGTTAATAGTGGAGGTGGGAGTAAACTTGTAATATCTTTCTGTTTCTATTTCGAGTTCAAGGGCCAGGTTTCCTCTGTTCTTAATAGTAGTCAGATCGGTCGAGGTGATCGTCCCTGTATGTGGGCTTGAGAGGTCCATGAGTTTCACTTCCAGTCTGTGTGCGCCTTCAATAATAATGGTGTTCATATCCTGCGAAACATCGCCGTGGTCAGGATCATGAGTAACCGTCAGTTTTTTAAGCATGGGAGAGTTGGAAGATAAAATACCATCAAAATCATAAGCGTAGATCATCACCCACACATCCTGCGTGTATCCGGGAACATACGCTGTTGTATCAAAGGCTTTGAGTGTAACCCTTCCGGTTGAGCTTTTTACATAGGTATTGGCTGATGTAAAAGTGGTGGTCATACCATATTTATTATCTTCTACCGAGGGTTTGGAAGTGGTACTGAGATTGCGAAAACGGGCAAACACACTACTTGTTTCATCAACAGCCAGCATACGTGCAGAAAACAACACTGTAAAAAAAGCCAAGAGGCAGCAGGTATTCCTGAAATATTTTTTACTCATAATCTTAGTGGTAATTATTAATCAACTTAAAATTTTTAAATGCGGGAGCGGGCTCAAAACCATCTCCTTTTTTTATAATGTAATATGATTCGTTCAGTTTTGTATCTGCCATACCTGCTGTTGTTTTCAGTTCGGAGAACAGTACTTCCATTCGTGGTTTTTCTTCTTTACACTTGGGATCTTCGGGCTTTACTTTCATAGGTTCTCCTATAAACAGTTCCATTTTTTCGAGGCAGGCAGTTTTAGTGTTTTCTGTAATGCGCATTTTTTCGTATTGGGTGGCATTGTTTTTAAAATTTACATTAAATATTTTTTTTCCTTCCTTTTTTTCTACTGTAAGGGTAGAAGATTTTTCGAGTGCTTTTTGAATCACATCCAGCTTATTGTCCTGTACCACATCTTTAGAAGGCTTGGATACAAATATTTTTTTCTCAGCAAGCGAAACCACCACCAGGTAGTTGGCTGTTTGCAGGGTTTGCATTTGGTTGCCTTCCACAAAAATGGTTTTATCTTTTTTTACATAATGGCTGCTGCTGGTGTATTCGGTTTTTGTGGTGGTGTAGTTGGCATACAACATATAGGAAATATTCATGCTGTATTCTTTCATGGTGCGGTACTTATCGTTAAGCACCTTCAATTCTTCGAAAGGATTGCTTGTAGAAGCGGGCACAAAGGCCATCAGCATTACTGCAATAACAAGCAATGATGTATAAGAGGTAAATATCTTTTTATTTTTTGTCATTTTGTTTATGTTAGTGCTATGTTACTAGTAAAATGCCGCACCCCTTTTCTTTGTATGTAAGTTATTTCACCCGTTTTCACTTTTAACTCTTGACTTTGTACTTTTAACTTAATACTAGTTTTGTTTAGGTGAAGCAGTACGTGTTTCCTTCACAGTCATTACCTTCTTTTCTGTTTCCTTTTTTACCCGCGTTAATTTTCCTTCATCATCGTATTCGTAAAAGGTAGCGTAGTTATTATTATCCAGCTCAGCAACAAAACGCATGCTTACCGGATCGTACACAAATGATTTAAAAGATGCATCGAAAGGGTGAATACGGATGTCGTCGAAAAAAACATCCTCGCCTGATGTGGCGTTGTTTATCAGTTCCACATCAAAATCAGTAGCGTTTGCGGGTACTGTAAATACTTCATCAATGCGCTGCCAACCGTCTATTACCTGCCCCTTTGCAGAATAAGGACCAAAGCTGGAAGTCACCGTTGCTGTACCGCTTGGCACAGAGCACAATACTTTTATTTGCGGAAGGGTAAAAGTTGATTTTTTTGTCTCATATTCACTTACCCAGGCACTCACTACATATTTTTTACCGGCAATAGGTTTAAAAGATGGAAGACAAGATGGGCAGCAATCGTTTGTTACGTTTATTGTAGTGCTTGATGTGAGAGCAGTGCATGTGTATGTGTCAATTGTAACTATTACACTTAAATCTACGGTGTAGGTACCAACCGTATTATAAACATGTGTGGGATTAGGATCAATTGAAGATGATTCATCATCACTAAAAGTCCATGTGTAGTCAAAATCGGAACTGGCACATGTTACAGTTGTTGTTAAAGGTGCTTGCAATGTAATGGGTTGGTCAATGCATTTGTCATCAGGTAAAGTAATTGTAACTCCCGTAGGGCAGGTAGGTGTTTGAATTGTATAATAAATAGGGTTGAAGGTGCCTTCTGCGGGTTGAGTACCATCGCCAAGAGAAGTAATAGTCATAGCTATTTTACTCCCATACGCTACAGGTAATAATGAGGTAAAAGAAGCACTCACGGAGCCTGTTGCGTTATTAGCCAGAAATTCAGAAGATGAGCCAATATATCTGTATATTGAAGTTGCAGGGCTTGTAGTATAGGACTGTTCCAAATAAAAATCAGCAACATATTTATTGGTTGTAGAAGGGAAAGAACTGGTTGATATAGTTGCTGTAACATTATTGTTTAAAAAGGACAAACAGCTAAGACTGTATGTGAGTAAAGAACAGCCTGAGCTTCCGGTATAAAACTGGGAATTATTAGTTTGAAGTAAATCATTACCCCTCACAATGGCACCTTTTTTTCCAAGCATATTCCCATCCGCAATCCTATATGTATTTACATAACCAACAACTTTTCCTTCCTTATCTATTCCCACACAATTTGGGCCAATAGTAACAAAGGATCCAACTGGAAAATTTGGATCTGAACTATTTAAAGAATAAATATTATGGTCGTTTTTTATTTGATACCCAAAAGGGTTACTACCTACAAAGTCAATCCCCAAATTGTTTTTTTGCTGAGTGTAATCAATATGTATGGGGGCAACGACACGATCAAATGTATTAAAATCAACTGTATAAGTTGTTACGGGGTTTTGAAAAAGTATACCAGTCGACGCACAATCAATGAAGTGATTAACTCTAAATTCCAAAGCATTGACATTTGCTATGAAACATGGTGATTCTCTAAAATTATTAAACGTATTATCTTGATATAAAGAAGTGGTAATGGTGTTTTCATCTCGATATGCAAAGCCCTTAACATTAGTATAAGTGACATCTGTGTAAAAAAAGGTATGATCAAATACGTTTCCCGTATTGTTTAAATTATCACAATCTCTATTACTCAAAAAAGCATAATTTCTTGCAACACCTACCGGATTGGTTAAACCGCTGTAACTGCTTTTTGTTATTGTGCAATTTTCAGTTGTAACCTTTTTGAGTTTGTAACAATAAATATCAGAAAGTGTATTCACAAAGGCTACTTCCTTGAATTTTGCATATAAGTTGCTTGAACTTGCACTGGTTTTATTCGACTTCATATAAATACATGAACGGTGGTTTGTGGTACTGAAAGAAGGTGCCACAAACAGAGATGGATCGCCATAGAATTCGCTTATAGTTATATTCTCAAAATTTACATTGATTGTCCCATTAGAATTAGATGCTTCAGAAAAATTCATTAAAGAATTAAAGGTGGTGGCATTAAAGTGAGCGGTTCGATTATATGTTATCCCCTGCCCGGAACCAACACCAATAAAATTTATTGTCCCACTGGTAAGATTTAGAATATTGATCTGATCCTCTAAAACTATTGTATTAGAAGGAGTCCCACCAGTAACCTCAAAGTAGATATTTACTGTGTGTTCAAAATTTGATCCAAGGTAACTCAACGCCTGCACGCAACAAAATCTTAAGTCTCCGATACGGGTTGTAGTATTTCCAGATCCTAAATCTGTAGTTGTACCAGTTATGTCCGTATTAACATCAACATGATAATCAACAGATGTTTGGGCTATACTAGCATATCCGAGCAACAACAAAGCCAACAAACAAATTTTCTTCATCATAAATTTCATTTTACAATTCTTTATTAATTTCTATTCTTCTGATTCTGTAGGTTCCACAATACAATTATTTTGCCCTTTGCTTAAAAATGCCTTTTGCGCTGCAGGAACTTTAATACTGAATGTACCGGTATGCGAACGTTGATTAGTGTTTTCCACACCTGTGCCCGTACCGCTTGGTTTAAACCGGAAGCGATGTTTCTGAGTGCAGTCATCAAAATCGTAATCTTCAAAACCATCAAAACCTATTTCTTTGTATTGCGCATTGCTGGCAATAGATAAAGGCTTGCTGTTGTTATAACCAAAAGTTGCTGATGAGTATCGGTTCAATGCATCGCGGTTTTCCAGTTCGTTACCGTACACAGAGTAAATACTTAAACCATTGGTAAAGGTCCAGTAAGGATTAGTTACGCTTGGATTGCCGGGAGTAGCTGTTAGTTTACTGGTAGTACTTAATGTTCCTAACCAGAATGGTTTAAAAACACTAAAGGCTCCATCAGTACGCATGTTACCTGTATTATTAGGGTCGGTAGCTGTTGTTTGATTCCTTGCCGTTAAAAAGGTATAGGAAGTTTTAGGATGCCAGTTTCCTTTAAAGCCGTAATAATAGGGTACTGCAGTAGTTGGCACACCGGTTGGAAAAAGGCAATTACATTCAGCTTTGGCCACATCGTCAAATTGAACGGCTGATGCATTAATGATATTATATATTCCACTATAACCAGCGGTTGACCCTACCGGTGCAAAAGGTATTACGCCTCCGTTTGGTATATTACTCCATGTACCCGAAACACTTTGTCTAAGAGGGTTAACAAGCGAAGTAAATCCACCCACAGGAGTTGTTTGCATATTGCGATGGCCTGAGCGGATTACTTTAATATAAGTTGCCGTACTGCAGGCAATGCCCGTGGTAGATGGAACTCCAGTAGTTGGGTTCATTGGGTATAGGTATTTAACCGAACCAAGTTGCACTACCCATGCTTTTTGTGTGCCATCCGTAATTCCCGGAGCACTTGCGATTACTTCATCACCGGTTGTCAAATAAGATAAAATATTGCCTGTCCCTGATCCCGGACCCTCTATTAAACTATTTTGATAAGCAGGCCCCATTCCTTTATATGCCCAATGTGCAGGGTAAGTAAAGTTGTAAACAGGATCTTTAAACTCGTTAATGGTTTGTGTTACCAATACCTCACCGGTTTCAGCATCCCATGCCAGGTTTTTGGTAGATACTTTGGCACCGAGGTCGTGAGCAACAACTTCATCCAAAATACCATAACGGTTAATTACTTTGGTGATACTGGCAGTACGCAAACGAACAGATTCCTTTGTATGTGTGGGCCATATAGGCGGTATAGCCAACGGAATTACAATGTAAAACACATAAAGATTTAATTGTGCTCCTACTGTTTCGGTAACTGTTTCTTCTTCCCTGAAATCGGTTACGAAATCATAATCTACACCCACGTTGGTGTTTTGATTATAGAATTTACCATCTGCAGTAATCACGGGGATGTTATCGTTCATCAATTTGTGTCCGTTAGACCGGATGCCGCTTGGCGGTGAAGTATAATCATCTTTATAAAAATACTGCACCCCCGACATTGGCGTGGTTTGTCCTTCGCCATACACCCAGGTTGCTTTTTGCTTTCCGTGCATGTCGTTCATTTCAATAACATAACCCTGGCTTGCATACATATTATGTGTTACATCGAGATGTAATAATTGTCCACCCAGTCCTGATTTTCCCTGTGCTACATCCATATCTGTACGGCGGGTAATGATAGGGTAATCTTTAGCGGTATAAAATTCGTTTACCATATAACCTGTTGCGTGCCGTTTTACATCCGTATTTGATGTAGCGTCTGCATTGAGGTTAAGGCTTCGTACGGTTACTTTACCATAACCGACAGATGCCGATGGGAATAAGGATTCGCCGAAAGGTTCTTCAATATAATAACGATTGTCGGGAGCTAATGCAGCTTCCGGCATAGTGCCTGAATACACCGGTTGGCGGAAAGGATTTTCATCGCCTGCCACCATAGGTTCGTAAGAAGCGACACCTGAACTTACTTTGAGCATGGTGCCGTTAACATTTTCGGTTGTTGTATAGTCGAAAGACTGCCCGTAAACAGAAGCCACGCCCCCGCTTACCATGGTATCCCAATTATCTTTGATCAGGATCTTCTTTACACGGCTTCCACCACCCATTTTATCGTGGAAAGGATTGTATAAACGAAACCATGTTTTAGAAGGAAAAAACTTTCTTCCTAATAAGCGAACATTATATAAATAATGCTCAGGCCCGGTAAGCGTTTGTATAGCTGTATTCATAAAATTTGCATCCAGTAAGGTAGTTATAATACTTGCCGGAGAAGCCGAAGGACTGGGCTCTCCACCCACACTAAATGCTTCACGAGTGGTTTTTAAACGACCGAAATCAATAGCAGCTACAGAAAGAGGATTAGTGTTTCCACCGCTTTGATCTCTCTTAAGTTTAACAGGCGTTAGTTTAAAGAACATAGTTCCGCCTGGTCCAAAGGCTATACTTGTTGCTTCTACATTAGCGTATCCAGAAACATATTCATAGCCTCCGTTGTTTGCACCATTCACCTGTATGTAAGTGCGGAAATATATTTTTGCTGATGTCAACATGTCACGGAAGTAATTCTTTTTCATGTTTGCATGATGCTCATTTTGAGCAGAAATACCAGTGGTATTATACTTATTATTATCCTGCAACTTCACAAAGAAGCCTTTTCCTCCGAAAGCTCCTTCAATAGATCCTCCCAAGGTAGCATCTGTGCTTCCCGATGCATTAAAATCTGTTGAATCTTCTCCAACTCCAACAACCTTAAACATCTGCATGGCATTTCTATCCTGCACATATCCATAATCATCCGATTCGTAATCAACTTTTATTTCTCCGCCCGATGGCAAGGTGATTTTGGTGAGCGACCATTGAGCAGCGTTGTAATCTTCGGGCACTTTCGCCGCCGGGGCACCTGTAAGGTCCTGTTCTACATAAGGGAAATCGGTATTAGAAAGCGGAGCATTATAGTTACAGGCGGATACAGTAGCAGTTGGTGCCGGTTTGTAATTCCCCCAACGGTTGTATGCTTTTATATTGTAATTAGCATTTTCATTCGCACCAATACTTCCGTTTAAATCAATATCAGCATAATCAAATTTATATGAACTGAATTTTGCTTTATTGGAATTACCGTAAGTAAAATAAATTTTCTTAAGCGTTAATTTTCCATTGCCTGTTTTGCTGTTCTCAATTCCATCGCACAAAGAGTAATCATACTCAAAATGTACTTTTTTAATAGGGGTTGTTTGGTGGGAAGAATTTTCCAGCTTGGCTTCAAAATCGACCCTCGAATACAGCGTAATGGTTTTTAAGTATCGGCTTTGATTGGTAGAAGTGGTTGTGTATGTTGGAGTTCCTCCATTCTCTCCTGCAGCACCCCAGGCGTCTTCACGATAGTCGTTACTTTCTGAAGGGTTGTTTAATTCGAACACTGCTACATAGTTTTTTGTTTTTATGTATTTTAAATACTGCATTTCTTTTTCGCCATAAACATAATTGCCCTGATCGTCGAGCTCACGGGTTTTCATGTTTTCGTTGTAGTTGGCTTTGTTTTGTGCATAAGGTGTTCGCCAGTTATAAACTCCCGGTGTAAATGTGGTGCAAGGGGTAGAAGTATAATAATCAGTAGCAGAACAAGTATTTTCATTATTGTACTGGTATTCGAATAAAGTGTAGGAACCAAAATCTCCCGTAGAAGGACCTACCTTTCCTGTTCCCTGTTCCACGTCCACATAATCGGGAGAAAGAACAGCAGTTAATAGATGGCTGTGAACAAAGCCGGGCATGGTGGTTGCAGAATAATAATTATCTGCTCCTTTTGTATTTCCCAATGAGTTTTCGGAGCCGGGAGTATAGGATACATAACCGGCATCAGCACTACTTAATGCCACACAATGCGGATTGCCGGAAACATTAAATGATACCTCTTTTTGTTTTGTGTTATATAAAGACTTACCATATACATAACGCTGACCGTTTGGCTGTAAAACTGAAATTTCTTCCACATGATGAGTTAACTCAGTTGGTTCACTTGCAGGGTATGGACTCAGGTCAGCTGAACCTCTTAACATATAAGCAGATTCGTACCTTTTAAGATAGCTTATTTCCTGAGTTCTTTTATCGCGTTTTGAGGTGTAGTTTATTGGATCCCTTGTAACATCATTCGAAGTTGAATTATAGCGAAACATATAATGACTGGCTCCATTATTACTTTCTATTAGCTGTGAAGTTGTTTTATATA
The DNA here is from genome assembly GCA_030684395.1 of Bacteroidota bacterium. Taxonomy (GTDB): domain Bacteria; phylum Bacteroidota; class Bacteroidia; order B-17B0; family Aurantibacillaceae; genus JADJDM01. Next base: position 59,324 of record JAUXTT010000003.1, on the reverse strand, counting down.
AATATTCGTCAACATAATTCAACTTCGCTCTTACTGGCACATTTTTTTTAAAGGTAGAATATGCATTAGGTTCGTAAGGAGGTGAAGTTGTATAAACAGCGGTAAGTGTTGTTGCCGGAACCGAGTGAGCCAAAATAATATTTGCTGTTTTTTCGCCCGCCTGTTTAAAATAAGCAGGCTCATAATCGGGCTTGGCAGGATCTAGTCCTTTAGAAGGAAGTAAAGTTGCAAGTGGATTATCGCTGGTCCATTTCCCTGAAACAGTGTTTACATTGGTCACAGTAACATCAGCTCCTACCTGTACCAGATTACCAGCTGTAATTTCGGTTCCAAGGCTATAACTATCACTGGTATTGGTAGCCCTGCTGTCGAATACATAAGATGCATCACCGCGATGTAAGCGATATGATCCACCAACACCTTGTCCGGACACAGAATAAATATCGTAGGTATGATTGGTTAAAGGTAAGCCCGGAGTATTTACTGAAAATTCTCCATCCTTTTCGCGGTTAAAATCGAGCATTACTTTATCCAACTGGCTTCCTTCATGTTCATACATATATCCGTAGGCAGGAAACTCCTCGTAATTACTTTGTAGTTTTTGACGGGAATAATATCCGTTTCCATCAACCGTAGCGTCTCCAAGCGTTGCTGTTCCACCAAAACTTGCACTAAACATAAAGCTGACGTTTTTCATGCTCATGCTTACCTGTGGTGTTGCAGTAACTGCCCCGAAACTATAGGAACCCGAATGCCCAAAACTTCCACTGTTCTTACTATGCTTCCATGATTCGCTAACCGAAGTATTTACCGTTAGTGTTTTTAGACCTACTCTTGAATTAAACGAAGTTCCGATACCTACCTTTCCTGCTACCTTATCATCGTAACTCGCTTTTTCCTGTAGCGTAGCACTATAACTAACCGACGGGGAAATAGTGAGCCCATCAGAATTAGAAGACTTAAATCCCAAAGATGCGGATAAGGGGCCTTTTCCACTTTTGCTAACATTAAAAGTCATGCTTATAGATTTTTCCAATCCAAGTCCCACATAATTGTTGTAATTTATTCCAAGCCCCAAATGTATACTGGCACCTTCAATTCCGGCTAAAGCGTTACCATACCCTGCACCAACACCAACGGTAACATTATCCTTCATTTTTATTTCTTTTTTGACTTTATCTCCCATAAAATCATCGGGCAAACCACGCATGTTTCTGTTTATTACACCCGGGTTAATGTTCCAGCCTAAGCCAACCCAGCTCGCTTCCTGATCGGTAGTTACACCCGAGTGGTAACTAATATTAACAGGATAACCATCTACATCAAGCAATGGAATGTTGTAGTTAAAATCACCACTGAAGAGATCTACCATTTCGGATGTTCCCACAGGTTCAAAGCTCTGAACTTCAGGCTGACTAGGACCTGTTGTAAGTGCCCAGGCAGCGGTAGGGAAAACCGTACTGTTGAGTATAGTGAGCAACAAAAAAATGGCAAATGCGCGTTTGTAAAATTCTTTTCTTCTTTTCATAATCTTATAATGAAAGTTTTGGTATTTCTTTTAAATCTGTTGCCTTAAACAGGAACTTCACACTTCCTGATCCAAGGTATTTATCGTTGTAAACAAATGTTTTTGTTGTTATTTTATTTTTATCGGGGCGGGGAAATGCGGCCATAAAATTACCGTAAGGTGCCACGTTAAAAGTTCGCTCAAAATGAAAGAGTGCGCAATCCAGGGTGTCGGTTCCATCTACCAGTTTCAAATCCCTTTGCATTTCAAACGAAAAATATTTTACTCTGTCTTCATAAGATTGCGACGGAGCTAAATTGTATTTTAAGAACTCATCATTAAAGCCATCAATTTTAACCCTGATATTAAAATACTGCATGTCGTCTAACTGTTCGCTTTCTTTTGCAAGAGTATCAGCCGTCATTTTATCAAAACCATCATATTCTTTACATATTATATATTGAGATGGTTTGTATTGTATTGTAAAAGTTAATTCTCCCAGTTTCTTTTCCTGTCGCAAGTTATTATTTGGATCCTCTACCCATAGCATTAACTCCTGAGGGGAGCAGGTACGTGTAGTAGCTTCGGCAATGCTTATGGAAGTTTCTTCCTGTGCTTCGCTTCCCGAATCTTCCTTACTTGCGGTTATTGCAACATTATTACCGCAGGCTACCACTAATAACGTAAGTGTTAATGCAATAAAAGATAATATAATGTATTTGCTACTCTTCATTTTATTTTGCCTGCCCGTTATATTTGCTGTTAACGTATTTCACTATTTCATCGGTTATATTATTTTCTGGCCTGCCATATAACACTTCGCCGTTTCCTGTGTAACCAAGTATATATTCACAATTTGTTTCCTTTCCGTAATCTTCAATATATTGATTTAGTTGCTTAAGTATTTTCGCGTCGTAATCCTGAACGGTAGCAGCATCATCTTCATTGAACTTTTGTTTTTTTTCAAGGAACACATCTCTTTTTACCTGAAATTTTGCTATTAATTCCTTATCAGCTCCATTTGAAATACCAATCTGCTGATCCATTATTTTTAATTCCATTTCCAGGCTGTCCATTATTTTACTACGCATACCTTGAACTTTTTTAAATTTATCTTCATATTCCTTTTTCATCTCAAACCCGTCGTATATTTTTTTTATTTCTACATACTTAACAGGTGCTCCACCAAACTTATCCCATATTACAATGATAAGTGTAATCAAACAAATTATTACCACAGCAGTATTTACTATTCCCTTTTTCATTTTCTTACATTAATTTAAATCTCAAATAAAAATTTTCACCTTTGGCGTTTGTAACTTCTAAATAATAAATACCTAAGGGTGTTGAATTAGGAAATGCAACTGAGTATTGATTGGTTCCATATTTTCTTGTTTTGGTAGCTAAACCTGAAAGAGGTTCACGTTTTGAATTAAGTACACGATAAGTGAGGTCGCCTGTGTTGTATTCTTCTTCATATAGGAAATTAATACGTTTGTTTTTAGCCAGGTAAAATCCTCCATCAAGTTCTTTTTTCAACTTGTAGTAGGATGCGGTAAGTCTTTCTTCTATAATAATTCGGGGAACAATTCGCAAATGTGTAAGAGAAGTAATTTCAAATAAATCGGGATCTACGGCTTTCAGGTTACCTGAGCTTACAATTCGTAATCCGGAGATTACTCCAACTGAATCCAGATCGTACTGAATATGCAGGGTATCGGTAAAAGCTTTGGATGCAAAATAAATATCAACGGGAAGGTAACCTGAAATGGGAAGGTTTACACAATAGTTTTGATCATTGTATGCACGCACTGTATCATTTACCCCATCTACAACTATTCTGTATAAAACGGTATCGGGTGCTACTATGGTATCAAAGCCATCGGTATCTAAATAATGATTATCGTTATATGCAAGTAAACTGGTTGATGCTGTTTTGGTACATCCATGCGGATAAGTAGCTGTTACTGTATACGAGGTATTAACGGTTGGTGATACAGTAATATCTTCTGTAGTTGGTCCTGAACTCCAGCTATAAGATGGTGTATAGGTTGTAGCTGATAAAACTGAATTAAGGAGAACGCTTCTTCCTATACAAACTCCGGTAGGGGCACTTATGTTCAATGCGATGTTCTTATATGCATAACATGCATTTTGTGCCAATGTAAAATAGCCAAACGAACTTAAAGCAGCAGTCGATCTTACTGATGAGGCTGTATAACCGGAGCCTTCTTTTATCCATTTGGTTCCGTCCCATCTTGCTAAGCGCATATCGCTTGAATCGGCAGTGATTTTGCAACTGGAACTACTCCAGCCTAAACCTACATAAACGCTTGAGCTGCCGGTTGTTTGTGTGAGGTTCCAGTATTCACAATTGCTTAAGCTATCTAATTCAAGTGTATCAATAGTTGATCCCTGAGTTTGATTACCGGCATAATATGTGGCAGTATAAGCATCTGTTGCAGATGATGGAGCACTCACAGATAAAGGGTGATATTTACCACTGCCTGCAACAGCAGTATCGCCTAATGGAAACACAAAAGCATCATTCCCCGTTTTCTTAATTGGCCCGTGAACATAAGCCGAATCACTTCCACCTGAGGTTGTAGCATTATCAGCAAATGTCAGCAGGTTGGTAGATGTTGTTTTTACTACACCTTTGTTCATGGTTAGGGCTGTAGTAATGTTCATTGGTGAACTCAAAGCTAAACTTCCCCCTGTTCTATCCGTAGTGACATTTGCAAAACTTGTTGAGCCTCCACCTGATTTACTGAAGGTATGATAGCCATCGCCTATTAAAGTTGTTGCTCCCGATCCCGTATGTGTTCCGTTATTAGTATAACCTCCAAAGCTTAAGCCATAGGTTCCCTGGGCTAATGTAGTTGAGGAGTTTATTGTCAGGTTGTTGCTTACTTTTAAATCGCCGGTTAAGGTTCTGGTATTGCTACCTATGGTTAAATCATAAAAACTCATAGTGGCACTTGTACCCTGTGGGTCTAAATTGTATGTGCCTGCAAAATAAACTTTACTGGTATTGGTAAATGCATCTACCGTGCCGGCAATATACTCCCAGTTTGCCTGAACAGAAATGATACTGGATAAATAAAGTGTACCTGCACTTTTATTAATTGTTATGTTTGGTAAGCGTCCATAAGCAGCTATTCCGCTGCCTGTTAATGTTTGGTTGCCTGTTCCGTTTATCAGTATAGTAGCATCTCCTCCTCCTCCATTGTATGTATTAGCAGCTACTACATCGCCTTTTGCCTCTAGTATTCCATCGTATAGTCCCATTGCGTATGCTCCAAGTGAACTGTAGGTTCCGTTTACGGTTAAGGTTGTTCCTGATGAAATAGTATGATAGGTAGTTGCGGTTTGTGCGCACATGTTTACATTATACAATGCATGGCTTCCTGTAATGGTGTCTGTTCCGTAAAAACTAACTGTACTTGTTCCCGGATCTATGGTTCCTGCAGTATAGGTCCAGTCCTTCAAAATATTAATATAGTTTGATAAAGAAAGTGTTCCGCCTGTTTTGTTAATAATCACATTCGGCAACACACCTTTTCCTACTGCCGAGGCTCCCGTGAAATGTTGACTGCCCCCGCCATTAATTAAAATAGTTGCATCTCCTATGTTAAACGATGTTGAGGTATTCTCAATAACAATGTTGCCTTGCGCAACCAGGGTGCCTGTTAAAATACTGATTACACCTGTACCGCTTGTTTTTAGTGTGTCTTCAACAGTTATAGTTGTACCTGAACTTATTGTACATGCATAAGATGTGGTACTGTATAAACTAAGTTTGTTAAGGGTATGTGAGCCTGAAATAGTTTGGCTTGGCCCAAAAACAAGGTGCAGGGTGCTTGTACCTGCATCAACAATTCCGGAGGTATAAGTCCAATTGCTGGTGTTCATTGAAATAATGCCGGCTAGTTTTAATGTGTCGCCTGAACTTTTGGCAATTTCTATATGTGGTAAAGTTCCTTTACCTGCGCTAACGTATGATTCGAGCGTTTGTGTACCCGAACCGTTAATTTTCAGAAGGCCACTTCCTCCCGGGGAAGCATTATAAGTGTTTGTAACATCAATGTTTCCTTTTGCCTCTATTGTTCCTGTATTTAGTTGAATTCTACCTGCACCACTGATCGTTAGCGTAGAATTAACGGTAAAAACATTACCGGATGTTATATTAAGTGTTTTTGCACTTGTATTATACATATCCAATATAAGTACATACAATTCTTTGTTAGATGAACTAGTCGAACATGTTAAAGTATTTGTAGGAAAAAGGGAGCTATATGATAATTTTAATGAGCCATTGTTATGTATAAAGGAACCTGTTCCTGTTAATTTAAAATCTGCGTTTACTTCAAGCATACCTGATGTACTCGTAAAGTTACACGCACTGTTATCATAATTACCATTAATAGTAATTGCATATGAACTGCCAATAAAAACACCACCGTCAAGTATCATATGTCCACCGCCTACTGTAACTGTATAAGCATTTTGAATAATGGAGTCGGTGTAAGAACTTGTAATCTCAAATCGCCTGACACTGATGTTGATGTCAATATTACAGCGTCCTAACCCGTTACCATCAAAATAGGCTGTGTCAGAGGTGCCCGGAACAGAGGTGCCTCCAGCCCCTCCACTGGTAGTAGACCAATTAGCTGTGGAATACCAGTTAGCTGTATTCGCTGAGATCCAATATTTTTTTGATGCTTTTATCTGTGAGCTTACACTAAATAATATAAGCAGCAGCACACTAAATTTTTTATATTCAAACTTGTTCATGAACATACGGGCTTAGTTTTGAATTGGTGTAAATGTGTATTTATATCCTCTTTTTGGCACCGTACGTAAATAAGCCAGTTCGGGGTGCTGGGTGTTAAGTGGTGATGAAACGGGGCTTTGTGGTGTGCCTGAAATAAAAAGACCATTGCTTTCGGCATCCATGTTTCGGTTTATTAATCCTATATGAACTACCTGATTGGTATCTATGATGGTATCGGTGGGATTTTTTTCGTAGGTATTAGGACCAACGGCAATTTCGAAAACACCGTTTTCTTTAAGCCATAATTGATAACTGAGCAATTCTTTAGGGTCTGCTCCTTGTCCTACATTTTTAAACTCTATCTTGAGTGTTTTTGAGCCGGTGGTTCCGGAGGTGAGATAGGATAACTGAGAAAAGTTTGAGTTGGAATCGAGTTTACAATTAAAGCCTTTAAACGCCATTAATGCATGGTTAAGGTTTTTGTTGTATATCACAAAGCCATTAGTTTCCAGGTTTACTTTTTGAAGGGAATTACCAATGGTATCAAAGCCTGTTGGTATTTCATATTTGGCAAGCCATTTGGTGTTTTGTGACAACACGGTTGCACTACTTAAATCAGTGTAATTGAATGTGGAATCGAGGCTTATTGAATAGTTAAAATTTTGCGCTTTATATTTTGATATAAAAACGACAAAAAAAATGAACAGGTAGTACTTCATACAATTAGGTATTTCTATTTGCGAAAATAAAAAATTAAACATTCAAAAAACAAGCACTAACAATAGCTTATTCAAATCGTAACATAAGCTATGCATGCAGCTATTGCTATTAAAGACCCGTACCGTTTATAAAGTTTTTAGCACATTTTATGTCTTTTCGACAAGTGCGTATATTCCAACGTTGAAACAAAGAAAAGGTAATTTGTTATCTTTGCGAGTATTAGCGTAAATCCGCTACTATTAGCATGTTTTATTATTCCGGGTATTTTCTTCAAATTTGTCAGAATATAGATTCAACCAAACATCTACCTTGTTAGTAAATGAAAAGTAAAAAAGAACCTAAAACTAAAATCGTAATTGCGGAAGATCATAAGTTAATGCGGAATGCATACATTGACTTATTGAAAGAGAGGGATGATTTTAAAGTAGTGGCTGAAGCCGCCAATGGTAAAGAATTATTGGATGTATTAAAAAAAGTGAAAGCCGACATTATACTATTAGACCTTGAAATGCCGGTAATGAAAGGCGGGGAAGCTCACGAAAAAATTAAAGTATTGTACCCCGGTATAAAAACTATAATCATCAGCACTTATTTCGACGATGGTTTTGTTACTGAATATTTTATGAGAGGCGTTAATGGTTACCTACCGAAAAGCTGCGAACCCGAAGAAATTTACGATGCAATTGATGCTGTAATGAATGAAAATTATTACTTCACCAAAGAGCTCTCCCGGATTTTACTTACTAAAATGATGAAGGATAAAGAGCAAAAATTAAATTTGGAAAAGATTAAACTTACCGAAACGGAAATTCAAATACTGAAATTACTTTGCGAAGAAAAATCATCTAAAACAATAGCGGAAACCCTGGGGCTAACAGTTTATGTGGTAGATCATAACAGAAGGAGTATTCAAACCAAAACTCAACAAAGTTCAGCAATAGGATTGTTTAAATTTGCAATTAAGAACGGGATAGCTGAATTAAATTAAAACAAACCCGCAAGTTTTAAAGTAAGAAAAACTGAACAACAAACAACCAGAATGCCGGCAAGCGGAATCTCTTTGATTTTACGGTCAGTTATATTATTAATTACACTATAAAACAGTAAAGATGCTATAAGGGAGAGAGACATAAAAATAATGAAACGCTGAAGATCAAAAGAAAAAGCCAGTGAAATAATCACCCATATATCAGCACCTCCAATTGAACCTAATAGGGATTTAAAATTTCGGTACTTTATATAATAGTACAATAAAAGTACACTTGCCTGAAAAGCAATAAAAAGAAGGTTAAAAGAAAAGTATAGCAGGGTTTGCTTTAATTGAAATTGAATTACACCGTAAGAAAAAGCAACAAGGGTAAAACCAAGTAAATATAAAACGGAAATGGACCTCGATTTAAAATCCTGATAAGCAATAAGTGAAGAAAAAAGAATGATTCCTGCTAAAACAAGGTAATTCATATCAATCGGGCGTGGTTTCTTTTAACTGCTCGTTTTGATCCATCTGCCAAACATTAAAAACGCCATCGTTATCAAAATCGGTGATAGATGTGGCTGTTGCAACAAAACCTTTATTACTGGCATCCGAAACCTCAATTTTATAATTGGCATTTCCACCTTCACTCACCATTTTTGAGGGCTCATATCCAATTTCATTAAAACTTCCGGAATATTTGGAATTCATGAAATAATAGGACTTTTCGAGTTGCAACACATGTTTTAACTGCAGTTTAGCCTCAATTTGCTTGGTTTTAGCGATCAAAGGCATAAAGCTTGGTAAGGCCAGCAATATCAAAATTCCCATGATACTTAACACCATCAGCAACTCAGACAGTGTGAAGCCACTCAATTTTTTTTTCTTTATATTTGTCCTCCTGATAAACTTCATGTGTTTTAGCAGTGACAAATATAGGAGATTATCGCGATTTAAGAAAAATGAAACAAGAGAAATTTAATAGCAACACTATTTTGAGCCCTATTGTATGGCTAATGACATTCTTTATTTGCCTGATACATAGTGCAAGTGCTCAAAAACCTATTGAATATGATAAAATAAAAGCTTTTAATATTGTTGTGAATTATACTGATTGCACAGTTAAAACTCAAATGCTTAAGGATACCAAAAAAATTGAAGCTAAAGAAGATTATGTCTATCACTGGTATACTTCGAATAAAATCATGAACACCAAGGGGGGGTATGATGGTAAGCTTTTACATGGTTATTACAAGTGCTTCTATTTAAATAGTAATTTAAAGGAGTCGGGAAGTTTTAAATATGGCGTTAAAACCGGAGAGTGGAGAAACTGGGCTGAAGACGGAAAATTAAAAGAAATCGTAAATTGGAAAAAAGGGAAAAAGAACGGGAAGTACAAATTGTTTAACCCTGTTGGAGATTTGATCGCTGAAAGCAATTTTAAAGATGATAAATTAAATGGCAAATTTAAAACATACTCAAGTGGCAAACTTATTGAGACACTTAAATACAAAAACGGGGAACTCGTTGTAAAAAAGCAAAAAACTCCTAAACAAGTTAAAGAAAAGAAAGTTAAAGAACCAAAAGTTAAAAAGGAAAAGGATACTTCTAAAAATTCAGAAGAAGTAAAGAAACCGGATACCAAAAAGAAGAAAGAACCTAAAAAGCAAAAGGAGCCAAAATCAGGAAAAGAGAAGAAAAAGAAAGACATTCAGAAAAAGGATGCCCAAAAGCAAAACAATCCTGCCAACTAAATTTCTTACCAAATGAAATTAAAGGGGGGTGCTTTATACATAGCAATTTTTATTTCGCTTATTGTTGCTCTTCTTTTAAGCATGATTATTTTAATGAGTTACTACCACATGGTAGAGTACGATTCGTTCCTGATTGAAGATAGAATACAACAAAACGCCAAATCAACTTTAAATTTATGTTTGGAATTGGAGGAAGATCAATCTGAGCTTAAAACAATTGACCTGTATGATACTCAAAATGATTCGGTAAGTTATAAAACAAAATGGTGGGGATGTTACAAAATGGTTGCCATAAAAGCATTCAAAAAAAACACCTCATTATCTTACATTGGTTTGATAGGGAATTCCCTTCCAAAAGACACCTGCCTTATTACTACCGAAAAAAACAAACCTATTTCGGTTGCAGGTAAAACACTTTTTAAAGGCACTTGTTTGCTTCCCAAAGCAGGTACTAAAACCGCTTATGTAGACGGACAGAATTTCACAGGAGATAAAGTAGTAAACGGAAAAATTATACAAGCCGGCAATGAACTTCCTAACCTTAACCCGCAGTGGTTAAAAAAAACAGAAGAATTGTCTCAAGCCTACAATCCTTCCAACGACAGCATTCTTGATTTTGAATATTTTTTGCAAAAAGACTCCATTGAAAATTCTTTCTTAAATAAAACATTATTTATTCATACCGACGGAGTTCTTTTGCTCTCCAATAAATATATATCAGGTAACATTGTGTTACATTCTTCCCGAAAAATAATTATTGAAAACAACACAGTTATCACCAATATTGTTTGTATTGCCCCAAAAATAGAAATCAAAAAAAAGGTGCAGGCTTCCTTACAGGCTCTGGCTACTGATACTATTATTACAGAAGAAGAAGTGATTCTTAACTACCCATCGTCTCTGGTTGTTTATTCTAAAAAAAACAACCAAAAACAACCCGCTCTTATTATCGGTGAAAAAAATACTATCTCCGGACAAGTAGTTGTTATTAATAATTCCAGCGACCCCATGTCGTCGGGTTATTTAAAACTGTCGAAAGAATCAGTTGTTACAGGTATTGTTTATTGTAATGGCTACCTCGATTTTCAGGCAAAAGTAAGTGGGACTGTTTTAACCAATTCATTTTTACTGGTTACTCCATCATCTGTTTATGAGGGGCATGTATTGAATGGCGAAGCAAACAGAATGGATCTTTCCAATTATTTTGTTGCAGGGATTTTATTTGAAGGAAAACGAAAAAAAAGTATCGCAAAATGGTTAAACTAAAAGGGACAACCATTGTAGAAGTATTGGTTTCGATGACCATTATTCTGGTATGTTCTTCGCTTGCCACACTCATCTATTTAAACATTCTGAATAGTCAGAATTCATCTGAGAAATTAAGGGCCTTTTTTCAGTTAAAAAAAATTCAGGAGGAAACCATTGCAGAAAACAGGTATATTAACGAAGAGATACAGGATGGAGTATTTACCGTAAAAAAAGAGTGCCGGCCTTATCAGTCAAGTAAAAACCTTATTCAACTTAGAATTGTGGTATTGAACGAAAAGAAAAAAGAATTAATTGATCAAAGCATATTGGTAAGCAGCTATTGAAGACACTAAAAAAAATAAAAGGCTTTACATTAATTGAGATGTTGGTGACACTCAGCTTAAGTACGTTGGTAGTTTCATTTGCGTACATGGCTTATAACTACATTTTCAGCTCTTATGTGCAATACGAAAAGATGAATGCAGAAGTGAGTGAATTTACTAATTGTAACAGGCAATTTCAAAAACTGGTCAATAATGCAGATCAAATTGAAGTAAAAGATCGCCAGGTATTTTTTTATCTCAAAAATAAAGAAACACTTAAAGTTCAGTTCAACGATAATGCAATTATTTTTCATACTGATCTTGTAGCTATTGACACAACTAATTGTACAGTAAAGTCTTTCAAGTTCTTTTTAGGAACAGAACCCGTTATAAATGGTTATATAGATAAGTTAACTATAGAAACAGAACTGAATAAAATACCTTATAAGCTGAATTTTGAAAAACTTTATGATGCAGAAAAGATGATTCATTTGGATAGTTTAAATACCTTTGCGAAGTAGTGGGAAACATTGACCTTTCAAAATACAATTATTCCAAAAAGGAAAAGGACACCTCTTCTGGTTCAGGTGTGTCTTCTATTCTGAACAAGGACATTGCTTTTTTAAGCAAAAAATTTGATTCAAAAAGAAAAGAATGGTTTTATTCTGAACTTTCCATTTTACTTTCTTCGGGGATTGACACTAAGGCCTGTTTGGAGTTGATTGCCGACGAAGCAAAAAAAGGCAGGGAAAAAGATATTTTAAATCAATTAAGAGATAAAGTTGTTGCCGGAAAAAATATCTCCGAAGTATTAAGAACTTTCCCCGAATTTTCTTCCTATGAATATCACAGTGTGGAGATAGGTGAAGAGACAGGGAGACTGGATGAAGTACTGAAAGAACTTGCGTTGTTTTATGCCAATCAGGTTAAACTCAGAAGACAGATTACCGGGACATTATCCTATCCCATTGCAATTATTGTAATTGCATTTGGATCGGTAACCTTTATGCTTACATCAGTAGTGCCTATGTTTAAAGACATTTTTGCACGTATGGGAGGTGAATTGCCAGAGATAACAAAGTTCATGTTGCGCATCTCAGGATTTATGACCAATTACTTTATCTATTTTATTTTGTTTATTGGAGCCACCGTAACTCTTGTATATAGCCAAAGAAAAAAAACATGGTTCCGGAAATTTTCGTCTTCACTTGTATTGCGCATTCCGGTTATCGGTCCCATGATCACAAAAATATATTTAGCCCGTTTTTGTCAATCCATGAAACTGCTTTTAGGAGCTAAAACAAAACTAATTGATGCTTTAGAATTAATCGAAAAGATGATTGCCTTCTACCCGATAGAAGTTGCATTAAAACAAGTGCGTGAGGATGTAATGAAAGGGAAATCATTAAACGAAGGGTTATCGGGATTTAAGATCTTCAACAAAAGAATGCTTTCCCTAATTAAAGTATCTGAAGAAGTAAACCAACCCGAAAAAATTTTCGAAAAACTCGCACAACAACTAACGGATGAAGTGGACCATCAAAATGCTGTATTAAGCAAATTGATTGAACCTATTTTCATTGTTGTTCTTGGAGTAATTGTTGGATTTATATTGGTAGCCATGTATCTTCCGATGTTTAAGCTGAGTACTACCATTGGAACGTAATGCTCAACTATACGGCCCAAAGTAGGATTAACCAAATATACTACGTCAGGCAATAGTTTACACTGAGTTTTTAAAATTGGGCATCTGCCTCTTTGCTTTTCCAAAAAATTCTGTTATCTTCAATTAAATTATCTTCCTGTATAATACATAATTAATTATTTGCCATGATAAAAAATTACTTCTTAAAGATCTTTACTATTGGAGCTATAACACTTCAATCTGTTAACCTGAATGCACAGGAATATAAATGTGCGGCCGATGCCATCCATAATCAGGAGATGGCTAACAATACTGCCTACAGACAAAAAATGGATGACTTTGAAAATTACCTTGCTGCAAATAAAGGTAAACTAGCTTCTGTACAAGGAGGAGTAATTTACAGAATTCCGGTTGTTGTGCATGTTATGCATAAAGGTGAAGCCTTAGGTTCCGGCACCAATGTATCTGATGAAGCCGTAAAAAACGGGATCAAATGGTTGAACGAACGTTATAGAAAAATACCGGGAACACCGGGCGATGCAAACGGTGTGGATGTAGAAATAGAATTTGCACTTGCGGTGAGAGACCAAAACGGAAACTGTACAGATGGGATAACACGTACTGACATGTCGAGCGACGCTACTTACATGCAATATGGTGTAAAAAGAAGCGGGGCAAACGGAATTACCGACGCAGCACTCAAAGCAATTATTTCATGGAATCAAACACAGTATTACAATATCTGGCTGATCTCCGAAATTGATGACAACAATGGTGGTTCGGGAACGCAAGGATATGCTTATTATGCATCCAGCCATGGAACTGCAAATGATGGCGCGGTTATGCTTGCCGGAAAATTTATTCTTCAGGACAGAGTAACCTTAGCACACGAATTAGGTCATGCCCTTAATTTATACCACACTTTTGAAGGCGATGTAAACGGAACCACCTGCCCCACCGGAAATCAATGCGGATCAGGATTGGGTGATTGTTGTGGTGATACTCCACCACATATCAGAACCACTATCAGTACCTGTGCTGTGGGTACCAATGCCTGCGATGGAGGATCTTCAACAGATTTGCATTTACCAAACTATTTAGATTATTCAGCTGATGTTTGCCAAAACATGTTTACTGCTGATCAAAAAATCAGGATGCTGGCTGCACTTACAACTACACGTGCTTCTTTTTTAGGAAGCAACGGAAATATGAGTTTAGTACCACCAACAATAGCAGGAATAGATTTCACAGCCAGCTCTCAATTCCTATGTGCAGGAAGCTCTGTTAGCTTTACCGATTTTTCTGCCTGCACACCGAATACTTATATAAATACTCCCTGGTCGGGAATATCTTTTAACTGGACCTTCGCAAACAATAGTGGAACAACATACAATTCAACTGAGCAAAATCCTACGATCACATTTGTTAATGCCGGCACTTATGATGTTACATTAAGTATCACCAACGGACAAGGAAACAGTTCATATACGCGCCAGGGAATGCTGATCGTAAGTACTGCGCCCATAGCTCCATCTTGTACAGGAGCTACTACTTACGCTGCAACATTAACCTACGGAATTTATGAAGTTCATTTAAACACGTTAGATCACTACTCTTCGGGAACATACGGAGATATTCAATCAGGAGCAACGAATGTATCGGGTTATGGAGATTTTGTATGTTCTGCAGGAACCATACTGGAAGCTAACACAACTTATACTATTAGCGTTAAAGGAACATCCAGTGCAAGTTTGATAGAAGATTTCAGAGCTTACATTGATTATAATAATGATGGTGATTTTGTGGATGCGGGTGAACAAGTTGCAGCCTGGGACAGTATTCCGGGAAGCACAAGCCTTTTGAACGCAACATTCACAACACCGGCAAGTCCTATTATGAACACTTCTTTAAGAATGAGAGTTTTTAGCGGAAGAAATACAGAAACTATTACTCCTTGTTTTACAACAGCAAGAGGTCAGGTACATGATTACAGTGTTTGGGTAACTGATAGAGTTGCCCGTGTATCCATTGCCCCATCACCTGCAGGTACAATCACCGCAGGCACAAATGTTACTTTTACAGCATCACCTGCAAACGAGGGAACAGCCCCAACTTATAAGTGGTTTAAAAATAATGTGGTTATTGGAGGCGCAACAAGTGTTACTTATTCAAGTACAGCACTTGCCGATAATGATGAGATCTATTGTGTAATGACTTCTAATCTTGCAAACATAATCGCGTCTCCCTGCACTTCTAATGTGGTAATAATGGATGTAACGGGTGCCATTGGTATAACTACAAGTAACTCTCAAACAAATTCATTTACCGTTTTCCCTAATCCAAACAAAGGAGAGTTTTCTGTAAAGTTTACTTCAACTGAAAAAAGCACTTATAGTTTAGAAGTAACAAATGTATTAGGAGAAATTATTCATAAAGAAAACTTTCAGGAACAAAACGGACAATACTCCAAACAAATGGATATTGGGAAATATGGAGCCGGATTGTATTTTATAACGCTCAAAAACGGGAAGCATACAATTTGTAAAAAAGTTGTAGTGCAGTAAAAATTTAACCACAAAGGTCCCGAAGGTTTTACACGAAGGCCGCAAAGAAAAAATCTTTGTGTGCTTTGCGTCTGCTTAGTGCCCTTCGTGGTTAAAATTCAGCTTCGTTTTTTATTCCCAAATGATGTGAAATTCCGTGAGCGGTAAAAGGCACGGATAGAATAATTTGTAGTTTAGCCCGTTATCAGGATTCAACACAACTATCATGACTGCGGTTAGAAATTTTTTTTGGCTTTGTGCAGGCGCAAATCGCGGATTATTAAAGCGCTGCCCAACAGAATCCAGTAAATATACCGGAATTGGGGCTACTGTTTTATTTACAGGCTTGCTTGCAGCTATTTCTGCCGGATATGCACTTTATACCATTTTCGACTCGGTGGCTTATGCAACAGGGTTTGGTTTTATTTGGGGCGCCATGATCTTTAATCTCGATCGGTTTATTGTAAGCAGCATAAAAAAACGGAACAACTTGTGGCAGGAATTTAAAATTGCTATTCCACGTATTATTTTGGCTACATTACTCGCCATTGTTATTTCAAAACCTCTCGAATTAAAAATGTTCGAGAAAGAGATCAACAGAAAGTTGGATGAGAAAAAAAGTGAAGAAGCTATTAAAGCGAAAAGTGCAATTAACAAAGGGTTTCCTGAGATCGTTGAACTGGAAAACAAAATTGCTGCTCTAAAAAAAGAGATCAAAGACAAAGAACTATTCAGGGATCAAACACAAAAAGAATATGACTTTGAACGTTTCGGAAAAAAAACAGCAGGTACAACAGGTATTCCGGGCATAGGAACCAATGCAAAGAAAAAAGAGCTTCAATTAAACGAATCCGTTCTTGATCTCAAAAAAACACTTGAACGCAACAATGTTAAGATCGATCAATATGAAAAAGATATTAAACAACTCTTTGTTTTACGAGAACTTGAGTTTACAAAGCAAAAACCCAATATTGATAAATATGATGGTTTGGCTGCTCGTATAGATGCTTTATGGAAACTAAGTTCGGAAAGCACTGCTATCAATCTCGCAAATATTTTTCTGATGCTTTTATTTATTGCCCTCGAAACCGCACCCATATTCGTAAAATTGATCTCAGCCAGAGGACCTTATGATGACCTGCTCGAAACACATGAGCATACGTTTGAAAATTACAAACTCGAAAAAATGTCGATGCTAAATCACACCACAAATCAACGGCTCAAAAAACTGGTCGAATCGGGTGATATAACTTCCGGGAAAAATTAAACAGACTTTATTTATCGGCTCTTTGGAAGGAATAATATATAATAAAAAACAGTGTAAAAAACAGGAATACTAATTTTTAAGCTTCCATTTTTTCCTGCAACTCCAACCATCTGAAAGATTTTGTTTCCAATGAATCTTCTATGGTTTTAAGTTGCATTCCTTTTTCGAGCAGATCTTTATGATCTAATGTTCCGGAAGAAAGTTCTTCACTTAATACTCGTTTTTCTTCTTCCAATTTAGCAATTTCTTTCTCTAACTCTTCTACTTCACGTTGCTCGTTATAGCTTAATTTTTTTGTTTGCTTAACAGGCGAAGGGGGTACTACTTTTTCTTCTATCCTTTTTGCAGGTTGCTTGGCCTGTTCACGTTTTATTTCTTCCTGCTCATCCTGCCAGTTACGGTATTCGGTGTAATTACCAGGGAAATCCTTCATGATGCCATCACCTTGAAATGCGAATACCTGTGTAATGATCTTATCAAGGAAATATCTATCGTGGGAAACAATTAAAACGCAACCATTAAAATCAACTAAAAAATCTTCCAACGTTTGGAGTGTTTCAATATCGAGATCATTAGTTGGCTCATCCAATATCAGGAAATTGGGATTCTTCATTAAGATAGTCATCAGGTACAAGCGACGTTTTTCTCCTCCGCTTAATTTAGACGCATAACCGAATTGTACCTCGGGCGGAAAATTAAAACGAGTAAGCAATTGAGATGCACTCATAGTGGTTCCATTTGCAAGAGGAATAAACTCACCAAAATCTTTTACAATTTCAATCACACGTTTGTCTTCCGGTATGCTCATCCCCATTTGAGAGTAGTAACCAAACACCACAGTATCACCGGTGGCTATTTTCCCGCTATCACTTGGCTCTGTACCTAAAATAATATTTAGCAAGGTCGTTTTTCCGCTCCCGTTTTTCCCAACTAATCCAATCTTATCACCGTTTTTAAAAGTATAAGAAAACTGGCTCAGCAAATGTTTATCTCCAAAGGATTTGGAGATTTTAATAAGCTCCAGAATTTTTGAACCCAAACGGGACATTTTCACACTTAAGTCTATCTTTTGTGTCTCTTTCTTTTTCTTTGCCTTTTCCTCCGTTTCATAAAAAGAAGTGATGCGTGATTTTGCCTTTGTACCACGTGCTTTAGGCATCCGACGCATCCATTCTAATTCTTTACGGTATAAGTTTCTTGCTTTATCAACCTCCGAAGCTTCGATCATCATTCTCTCTGCTTTCTTCTCAATAAAATATTGATAGTTTCCTTTGTAGTGATATAATTGATGATTATCGATCTCTATAATTTGGTTACAGATCTCATCCATAAAATACCTATCGTGAGTAACCAGCAACAAACTTTTTACTGCAGTAGAAAGGTGATGCTCTAACCACTCAATCATCTCAATATCGAGGTGATTGGTTGGCTCATCCAGTATCAACAAATCAGGCTCATTCAATAATAAACATGCAAGTGCCAAACGTTTACGCTGTCCACCACTCAATGTTTTTATTTCCTGTTCAAAATTGGTTAAACCTAATTTACCGGCAATGGTTTGCATACGTACCTCAGCATCCCAGGCATTTAGCAAAGTCATTTCATTGGTTGCCGCATCTAACCGGTCAGCATTTTTTTCACTCATCGGATCAAGTGCATGTGCATTCAATGCATTTTCATATTCCCTTAATGCCTTGGAGATGGGGTTCTCCGCACTTAATAAAACTTCAATAATGGTATTCCCACCTTGTAATTTAGGGTCCTGTTCAAGAAAACCAACTTTGATGTCTTTTTTGAAAACAACATTTCCCTCATCGGGAATCTCCAACCCTTTCAAAATATTCAGTATAGTGGTTTTCCCACTTCCGTTTTTGGCAAGCAAGGCTACCTTGTCGCCATAGTTAACACCAAAAGATATTTTTTTAAAAAGTTGTTTGCCACCAAAGCCTTTACTGAGATTTTCTACGGATAATAAATTCATGTAAGATTCCTAAATTTTAAGGCTGCGAAAGTACGAAAAATAAAGGGTTCCCGAAAATTCACAAAAAAGCCCGTTCTCGATAGAAAACGGGCTTAAATTGTAATATTTAAACTGGAATTATTTAGAAACTATTAGTTTTTTAGTTGTATGTACTTTCCCGTTTTCAATAGAAACGAAATATACACCATTTGACAAAGAATCTAAATTAATACTGAGCTCATTGTTTTTTGGGCTTAAGTTCTCTATAACCTTGTTCCCTAACATATCTACCACCGTAATTATTGATCCGGTTTGTTCTTTTGAAATTTTAATAGTTACCAAATTTTTAGCCGGGTTCGGGAACATGCTAAACTGAGAAGAAGTGTTTTCTTTAATACCAACAAATGGGGCAATAGTTACAAAGTAATCTTCACACTCACCACTTCCCATATAAATGCATGCACTTGCAGCATCGTTTGTGTTTCCACTTAGCCTTGAACGTATTCTCATTCCTGTTAGCCCTACAGCTGCGGACATAGGTACCGGAATACTTATAGTGTTTACTGTGTTTGGTGTTGATGTTGTACAAACCTGAGTCCATTCAGTTGGGTCAAACGATCCATTTTGGTCAAAATCTATCCAGCAGGAAATGATATCGTCGTCCTGCGTTGTTACATTTAAGGAGTATGAGGAGCCCTGTGTTAAGGTCGCAGTGGTGTTTCCACTTGCCGGATAAATTGAATATGCGCCATTTGGAGTTGTTGAACAAATAGAATCATTATTGTTTAGGGTTGTTGAACTGATGGATGTTGTAGAAATAAAATCGGGATCAGTACAATCAAAATGCGTTGGTACACAATAACAAGCGGTAAGCGGGTTAATAGATGTTACACTAACCGCAGGGCTTGTTGATGACAAGCCGCTTCCTGTACAGGTTACAACCACCTGATAATACATTGGTGCAATTGTAATACTATCATGCAAGGTTAAACCTGTTGCACCTGCAATAGGATTAAATACGGTTCCATTGGTTGATGACATCCATTGGTAAGTAACTCCAACATCAATACTTGAACCTGTTAATGTAAGATCATAAGGTACATTAGCACAAACGCTGGAAGGACAACCTGCAATTGTTCCTGCTGTTGGTGTTCCTGAACAATTATTTAAACCAATAACACTAATATCATCAATAGCCCACCACCAGCCATAATCACCAATATAGGTAAATTTAATCCTAACATCTGCCTGGTTAATTGCAGGTGCAGGAAGTGAAATAGTGGTACTCACTGCCGGATTTGGATAACCAATATTTGCAGTTCCGGTGCGTAAAGATGTCCATGTTGTTCCACCGTCTATACTATAATCAATATCCTGTTGGGAAGCGGGGTACTCTCTGAATTGCTCACTAAAAACAAGATTACATCCTGTGAAACCTATCGTAGAAAAAGAAGGTGTTGACAAACTTGAGTTTTGCAAATTTCCGGTTCCATAAAAATCAGAATCCAGTATGGCGAAATCGGCATCGAAATTTGCACCTGTAACTACACGAACTCCCGGATTATTAAATTGCCATTGGAAAACATTTGGGTTTCCCAAACTGTCATTACTCCAACCTGCAGGCTGAATTTGACCAGTAAAGGTTTCAGATAGAATTATTGTTTGAGCTGAAGCAGTATAAAAAGCCCCGGCTGTAATTAAAGTTAGTAGCAGTTTTTTCATATAATTTGTGTTTAGTCATTACTAATGTACAAATTATTTTTCACTCTTACAATTAACTACAAAGGAATATTACCATGTTTTTTTCTTGGTAATTTCACAGCTTTGTTCTCTAACATCTTAAATGCCTTTATCAGTTTTTCACGTGTGTCTTCCGGATGAATTACTTCATCAATGAATCCACGTTCAGCTGCACGGTAAGGATTTGCAAACATAGTTTGATATTCTGTTTCTTTTTCCTTCCATTTTGCATCTTTATCTGCAGCAGCTGCAATCTCTCCTTTGAAAATAATTTCAGCGGCACCTTTAGCGCCCATTACAGCGATCTCTGCGGTTGGCCATGCGTAGTTCATATCGGCACCAATGTGTTTACTATTCATTACATCATAAGCTCCACCATAAGCTTTACGTGTAATAACAGTAATGCGCGGAACTGTTGCTTCACTGAATGCATATAATAATTTTGCACCGTTTGTAATAATAGCATTCCACTCCTGATCCGTTCCCGGTAAAAAACCCGGAACATCTTCAAACACCAATAAAGGGATATTAAAACAATCGCAGAAACGAACAAAACGTGCAGCTTTGGTAGAAGAATGGATATCCAATACACCGGCTAATACAGCAGGTTGATTAGCAACTATACCAATACTTTTTCCCGCAAGTCTACCGAAACCAACAACTATATTTTCCGCATAATGTTTATGAACTTCAAAAAATGTATCTTCATCAATAACACCATTGATTACTTCACGCATATCATATGGTTGGTTATTATTCTCCGGAATGATATTGATTAGTTGCTCTCTTTTTTCTGACTTAGGAGTAGTATAAGGAACAGAAGGTGCGTCCTCTTCACAATTCTGAGGAACGTAACTTAAGATCTGCTTAATGTTAGTGATACACTCGATCTCATTTGCACAAGCAAAATGTGTTACACCACTTTTACTTGCGTGAGTCATTGCACCACCTAATTCTTCTGAAGTAACTTCTTCGTGTGTAACAGTTTTAACTACGTTAGGTCCTGTAACAAACATATAAGAAGTATTCTCTACCATCAAAATAAAATCAGTAATCGCAGGCGAATAAACCGCACCACCTGCACATGGCCCCATGATTGCAGATAACTGTGGAATAACTCCTGAAGCTAATGTATTACGGTAAAAAATATCAGCATAACCGCCCAAAGAAACAACACCTTCTTGAATACGTGCTCCACCACTATCGTTTAAACCGATAACAGGTGCTCCGTTCTTCATGGCAAGATCCATGATCTTACAAATTTTTTCCGCATGCGTTTCAGACAGTGAACCACCGAATACAGTAAAATCCTGAGAGAATACATATACTAAACGACCATTCACAGTTCCGTATCCTGTAACAACTCCATCGCCCAGATACTTTTCTTTCTCTAAACCAAAGTCATTACTGCGATGTGTAACCAGCATACCGATCTCTTCAAAACTTCCTTCGTCCATCAAAAAATGGATACGCTCACGTGCGGTAAGTTTTCCTTTTTTGTGTTGCGCGTCAATACGTTTTTGACCGCCACCCAATTGAGCTTCAGTAATTTTTTGGTTGAGTATATCTAATTTCTGCTCCATATCTTTTACTACTATTATTTCAGTTTCCATTCGAATTACTTTTTCGTAAAATTATCCTGCTCACATAAACATTCGTACGAACGAGAAAAAACCCTAATCCATCGTCATCCCGATAGCTATCGGGATCAGGATCAGGGTTTAAAATTGTTTTATCAGATCTTATTTTTTTACACGCTCAACGTATGCACGTGCGCGTGTATCTATTTTAATTACTTCACCTTCTTCAATAAAAAGTGGCACCATAATTTCCGCACCCGTCTCCATTTTACACGGTTTAAAAGTGTTAGTAGCAGTATTACCTGCAACACCCGGCTCAGCATATGCAACTGTTAATTCAACAAATGTTGGCGGTTCGGCAAGAATCGGTTCATCTTCTTCAAACGTAACTCTAACATCCATTCCCTCTTTCAAAAATTCAATTCCATCTCCAAGCATCACAGCCGGTAAATGAATTTGATCAAAAGTTTCAGGATCCATAACAACAACAAATTCCCCTTCAGGATAAATGAATTGCATCATTTTATATTCTACACGAACCAAAGTAACCTCTTCTCCCGAACGGAAACGGTTCTCGGTTTGTTTACCTGTTTTTAGGTTACGCATTTTTGCCTGATAAAATGCACGTAAGTTCCCCGGTGTACGATGTTGGTAATCTGTAATTACTACTAACTCTCCATTGTAACGGATCACTGATCCCACGTTGATGTCGCCTGTATTTGCCATTTGTTTTTATTTTTTTCGCCGCAGATTATTCAGATTTATACTGATTAGTCTGTGACTTGTTTTATTTTAATCTTCAATTTCTTCTGTTACACCCATTGCACAAAATTTCTCGATGCGCTCGTCAATTCTTTGTTGCGGTGTTTTTTTATCCAATCCTTCTAATTCCAGAATGATGCGTTGTTTAACACGTTCGAACATTTCTTCTTTGTGTGCATGCGCTCCACCAATTGGTTCTTCGATTATCCCGTCTACCAAATGGTTTTTGCTCATGTCTTCTGCGGTGAGTTTTAATGCTTCGGCAGCTTTCTCTTTAAAATCCCATGTTCTCCAAAGGATGGTAGAACAATTTTCCGGAGAAATAACCGAGTACCATGAGTTTTCCAACATCAATACTTTATCTCCTATACCAATTCCCAATGCTCCACCGGATGCGCCTTCACCAATTATGATACAGATCACGGGCACTTTTAGCTGAGCCATTTCCAATAGGTTTCTTGCAATAGCTTCCCCTTGTCCACGCTCTTCGGCTTCCAATCCAGGATATGCACCCGGAGTATCAATTAATGTTACAATTGGTTTATTGAATTTCTCTGCCATTTTCATTAATCGCAGAGCTTTACGGTAACCTTCAGGATTTGCCATTCCGAAACGACGGATCTGACGCATTTTTGTGTTAATTCCTTTTTGCTGGCCGATAAACATTACTGTTCTTCCCTCAATTTCACCAAAACCACCAACCATTGCTTTATCATCGCCAACAGTACGGTCGCCGTGCAGTTCCATGAAAGTACCTTTGGTAATGTATTCTAAATATGCTAATGTATACGGGCGCTCCGGATGGCGGGAAACCATTACCTTTTGCCATGGAGTTAAGTTGGTATAAAGCTTTGTCCTTTCTTCAAGAATTTTAGCTTCTAATTCTTCTACCGACTTACTTACATCTACCTTACTCTTTTCTGCGACCTCTTTCAACTTCTCTAATTCTTTCTCGAGGTCTTCAATCGGCTTTTCAAATTCCAAATACATCATTTCTTCAATTTTTTGGGGCTACGAAGATACGAATTATTAGTGGGATAGGGAAAACAGCGGGGAAATGTAAGTAAATAAATATCAGTAAATTACACCTAAATGAACAAGGATATTCATTCCTAAAGTTTGGTCGGAGGCTATAAAATTAAGGGTAACTAATAATTCTTTAAAGCATCAACTTTTGGAGAAAGCTCGTTATATGTTTTCTCTGACGCGTAAAAAACGACTTCCGGTACCCACTCTTTATCGAGCATGTTAAGACCTTTAATTGCAAGCTTTGGTTTCATTGCGTCTAATGCTTCACCGGCTTTCTTACGATCGACGCTTGATATTATTAACTGAAACATACGTTTATCTTTATTTTTAGCATATTCTTCCATAATACCGGCTAAAGAAGAAGACTCCAGATAACCAACCACTTTCACTGCCTGATTTTCCGGCTCGTTCAGTTTATTGTGCGGTTTGTAAGTACCCTGAAATTCAGCGTACGACTTTTGCGCAAATGTGCTTAGTGATAGTAATAACAAAACTACAGTTGTAATGATTGTTGTCTTTTTCATTTTTTCTTGTAAAGATAATTTCACTCTTTACAAGAAATACTCATACCGGAGGGTATATTAATAAAAACCGGAAGGAAATTCCCACCGGTCTCTATGTTTTGCAAATTCAGGTTTTAGTTTTTGATGGTTTTATAGATGCTTTTACCTTCTGAATTAGTAAGTATTAAAAAATAGATCCCCTGATTTAGCTCATTTGTATTTATTGAGAAATTTTGTTCGCTGAACTCCGTTCTCAAAACAACTTTTCCCTCTACGGAAATAATTTCTACCGTAGAATTCCCATTGCCCGAACTTTTTACGTTCAATTCATTTGCAAAAGGATTTGGGTAAACCAATCCATTCTTTTTCCCCAGAATATCATTTAATCCAACAACCGGATTTGGTGCGCTGTATAAATCAGAAATCTCAGTCCCATTCAATCGTTTATTATAAATGTTCAAATCATCGAAATAGGCATCTAATCTTTGAGTGTTAACACAAATACTACCATCACTTTTTAAATAGGCCCCAACTCCAATACATGCATTTGCATCTGCGAAGCCTGTTCCAATGCCTGCTCCACTTGTTCCTGTTTCAGTAAGAGGTTGCAAATTGTTATTTATATAGATTTCATATTTACCGTTACCAATAACAGCTGCATCATATGTAAGTACTACATGGTACCATTGACTGGTAGTGCAGGTTACGTTGTTAGCAGCTAATGTTACATAATTTCCAGGTCCTACAGAACTATAAGAGGTAATTTCAAATTTTGCGTTCGTATTTAAACGGAATAAAAACTGTCTGTCGATTCCACTACATCCGGCATCGGCTGATTTTCCAAGCAGGATTTGTTGTGTTCCGGTAATGTTTTTGAAATTAACCCAAAAAGAATAACTGATTTTTCCTGTAGCGGTGGCTGCAAAACCATCATAACTATCATATAAATTAAGGTAGGTATTACCAAATGATACATCAAGAGCTTTTCCTGAATTTCCAAATCGGTCAGTTCCATAGTTTATTCCCAAACCAACTGCATCATTGTTGCTTACTTCGTCTACTGCGCCTCCTGTGTCGAAAGAGTATTTTGAAACCAGGCCATTAACAATAGGATTAGGAGCATTGTATAAATCAAGAATCTCCGAAGGAGTTAATTTTCTATTAAACAACTGAACATCATCAATTGCACCATTAAAAAGCCTGTTGCTACCTTGTGAACCGATGTATAAAGCAGTTGCGGATGTGCCGTTAATTGTGCTAAAAGCTGTATTAACTACATCAACATCTAAAACTCCATTAACATAAGTTTGATGTCTACCTGAATTATCCCAGGTTGCAACAATATGATACCAGGTATTTGCCACTAAACTGGTAGTGCCGCTGTATCCGTTTGCAACGTTACTTGGGTTTCCAACTGCAATGAATGTTTTGTTGCCATTTATCATGAATAAGTATTGGTCATTAGCTGTTACCCCTATCCATTTTGATACAATTGCTTTTTGTCCGCTTACATTGGCTAGTTTTATCCACGAAGATATTGTTAGTCCTGTTGATACATTTGCTTTTGAAGGCGAACCCAGTTCAATAGTTGAAGCACCAGTAAAACTAGCTGCTGCAGCAGGATTACTAAATCGGTCGGCTACATAAGTTACACTGGTTGGAGTGCCATAGGCTTTTGGTAGTATACCATCCTGGCCATTGCAGGCGTTAAAGTTGTAATCGGCAATCAGGCCATTTGTTACCTGTGAAAAGGAAGTTGAACTTGATAATAGAACTGAAGCGAAAAGTAGAATTTTTTTCATAAGTAAGTGTTTATTGTTTTTTAGTTGTCTTATGGTATACACCATGTATCTTCATTTGTGTTGATGCACTAAAGCACATGGCTATTTCATATTTGATTAATTATTTGTCAAATATCATTTGATCTGAAAAGAATAATAGACGCTAATTCACGAACCGTTGATTTGAGTTCATGAACCGTAAACAAAAAAATGATGGGGTTTCAGGGGGTTAAATTCCGACAGTAAGATTATTATTCTTTAATTGCTGTTCAAATTCAGCTTTGCGATCGCGGGAAATGATAATGGTTTTTCCATTATCGAGTAAGAGAGAGTTATCGGCTCTGTTGTATTTTTTGATGAAATTAATATTTACCATAAAGGATCTGTGTGAACGAAAGAAGTTGGCGCGACCATCCAAAACCTCTTCGAAGAATTTTATTTTCTTACTCACCAGTATTTTAGAACCATCTTTCAACCACACATTTGTATAAGCGCCATCAGCCTCCAGATAAACTATCTCCATTACGTCTACAAAAAGCAATCCTTCTGCAAGTGGCAATGCAATTTTATTGAATTGATTTGTTTTGAATGAATCTTTTAAAACATCCAAGCGGCTTTTCATATCCTGCCCTTCTAATCGTTTAAAAGCCTTTTCAACCGCCACCTTTAATTTATCGATATCAACGGGCTTTAATATATAATCAACTGCAGAAACCTCAAATGCCTTCAATGCATAATCATTATATGCAGTCACAAATATGATCTCAAAATCTACATCTCTAAAAAAACTAAGCAATTCAAATCCGTTATATTCCGGCATTTCAATATCAAGAAACACCAGTTTTGGCTGATGTTTATTAATAGCTAAAACACCATCCGGAACATTTGCACATTCAGCAAGGATCTCTACCTGCGGACAATAATCACGAAGGAGCGTACGAAGCGTGTCTCTTGCACGTTCTTCGTCATCTATCATTACTGCTGTTATTTTACTTTCTGTCATCTTATGCTAAGGTAGAAAAAATTGTCCTTTAATAGCTTTACAATAATTCAAATTAGTTTCGTTTTCAAAGCTCTTAAATTCATGAATCGTTTGTTCTGCTTCACGAACTGTTTAAACCGGAATAGAGATCACCACTTTAGTTCCTTCTGCAACCTCTTTATTTTGAAGATCAACGATCTCCAACTCAATCTTTTTTTCTCTGGCCGAATTTATAAGTTGCAAACGTTTCTCAGTTGCTTTGGTTGCAAACGATTTGTGTTTTAATGGTGAGCGTTGTTTGATTTCTTCAGCCCGCTTTCTTCCAACTCCATTGTCTGTAATGGTACAGATCAGTACATTCGAATTTAATTCAAATTTCACTTCCAATTTTTTATTTTCTTTTTTATGGAGTAATCCATGCTTGATAGCATTTTCAATAAAAGGTTGAATGATGATGGACGGTATCAAAATCCTATCCGTATCAATACTTTCATCACATTTGATGATATATACAAAGTCATCCCCAAAACGTAATTTCTCAAGCGATAAATACAATTCTAAAATTTCAATTTCTTCGTCGAGCAGAATAGTGCTGTGCTGTGAGGCTTCTAAAATTTTCCGCATCAATGAACTGAATCTGCTCAGGTAATAATTGGTGTTTTTAATATCACTTTTCAAAATGAGATCCTGAATTGAATTTAAGGTGTTGTACATAAAATGGGGATTCATCTGCGCGTTGATAGCTGCCAACTGTGAGGATGTGAGATCCTGCTGAATAGAAGCACGGCGTCTGATCACTTTGATTCTTACTGCAAAACCCAATGCAACAATTGCAGCAGTTAAAAGGATCATTAACACATAAAACCACCATTTTTGCCAGAAGGGAGAATCAATGTTTATTTTAATAGTGGCAGTATTTTTTGAGATCACTCCGCTTTCGTTTATTGAACGAACTTGAAAAGTATATTTACCGGGAGGCAATGAAGAAAATAAAGCATAATTCTCCGAACCTTTTGTTTTGATCCATATAGAATCAAGTTCTTTTAAGCGGTATTCATAATAAAAAGTGCCCCGACTTCTTAATGCAATTGAAATAAAATTGATCTTTAAATTATTGTTTTTGTAGGGCAATATAATCAACGAATCCATCGGTAAAATAGAATCTCCCAAGGCTATTTCTTCAATTTTAATTTCGGGTTTAATTTCATTAAAGTGTTTAAGATTGATTGGAAACTCAGTTAGCCCTTTATTTGTGGCGAGATAAACTTTATCGTTAGCGAAATCAATTGCTGTTATATCCTTAGCATTGATCCCTGAAATAACCTGATAACTGGCAAGCTTGTTTGTTTGTAAATTCAAAACATACAAAAGGTTATTACTTGTTACAAAAAGAAAATTTTTTTTACAGTGAATAAGTTTAACATCTGTTTCCTTAATGCCAACTTCTGAAAGTCCTGATGGCACAAGCTTGCCGTTTTGCAAACTTAAAACACCTTGATTACTTGTTACTAACCAAGCAGATGTTTTACATGATGTGATTGTCTGAACATAAATATGCTCTCCGTTAAATAGCATTTCTTTAAAATTTCCTTTTTCATAACAATAAAAACCATCGTTAAAAGCTACATAAATCCTATTGCCAGTGCCGTCCGAATAAATCGCTTTGCCTCCTACTTTTCTTAAAGGGGTTACACCTTTTCCTTCCCACTTATGCAAGTTTTTAAGAGAAATAGAGTTAAAAAACCCATAAGAAATACTATAAATCGAATCTCCCGCAATAACAAAATCGCGTGCATTCAATCTACATCCTTTGTTCTCTCTATTCGTGTTTTTATCCAGTATTGAAAGAAAAACCCTGCTTATATATATATCCTTATTGGTTTCAATAATTTTTCTAGCTGTAGAATATTCTTCATAATACTTATTTGCCACCAATTCTATTTTTTTATCAGCACTCACATTCATTAATTGTCCGGAGTATGTTCCTAATAAAAGATTCCCATTACTCAAACAACTTAGCGCGGATAAATTATTTGTTAATAAATCTGAATTACTGACAGTTGTTCTAATAACCGACATATCAGGTACCACAAAAA
The DNA here is from genome assembly GCA_030684395.1 of Bacteroidota bacterium. GTDB lineage: Bacteria > Bacteroidota > Bacteroidia > B-17B0 > Aurantibacillaceae > JADJDM01. The sequence continues at coordinate 30,134 of JAUXTT010000003.1, read as the reverse complement.
TTCCATTATGCAGAGAGCTGAACCAATAATTTCCCTCTTTATCCTGAAGCATATAACTGATTTTTTCACCCTTAAACAAGCCGGTATTATTTTGAAGGGTCTTTCTAGCGAAATCCGATTGAAAAACACCATCTGTTGTGCACAACCAAGGCTTATTATTGGCGTCATTATACAAAAAGTAGACACGCTTGTTTTCTTTTGTAGCTTGATATTGTGCTAATAATTTTAAACTATCTCCACATTCAAATAGAGTAGATGTAGGGTTCACTGCCTCTTCTGCAATTACATAAAGCCCGTGAGAACTGGTGCAAAAATTGAAACGACTAAACGGGAAATTCTTAGTAAATTTTGTTGGCAAAAGTGATACTTTTTCTTTGGCCTTATCGTATTTATAAATGCTATATCCGGAACGGGTAAAAAAAATGGCATTATTATGATAAACGATCTCTGCAAAGTGTGTTGAGCTATTCGTAGGCTTCTCTTCGTAAACTACCTCCCTGTTTTTACCATTTTCATCATACCTTTCAATTAAGTTGTAATTAGCTACCCACAAATTCAAATCATCATCAACAGAAAATTGTGAAGCAGAAGATTCCTTACCGCTGTTGTCAATAATGATTCGTAAACTATCGCCTTCAACCCTGTATATTTGCCCATTAAAATTCTTGCACCAAATCCTTCCCTTTTCGTCTTTTCTCAAATAAGAAATTGATTTCCCATTTTGCTTATGATTGGTATATCCTTTAAAACGAAAGCCATCATACCTGTATAACCCAGCGTCACAGCCGATCCACATATAACCAAAATCGTCCTGAAGAAGTTCGTACACTTCGTTGCTGGGCAAACCTGCTTCATCATCTATCTTATAAAAATAAGGATGCTGCGCTGCCATAGACAACGAAAAAAGGATGAGTATAGAAAAATAAATTCTCTTCAGCATTTGATTCCCCAAACTTACTGAATTTAGTTATTCTTTAGGAGAGTTCAAAAAATTAGTTCCGATAGTTATCGGGATTTAGGCGAGCGAGATTTTTAAACCACAGCAGACATATGCCTGTGAGGATTTAAAAATTTACGATTAACGACAAAAAAGCAATTTATAGAACTCTCCTTTACATCTTTCTTAGTACATTTGACTACTAAATGAATTTATTCCTTTCTATATTTAAAGAGAGCTTTTTTTTCGCATGGGCAGCGCTAAGGGCAAACCGCTTGCGTACCTTTCTTTCTTTGCTGGGAATTACTATCGGGATTTTTTCTATTATCACCGTGTTCACTATTGTAGATAGTTTGGAACATAACTTACGCAGCGGTATTCAGGAGTTAGGTAACAATGTAGTATTTGTACAAAAATGGCCATGGGATTTTGGTGATGACTATCCCTGGTGGAAATACATGAACCGTCCAGTGCCAAACGTTAAGGAATTTGACGAACTGAAAGAAAAAGTGCAGAGCGCAGAGGCCATGGCCTTTCATGTTGCTGGAAGAAAGACGGTAAAATACGGGAGTAATTCTGCAGAGAATGTAACGATTACGGGCGCATCTTATGAATACAATCAAATAACTTCCTTTGAAATTACAGAAGGCAGGTATTTCACCGAGCTTGAATCTGAAAATGGTAGAAACCTTGCCATTATCGGTAGCACCATTGCGGAAGCACTTTTTAAAAACGGAGAATCACCAGTTGGAAAACAAATAAAAATGTTTGGATCTAACATGACGGTGCTTGGTGTATTTAAAAAACAAGGAGAAAGTTTGCTTGGAAACAGTATGGATGCTCAGGTATTAGTTCCGGTAAATTTTGTACGAAACCTGGTTGACATTCGATCCGAAAACGCTGATCCATACATTGCAGTAAAAGCCAAAGCAGGCATAACAAACGACCAGCTAAAAGATGAATTAAAGGGTTTGATGCGTGGAATAAGACAATTAAGCCCTGATGCAAATGATGATTTTGCATTGAATGAAATCAAAGTTATTTCACAAGGATTTGATGGAATGTTTGCTATTGTTGGTCTTGCAGGCTGGATCATTGGTGGCTTCTCTATTTTGGTTGGCGGATTTGGTATTGCTAATATTATGTTTGTATCTGTGAAAGAACGTACATCTTTAATTGGAATTCAAAAATCTCTTGGCGCAAAAAATTATTTTATACTCATGCAGTTTTTATTTGAATCTGTTTTTCTTTCACTTATTGGCGGTCTCATTGGACTATCAATTGTTTATATTTTAACTTCTATTGCAGGTAATACTTTTGGGATGGAAATTTTTCTTTCGCGCTCAAATGTAATTTTAGGAATAACGATTTCGTTTCTGATTGGAATTGTATCAGGATTTGTTCCGGCCTATGGAGCATCGCAGTTGGATCCGGTGGAAGCGATTAGAAGCAACTAATTTGGTAATTTGAGAATGAATTAATTTGAAAATGGAACACGGATTATGATGAATAATGATCGATTTGAAATGCTAATTTTGATAAAGTAATTCTGAGTGTCCTTAGTGACTTAGTGGTGAAAAAAATGAAAAAAAGGCCAAAAATACTTTCAGTAATCTGCATCATAGGTTTTCTATGGATTGTTTTTACTTTCCCAGGAATGTTTTCACCCTCTACTAAAAAGCTGGGCGATTGGGTGCCTGCTGTTTATGGATTTATTATTGCTCTGAGCTTTATTTCTTTCATTGGCGTGTGGAACATGAAGCGCTGGGGGGTAGAAATGTACATTGCTGTATTCTTTTGTAAGCAGCTATTTTTTCTTTTCACCAATCAAATGGATATGAGTGCTATTATTGGAATTGTGTTTTCGCTTTGGTTCATCATTACTTTTGTGTTTTTTTACAAACGTATGAGTTTGAATTTGTAGTACATTCTTCGTACATTTAGGCTTAAATTATTTTCGGTGAAGCTTCTTTTCAAGATCATACTCATTACCACAATTTGTTTAGGGATATTTTTCTACGAAAGCAAACCTGCCGCATCCTGGGGTTTTTTCGGACACAAACAAATTAATCGCATGGCGGTATTTACCCTACCAAGCGAAATGATGGGCTTCTATAAAAAACATATTGATTACATTACCGAACATGCGGTTGATCCTGATAAACGCAGGTATGCAGTAGAAGACGAAGCTGCGCGTCATTACATAGATATTGATCATTACGGTGTTCATGCTTTCGACAGCGTTCCAAAATTCTGGAAAACTGCAGTAGCAAAATATACCGAAGATACTTTGAAAGCTTATGGCATCAATCCATGGCATGTAGAAAAAATGATGTTTCGCTTAACAGAAGCATTCAAAAAAGAAAACATTGATCTTATCCTACATTACTCAGCTGACCTTGGACATTATATTGCCGATGGTCACGTTCCCTTGCATACAACAGAAAATTATAACGGGCAAATGACCAATCAAAAAGGAATTCACGGTTTCTGGGAAAGCCGTATACCTGAATTGAAAGCTGACTCCTATGACTATTTTGTAGGACAAGCTCATTACATTGATAAACCCAACGATATGGCCTGGAAAACTATTAAAGAAAGTAACGCAGCTGTTGATAGTGTTTTGGGGTTTGAAAGAGATTTAAATACAAAATTTCCTATAGACAGGAAATATGCATTTGAAACCCGTGGAGCTATGACCATGAAAACATACTCGCAGGAATATACCGAAGCTTATGATGAAATGATCAAAGGTCAGGTAGAAAGAAGAATGAGACTTGCTATAGTTACCGTTGGAAGTGCATGGTACACTTGCTGGGTTAATGCGGGTAAACCAAATTTAGATAAGATTGGTGATAAAACTGTTTCCGATTCCATTCAGAAAGTTCTGAAAAAGGAGGAGGAGCAATATTTACTTCACAAAGAAAAATCCATCAAAGGCCACGACGATTAAATTCCAATTTATGATTCAACATATTGCATTAACGGAGATCATTCTTTATGTTAATGATCAGGAAAAAAGTAAAGATTTTTACGAAAAGATCTTCCGAAGTAAAGCAGATCTTCATGTTCCCGGTATGACAGAATTTATTCTATCACCAAACTGCAAACTGGGCTTAATGCCAAATGCAGGTATTGCAAAAATTGTTTCACCCATTCTTCCGCATCCTGAAACAGGCAATGGCATTCCACGTTGTGAATTGTACTTTTACGTAAACGACTTGCAATTGGAGTATGATAATGCCCTAAAAACCGGAGCCAAAGAGATCAGCGGAATTGAGAATCGTAACTGGGGAGATACCGTTTGTTATGTTGCAGATCCGGATGGACATGTGATTGCTTTTGCAACTAAAACTAGTTAAATCTTATTTGAACCATATAAGTCATTTAAGTTCATAGAAGTTAAACCCAATGTATTTATGCGGGAACCCTTATATGATCTTACATGCCTTATATGGTTAATAAATCCAAGGCAATACAAAAAATTATTCTTCAGGTTTTTCCCTTAAACTCGTATCTTAGTCCCATGCTATTCGTAACATTTCAATGGATTGATGCGCTCGACATTTTGTTGGTGTCATTTCTATTGTTTCAATTGTACAGCATTGTAAAAGGAACACCGGCGGTAAATATTTTCACGGGAATATTTTTTATTTATGTGGTGTGGATCATCGTACGCGCTTTCGATATGAAATTGTTTGGGTCTATTCTGGGCAAGTTCATTGATGTGGGTGTTATAGCTATCATTATTGTATTTCAACAGGAAATCCGAAAGTTTTTATTGTTTGTGGGAACTAATGAGTTTCTGAACAGAAACAAGCTCCTGAAAATGTTTGTGCGTTCTACACAAAAGAAAGAAGCGGAGAAATTTGCAACCATGAATTTTGCGCCCATTATTAAAGCCTGCTACAAAATGGCAGAAACACATACGGGGGCTTTGATAGTTATTACACGTAATTCTGATCTTCGTTTATTCATTAATACCGGAGACGCTATTGATGCAGTTGTAACGGAACGTATGCTCGAAAATATTTTCTTTAAAAACAGCCCATTGCATGATGGAGCTGTAATTATTAGCGGAAATAAAATTGTAGCTGCACGTTGTGTGTTACCGGTAACTGAAAAAGAGCAATTCCCTGCACATTATGGTATGCGCCACCGTGCGGCAGTTGGCGTTACCGAATCAAGTGATGCCATTGCAATAACCGTTTCCGAACAAACAGGAAGTGTTTCACTTTCCGCTAATGGAGATATCAAAGCAAACCTTACTGCTGATAAACTGAAATTGATCCTGGATAAAGAGTTTGGGATACAATAGAAATTACGTATTTTAGTTTAATAAATCATCATCAATGAAAAGTATGCTTAAAGCTTTAGTTTATCTTCTCTGTGTATTCGTTGTTTCATCTTTTCAGTGTATTGATGGAACTAAAGTAGCTGCACAAACCGTAAATGCAAATATTAAAGCAAGTGGAGAATTTCCTTTCACTATTAAATGTTCTGATGACACTAAGGCTGTCGACATCAATGATGCCGAGATCCCAAAAGAATTAAAGGATATGATTGTGCTGAAAAAATTCGCATCCTATCAAAACCAGGTATTTGTTTATATGCAAAACGGAACCGAAGAAGATCCTTTGGAGACGGGAATTCACGTTGCAGTGTATGATAAAACCGGTAAACAAAAAGATAGTAGCAGATTGATAGATCTTAATTGCGACGATGTAAATAATGGAGGTGATGGAAGTGATCCTAAAACAAGTACACAATACGTTACTTTCGAATCAGCTCACTCTTTTAAAGTCTTCGTAGAGACAACTAGTCAATCCAAAGGGAAAACTAAGAGCGAGGATAGTTATAAAATTGAAGAGTCGGGGAAGATTGTTGGGGAATAGTATTTACTTCCCAATCATTTCATAAGCAAAACACTTAAACTCTTCATCATCGTGTTGATCCAATAAACTTCATTGCTTAGGCTTTTTCAATTTCTTAATATCTTCCTCAATCTCTTTCAGGCTTTGCTCCTTTTCAATCGTTTTTTGAGCAATTTTATATTTTTCAAATTCTTCTCCCGATTTTTTTAAGGCTTTTTCGTGGCTTATTTTGCCTGCGTGGGTTAGTAGTTCTCTACCGTTTAATTGCAAAATACTATCTAACCGTTGTATCCAATTTGCCATATACATTGGTGTTCGCTGTTGAGCCATTGTTTCGGCAAAAGCTAAATACTGCTCTACCAATAAACCAAGTAGTTCTATTTCTTCTTCTTTCAGATAGTTTTTTGCGATACCGACATCCGTTTTTTTAACAGATAAGGAGTTTTTTTTATCTAACGATTACATGCCCAACAATGACAAACTGGCATCTACTCGGCGATACACCAATTCGGCTGCTGTTTGTTCACTAATAGCCCAAAGCAATTTATTTTGTACTACTTTAAAAAACTCAATGGTTTTTTCGTCGTTGGGTTCGTAATCTATGCTTGTGGTATAAATGTCTTTAATTTTTTGGTAAAAAAAGCGTTCCGAAAGTCGTATTTCACGAATGCGTTCTTGCAATTCGTTGAAATAGTTCATTGAATTCCCCGACTTAAAACGGTCGTCATTAAGGGAAAAGCCTTTAATGATGTATTCTTTGAGCCTTTGGGTTGCCCAAATTCTAAACTGCGTGCCTTGTGGTGATTTAACTCTGTAACCCACCGATATAATAACATCAAGGTTGTAATAATTGGTATCGTAGTTTTTGCCATCTGCGGCAGTAGTTCGGAAATTCCGAACTACTGAATTTTCATTCAATTCCCCTTCTTTAAACACATTTTTGATGTGTTCGCTAATGGTGGCCTTCGATTTTTGAAACAGTTCACATAGCTGTGTTTGGGTAAGCCAAACGGTTTCTTCCTCTAACCGAACATCTATTTTAATGTTACCATCTTGGTTTTGGTATATGATTATTTCGCTGTGGTTCATTTTTAAGTTCTTTTTTAAGGGAATTTTATTTAGCTATCTCTTTAAGAAAACCAATCATTTCATAGGCAAAACACTTAAACTCCTCACCATTTCCCTGATCGATCCGGGTTAAATTGCAAAGTATTTCTTCAATTCATCTTCATTCTTTTTGCAGCTCAAACAAAGCTGTGGTTTTGGAAATAAATACGGATTTACTTCTGTTCCGTCGTCGTTGTAATAGGGCATTGGAAAGAGGATTAATAACGGTTTGCGGCTACAAGAAGTTGGCGATTTCGGAGACGAAAACTGTCAGCCAGTACAAAACTTGATACAAGCATGTAGCTTCATTTAATCACGGAATCGCCAATTTCTTGTAGCTGCTGTTATAGGCAGGTTTTATCATACTTTATTGCTTAACAATTTCTACTCTTCTATTTAATTTTTTCCCTGCTTCTGAAGCGTTGGTTGCAACTGGGCATAATGATCCCACACCTTCTGACATAAGACGAGAAACATTAATTTTACCTACAGTGGACAGGTATTCGACAACAGACTTTGCTCTTTCTTTAGAGAGTGTGATGTTCGATGCAAAAAGGCCTGAGTTGTCAGTATGCCCAACAACAATAATTTTTACCGTAGGGTTTGAAACAAGATAATCAATAACTGATTGCAGTGCTTTTTCAGATCCAGGTTTAATACTCGCTTTATTCACATCAAAAAGAATGTCATAGAGAGCAATCTTACCATCTGCGTCAATGGAAGATTTCAAATCTAACTTAATATCTTGTTGCATTGGTTCTACTTCCAATATCTCAACCACATAATTACTAACGTCCGATGAATTACCTGCAGTAAGTTGTATATACACTTCTTTTTTTTCAATGCTAGCTTTAAACATGGTTTTATCGTTGGAAAGTTCAACGCCCTTAACTTTTATTATGGCGTTAAAGTAATTATTAAGGATTTGTGAACTACTGAATTTTCTTGTTTCGCCATCATTTTTAAAATAAATGATTTTGCGATATTTTCCACCTTTTTCTATTTTATTTGCCTTGGAAGGACTTCCGGCATAATATATAAATCCAGGCTCTTTATATTCACTTTCCTCACAAAAGTTAATTCGATAACCTGATAAGCGATTCAGGTAGGTTGGTTCAACAGTTTCGCAACCTTCTTTATCTTGGGCATAAGCTAATGATGTAATCATCATTAAAACAATTAAAATTATTTTATTCATAGTTATATTTTAATCTTTTTCCTACTCGTATGGCTTTTCGGATAACGCCCCGTTTTATAGATAGTCTCTAGTCTCTACTTTTTCATCATTCAATAAAGTCAAGAAGTGTCAAACCAAATTGTTGGCGGCCCTTGTGTCTGTCCACTGTGTAGTTTCTTAAACTTGCCTATACTCCCTTATAGGAGTCATAAAAGTAATCTTTTGTGGTTGTTTTTGCAAGATTGGATTACCTTTTTGATTCTATTCATAAATAGGAATCTCCTAAAAACAAAAAACCCCTTCGATGATCGAAGGGGTTTCATTTTCTTTATTCTTGTATTAAGCCAACACTGATCTTGAAATAACAATCCTTTGTACTTCCGATGTTCCCTCATAAATCTGTGTGATCTTTGCATCACGCATCAAACGTTCTACATGGTATTCTTTTACATAACCATAACCGCCATGGATCTGAACTGCTTCTGTAGTAACCCACATTGCTGTTTCAGAAGCGAACACTTTTGCCATTGCACTTGCCTGATCAAAGTTCATATGATGATCTTTCATCCAAGCAGCTTTTAAACACAACAAACGTGCAGCTTCAATACGTGTTGCCATATCAGCCAATTTGAACTGAATGATCTGGTGTTTAGAAATTTCTTTTCCGAATGCTTTACGTTCTTTAGAATAAGCTAATGCCAATTCATATGCACCACTTGCAATTCCCAATGCCTGAGATGCAATTCCGATACGTCCGCCTGATAATACTTTCATCGCGAATTTAAATCCGAAGCCTTCTTCACCAATACGGTTTGCTTTTGGAACTTTTACATTATTAAACATTAATGAATGAGTATCCGAAGCACGGATCCCCATTTTATTTTCTTTTGGTCCAACTACAAATCCTTCCTGTCCTTTTTCGATGATCAGGCAATTGATTCCTTTGTGACCTGCTTCTACATTGGTTTGTACCATCACCAAATAAACTGATGCGCTGTTACCATTGGTGATCCAGTTTTTTGTTCCGTTCACTAAATAATGGTCGCCCATATCTGCACCTAATGTTCTTTGAGATGTAGCATCCGATCCTGCTTCCGGTTCTGATAAACAGAAAGCCCCGATGATCTCACCTTTAGCTAAAGGCACTAAGTATTTTTGTTTTTGCTCCTCTGTTCCAAAATATTCCAATCCCCAGCAAACAAGTGAATTGTTTACACTCATCACAACCGAGCAAGATGCATCTACTTTAGAAATTTCTTCCATCGCCAATACATAAGAAATGGCATCCATTCCGCCACCACCGTATTTAGGATCAACCATCATTCCTAAGAATCCAAGTTCACCCAATTTCTTAATTTGCTCAGTTGGAAATTTTTGGTGTTCGTCACGCTCAATTACTCCCGGCTTTAATTCGTTTTGTGCAAAATCACGAGCCGCTTGCTGGATCATTAAATGCTCTTCTGATAACTCAAATAACATGATTGTATATATTTTTAAATTGTGAATACTTCTTGAGGGTTCAAAAATAGCCGATTTTCCCAAATAAAAAAACGCTTATGACGAGTAAATAAATATATTTGTAAGTGCGTTCACCTAAGGTAAAAAATACCAAATACACCGCTATTGGCTTAATGTCGGGGACTTCCATGGATGGGCTGGATATTGCCTGCTGTGTATTTACCCATTTTGGGAAAAAGTGGAATTTCGATATAAAGGCGGCAGAAACCATTAAATACAACAATTCTTTAGCTGAAAAATTAAAAAACTCCCCAAAAGCAAGCGCAGAGCAACTTTGGAAAACTCATGTGGAATTTGGTAAATTCAGTGGTACGGAAGTAAAAAAGTTTGTGACTAAACACAAACTAAAACCTTTATTGGTTGCTTCTCACGGGCACACCGTTTTTCATCAGCCACATAATGGTTTTACGTGCCAAATTGGTGATGGTTCTCAAATAGCTGCTATTTCAGAGATCCCAACCGTTTGTGATTTCAGAAGCAAGGATCTGGCTTTGGGCGGACAAGGAGCTCCTTTGGTTCCAATTGGTGATGCATTTTTGTTTCCGGAATATCAGGCTTGTTTAAATATTGGGGGAATCGCAAATATTTCTTTCCGCAAGAATAAACAAACTCAGGCTTTCGATATTTGTCCGGCAAACATTGTTTTTAATTATTACGCCGAAAGAAAAGGAAAAGCATTTGATAAAGGTGGAGAATTTGCTTCCAAAGGAACAGTTAATGAAATTGTTTTACAAAAACTCAACGATCTTCCTTTTTACAAATCAAAAGGACATAAATCTCTAGGAAGAGAATGGATAGAAGACGCTGTGATCTCTTTGGTTGAAAATAATAAATTAAGTACGGAAAACAGTTTGGCTACAGCGCTTGAGCATTGCGCTATCCAAGTCGCTAATGTTTTAAATAAAAATGAAATAAAAAATGTTTTGATAACAGGCGGTGGAGCTTACAATACTTTTTTATTAAAGAGAATTCAGGCTCACACTAAATGCAAACTCATTGTTCCCGACAAAAAAACAGTTGAATACAAGGAAGCATTGATCTTCGCACTTTTAGGAGTATTAAGGTATTTAGAAATCCCTAATTGTTTGAAGAGCGTTACGGGAGCTAAAAAAGATAATGTGGGCGGGGCTATCTATTTATAATTTTATGATATGAACTTAGTTTATGTTTTTATAGGCGGTGGTATCGGAAGTGTTTGCCGGTGGGGCGTTTCAGTGGGATTGAAAAATCTTCCCATTACACTTCCTGTTGCAACATTAATCGCGAATGTGGTAGCGTGTATTGTGTTCGCTATTGTTTTATTGTTGTATAAGAATCAAACTTTCCAAAACGATAATTTTAAACTGCTTTTACTTACCGGTTTTTGCGGTGGCTTGAGTACTTTTTCCACATTTAGTTATGAAAGCATGGAGTTGATCAAGAACGGGCAGATCATGTATGCAGGTTTAAATATTGTAGTGAATATTCTTCTCTGCTTTTCGTGTTTTTATTTTATCAGCGTTCCAAAGTCTTAGATCCTCTTCTATTCTGTGTACGCCTTTTAACCACTAAGGTCGCGAAGTCCCGATAGCTATCAGGATTACACAAAGAACTCAAAAAAAACTCTCTGTGAATCTCTGTGTCTCCCAGCCTGAACGGACGGGCAGGTGTGGTAAAAAAAGTCGTAAATCTTCAATTAATTCCCTATTTTTGAACCTTTATGATTAACTCTCTTTTATATATAGTTTGGAATGCCGATCCCGAAATGTTTACCATTCCGGGAATAGATTGGCCGGTGCGTTGGTACGGATTATTATTTGCTGTTGCTTTTGTTGGCAGTCAGTTTATAATGAATAAAATTTATAAAGCTGAACTACGCCCGCAAAAACACCTTGATATACTTACACTCTATATTATCCTTGGAACGGTTATAGGTGCGCGTTTAGGACATTGCCTTTTTTATGAATGGGACGTGTACAAAAACAATTTACTTGATATTCTTAAAATCTGGGAAGGCGGTTTAGCAAGTCATGGCGGGGCAATAGGTATACTCGTAGCGATGTGGTTGTATTGCAGAAAGACAAAAGAAAACTGGAAATGGATCTTTGATCGTTTAATAATTGTTGTTGCACTTTCCGCAATGTGTATCAGAGGTGGAAATTTAATGAACTCCGAGATCATTGGTAAACCAACAGATGCTTCCTATGGTGTAGTTTTTTTAAATCCCTTGAGCGAACGCATCATGTTAGCCGATCCTTCGGAAGGATTAATCGATAACAGAATAAAAAATATTTCTTATAAAACAACCGGAAAGGATACAGTTATCAAAGGCATCACAACCACTGCCATTGATGTTACCGTTAAAACAGATCGTCCACTTCCTGTTAATTATAATAGCGAAATTGCGTACAGGATAGATGCATACAGCTCCCGTCACGCCGAAGATGAAAGGCATATTTTTATAAATGCAGCAAATCTTATTTCATCCAATAGCGGACAGGATGCTAACGAGTTTCATTTCCGGGTATATGGTATTCCACGCCATGCAGCTCAGGTTTATGAAGGATTATTTTGTTTATTTCTGTTTGTACTTTTTTATTATTTGTGGGTAAAGAAAAGAGATAAATTTCCTCAACTGTTTATCTTTGGATTGTTCATCACATTATTATTTACCGAACGTTTTTTTGACGAAATGCTGAAGGAAAATCAGGTTGGTTTTGAAGCAAACATGAAATTAAACATGGGGCAACTTTTAAGCATCCCATTTGTACTATCAGGAATAGTTATAATGATCTGGAGTAAACGAAGAAATATTTTTCATCAGCTCCCCGAAAAAGTAAAAGAGTAAAATGGAGAAACCAAGAATACTATATATACAGGATGCGATGTGTGGCTGGTGTTATGCATTTGGAGGCATTTTAGATGAGTTAAGATTAAAGCACGAAGACTTTTTTGATTTCATAGCAGTGAGTGGTGGAATGGTAGTTGGAGAAGCTATCGCTCCAATAAGCAAATTGAAAGATTTTTTGAAAGATGCAATCCCTAAAGTAGAAGAACATTCAGGCGTGAAATTCGGAGAAAAGTATTTGGATTTAGTTGAAGAAGGATCTTATGTGAATAATTCGATAAAGCCCGCAATTGCCCTAAGTGCTTTCAAATCGATGAAGCCATTTAGTAGTGTTGAGTTTGCTCATGATATTCAATTCGAGCATTTCTATAACGGGAAAAATTTGAACGAGAGAGAAGTTTATATGGAGCTCGCTGCAAATTATGACATTGATGCGAACGAATTACTTGCTCGCATGAACAATGATCAGTTTCATACATTTGCCAAAGATGATTTTGAGTTTGTAAAAAAGCTTGGCATTACGGGATTTCCTTGTGTTATAGGCGAAACCAAAAAGGGATTGTATATGCTTTCCCAGGGATATATTCGTGAAGAAGATATGGACAACATACTTGCTGCTTTCAGAACTACTATTGAACAAGGAGAGCCCGACCCTGAAACAAGCTCAACAACAGAACAATCGGAAGAAAAAAATGCCTGATTTAAAAACAAAAATTAAATACATCACTTTATTGGTTATGCTTTTTGTTACAACAAGCACATTTGCTCAGCCTTATGTTGATCTCATTAATTTTAATTATCAGGCTGTAAGAACCAACTATAAAGATAGTTTTGCAGGAAAAAGCAACCTGGATAATTACGCATTGAACTTAATGGTTCCAATTAAACTTGATTCACAAAATACCATTATTGTTCGTTGGTTTGGCGAACGACTGAATACCTCAACTGTTGTCAATAAAAATTGCACTGTTCCATATAACGACATCATTGCAAACAACGATGTTAATTATTCAGGCCAACTTTACGCATCGTTTTTGCCAATCGGATGGCAGCATCAAACAAAATCAAACGCAAGTGGAAAAAACTGGAAGTACTTGATTTTAGCAATGCCTAAAATTGCGGGTACAGTTGGAGAAAAAGTAACGGGCGATAATTTTCAGTTGGGAGTTTATGCAATGGCAACCCGCAAAGTGAAAGATAATTTATCTGTTAAAGGTGGTTTGTTTTATAACCGTGAATTTTTTGGTAATTTTTTCGTTCCTATTATCAGCGTTGATTGGAAAGTGAACTCACGTTTTCAAATGTATGGCACCTTCCCTACTTTTTACAAATTCGAATATCAATTGGCAAAACAAAAGGTGTATACAGGTATAAGTTATCGCTCATATACACGTTCCTTTCTGCTTTCAGGTTCAGAAAAAAATTACATGCGTATAAATGACCTTAGTTTAAAATGTTTTGTAGATGTTTATATCAAAAAGAAATTTTTGCTATTTGCGGAGTTAGGCCGAATGCTAAATTATAGCTTACTTGATTTTAAATACAATACAAAAACCGAGATCTTGACCAATCCACTATACAGAAAAGTAAACCAACCATTTTTCATAAATTGTGGAGTGGCTTACCGGATTCGTTTTGATTTTGATAAATAAAACAACATGCAGGATCTTAAAGTAAGCATAGTTCAAACTTATTTGCATTGGGAAAATGTAGATGCAAACCTCCGGCACTTTACCGAAAAGCTAAATGCAATTAAAGAAGAAACTGATTTGATAGTTCTCCCAGAAATGTTTACTACCGGATTTGCGGTTGAAAGAGAAAAGGTAGCTGAAGAACATGGTGGAAAAGGCCTGCAATGGATGCAGCAAAAAGCGAAAGAGAAGAATTGTGTAATTACCGGAAGTATTGCGGTGAAAGAAAATGAGGAATTATCTAATCGTTTGTATTGGGTTAAACCTGATGGTACTTATCAATTCTATAACAAACGGCATTTATTTAAAATGGCGGGCGAACACAAGCACTTTACTGCTGGCGAAGAAAAAATAATCGTTGAATTAAAAGGCTGGAAAATTTGTCCGCTTATTTGTTATGATCTCCGATTTCCTGTTTGGAGTCGCAACAAATGGAACAAAGAAACCAATACGGCCGATTATGATGTTTTGTTATATGTTGCCAACTGGCCAGAAGTACGCTCTTATCCCTGGAAACAATTACTTATTGCACGCGCCATTGAAAATCAGTCTTACCTAATTGGTGTAAACAGAATTGGCGAAGATGGAAACAAATTTTCTCATAGTGGAGATAGTGCTGTTATAAACCCTCGCGGAGAGATCATGAGTAAAATAAATGCTCATGAAGATACTGTAGAAACCATCATGCTCAGTCAATCCTATTTAGAAGAATTTCGTAAAGTATTTCCCGTAGGCTCCGATGCAGACGACTTCACACTTGGTTCTTAACATTAGTGATAACAAAAAAGAGGCTGTCTCAAAAGTCATTTTTCTTCCCAAATGTCACTTCGAGCGAAGTCGAGAAGTGTTGATTATCAGAGTGCCTGGTTCTCGACTTCGCTCGAACTGACACTCATAGTGGACTTTTGAGACACCTGCTTTTTGTTATATTTTTTATCGCTACCTTACAATGGTTACATTACCCGGAACATCTAAAACCTTCCCGTCGTACCCAGTTACCTTTATGATATAAAAATAAACCCCATCAGATACCTTTTCTCCATTAGGAACTTTACCATCCCAAACTACATTTAGTGCATCCCATGTGTACAACACTTGTCCCCAGCGATTAAAAATAGTTCCTTCAGCCTCTTTACCTCCTTTAATATCGAGTGTAAATCCGTCATTTACTCCATCTCCGTTTGGTGTAAATATATTTGGTATCACCACCCGGATTTCATCATCAATAACAATAGTAACCGAAGCAGTATCTACACAACCACTAGGGCTGTCTGTAATAATAAGATCCACATTAAATGTTCCTCCCTGTGTAAAATCGTAAGCAGAATTATAAGTAGTAGCAAATTGCGAATTACTAATCAACCAACTATAAGTATCACTTGCATCAACACCTGTACTGGTATTTGTGAATACAACAGGTAATGGCGCATACCCACTTACAGCACTTGCATTAAAAGAGGCATTAATATTATAATTAGCTGCAACAACTGTATTTGTCGTACTTGTGCACCCACTATTGCTTACGGTTACATAATAAATACCTGAAGTGTTGGTAGCTAAATTCGGATTCAGTGTACCTCCTGTTGCAACCAAATTAGTTAAAGCCGCATCATCATACCAGTTTATAGTTCCTGTCCCTGTTGCTGTTAATGTCAACGAATTTCCAATACAGGTAGAGTCGCCGATAGCAACTGCGGCGGCAGGAGTTTCATTAACTACTAACGAAACCGTGGCCATATCAGTACAATTTCCAGGATTAATCGCAGTGAAAGTGTAGGTTCCCGTAGCTGTAACATCAACGTTAGTTAAAGTATTGTTTGCCTGAGATGATGTATAACCATTTGGACCTGTCCAGCTAAATGTAGTTCCGCCTGTTGATGTCAGATCTGCAGAATTTCCTGAACAAATCGTTGAAACTGAAACTGCAGCTGTAGCAATAGGTGTAGGGTTAATTACAACATCAACCGTTTGAGTTGGGCTTGTACAATTCAAAGCAGTAGCACTTACTGTATATGTACCTACATTTAATACTGTACTATTATTAATCGTATTCGACTGATTAGTTGAATTAAATCCGGCAGGGCCGGTCCAGGAATAACTAATTGCGTCGGTTGAATTAGCACTTAATGTAAAATCATCTCCTTCACATAATGCAGCCGGGTTAACTGTAATAACAGGAGTTCCGGGTGTTTGATTAATTACTATGTCAACTGTTGTGTTAGTTGAACAATTATTATCGGTAACAGTTAGTGAATATGTTCCACTTTGCAATGTACTTGCACTTAACAAATCCGGATTTTGCAAGGAAGAGTTAAAGCTGTTTGGCCCTGTCCATGCATAAGTAGTTCCACCGCTTCCAAAGAGGGTTACATCACTACCAGAACATACTAGTGTGTTAGATGCGCTTGCGTTCGCAACAGGCATAGAATTTACAGCAATAATAATCGTGGTGTCTATACTCGTACAATTGTTTGCAGAAGCATTTACAGTATAAACTCCTGCTTGTGTAACATTTACATTTGTTAGTGTTGGATTTTGTTGACTAGAACTAAAAGCATTAGGACCGGTCCACGAATAGGAAATTGCGCCTGTTGAATTGGCGTTTAATTGTAAATCTTCCCCAACACACAGAATGGCATCCGGTGATGAGATAAGTGGTGTGCCCGGAGTTTGATTAACCGTAATAAGTACTGAATCTCTATCCATACATCCATTCCCATCTGTAATTTCCACAGGATAATATCCGGTATTTGAAACCAACACATCATTCAACTGAAGCGTTCCACCACTGGTAGTTTGATAGTCCCAAACAATTGTTGTTGCTCCCGATGCGGTTAAGGTTATATCTTCACCGGAGCATGCAACAGTAGGAGAAGCGCTCACAATTACATTTGGATTAGGATTAACAATTACATTAACAAAAGCCGGTATACTATTACAACCATTGGCTGTTGCCACAATTGTATACACACCTTCATTATTTTCGTTTGCGTTCACAATTGTTGGGTTTTGATCATTAGAAATAAATACATTAGGGCCAATCCATGCATAACTGGTAGCCCCTGTAGAGTTGGCAAATAGCTTTAGAGTATCTCCTTCACACAATGCATTTGAAGAACCTGTTGTAACAGGGTCAGCAGGTGTTTGATTTACTGTAAGTGAAGTGGTTGCTTGACCCGTACAATTGTTTGCATCCGTTACGGTTAATGAATAAGTTCCCGTTTCTAAAGTAGTGGATGGATTTATGGTAGGATTTTGGTTACTACTTACAAATCCATTTGGCCCGGTCCAGGAATAAGAACTTGCAGATGTACCAAATAAATTTATGTTTCCTCCGCTACAATACGTTGCGTTATCGGAAGAAGCAGTAGGTAAGGGGTTTGCATTAACTGTTATATTAATTGTATTATTACTTGTACAATTATTCTCCGTTACAGTTAAGGTATATGTTCCGGAATTTGCCAAAACACTGCTGTTGATTGTTAATGTGTTTGTAATGCTTGTTACCCCATTTGGCCCGGACCATGCATAAGTACCGGTTGTTAATCCTGCTGAAGTACCGGTTAACTCAATTGCTTCGCCCTCACATTTAGCAACGTCACCACCGGTTACTGAAACAGTTGGAATATTGGGAGCTCCCGGGTTAATAATCGAATAAGGCCCAAATGTTTTAGGGCAATTAAAGTTATCAGTAATAGTAACATTATAAGAACCTGCCGGTTGGTTTGTTAAAGAAGGATTATCGCTACCAACTACCGTGTTACTTGAGTTTGTCCACGAATAATGAATGGTTCCTGTTGCCGTAACATCAATAGGATTGATGGTAAGTGCCCCATCACTTAATCCGCATCCACTTGGCACCATTGATGGTGCTGCTGAAAGTTGTGGTAAAGGATTAACAGTGATTGTGTATTGTTCCTGATTCGCATCGCAACCATTTAAGTTTGCATCTAAAGAGATAGTGCTTGTTGTTACAGTAGTAACGTCAGCAGAAGTAAAACTGGAAATAGAATTACTACCGCTTGCTATTGACAATCCGGTATTGGTTCCTGAGCTTATCCAGTTTACACTTGTTGCAGGATTTGATACAAAAGCAACCGCCGGCACTGTTGAATTTCCGCAATATGTATTACTACTTACCGCAGTAATTATAGGTTTTGGCTTAACGGTAACACTAAATGTTTGTTGAGGCCCGGTACATCCATCAGTAGATGTTGGTGTAACGGTAAAATTAGTACTTGCTGCTACTAATTGTGCTGTACCCGAAATATTACCCGTACCATTCGTTCCCAAACCAACAATAGTTGAACTATTGCTTGCTGTCCACGAATAATTTGTTCCGGCTAAATCACTCGTGAAGTTTGTACTTGATACTACACTTCCCGCACAAACGTTAATATCTGCAGGGTCAGTTAATTGAGGTCGCGGCCTTACGATTACGCTTACCTGTTCAACTGCACCAGGGCAGTTACCCGTAGAAGAATAAGGAATGACATCATAAACAACTGTTTGGTCGGATGTAGTTGTATTTGTTAATGTATTATTTATAGTACTTGAAGTTCCTGCCGTTTCACCACCAACATTTGTGTTAGCAACAGGTGTCCAGGAATAAGTAGAAGCAACGGTGGAAGTAAGAGCATGGTTCATTGCTTGTCCACTGCAAAGTGCTGTAGCCGTTGAAGAACTTGTAATATCCGGAGTGGTATAAACAGTTACTGTTTTAGTAAGATTTTGAGTAGCACCACAAACACCTGTTACGGTTAACGAATACGTTGTAGTAACACTTGGGCTAACGGTAATAGTTGGTGTAGTTGCACTGGTGTTCCACAAGTACGAAGATGCTCCGGCAGGACCGGTAAGAGTTACAGGCGTATTGGCACACACTGCAGCACTGGAAGCGGTTATTTCCGGAAACAATACTCCTGATAATGCTGCAATGGTATAATTACAAATATCTCCGCCCCATCCATCAACCATCAAATAATAATCCTGATAAGGAACTAAACCCTGAGCAGAAAGTGTATAATTTGTTGCTCCCTCCTTAAAAACAGATACTGGGACAAAATTATCGCAATTGTTCGAAGAAAATATTTGCATCTGTACTCCTTTGTTAATCCAACAATTACTAATAGTAACTGTGAAGGTGGCAGTAGCTGCACCCGCTGTAAATTTCACCCAAGAGTTGTTATCAATTTCTACATCAATAAATGGAGATCCTCCTGAAGCATTAAAACTTGGAGCGTCTCCAAATGGCCCTCCAGAATTAACCCCACCATTTGACGTCCAATCACCAGATGGTAAAATGCTAGCGTCCCAAACCTCGTTGTTGCCAAACATTTGTCCGGTCCCTGTACCAGGTCTGTCAACTGTAAATGCTGAAGAAGTTGTGGCACTGTATCCATTTAAATCACACACATATAAAGCTGATGAACAGGCATCATTGGTTGCAGTAGTAACACAAAGCCCAAAATCTCCCGGATCGGTATCTGCAGTAGACCAATATCTGATATAAACAGTTGTGCCTGGCGTAAGTGATGGAACCCTTAATACAGGCAATAAATCATAAGTAGATCCCGGATAATTATTATCATCAGAACAGGCTACCTGAGTTAAAGCGCTGCAAGATGAACCGGTATATAAAGCCATTGCAGCATCTGTTACAAAATTTCCGGAAACATTGGGATAAGCCTGTACATGAATTAATCCGGTTGAAGGAACAACAACACTAAACCAAACATCTTCTATTACATCTGTTGAATAACCTCCATCTGCTATTCCACCGGTACACGCCGATGGAGCAGGAGCCAGAGCAGTTGAAGTTTCTGTAGCAAAAGCGTTGGAATAAGTTCCATAATTACAATTGGTAGTTACAGCCGGCAAAGCTATTGCTCCACAAGGATTATCATTAGCGGGGGCTGAAGGTGCTGCAGGACCGGTTACACAAATATTGAATGCTCCCGAACCTGAACCTACTCCATAATGGTAAACACGTACCAAATATGTTGCTCCGGGAGTTAAAGATGAAGCAATTAACGATTCAGACCCTCCGGCAGAATTGACATCCGCACAGGCCATATTTGTTGCTGTACAATAATCATGTAATTCAATTACAGCATCAAATCCGGAAGAGGGAGCAAGAGTGATTGTATTAGTAGCTGCCGTAGCAATAAAAGAATACCAAACATCATCATCCGCATTACCTGCCCCACAACCGGAGGCAAAAGATTGATTAGCACTGAAAGTTGTCCCTGCCGTGTTTGAACAAACAGGATTTATATTTAATGACGTTGCGCTCGAACAAATATTATTAGCAGGTGCTGACGGTACTGCTCCGGTAGTTATACAGATATTAAAATTTCCTGTCCCGGCACCCGCTCCAAAATGGTAAACCCTAACCAAATACGTATTACCAATTGTAAGGGAAGAATAAGTCATTGTTTCTTCAACGCCACTTGGATTAATATCTCTACATGCCAGACTGGTTGCCGTACACGAACCATGCAATCCTATAACTGCATCAAAACCTGAAGACGGGTAAACAGTGATATAGGCAGTTGTTGTAGTAGCAACAAATGAGTACCAAACATCATCATCTGCGGTGCCCGAACACCCCGCATATGATTGTGTTGCATTTGTTGTTGTTCCTGAGGTTACGTTACAACTTGCTGATGGACTTATACTAACAGGGCTAAAACAACTATTATTACCCGGAACCTGTGCACTGACTTTTGCTGTAAAAACTATAAAAAGCAAAAAAATAAAAAAGATACTTTTCTTCATAATACTTATATGCTTTAATTGAGTACTTCAATTTTCAAGTTAGATGGCTTAATGCCCTTTGACGAAAGAAACTTCTTCAACCCCGACTGGTCAAAACCCTCATCTCCTTCAAACCTTATTACTTCGGAAACAAAGATTTTTAAAACAATCGCTTCTTCTTGTCCAAAATCAGTAATTGAAACGTTGGTTACATGCTTGAATTTTACTAATTCAGCTTTTAATTCATTTAATTGTTCCTGCCCTTTAATTTGAGAAAGCTGATAAGAAACTATCTTATCGTGTTTGGATTCGATCTTTGTCGTTTGGTTTTTGTTATTTTGAGCTTGTACTCCTAGAGAAAAAAAAACCAATAAAATAAAAGAGAATAGTAATCTATTCATTTTCGCTTTGTTAGATAACAAAAATAAAATATTTAGGCGGATTTACCCTAAAAATGCTGAGGAATATACCTAAACTGTTTTAGCACTGAGTTAACATAGGAAATTAACACACGAAGGAAATTATAGTGAAGGTCAAATGTTAAAATTCACGTTCTATAAGGCTTTCGGCAAAACTAAAGAGCTGATTCTTTTTTTGATGATTGCAATCAATACTTCTCAAATTTGCTAAAGCAGAAGAATAATGTTTACTCATTTCTTTTTCGCTAATCGTTTCAATATTTAATTGATCAAAAATATTTTTTACTGAACTAATCTTTTCATTTTTGTCAAAATCAATTTTTGTTAGCCAAAAATTCAATTCATGCCTTTGTTCCTTGTTGGCCAATTCTAAACTTTTCAAAAGCAAAAAAGTTTTTTTATTGGAAATAATATCGCCTCCGGTTTGCTTGCCTACTTTTTCTGAGTTACCATATACATCGAGAATATCATCTTTCAACTGAAAAGCAACTCCAATTTCTTTCCCGAAATTATAAATATGTTGTTGAGACTGGTCATCTGCTCCCGCTATGATAGATCCCATTTGCAAACTACAACCAAGTAATACAGCGGTTTTTAATCCTATCATACGAACATAGTCTTCAATTGCAACTTCATCCAGAGTTTCAAAATTCATATCCAATTGCTGCCCCTCGCACACTTCAATTGCCGTTTGATTGAATAATTGTAAGAGTTGTGGTAAAAAACACGCTTCACATTTATTTAATTCCTGATAAGCTTTTACCAGCATTGCATCTCCACTGAGTATAGCGATATTGGTGTTCCATTTTTCATGGACGGTTGCATTACCTCTACGTAAAGGCGCGTTATCCATAATATCATCATGGATCAACGAAAAATTATGAAAGAGTTCAACAGCATGTGCAGCGTGAATTGCTTTCCCTGGATCACAATTAAACAGATCTGCTCCAATGAGAGTTAATAAAGGTCGAATACGTTTCCCTCCCAATGAAAGGATGTATTTTTGTGGATCATATAATTCTTTTGGATGTTTATCAAACGAATCATTTAACTCACTTAATGACTTATTTAATAAATTATATAATTGAGTATATGTCTCCACTAATTCAATATTGGTTTAAATTTAGTGTTCAGTTAACTTAAGCAGATAAGTTCCATATCCGCTTTTGGTAAGGGGTTCAGCAACTTTCTTTAATTGTGCTTTATCAATGTATCCCATTTTAAAAGCAACTTCTTCTATACAGCCTATTTTTAAACCCTGACGTTCTTCAATAACCTGAACAAACTGCCCAGCTTGCATTAAAGAAGCAAAAGTTCCTGTATCTAACCATGCAGTACCTCTGTCCAAAATACTTACGCTTAAGTTTCCACGTTTCAGGTATTCTTTGTTCACATCAGTTATTTCGTATTCACCACGCGGACTTGGTTTTAGATTCTTTGCTATCTCAACAACACTATTATCGTAAAAATACAAACCCGGAACTGCGTAATTTGATTTTGGATGTGCAGGTTTTTCCTCAATAGATAAAACTTTATTATTTTCATCAAAATCAACAACTCCGTATCTTTCGGGATCGCTTACGTGATATGCAAACACAACACCTCCTGTAGGATCGTTCAGTTTTTGTAACATACGACCCATTCCTACTCCGTAAAAAATATTATCACCTAATATTAGAGCAACCTTATCATTTCCTATGAATTTTTCTCCCAACACAAATGCCTGAGCAAGTCCGTTTGGAACTTCCTGTACACAATACGAAAATTTACAACCCAAAGAAGAACCATCACCCAAAAGTCTTTCAAAATTTGGAAGATCATGAGGTGTGGAGATGATCAATATTTCACGAATTCCCGACATCATCAATACCGACAATGGGTAATAGATCATTGGTTTATCGTATACCGGCATCATTTGTTTACTTGTTGCCAGAGTAAGTGGATGTAGGCGTGTACCTGACCCTCCTGCTAAAATAATTCCTTTCATGCTTTTTTTGATTGAAATTGAGAAGGTGAAGGTAAAGAAAATTCGATAAACTAATCATCTATAGGAAGGCTAATTTGCTCAAAACTTCCATTCCTTTTCATACCTTTGCTTGGTATGGGAGAGGCTATCCAAAATTTTATTGATTGGGTGAAATATTTTTTGAAAGGACAGATTCCTTTTACCAATCCCGTGCTTATTCTCTCGGTTGTACTCATCATTATTTTATTTGCACCTCTCATTTTCAAACGCATTAAAATTCCGGGCATTATAGGACTCATTTTGGCCGGTGTTATTATTGGTCCTAATACTTTTCACCTTATTGATAAAACCACCAGTTTTGAGCTCTTTAGTAAAACAGGTTTATTGTACATTATGTTCCTTGCAGGTTTGGAGATTGACATGCAGGAGTTTCGGCAAAACAGATCCAAGAGTTTTGTATTTGGAGCGCTAACTTTTTTCATTCCCATTATCATTGGTTACTTCGTGTGCATGTATGTATTCCATTTTCCATTTTGGGCATCGGTGCTACTTGCAAGCATGTTTTCTACTCACACCTTACTTAGTTATCCTATTGTAAGCAGCATGGGGGTTGTAAAAAACCGGGCTGTGCAATTAACCTTTGGAGGTACAATCATTACAGATACAGCTGTTCTGATCCTTTTAGGCATCATCACCAATGTAGTGAAGAATGAGTTAAGTCCAATGTTTTGGCTAAAGACCATTTTACTTTTAGCGACATTGATTTTAGGGTGTTTATATATTCTACCCATTGTTACCCGTTGGTTCTTCAGAAATATGGAAGGACAAGGTGGTTCTCAATACATTTATGTTTTAGCCGTTGTTTTTCTCTCTGCATTTGCTGCTGAAGTTGCAGGTGTAGAACCTATCATTGGTGCATTCCTTGCCGGTTTGGCGCTTAACAGAGTTATACCACATAATTCGGTATTGATGAATCGTGTCGTTTTTATTGGAAACACTTTATTCATTCCCTTCTTTTTGATAAGTGCAGGGATGCTCGTAGATATCAAACTATTTTTCAGTGGAAGCGGCGCCCTTATTTTTGCAGGTGTTTTGAGTGGTGTAGCATTAATTACCAAATATTTTGCAGCAAAAATCACAGGATGGATCTACAAATTAAGTAAGAACGAAACCCGTATAATTTTCGGTTTAAGTGCCTCACATGCAGCCGCAACACTTGCTGTTATCAAAGTTGGGTATGACATTGGACTGTTTGATAAAAATGTGATCAACGGAACCATCATACTAATCTTGATTACATGTTTAGTGAGCTCATTTGTTACCGAAAGGGCAGCCCGGAAACTGGCAATTGCCGAAAAAGACAAAGATGATACTAAAACAGAAAAGCGTCCGGAAAGAATTTTGGTTCCTATTACCAATCCTGATAATGTAAGCAGGTTAATAGAACTTGCTTTATTAATAAAAAATCAGCGTTCCCACGAGGCTCTGTTCCCGCTTTCTATTGTAGAAGATGACAGCAATGCAAGTATAAACTTACATGGTTCCAAAAAAATGCTGGAAGGAATTGTTGACCAGATAACGGCATTAGATAAAAAAGTGGAGATCCTTCGAAAGGTAGATTTAAATATTATTGATGGAATTGTTCGTACAGCAAAAGCTTATGCGATTTCTGATATTGTGCTGGGCTATCAAACAACTCCCAACTCTTCCGGTTGGGTATTTGGATCTAAGGCCGAGCAATTGGTAAGCAAAACCGATCAACTCGTAGTTGTATCAAAAATACTTCAACCTTTCAATTCATTTAAAAATGTAATTGTTGTATTTACTCCCAACGCTGAATTAGAGAAAAATTTTAAACGAACTTGCCTGAAAATAAATCGGATCCTGAAACAAGTGGGAAATAGTATATTTGTTTACGGGGAGCAAAAAACAATTGGACAATTCCAAATTAACATCAACGATAAAACTTTCGATATGTATAAATACATGCCGGTTGAATCGTTCGAAGAAATGAGTTTCTTAGATAACCATCATAACAATGATGAGTTGTATGTGATACTGAGTTCAAGAAAACAAACAGTATCACACGATTATCATATTGATAATTTACCAAAAGAGCTTCACAAAAGTTTCGAGTACTGCAGCTTTATGGTAATGTATCCTGAATCGGTAGAAAGCTTATCAGGAAATCAATACAACGACGTCTCTTCTGTTACTGTTCAGGAAAATCTGGATAAGATTATCAAAGTAAAAGATAAAATTACCGGTATCTTTAAAAAAGACAACACCGAAAAATAAAAGTAAAACGATAGTAAATGAAAAAAATATTCTTTTCAATTCTATTTATTCAATTACTCTGCATTTCCGCAAAAGCTCAGTTCTTTGGCAATGTAGTGTATAACAGAAAAGCTGTTTACGCAGAAATATATGGTAATAGTTTAGGAGCTGCTCTCAATTACGAATATCTTTATAGAGATCATGGGCTAAAGCAAGGTTTACGTTTCGGTTCGGGGTATTTTGTTGATTTTCTTGGCAAGAATTCACCTACTATAATTTCCGGAAACATTGAGTACATTGCATTTACAGGAGCACGTGAACATCACATTGAATGGGGAATTGGTGCAACTTATCACTATAAATATTATAAGCAAACCTATCAATCTGTGAATTACTTTATTTTAGGAAGTGACACAACGAGAACTTACACCGACCACATCTATAAATTTCAACGTACAGGACCGGCAATTCTTCCACGCATTGGATACCGATACGAAAGTCCTGATGGTGGCTTAGTTGTGAGAGTTGGATATACTCCTGTTATTTATTTATTAAATAAGGAAAAAGAATTTTATGATGGAACAGAAACCACCAAAACTTCCATTCCTTTCTCAACAAAATTTGCCTGGGGCGGAGTGAGTATTGGATTTAGTTTTTATTAAAAGTAAATAGAAAATTTAACCACATAGTTGCATAGAAATGTTTTTGATAAAAGTTAAAGATAGAAACCATGTTTTGCATATAAACAGTTATGTGCAAAGCGCTCGCCTTAACGGAACGGGCAGGAAGCATCTGCATTCTAACACGTGAAAAACAAATTGCTCTATGTGCCCATATGTTTTAAAAATTATTAGTTAGATTTTATTATGATGAAGAAGGTCTTAAATAAACGTAAAATAATAAACGATCCAATCTATGGTTTTGTAACCATTCCAAATGATCTGATCTACGATCTCATTAATCATGCATACTTTCAGCGATTAAGACGGATCAAACAATTGGGCATGACTAATTTGGTTTACCCCGGAGCTTTACATACCCGTTTTCACCATGCTATCGGTGCTATGTGGTTGATGGTGGAAGCCATAAAAGTACTGCAAAGTAAAGGCGTGCAAATTAACGAACAGGAAGAGGAAGCTACTATTATTGCTATTCTTTTACACGATATAGGACATGGCCCTTTTTCTCATGCATTGGAACATACCATCGTTAGCGGTGTAAGCCATGAAGATATTTCTGCTATGCTGATGAAAAAGTTAAATCAGGAATTTGAAGGTAAGTTAAGCTTAGCTATAAAAGTATTTAATGATAAACATCCAAAAAAATTTCTTCACCAGTTAGTGTCCAGTCAACTGGACATGGATCGTTTGGATTATTTGAAACGTGATAGTTTTTTTACCGGCGTTTCAGAAGGTGTAATAAGCAGCGATCGTATTATAAAAATGCTGAACGTTCGTAAGAACCAACTGGTAATCGAAGAAAAAGGAATTTACAGCATTGAGAAATTTATCATTGCAAGAAGATTGATGTACTGGCAGGTATATTTGCATAAAACGGTTTTATCGGCAGAGAATATGCTGGTAAAGATCTTGCAAAGGGCTAAAGAACTTGCTACAAAAAAAATTGAATTATTTTGTTCACCGGCTTTACGCTATTTCCTGTATAACAAATGTGGTAAAAAAGATTTTGCTCAGGATCCCAAACTAATTGAGTTATTTGCCCAATTGGATGATTACGATATATTTGGTGCTATCAAAGTGTGGAGTACACATGAGGATAAAATCCTCAGTTACTTATGTAAATGTATGATCGACCGCACACTTTACAAAATTGAAATTCAAAACAAAGAATTTAGCAGTTCCTATATAAAGCAAAAGCAAAAAGAAATTGCCAAAACATTTGATCTGAAAAATAACGAAATTGATTATTTTGTTTTTACGAAAAGTGTTGCCAACGAAATTTACAATGTAGATAAGATAGGAATTAACCTTTTGTTCAGAGACGGAAAAGTGAAAGATATTTCCAAGTCGAGCGATCAATTGAATGTGGAAGTACTGAACAAAACCGTTAGAAAATGGTTTTTGTGTTATCCCCGCCTAACGGACGGGCAGGTAAGGTGATTCTTTTCTTTTTCCGCACCTGCTCACTGAACCATCAGTCGTTCGGGCAGGGATTAACACGGGGTTTCGCGGATTATTACTGGAATTAAAATTATTTGCACCCTTCATTCTGTTCTATATATAATTAATCCATTTCAAATTCATAAAATTTAAATCTCTGTCATCCGCGAAAATCTGCGGCTAAAAACTTCATAAGTCGGGATTTTTGTACATTTTAACAATTTAATTGTATACACATTTAATTTATATACATACATTTGTTCTATAATTACAAAACATTAAACACATGAAAACAATAAAATTAACATTCGGTGCATTAGTAGTAATGGCATCTTCTTTAATGGCACAAACAAACTGGGCGGTTGATGCTGCGCACAGTAAACTAGGCTTCAAAGTAACGCACATGATGGTTTCGGAAACCGAAGGGAAATTTAAAGTATACGATGGTAAAGTAACGACTAAAACAGATGTTGACTTTGTTGATGCTCAGGTAGAATTTTCAGTTGATGTAAACAGCGTTGATACAGACGATGATAAACGCGACGGACATTTGAAAAGCGACGATTTTTTCAATGCAGAGAAATTTCCAAAAATGACCTTCAAGTCAACATCTATGAAAAAAGGGAAGGTAAAAGGTCAATATATTTTGATTGGAGACTTAACCATCAGAGATGTAACCAAAAAAGTTACTTTAACTGCAACAACTAACGGTAAAACAGTTAAAGATCCATGGGGCAAAACACGTACAGGATTCAACGTAAAAGGCACTATCAATCGCATTGAATATGGTTTAAAATGGAACACATTATTAGAAGCAGGTGGAATGGCTGTTAGCGAACAAGTAACTATTGACAGTAATATTGAATTAGTAAAATAGTAGGTAGAATGATGGATTGATCAAGGGTTGTTTCTTAACGGATACAACCCTTTTTTCTTGCTTTTGATATAAAACAAATGCGTAATTTCGCTTCTGAAAACAAAACAAATGACCTACGCAGATATTGTTAGCAGCATTGGAGTTACATGCATTTTAACAGCATTTTTTCTTGCTACTTTAAAATTACTGAAAGCAGATACAAAAACTTTTTTTCTGTTTAATATAATTGGAGGGGCACTTGCCTGCTACGGAAGTATTTTAATCCACTCCATTCCTTTCACAATTTTAGAAGGCATGTGGGCGGTAGTCGCTATTGTAGGTTTAATAAAAACAATCACACCCAAAGTATCCCGATAGCTATCGGGATTGATACCGAAAGTAAATAATCAATAAACTAAACAATCCATTGTCTAAGAATTTTTCATCATGGTTCCTGCTAATTTTACTTTCCTTAATTTGGGGAAGCTCTTTCATTTTAATGAAGCGAGGTATGGAGGCCTTTACCAGCGAGCAGGTTGCTGCTATGCGTATTGTGATTGCCTTTTTATTTTTGCTTCCCCTTATGATCAAACATTATAAAATTGATCTAAAAAAATATTGGTTCGGATTAATTTTAATGGGTTGTTTTGGAAATTTGATTCCTGCCTTTTTATTTACCAAAGCTGAAACAGGTATCACCAGTTCTTTAGCAGGAATGTTAAATGCCTTGACACCTGTATTTGCGATCATTGTTGGCGTTGCTTTATTCAAAATGAAAGTAAAGTGGAATCAAATTGCCGGTGTAGTGATTGGTTTTTTAGGAGCTTTATGTTTAGTTGTATTTGATACCAATACCGAAGAAGGAAAAAACAATATCTGGTTTGCATTAATGGTAGCTATTGCAACTCTTTGTTATGCAATAAGTGTGAACAGTATTAAAAAATACTTAAGCGATCTTAATTCTATTACAGCAACTGTATGGTCCTTTACTTTTGTAGGAACCATTGCCATCATAGCACCATTTATAGTTGATCTGTTTTCACCTGCCGAGAACCAAATGAATTTATGGCCGGATATTTTTCATCGTTTAAAAACAAACCCTGAAGCATTGGAAAGCCTGGGTTATGTGAGTATACTTGCAATTGTTGGCTCTGCAATCTCTGTGATCTTATTTAATGTATTGATAAAAAAATCAAATCCGGTTTTCGCATCATCCTGTACTTATCTTATTCCGATAGTTGCAGTATTCTGGGGATTATTTGATAATGAAAAAGTAGTTTGGCAGCAATTGTTGGCGATCGTGATTATCCTTGCTGGAATTTGGTTAATCAATAAGAAGGTGAAGGCGACAAGCTGAAAATGGCACGCAGATAACGCTGATCAAGCTGATTTATTATGATTTTTTGCCGGTTGATTTAAACTATGATGTTATATAAACAAAAAGCAGATCGATATGATCTGCTTTTTTATTTCTCGAATATTCAAATAGGTAATGGTGCAAAAAATAGTTGGTGTTTTTCTAAAAAACAATTGTTATTATAGCAACGTAGATCAGAAGAGGACATTAGCTCTGCTGGAGAGCAACTAATCAGCAATATGATTTACT
>JAUXTT010000033.1 GCA_030684395.1 Bacteroidota bacterium | reverse complement strand
TGCAATTAACTCAAAATATTCACTAATCGATTCTGGAAGAATCATCTTTAATAAGCTACTGTAGGACTCGTTCACAATTTTTAATTTATCCTACAAAATTCAAAATAATTCCTTTCCCCACAACTTTTTAACCTGATCCCTTTTTTGTTTTTTAGAACCAATTGGTCTTGTTACTTTATATGAAATAATTTCTTATATTTGTAGTGGCTAAAGAGTTTAACGCTTACAAATCTCATCCCATGATGGGTGATGCCAGTACTGGCACGGGGGCGTTTGGATT
Organism: Bacteroidota bacterium; assembly: GCA_030684395.1. Taxonomy (GTDB): domain Bacteria; phylum Bacteroidota; class Bacteroidia; order B-17B0; family Aurantibacillaceae; genus JADJDM01. Next base: position 45,429 of record JAUXTT010000033.1, on the reverse strand, counting down.
TTTTAGCTTTTTTTATTCCTCTTCATAAAGATTAACCACACTACCGTATTTATCTTTTAAAGCATCGAAATATCTGCTTTCGCCTTTCAATAAATTACGTTGTACAGCCCACATCAAATAATCAATAATACTTAACTCAGGCATATCACTACTTGGCACAATTTCTAAAATATATTTTATTTTCTGTTCAGAGTTTAATGCTTTTTTAACCGCTTCTTCAAAACGATGTATAGAGTTATTACCACGTTGCGATAAATAAAGATTGTAGTCTTTTGTATTGTCAGTTAATACTTCTTTTAGTAAGTGATGTAAAACATCGAAATAAAATTCGGTAGGATTATTATTGTGTTTTCGGTTGAATATATTGAGATTCTTTTTAGCAATTACAATATGTGCTTTAAAACCCGGAAGAGCTCTTAGCATTTCAAAAAACTTTGCTCTTATTTCAGGATGATCGGCACGTGCGTGAACATACCATCCTTTTTGATTACTAACTGAAGGAATCGAATTGTACATTTTATCGGCTTTGATGTTTTCAATAAACGAAACAACGGCTTTTCTTAACGCTTTTCTATTATCCGTTTGAATTAATCCAATTATTAAATAGGGCTGAAATCCTTCTGTGTCAACCAATAATTTATTTCGGTTAGCAAAGAAAAACGGGTCTCCACTCTCATCTATAAACAAATACGACTTCATAAATCAAATTTCAATCAATTAAAATTGTAATGCAAAATACGAATTAAATTGATGGTGAAACAAAAACCAAAAATGCATGTTAAGAGAAGGAATATTTCTGAGCGTTAAAGATTTAATGCGATTGACAGGTAGCAATAATTACAATAGCTGTGCTAACCAACACAGGGCTATTCGGGACAGTCTATCAACTCGAAAAAAGAGAAGATTAACAATTCACGAATATTGCATTTATGAACAAATAAATTTTGATTATGTTAGGAGATATTTAAGGGAGGGTATTAATGGTTAGAAATATATCGTTTTAATTCAGAAAGCACTTCAATGTCTTTTAGTAACTGGTTCGAGATTTTGTCTGTGAAGTCCACAAAGCCTCGAAGAAATTTGGGCTTTTTGTTTATATGACTATAAGCGAATACCTATAATGCAAACGTCATCGACCTGCTCATAATCCGTTCTCCATTCTTCAAAAGCAAGGTTAAGTGTTTCTCTTTGCATGTTCATTGGCAGGTGAGCATTTTTATGAAGCAGTTCTTCCAATTGTTTATACTTGAATTTTTTTCCTTTGGGTCCGCCAAACTGATCGGGATAACCATCAGTAAATAAATATAATATATCGCCTGATGTTAATTGCAGGTTATGTCTATCAAATGAATCAATATGATCCATGTGTTTTCCAACAGGCATTTTATTCCCTTTATATTCTTTTAGTTCATTGTTGTTTGAGTGCAATACATATAATGAGTTGTTTGCCCCGGCAAATTCGATTTGTTTTGTTTGAAGATCGATCTTAAATAATACTATATCCATTCCATCTCTCGACTCTTCTTCAGCTCCTTCCGCATTCAAATTTCTTATTACTTCCTCGCGCATAATATCGAGTATCAAGCCCGGATTACTGCACCTTCGTTCTATTATTATTTCATTTAGTAAATTGATCCCAATCATACTCATAAAAGCACCGGGAACGCCGTGACCTGTGCAGTCTGCAACAGCCAGATAAAATTTATTTTCGTAATAAACTGACCAGTAAAAATCTCCACTCACAATATCTTTTGGCTTGTACAAAATGAAAAAATCGTTGAGGTATTTTTTTATATATGTTTCAGGAGTAAGTAAGGCTCGTTGGATTCTTTTGGCATAATGAATACTATCTAAAATTTCTCTTTGTTTTTCTTCCACGATCACACTTTTTTCATGGATCTTGTTTTTCAACTTTCTGGTTCTGATAAAAAGGAACACTAATAAGAGGGCAATGATTCCGGTTCCAATCATACCTGCAATCAATCGCTTCGACTTATTTTGCTCTTCTTCGGTATGGACTTTTTCCAGATCTACTTCTTTTTGCTTTTCGCTAAGCGCCAGTTTTTTTTCGAGAGCTGCAATTTTATTTACACGTTCAAGATTCATTAGCTTTTTTGATAATTCTTCTTTTAATTTTTGGTAATCAAAAGCTTTTTTGAAATCTTTAGCATCATTATAAAGCATAATGATCTCATCATAAGCTTCCAGTAATTCATGATCAAGTGCGTTTTCTTTACCAATCTTTTCGCTACTTAAAAGATATTCTTCAGCTTGTTTTAGATCCCCACTTAAGCGACTATTTTGCCCCAGATAAGTTAATATGGTAGCTTCACTATCTATCATCTTTTTTTCGTGTGCAAATTTCCAGGCTATAGTTAAATATTCTTCCGCGACTTTATAATTTTTGAGACGAACTTCAAAGATACCTTTGTTCTGATTGTAATAATAAATGTTCGTTGTTCCCTGGTACTCTTTCAGGCTGTCCAGTTCTTCGAAGCAGCGTTTGGCTTTGTCAAGCATATTGGTCAATGTGTAGCGACTGGAAAGGTTGAGTAAGACGCTATACATGTTTTTATAGTTTTTCGACCTTTTATAAAGGCCATAACTCTGTTCGAGAAGCCTTAGAGATTCTTCATGATTATCAACTCTTTCAAGAAGTATTGACCTTAATTTAAGAACATAAGCGAGTCCTAATGTATCTTTTTTGATACTGTATAAATTATACGCTTTGTTAAGCTCAATGCCGGCTTCTTCCAACATTGATTTAAGAAGAAAGTACTTCGACTTGTTCGTATAGGATTTGGCTATTATTAACGAGTCTTTTTTTTCTAGTCCGCATTTTTCGGCAAGGCAACTTAGTGTAAAAGAGGAATCAGGATTGGAAGCGTAAATAGAGTCAGCTATTGTAAGATACTGCTTGCAATTCATAGAAACGGTCTGCCCTTGAGTAGTAAGTACCCAAACGAAATGCAAAAATATAAACAGGAATTTCCTCATCTAAGTCCAAAGATAAAATCTAAAAATAGGGAAAGAAATTGGAATAATTTTTACTTAAAGCTTTTTTCTTCTTGGATTATTAGGGTGCCTTTTAGGAGCATAGGGAACAAAATCTTTCCCCAGTAATTGAGCAATTCGTTCAGCTTCTTTTACTCCCGCTTCTTCTGATGGCATCTCTAGGATAAATATTTTTTTTCTGTGTTGGGTATCTGTCAGGATTACTTCTGCGGTTGAAAAATTGCTATTTATGCTTGCACCTTTTAATCCAGTTTTCATAGTATAGTTCCTGCGAAGCAGGCAGATAAAGGGGTAATCTTGTAGTGGTAACCACTTGCCCGTTTTCATTCCATATATAGCAACGTAAGGTCTGAAGATAGCTCGCTGAGTGTCAAACTCAATTCCCTTTACAATTCCAAAGGCCAACCCGAAAATACAAATCAGAATAAAACCAAAAACCGGAATTTGAATAAGAATACCAAAAGAAACAAGAATAAGAATTCCGCAAAAGATGCGCATAGTGAAAGGGAAGAAAAAACCTTGCTTAAATCGGATCATAAATATCAATGATTCTCCTTTAAATTCTTAAGGATCTCATCCAACCTCACTGCATCTTTAATCAATACTTCACGCGCTTTGGAGCCTTCGAAAGGACCAATGATACCAGCCGCTTCCAATTGATCAACTATTCTTCCTGCTCTATTGTAACCCAGTTTCAATTTACGTTGGAGTAAGGAAGCTGAGCCTTGTTGGTGTTGAACAATAATTCGGGCAGCATCATCAAACATTTTATCTCTTTCAGAAAGATCAACATCGTCTTTTCCTGTATCACCATCTTCGCCAACGTACTCAGGCAACATAAATGCGCTTGGGTAAGCACGTTGTCTGCCAATAAAGTCAGTTATTTTTTCTACTTCTGGCGTATCTACAAAAGCACACTGAATACGAATAAGATCATTACCTGTAGAAAGTAACATATCTCCACGTCCAATCAATTGTTCTGCTCCACCTGAATCTAAAATAGTTCTTGAGTCGATTTTAGAAGTCACTCTGAAAGCAATACGAGCAGGGAAATTCGCTTTAATAGAACCGGTGATAATGTTTACAGAAGGACGTTGGGTAGCCAAAATTAAATGGATTCCGATGGCACGCGCCAACTGAGCCAAACGTGCAATTGGTGTTTCTACTTCTTTACCGGCTGTCATGATCAGATCGGCAAACTCATCAACTACTAAAACAATGTATGGAAGATATTTATGACCTTCGTTCGGATTTAATTTACGTGCAACAAATTTTGTATTGTATTCTTTTATATTTCTTACCTGTGCGTCTTGTAACAAAGCATAACGGTTGTCCATTTCAATACACAATGAATTTAATGTGTGAATTACTTTGGTATTGTCTGTAATAATAGCATCTTCGGAATTGGGAAGCTTTGCAAGAAAATGTCTTTCTATTTTATTGAATAAGGTAAGCTCTACTTTTTTTGGATCAACCAGTACAAATTTAATTTGTGCAGGATGTTTTTTATAAAGCAAAGAAACAAGTACAGCATTCAAACCTACTGATTTCCCTTGGCCTGTTGCACCAGCCATTAATAAGTGAGGCATTTTGGCGAGATCAACAACAAAAGTTTCGTTATTAATTGTTTTGCCTAATGCGATCGGAAGATCAAAGGTTGAGTTCTGAAATTTTTCGGATCCAATTACATTACGCATCGGCACCATCTCCGGAGTTTGATTAGGAACTTCAATACCAATAGTTCCTTTTCCGGGAATAGGAGCAATGATACGAATTCCTAATGCAGAAAGACTTAATGCAATATCATCCTCTAAGTTTTTGATCTTAGAGATACGAACACCTGCAGCAGGAACTATTTCGTAAAGAGTAACGGTAGGACCAACAGTTGCTTTAATACTCGCAATTTCAATTCCGTAATTTTTCAGGGTATCAATGATACGGTTCTTGTTTCCGTTTAATTCTTCCTGATTGACCTTTGTTTCAACATGTCCAAAATTTTGAAGTAGATCTAATGTTGGAAACTGATAAGAACCGAGATCAAGTGTTGGATCAAACTCTCCGAACTGTTCTACTAAATGTTTTGCTTTTTCTTCCGGTTCATTTTCTTCAAAAACTTCTTCTTTTTTCGGAGCTTCTACAACGAAGTCAATTTCACCCGTTTTTTTTTCTATTGAAGCAGGCTCTATCTCAAGAGGAATTTCATTTGTTTCCTCTTCAATTTGTTCTTCTTCTCTTTCAACTGGCTCTGAGTTTGTAGAAGGGGTTACTAATTCAATATTCATTAACTCCTCTTCTTCTTCAGGTGTTAATTCCGGTTCAGATCTGTCTTCAGTAACTTTTAATTTGTTTGGAACAGTAATTGTTTCATTTTGAACTATATTTTCTTCTTCCTCCCGATAGCTATCGGGATCTTCTTCAGTTATTTTTTTTCTTTCAAAAGAAAAGTTGAAAGCAATCACTAAATAACCTAATAGAGTAACAGCAAGCAGGGCAATTGTTCCGGCAGAACCAATGATGGCAGAGAGTTTTTGGTTGATCACATATCCCAAACCTCCGCCCATGAATAAAAAATGATCGGTAAAGAAAAAACCTAAAGCAACCGGAGTGAAAAATAAAAAGAAAAGTATAGAGTAATTTACCTTTTTAAAAAAAGTAAAGTCTTTTGAAATCAATCGTTTTAAACCTGCAACAAATAAAACAGGCACAAGCAAAAACGAGCTCATGCCAAACCATTTGAACATAAATAAGTGAGAAATCAATGCTCCTACTTTCCCTAGCCAGTTTTGAACTTTGGTCTCGTTTGAGAAAAATTGAGATGCAGGACCCAAAACCTTGTCCTGATCTTCTTTCCAGGTAAACACAAAAGATGCAAATGCGATCGCTAAATACACACCTCCCAGGATCAACAATAAACCTAATACCTTTTGAGTGCGTTCATTATTGTAAAAGGAAAGGAATTTGGCAAAACGCTCTTTTAATGAAACTTTAGGCTTTGTAGGTGCAACAGACTTCTCTTTTCCATTTGCCGGACGTGTAACTTTTTCTGCAGTTGTTTTTTTAGTTTTTACTTTCTCAACAATAACGGGTTCTTCCACTTCTGTTTGAGGGGAAGGGGATTCAGGTATCTTAAGTTTATTTCGCTTCGGTTCCGACATTTTATATTCCAACTTATCCTCACAAAGATAAGCCGTCCACGAGTGCTATTTGTTTGAAAATAGCAGAGTTATAAACGTTGGGATGTTAGGAAGCACGTTAGTTTGAACCGCTCAGGTAGCCTTTTAACATAATATCCTCAATGTCTTTAAAATATTCGCCAATATATCCGGTTTGAGCCCCATTGTTTACGTTTTTTTCTTCATTATAAGGCCCTGTTGTATACAAGTACGACGTTCCCTTTTCCTCACCGGTTAATATCACTTCATATAAAAAGTAAGTTCCTTTAGCATAGCTCTCATCGATATTAACTGATTTTATAAATTTTACACTTAGTGGAATCAATTCGTCATAATCATATAAAACATGATACAAGTCGCCTTCGGCCAACGCTTTTTGATTATTGTATTTTGAAGGAAAGAGCTTCAGTTTGTTAAAAGATATAAGGTCATCAAATAGTACATTCCTGAAATAAGGAATAGCACATATTTTTTTCATCACCTTTTCATTTATAGGTATAGAATCCTTTACGAGGTAAAACATTCCGGAGTACGCGGCCCACACGTTTTTTGAATTACTAAGGTCTTTTAAGTGCGAGTGGAAACCACTTTTGTTTTTGTTATGCTCCAATAGCTCCAGTATACTATTATTATAGTAGGTAGAGTAAAGATCATTCTCAATTGTGATTGTTTTAGCCTGATCTGATGATATCTTCATTAGTTTTGCTTCATAAGGCAGAATAATATCATAACTTAAAATGCCTGAGTCCAGGAGAGCATTGGCTAAATTTATCAATGCATAATTTTCAGAAGTGTCTTTTTCCAGTGCTTCAAGAATGTCAGGAAAAAGAGTAAGTGATAATGCCATAGAATCCTGCATTTTGTATAATGAAGTAGAAAACTCGCTTAAACGATTAATGTTTTGTGAATAGATTACCTTGAGATTATCGTATGATTCGGTTGTTTTTATATCAGCCAACAAAGTTGCATATGTGCTGGCGTATTCATCACCTCTTAATTTCTTTTTAATGTATGGGAACGTTTTCTTACTATCTAAATCACGCAATTTTAAAATAAGACTGGTGTTGTAGTCAATATAATCCAGGCTATCAGCTTCAATATTTAATGTATCAATAGCATTGGTTAATTCGGTAAAAAGATTATCCTTTATTTTGAAGGAAGATAATGTTCTTCTGCTTTCGTCTCTCTTGGTAGAATCGCTTGAGTTGAGGTCATTTATTAGTTTTCTAAATGCAATTGTATCACTTATGATTTCAGGTCCTTTGGTGCCTTTATATATAATGTCTTCAAAGACTTCACTTTTTTGCGATTCGTTATCGTTTTTTGGAAAATATCCTAAAACTTTAATCTTATACGTGCCAAAATCGAGTATAGTAAATACATCTACACTAGATTTTGTTTTTGAACCAATCACAAATTTTCGCCCCTGAATGTTTCCAAATTGCAAACCTTTACTCGATAAAAGTGTATCATTATAATCAACAAGCACATTCTCTATTGTAGCCCACTTGTCTGAGTCCGATTGAGTATAATAATAACTTCCCTCAAGATCTTTTTGAACATAATACGTATATGCAGTTTGCTTATCATAGGCTTTGTACAGAGGAGTTTCTTTTTCGTCAATAGTATCATTTTTATTTATATATGGCTTTTCCGGAAATTTTATCAGCAGCGTAGAATCAATGGGGCAAGTGTAGTACTCGTACGGCTCTTCTTTAAACGGAATAAAGGCGAAGGAGTTATAAAAAGCTTCATGCCTGTGTTGTCTGTATGTTGCTACAGGCATAGCAGCCATTGTGTTATAATATTTAAATCCCCTTAGGATGGAAGTGTTTATGAGATATGAACTGTCAGTAAAAAAACCTTCAACCTGAACACACATGTTACCTTCATGAAAGAAAATACTATCCTTTATAAATAGGGCTTTTTCCATGCTTTTCAATGAATAGGCAACTTTATTCAGAACAGAAGTGTCGTTAGGAAAATAGTGACCGGGACCGGCTTCACTGGCTTCAATCAGGTAATAAATGCCCCGAATATTGTCAACCGATTTCAGGGAAAGAGTTTCTGTTCGCGGTCCGTTTTTTTTATTTGCACCTGATTTTTCAACAGGTTTAGATGGGAAATCCATTTCAAAGTTCCACTTTGTGTTTGTGTAATGATAGGTTTCTTCCTCCACAGGTTTAAAAATAGAAATGTTGTTGAAGAAATAATCTGTTTCGGTTTCACAAATTTTATTGTCATTATAGTTTGCAACCGCAACGTATAAGATGTTGTTTTCAATGAAGAGTCGTGTTTTTACCAAAAAATTATCGTTTCTAAATAGAAACTGCTTTCCTTCAAGACCTTTATCTACAATTTTTTTTTCTTCTTTCAATTCATATTCTAAATATTTGCTTGCCATAATTTCCTTGTATTTTGCAAAGAATTTTTCTTTATCATCAATATTTATAGCTGCTGAAACAGGGAAGAGTACATAAGTACAACCACTGGTAATATCACTGTATAACTTCATTTCAGAATATAAGAGTGATTTTACTGTGTTTCCAGGTATACCAGGAAATTTGCAGCTTATTCCGAGATTAGGGATGTTAGTGGTTTTCCAAAATCGATAACTCTCAGGCAACTTGCTCATATCAAGATATTCCCGCCCTTTGCTTAGAATAGGCGTAAGTACGTAGCCTTTTTTTCTTAATAGCTCAATTATACCTTTTTCTCCAACAAGATGTGCAGCTCCGCAGGTGGCAAAAAGTGTTTGTTTTTGAATAACACTATCTATCGTCCTGGTCATAACCCTGTTCCTGTAAAAGAGCAGGCTCTCTAAAAACTCAAAAGAGAAATCTGCATAATGATTTTCTATTGATTTCAAATCACCTTTTTGATATGTTTTTATCAATTCTTCAATGTAAATTTCTGTAGTTTTTTTTTCTTTACTTAATTCAATCAGATTTTTTTTGTATTGGTCATCATCCTTAAATATATCAAGGGCTTTTTCATGATTATCGATGCTTTCCAGCCCAATTATGTCGCATCCGCTTCTCTTGGCTATTCCGGTTAGATATCCATCGAGGAAAGTAGGATAATCATCCTTATGTTTCTTTGAAGGATTCATTAACATGCGTAGTGTACGCAAATCCTTTCTTTTTAATTGGCTTAGATTAATTCCTTTCTCTTTTAATAATTTTTGATTAATAAGGTCATAATCATTTTGGTCAAAAGTGTTTTTATAAACATCAGACGTATCTTCTTTGCTTGCTTTGTTAAACATCAACGCATTAAGGCTATCGGGATGTAATTCGTTAGCAAATGTATTGCATGCTCCAATAAAATAAGGTAAAGAATCATTAGCGAAAAATACCCGCTTATCCGAAAGGTGGACAGTTCCATATAGGTAGGAGGGCTTGCTAAGTCCGTTTCCAGATATTTTCCACAGTACAGTGTTGTCCTGAGAATGAGCTGTTGGAAGAAAGGCGATTATTAAAAGGAGGAGTATGATTTTTTTCATCTCTGGCGGTTTTGGTTTAGTGTTTCGGTTTAAATTAAAAACCCCGTCCTGTGAACTAGTCGAAGGCGGGGTTTTTAATTATTATGGGAGCTTTATTTATTTCAATTTGAAAGCTGCTTTTACTTTAGCTACATAGTCTAACTTCTCCCATGTAAACAATTCCACTTTCATAGTTTTTGTTTTTCCATCAGGCGATTTGAAAGTTTTAGTAACTATTTCATTTTTGCGGCCCATGTGTCCGTATGCAGCAGTTTCGCTGTACATTGGAGTACGTAATTTGAACCTTTGCTCAATAAAATAAGGGCGCATATCAAATACGCTCTCTACTATTTTAGCAATCTGACCATCAGTCATTTTTACTTTTGCAGTTCCATAAGTATCAATAAAAATACCCATTGGCTTAGCAACACCGATAGCATAAGAAACCTGAACCAATACTTCTGAACAAACTCCGGCCGCTACTAGATTTTTAGCAATGTGACGGGTTGCATAAGCTGCTGAACGGTCTACTTTACTTGGATCTTTTCCTGAGAAAGCACCACCACCGTGAGCACCTTTTCCACCATAAGTATCAACGATAATTTTACGACCTGTTAAACCGGTATCTCCGTGTGGCCCGCCAATAACAAATTTACCTGTTGGGTTAATATGGTATGCAATTTTGTTGTTGAACAAATGAGCATATTTAGGGTAATTCTTTTTTACGCGTGGAATCAAAATATCAATGATGTCCTTTTTGATCTTAGCCAACATCTTTGGTTCTGAATCAAAATCATCGTGCTGAGTAGAAACAACAATTGCGTCGATACGTATCGGTTTGTTGTTATCATCATATTCTAATGTAACCTGAGATTTTGCATCAGGACGTAGGTATTTAATTTGTTTGTTCTCGCGGCGTAAAGCAGCAAGTTCAATTAAAATACCATGAGCAAGATCTAAAGCTAAAGGCATGTAGTTAGCCGTTTCGTTAGTTGCGTAACCAAACATCATCCCTTGATCACCTGCACCTTGTTCTTCTTTTTTCTTACGATCTACACCCTGATTAATATCCTGAGATTGTTCGTGAATAGCAGAAAGAATACCACAAGAGTTTGCTTCGAACATATATTCCGACTTAGTGTATCCAATTTTACGGATCACTTCACGCGCAATTTCCTGAACATCTAAATAAGCTTTAGATTTAACTTCACCGGCAAGTATTACCTGACCTGTTGTAACAAGCGTTTCGCAAGCTACTTTACTTTGTGGATCGAATGCTAAAAAGTTATCGATTAATGCATCTGAAATTTGATCCGCTACTTTGTCCGGATGTCCTTCACTAACTGATTCGGATGTAAATAAATATCCCATTTTTAATTTATGATTTTAGATTGTTGATTTATGATTTTATTGTTTTGTACAAATTGATATGAATTTTTTTACGAATATACTTATTGTTACTTGTTGAGCTATCATTGGCACGTTCGTAACAATTCGTATTAAATTATTCTTGTTCGGAATGATTTATTTAGCCTCTGCCACTTCGAATTGGTAGAACTCCATAATTTGGTTGCAAAGTAATTTTTTGCAGGCATCATCTACTTTTGCATGAGCGGCTTCTTTACTTGTAGCTTCTACTTCCAAAGTAATATGTTTACCAATACGAACGTTTTCAATTTCAGGTAAGCCTAAGTTTTTCATACTTCCTGTAACCGCTTTTCCTTGTGGATCTAATAATGCTTTAAGAGGCATTACATCTATTTCTGCTATAAACTTCATCGTGCGTTTTAAAATGAGGGTACGAATATACTAATTCTGCCAATTATGGCAATTTTGTTGAGCGTATTGTTAGTAGATTGTTGAAAATGGGGTTTGCGACATAAATTTAACCACAAAGGGCGCAAAGGTTTTCACAAAGGAACACTAAGTTGTTTTTTTCTTGTTTAATAAATTATTGATGATAGAAATAAGGATGTAAAAAACGATTACTAAAGGAATACCAACTAATTGTAGTGTAGCTAATAAAACTACTGCCCCGCCAAGAAAAATAAAACGGATCTCATTTCCTTTCCATTTGAAGTTTTTGAATTTAAGGGCTATCAGTGGTAGTTCGGCAACTAGAAGGAAGGACATGATTAGTGTTAATGTGATAAGGGAATACTTATTTAAAATGTATTTCATAAAAAAAGATTCGGTAAAGGAACCTAATAAAACAGAGTTCGCACTGGATCGAATGGTCAAATCATCAGAAATAGGTTGGTCTACAGAATATACATATAGAGCATTAAATGTTAATGAACAAATAAGAATTGCATTGGCAGGAGTAGGCACTCCAATGAAAGAGTCTGATTGTCTCGTGTCATTGTTAAATTTAGCAAGCCTTATTGCGGAAAAAATTGGAATTATAAAGGCTATGTATGGGATGAAATTTAAATACGGGGTTGAAGGTTTTATTTCAAAAAAGGTTAAACCTCCTAGTATTGAAAAGCGTAACATCTGAAACATCACCACACCCGGCACCACCCCAAAAGTCACCATGTCAGCCAAACTATCCAGATCTTTTCCAATAGGTGAACTTACCTTTAATAAACGTGCAGCAAAGCCGTCAAAAAAATCAAGTACTGCTGCAATACCTACTAAATATGCTGCCCACACTAAGTCACCTTCAAATGCTTTTACAATTGCCAAACAACCGCAAAGTAAATTTCCGCAGGTTATGGCGTTGGGAATATTTCGTTTTATAAAACTCATTTTCTGTAAACAATTGAATAATCAACCGTTCACAAAAGTAAATAATTAAATAGATGTACAAGAGTTGAAGCAGTAATTATTTAACTAGCGTTACATGCCCCGACTTTACCAGTTTATCGCCTGTCCCACTTCTGTAGATGATTTTCCAAATAAAAGTTTCGTTATCAACAAGAGGCTTGTCATTTACTTTTCCTGTCCACACTTCGCTTAGACTTTGTGATTGAAATATTTTTTCTCCCCATCTGTTAAATATCATCATGCTAAAATCTTTTTCATCAATCCCAATACCTTGTGCATAAAAACTTTCATTCACTCCATCGCCATTAGGAGTAAAGGAATTTGGAACATAAATAACAATATCATTTTCTATTACAACTGTTTTGTAAGTGGTATCCCGGCAGCCAAATCCGTTTGTAGTGATCAACTGAACAACATATTCTCCGGCCGTTTCATAAGTATATGACGGGTTTTCACTAGTAACATAAGTTCCGGGTTCGGTACCGAAATTCCACTGATAAGCCAAAGGCCTTGTCCCAATTGAAATATTTGAAAAGTTGATGATAGGATCAAGAAGTGTTGTTGGTTGAGGGCCATAACTGAATTGTGCTTCGGGAACTTCAAATACTACCACAGCACTTGGGAATGTAAGTATGTTTTCACAATTGTTATTATCAGTAACGGTTACCGAAACGTTGTAATTTCCGGAAGTAGAATAAGTATGATTTTTAACGGTATCATTTCCCGAAAAAGTACTTCCATCTCCTAAAACCCAATTATATGATACTAAATTGTCAGTCGTTGATAATGCCAAATCCGTAAGCAAAGGCGGGCATTTAGGACTAACCGTTGCGAGTGTTGCTGAAGGTAAATTGTTTATTGTAATTGTAACAGTTGAACGTGAACCTTCGCATCCATTTACTGTTTGAGAAACATAGTAAGAGTTTGTTCCAATCAGTGAAGTTGAAGGTGTTGGAGCGCTTGTTGTTCCTATACCTCCAACGGATGTTGTATACCATAAATAACCTGCGCCACTCGGGCTAAGAGCTGAGGCAACATCGTTTTTACAGTAACTATTGTTTGATGTATTAGGAGCCGCTGGAGTAGGATTTACAGTAATAGTGAAAGAAGAAGGAGGTCCTACACAACCGTTTAAAGTTGGGGTAACATTTACCGTTGCATTCACTGCCACTGAATTTGAATTTATAGCTGTGAATGAATTTATGGAAGAAGTTCCGGAAGAAGCTACACCAATGCTGCTGTTAGTATTTGTCCAGGTATAAACGCTGCCAACGGGGGTACTACTCCAGTTAATGTTTGCTACAGTTGTATTATTACAGGCAGTAACATTATTTACAATGGCTATCGGAATTGGGTTAACGGTTACAGAATAAGTTATCGGAGTTCCAAAGCAGGTCCCAATGTTTGGAGTAACAGTAATGATGGAAGTAACAGCGCTTGATCCGGAATTTGCAGAATTGAATGAAGGTACATTTCCGGTTCCGTTAGCAGCTAATCCAATCGTTGCGTTTGTATTTGCCCAGTTAATTGTTGCACCCACAGGATTGCTTACAAAATTTTGTACAGGAACGTTTGCACCTGAACAAACAATTATGTCGGATGGATCTGTAATACTTGGTAAAGTACTAACGGTGACAGTAATTGGTGCCCTAGGACTCTCACATCCATTTATAATTTGCGATACATAATAAATTGTTGTACCAACCGTATTGGTTAAAGGTGTTGTTGCTGTCACACTCGATGTTCCTCCCGCAGCGTTTGTTCCCCACCACAGTAAAGAACCTCCTGTGCCTGGTGTTGCAATTAAGGGGACAGCACTTTCATTTAAACAATAAGGAGAAACATTACTTGTTAACGGAGGAACAGGAGTTGGATTAATGGTGATCAGGTAATTTATCGGAGCTCCTATACAACCATTCAAACCTGGGGTAACAGTAATGGTAGCAATTTCGGGAGTAGTCGAAATATTATTTACTGTGAAAGAAGTGTAGTTTCCGTTTCCGTTTGCAGCGAGTCCAATGTTAGTATTAGAGTTAGTCCAGCTGAATGTCGCTCCAACTGAGCCTGTGAAAGAAGACGTATTAATGGTATTTGTGTTGCAGACAGTAGTATTTGTAACAGGAGTAACTGTTGGAGATGGGCTTACCGTTATTGTAAAAGTTACCGGATTTCCGACGCAGGTTCCAATAGAAGGTATTGCACTAAAAACTGCATCAATTGAATTACTTGTTGCGTTTGAAGTAATAAAAGGTGCTATGTCTCCAATACCTGATGCGCCAATGCCTATTGATGGATCAGAGTTTGTCCAATTAATAGTTGCTATTCCCGCAGGGATAGTAGCAAATGTTACCTGATTACTTGCTGTACCTGCACAAACCGTTTGATTTACTAAAGTTGATAATGTTGGTCCCGGGCTTACAATAATATCAAAGGAGATGGACTGTCCAACACAGGTATTGAGAGTTGGTGTTGCAATAATAGTTCCCGTTAAAGGATTCGCTCCGGCATTTTGCCCTGCAAATGATAAAATGTCTCCACTCCCGTTTGCGGCAAGACCTATGGCAGCATCAGAGTTTGTCCAGTCAACAATTGCACCTGATGGATTGCTTGTGAAATTAATTATTGATGTATTATTGCTTACACAAATAGTTTGACTTGTAACCGCATTTAAAACAGGAGAAGGATCAACAGTTATTGTGAAGGTTTCCGGATTACCGATACAAGTTCCAATGGAAGGTGTTGCTGTTATTGTTGAACTGATAGAAGCATTTGTTCCGTTTGAAGCGGTGAATGAAGGAATATCTCCGCTTCCGTTTGCAGCAAGTCCGTTTGCAGTATTTGAGCTGGTCCAGTTAACTGTAGTTATTCCGGGAGGATTTGTTACATAAGTAATCGCTGTGGTTGGATTTCCTTCACACACTGTTTGGCTGGTTACAGGTGATAGAGTAGGGCCGGGGCTTACCACAATATCAAATGTGATCGGAAGCCCAACGCATGAATTAAGAATTGGAGTTACAGAAACAGAACCCGTTACAGGAGTTGCTCCACTATTTTGTCCAACAAAAGGAGCGATGTTGCCAGAACCACTTGCTGCTAATCCGATTGTAGCATCGGTGTTGGTCCAGTTAACACTTGCACTGGCAGGGGTGCTTGTGAAATTAATTGTTGAGGTAGAATTATTTACGCAAATAGTTTGACTTGTAACTGCAGTTAAAACAGGGGTCGGGTTTATTGTTATGGTATAACTGGTTGCATTACCAACACAACCGTTTAATGTAGGAATTACATTTATTACTCCTGATATAGCTATTGATCCCGCATTTGAAGCCGTAAAAGAAGAAATATCTCCAACTCCATTTGCAGCAAGCCCGATTGCCGTATTTGAATTGGTCCAGGTATAGGTTGCACCCACAGGAGTACTTGTAAATGCTGTTGCCGGAATTGTTGCTCCGTTACAAACTGTAGTATTGGTAGGAACCGTAACTGTTGGTTGTGGATTAACAATGATGGAAACATTATCATTAGCAGTACACACCTGTTGAAAGAAAATATCATCCAGTGCAAAATCATTTCCGGATGCAGTAGTGTTTTGATTTACTATACAAATGTTAGCAGTGGTATTGGCTCCCGAATTCCAGGTGGCATTAAATTGTGTCCACACTCCGGGGCTGATTGATGGTGAAAACTGACTTCCAATTAAGGATCCGTTAATAGAGAACTGCAGGTCGGCTAGTTCTGTCATTGTTCCGCTTACACATGTTGCAGCCCAGGCAGAAAAGTTATAATTGGTATTCGGAGTAACCGTTATACTTTGGCACCATACACTTGTACCGGCAATATCAGATCCATTGCATACCATCATATTGCCACTTCCTGCATGGTCCGAAAAAGACGGAAAATTGGTGTGTGCTGAGTTTGCATTGTTTGTTATATAATAGGTGCCCGGATTAGAAATTGGTCCCCAACTACCACCCGCTCCAACAGAATAAGAACTTGAAAAGCCAGTATTACCCGAAGAGAAGTTTCCATTGGTTACTAAATTGGCACTCAATAAAGTTACGGTGCAGGTATATACTCCTGCAGCAGTAGCTGTTATGTTTTGAGTAGTTGCTCCTGTGCTCCATGCATAAGATGCTTGTCCGGCAGGTGCGCTGAATGTGGAATTTATTGTTTGCCCCTGACAATAGGTAACATCGGAACCAAGACTAAAAGTACATTGTGCAGAGCAGATGCCTGATAAGGAAATAAGAAGAATGCAAAAAAGTGTTTTCATGTGATAAAAAACTAAATTGATTTAGTAAATGTATACTAATTGAAATACTACAGCAAATAATCGCGAAAATAAAAATGTTCATTATTAGGGTTCAGGGAATCGATGGATTGCTGTTCAACCTTGAGTGGGACATTTTTGATAAGCAGGCAAAGTAATTTGTTGTAATATTGTGAAGAAAACCCGTTTTAGATGATGAAAGTTATTCCCGTATGTTTGTGTGTATTTGTACTGATCTGTTGTAAATCGAAAGAAAAGGGAGGTTTGGCCCTTTATAAAGGAGAAAAGAACGTGGAAGTTAAAATCAGGTCTTCCTGTAAAATTTCCGCTGTTTCCGAATTAAAAACCGATTCTACTTTTAAAACAAGAATCTCAAAGGCATCCGATAATTCAATTGAAAAATTTAAAATAAGGGAAAATAAATCATTGGGAAAATCACACTACATAGTAAGTAAAACAGAATTTATCATTACAGAACGATGTGGGGCAAAAACTGCTGATGGAAAACCATTCATTGGATTACAGGAAATCCTAGTATTGGAAAATACCCAATCAAAACAAATTGTTGAATTCAGAAAAGATACTGTTGTAATTAATTCACAAACCCTTAATCAACCTAACACGCTTGTACCAAAGAAATTAAGCCTTGAGTCGTACATAACTTCGTTGACGGAGAAGAATTATTTAGAGGTGAAAAACTTTCTAAACCCAAAAAAATAATTATTTTTGAGTTCAATTATATAAACAACTAAGATAAACCTTATGAAAAAACTCTTACTTACCTTTTTAACACTGACTTCCTTTTATGGTGCACAAAGTCAGATTCTTTATTCTCAAAATTTTGAGAATATTCCGGGTCCTACAGCGGGTGGGGCAGGAACTTATGCTTTTCCTTCCGGATTTTTAATCATGAACGTAGATAACAGAACACCTTCTGGTTCGGTGTCTTATGTAAATGAGGCATGGGAGCGTAGAGAGGACTTCAACTTCAATGTTGCAGACTCAGCTGCTTTTAGCACGTCGTGGTATTCTCCTGCAGGTGCTGCTGATGACTGGATGTGGACGCCACTCATTGGACCTATCACTGCTAATACAAATCTAAGTTGGAATGCAGTTACTTATGACGCATTGTATCCCGATGGTTATGAAGTAAGAATAATGACTTCTGCAGGCGGACCTCCAACAGGTGGAACGGGTGTAATTGGAAACCAGCTTACAAACTCAACCCAGGTTTTTTCTATAGTCGCTGAAAATACAGCTTGGACTGCAAGGAATTTGAGTTTATCTGCTTATGCAGGACAATCAATTTATGTAGGTTTCAGAAATACCAGTAATGATAAGTTTTTATTATTAATTGATGATATTCTCGTAGAGAATATGATCAATTTTGACGCGCAATTGGTTTCTACAGATACAATAACTGAGTATTCATTAATTCCTATTACTCAGGTGGCACCTATGAATTTTTCAGGAGATATTAGAAATAACGGTGTTAATGCTTTAACCAACGTAATGTTAAATGTAAATGTAAAAAACAGCTCTAACATAAGTGTTTATGCTGCTTCAAGTGCTCCTGCAGGATTAGCTTCAGGCGCTACAAGTACTTTTACTGTTGCACCTTTTACACCTTCAGTTGTGGATGATTACTCAGTTACTTTTTATACCAGTGCAACAGAAACAGATCAGTTAAATTCAAATGATACACTGATGGATTATTTTACTATCACTGATACCGTATATGCAAGAGATTGGAATGCAATAACCGGTGGTTTAGGTATTGGAGCAGGTAACGGAGGGTATATTGGTCAGGATTTTGAAGTGATCACTGCTGATGAACTTACTTCTGTTACTATGGCATATACAAGAGGTTATACCGGAAAACCATGTGCAGCGGTTATATGGGATATGGTTGCCGGAGTTCCTAACGCAATTATAGCAAGTACCGATACTTTGCTTTACCCTGACGATAGTGCACGTGTTTATACACTTGATATTTATGGTGGTTCTATAAATTTATTACCAGGTCGCTATGCTGTAACAGCAGTAGAGTTTGATAGTACATTGTCATTGGCTCAAACTGCAGAGATCTTTACTACAAACAGAACGTGGATAACTTGGCCAACAAGCCCAATGTTGCCTTGGGCTAACGCTGAAGATTTTGGTGCAGGTTTCGCTAAGCCTTTTGTTATCAGACCTAATTTTGGAATTGTTTGTAACCTTGCAGCTTCTTTAGTTGGCTCAACAAATATAAGCTGTTATGGATCAAACGATGGAGCAGCAACAGTTACTTCTACAGGCGGTATTGGCTCAGTTTCTTATTTATGGAGTAATGGTATGACAGGCACATCAACTTCAAACTTATTGCCGGGATTTTATTCAGTTTACGTTGAAGATATTCAGGGATGTAAGGATACTGTATACCTAACTATCAGTGAACCCGCTCAAGTTGTTTCCTCACAAACTTTAACTATTTGTGCAGGAGATTCAGTTGTTGTTGGAACAATTACTCACAATACATCAGGTTTATTTACAGATGTGTTAACCGGTGCTGCGGCCAATGGCTGCGATAGTACGGTTACTACTAATCTTACTGTTTCTCCTGCTGTAACAAGTTCTCAAACATTGGTGTTTTGCGCAGGTGGATCAGTAGTTGTTGGAACAGTTACACATAACACAACAGGTATTTATGTTGATACTTTGGTTGCAGCCGCAGTTAATGGTTGCGATAGTATTGTAACAACTGACCTTACAGTAAATGGAGTTATTGATGTTTCAACATCTTTGGTTGGATCTACTGTTAGTGCAAATGCTACTTCCGGAACATTCCAATGGTTAGATTGTGATAATGGAAGTGCAGTAATTGGCGGAGAAACCAATCAGTCTTTCTCTCCATCTGTAACAGGTAACTATGCGGTAGTGGTAACTGAAAATTCTTGTTCAGATACATCTGCTTGCGTTTTAGTAACAGTTGTGGGTATTGCTCAACAAGTTGCTTCTACTGAAGCATTAAATATTTATCCTAATCCTAGTACAGGAACTTTTGTTATCAAAGCAAGAACAGAAGGTACTTATACTATTTATAACGAATTAGGGCAAGTAGTTAAAACTATTGAGTTGAGTGCTAAAAATAATTATACTGTTACAATCAGCGATTTGAGTAATGGTGTTTATATCATTAGTGGAGTAACTGCAAACAAAGTAGTGAAACAAAAGATCGTTATTAAGAAATAGTAACTTAATGTCTTTATAATAAAATCCCTCTCATGCCTTGGCGTGAGAGGGATTTTTTGTTTCTATTATATAACTACAAAATGAGTGCGAAGCTTAATCCAATTTTATTTTACTGTTCACCAGTTTTATAATTTCAGCTTCCAGTGTAATTGTTTTTTGTTCAATATCACTTCCTTTGGCAATAATTTCATTTACAAAAGTTTTGTCCTTAAATCCTGAAGCATTGATTTTTACATTCATAAATGCACCAATTACTGCGGTTCGTGCACAAAGTGCACCAACACCGGCATCCGTTACTGAATTTGGGTTTCCCTGTTCGGCCATTGCTTTAATAACTTCCATACTTCCATAAGCTGCTTGCATTACCTTAAATGGAATTTCAATTGCATATTTAGTTGCATCCTGAATAGCTTTATCGCGGGAAGCTTTTTCTTCGTCCGTTGTTTTCGGTAAAGAAAACGCATTCATGATCTGATTAAAAGATTTTGTATCCAGATCTACCAAACGAATCAATTCATCTTTGTATGTCTGACCTTTTTCGGCCCAGTCGCTAAATTCTTTCCATCTGTCATCCCACCCTTTTTTGTGAGAAGAAAGATTTGCTACCATAGTTGCCAAAGACGCCCCCAATGAGCCCACATAAGCTGAAATAGAGCCGCCGCCCGGTGCAGGACTTTCGCTTGCAGTTTCATCTGCAAAAGCAACCAGATTCATGTTTACCAATTTGCTATCAGCTTTGTCTTTCAGCATATATTCTATAATGCGCTCTTCCGGTTTAAATGGCCCGAGTTCATCCAGCCCCATTGATTTGATGGCGATTTTTATTAGTTCTTTTTCGCTTACACCAATTGAACGTTCTTGTTTTAATAGAAAGTACTTTCCTGCATCCAGCATTGCTTTCAGAGGAATTAATCCAACCAATTCACTTCCGGTAACGCGAATTCCGCGAGCAGTAGAGCTTTTACAAACCTCGTCAAAAGCAATGTGAACAGGGGTTGTATTAATGTTGGTAAGATTCATAGAGATCTGTGCAACGCCATATTCTTCAATATACCAACCGATAGCTTTTACACATTTTAATGTTCCCGGTTTTGATTTCGGATTCCCTTTTTCATCGGTAACAATTTTTCCTGTAATCGGATTTCCTTCACGCATAACCCTCCCTGCTTCTCGCACATCAAATGCAATTGAGTTTGCACGGCGGGTAGAGGTAGTGTTGAGGTTTACATTAAAAGCAACTAGGAAGTCCCTTGCCCCAATTACAGTTGCACCACGTTTTGCATCAAATTCTTGCGGACCAAAATCGGGTTTCCACTCAGCTAATTTTATTTTTTTGAAAAAGCCTTCGTATTCACCAGCACGGATAACGGAAAGATTACTTCTGTTTTTATTGGATTGAGCCGCTTCATAAAAATATATAGGCAAGTTTAATTCTTCGCCTACTCTTTTCCCTAATTTTTGTGCATACTTCGCGGTTTCTTCCATGCTAATGTTTGCAATGGGAATAAGCGGGCACACATCAGTTGCACCCATACGAGGGTGTTCGCCTTTGTGTTTACTCATATCTATTAATTCGCCGGCTTTTTTGATTGCTAAAAATGCTGCATTGATAACAGCTTCCGGCTGCCCAACAAAGGTTACAACAGTTCGGTTGGTAGCTTTTCCCGGATCAACATTTAATAAAAGCACACCTTCTACAGATTCTATTTCATCTGTAATTTGTTTGATAATATTCATGTCGCGACCTTCACTAAAGTTAGGTACACATTCTATAAGTTGGTTCATAATAAGTTAAAATAGGGAACAAAAATGCTATATTTTATTGGTTCTGCAAATCTAAGATTTGAACAACAACGATGGATCAAAAATAGTATTGGCATAGAAAATATTTCTTACATTTAACCAACGAATCATGGAAATACCGTCAAATGCTATAGAAGTTACTTGTTATCATACCTGGCAAGGGAAGGATGGAGTTGTACGTACCAAAGTAAAGCCGGGCTCGGAAGTTACATTAAAGGAGGCTAAGGAAAATTCCGGCGCCGTAAATTCTTTCTATTATGGACAGAAATTCCCTTTGTTAGTTGATGCAAGAGGAATTCGCTCTATGACCAGAGAAGCCCGTAATCAATTTTCTTTGCGGGGAAGAGATTCGGGGGCAAAAGCTTTTGCTATTGTGATCGATTCAGCCATAAGCAAAGTAATTGGTAATTTTTTCATGGGAATCAATAAACCGGAAGTTCCTGCGCGTTTATTTACAAGTGAAGCAGATGCTTTAAAATGGTTAATGCAAATTGACAAAGAGTAATGGCAGTGGAAACGAAAAAATATGCCGATAAAAGGGCAAATGAAATTTTGGAAGTTGTAATGGCTTATGCGCGTCTTGATTTTAAACAAAAGATTTGTATTACTCTCAAAGAAGATGTTTTTGATTCGATTGGTACGGGTGTTAATATGCTCGGCGAAGAACTGGAAAATTCAACTGTATCACTTCGGGAGAAAGAACAATTACTCCAGGAGGTTCATCATCGGGTAAAGAATAACCTCCAAATTATATCAAGTTTATTGAACCTTCAATCTGATTATATTGAAGATGAGCAATTTCATTCGATGATCAGAGAGAGTAAGAATCGTATTACCTCTATGGCGTTGATACACGAAATGCTTTATCTTACAAAAGACCTGAGCCGGATAAATATTAACGATTATGTTATTAAGCTTAGTCAAAGTGTATATCAGTCGTTTCATGCCAAGGATTCAGTAATACTGTTTGAGTATAACGTGGATCGCAATTTTTTTCTGGAAATTGACAGGATGATACCCATAGGTTTGATTCTGAATGAGATTGTAAGTAATTCACTAAAATATGCATTTCCTAATAAAAAGGGGATCATCTCTATTGAATTAAAGGCAAGAGAGGAGTGTATCTTGCTTTCGATAACAGATAACGGAATAGGAATTCCTAAAGATTTTAATCACAAAGAAGCTAAAAGTTTAGGTGTTCAACTAATTTATATGTTAGCCGATCAGATAGATGCAAAACTGAAGGTTTCTTCCAATAACGGAACTTCTTATGAGTTGTGTTTTAAACTAAAGGAATAGAAATTTAACCTTTTTCGAGTAGCATTAAATAAATATTCAAATCAGTTAATTCCGTTTTAAAAGCAGATTTAATGTCATCAACAAAATTTTCATTTTTCAAAAGGTAAGAGGTAAAATTATCGTGCCTTTCCTGAATGGAGTTTTCGGGAAATAGTTTTTGCTTAATGTTTTTTAGTTGGTTGATAGAAGTTTCATTTTTTGTTTTAAGCGCACGGATAATTTTCTGCTCAATGTTTTCTATTCCTTTTAAAGCTTTCTGTAACTCACCTTCTACGTTACCCACAAGCGATTTATCAATAGATTCAACTTTTTGTTTTAAAGTGCCAAATGCAATAACAAGTTTGTCTTTTTCCTGAGAAAGATCAATTTGCCCCGCATCGTTACTTATAAGCTCTTTTATTAAACTTTCGGTATCATTGAATAATTGTTTTTCGTTTAATCCCGATTTTTGAATTTTATTTTGGCTTGGCACATCTATTATCAAAGCAAATTTACGGGGAATTAAAACCGGAAAGTTAATAGAGGAAACTGTAAATTCCTTTTTCAATTGTAACCAATAAGCTATTTCTCCGGGTCCGCCTACATAAGCAATATTCGGTAATATTTTTTGCTGGTACAATGGTCTTGTGATTACATTTGGACTAAATATTTCCGGTTCTATATTTAATAACTCAATTATTTCTGCATGGGAAAACGTTAACCCGGTATTCAAAACTTTGTATTCGTTTCCATTTTTTTCGATCCGCTCACGGATCCCGTCCTTTGCGTAGAACAAATTAATTTCACGGGGATTCACCTGAAGTGAATATCCCAGGTTTTTTAGTGTTTCGTTTGTTTCGTTTACAGCATTGTAAGAGAAGCCGGTTTCTAATTCTTCTTTTATTTCTTTTGCGAAAAGTTTTTTTAATTCGGAAGAATCACCATCAAAAACCACCAACCCGTATTCGCCAAACAATTCATTTACCAACATACGTGTGGCATCAGCCAGGTTTTGATTTGAATAGCAACTTTTGAAGAGGGTGATAATGCTGTTACTTTGTTCATTCTCACCCAGTATTTGTTGTAATTCCTTTATAGTAGCATCAATTCCTTTTGTAGAAAACTGACCTACTTTGCCGGTTTGTTGTGTTTCCCATTTTATTTTTTTTCCAAAAATGTTTGCACTGCTTATTTCTTCGTAGTCATGATCTTCACTTGCCATCCAATATACCGGAACAAAGTGTTTGTTTGGTATGGTTTTGTTTAGGTATTCACAACAATTAATGGTGGTAAGAATCTTATAGATAAAATATAAGGGTCCGGTGAACAAACACAATTGATGCCCTGTAGTGATTGTGTAGGTATTTGTACTTTGTAGGCTTTCAATGTTTTTTAAAGTAAGAGGGGAAAGGTTTAATTGAACATTCTGTTTTTTAGCTGAGGTATATAGAATATTCCTGTTTATGTACGAGAAGTCACACGTATGCAGGTACTTTTTTATTCCTTCTTTATCAAAGTAGTTATTATAATGAGATGATAAAGCAGATTCCTGATTCACATAATCAAGAAATAACTTTGAGAATTGGTGTGTATCTGAAAAAGGGATATGTTCTTTCGTGAAATTCATTGTGCCGTTTTGTGATTAATGCTTAGTACTTAGATCCAATCAACATTTCTCAGTACATCTTTTATACTTGGGAAAGTGTTTTTTAATGGTTTATCTACTTCTGATTTTTTAAACCATTTTAGTTGTGTTATTCCTTCTTCCTTTTGGGGTTTTAGTTTTTGCCCGCTATGAGTTGACATTACATACCAAAATGTTTTTTTAATAACATATTTTCCCTTCAGTTTATAAATATGAAAGGTTTGAGGTAATTGTTTTCTGATTAATAGTCCTGTAACACCGCACTCTTCTTCACACTCACGAATAGCAGCTTTTGCATGGCTTTCTCCTTTATCCAGTTTGCCTTTTGGAAGGTCCCATTTTTTACTTCTGTATATAAACAAAGCACCTTCTTTTGTGGTTATAAAACCTCCCGCTGCTTCAATTATTTTAAATGAGTTAAGGAATTTTTTTTCCGCCAAAACACCATTACTTGTGTGAAATATAAGTGTAGAGCATTTTTTTTGTTTAATAAACCAGTTAAAATCCAGTTTAATCTCTTTTTCCGTGTTGGAAGAACTTATTATGGAGAATTTGCTTTCTACAATAGGTAATGGTGCATTTTCATGGAGAAAACAGATTTGCTTATTGCCAAAATAGATGGTTAAATTGTTCATAACTCGGTTTTAAGGAATTTAGAGAGAATGGTAAATTTGTGCCATGACAGACACTGATATTTCATCTCACAAAATTGCAGAATATTTACTTCAAATCAAAGCTATAAAACTTCAACCTGAAAATCCATTTACATGGGCCTCCGGATGGAAGTCGCCGATTTACTGCGATAATAGAAAAACATTATCTTTTCCTGCAGTTAGAACATTTATCCGTCAGCAATTTGTTGATGTGATTATGGAAGCATTTGGAAAGCCGGATGTTATTGCGGGAGTTGCCACAGGGGGCATTGCACAGGGGGCATTGGTAGCTCAGGATATGGGCTTGCCTTTTGTTTATGTTAGAAGTGAAGCTAAAAAACATGGGCTTACTAATATGATTGAAGGAGTTGTTGAAGCCGGGCAGAGAGTTGTTGTTATAGAGGATCTGATCAGTACCGGTGGGAGCAGTTTAAAAGCGGTTGAAGCATTACGGGAAGCGGGTTGTATTGTAAAGGGCATGGCTGCGATCTTTACATACGGATTTAAAACAGCAGAAGATAATTTCGCGGCAGCCAAATGTCCGTTAGAAACATTGAGCAATTATCATATACTTGTTGATGAAGCATTGCGCAACAATTATATTACTGAAAAAGATGTAGAATCATTAAAGAAGTGGCGTGAAGCTCCTGATAAATGGGGCGTTTAAATATGGAGCTGAAAAATAAAATAATTGTTGTTACCGGTGGTTTGGGTTTGCTCGGCAGATCTTTTGTTAAAGCAATTTTAAAAGCCGGAGGAGTAGCAGTTGTAGCTGATATTTATATAACGGTTTCTGAAGAACTTGTTTCTGAAGTAAGGAAAGAACAATTGCCAATTGAGAATTTGCATTTTCATGAATTGGATATCACGTCAAAAGATTCTGTTTTATCATCAATAAATGATATTTCCATGAAGCTGGGGAGAATAGATGCTTTGGTCAACAATGCATATCCCCGCAATGCTCATTACGGCAGAAAGCTCGAAGAGGTTGAATACGCAGATTTTGCAGATAATGTAAGTAAGCATTTGGGTGGATATTTTTTATGTATGCAACAATACGCACTGTTTTTCGAAAAGCAGGGATACGGTAATATTATAAGTATGTCGTCGATATACGGGGTTGTTGCACCACGATTTGAAGTGTATGAAAATGCGGGTTTCACTATGCCTGTAGAGTACGCTGCTATTAAAGCCGGGGTCATACATCTTACTAAGTACTTTGTAAAATATTTTAAAGGAAGCCATATTCGCTTTAATTGCATTAGCCCCGGTGGCATAGAAAATCATCAGCAAGCAGATTTTATTGCAAAATATAATTCATATGCCGCTAACAAAGGAATGCTTGATAAAAACGACCTTAATGGTGCATTAATCTTTTTACTTTCGGATGCTTCTCAGTTTATAAATGGGCAAAATATTGTGGTAGACGATGGTTGGAGTTTATAGGGAAGGCTTTTAAATTCTCCCCGGTAATCCTGTTATTTCCCCGCCAATAAGTGTAACTTTGTGGAAAACCTTTCCAGATTCATGAGAGTTTATCTTATCGCATTTATTTCTTTTTGTTTTGTTTTGGGCAAAGCACAAGATGCGCGTTTAACTGATTCTCTTCAAAAAATTGTTTCCTCTTCGCCTGATAATAAAAAAAGGATCGGAGCCTTATGTAAATTGTCGCACGTGTATATAAACCTGGATGCTCAAAAGGCATATCGGTATGGGCAAAATGCAGTGTCATTGGCAAAAAAAACAAACGATAAAATAGGAGTGATAACTGCTCTTAATGAACTCTCCATTATTGACAAGAATGAAGGTAGGTACAGTAAAGCACTCAGTAAACTCAAAGAAGCTTTGATTATTGCCGAAGCTATTCCGGATTCGGTTGCAATGGCAAAAACTTATATTAGTATAGGTGATGTTTATTCAGTTCTCCTTAATTACGATAAAGCAATTGATAACTATAACAAAGCTCACGAACTAAATAACATTTCGCATGACTTTGATGTGGAAATAACCAGTTTGGATAGAATTGGCAACCGGTACATGGACAAGGGAGGTGCAGTAAATGACACAAATTATTTTTATAAAGCAATCGGAATTTATGAAAAGGCAAAAGGTATTTCAGAAAAGAACGGGCAAAACCTTTATTATATAAGTACCTGTATTGCTCTGGCTGATGCCTATAATATATTAGGAAGAAAAGCCGCAAACACCAAACACCTGAACAAATCTTTGGAGTACTCTAACCTTAGTTTAAAACTTGCTAAACAAAACCAAATCGAAGAGTACGAAGCTATAAGTTATTTGAACCTGGGGGAAGCGTATACAAGTTTAAAACAAACGAATAGAGCCATAACTAATTTTGAGTTGGCTGAACAGAAATACACTAAACTGGGTGATAAATCATGGCTTTTAAATACGAACTCTTTACTCGGAAAAACATATTATTCGGATAATAATTATGATAAAGCAATTGAACATATTAAGAGAGCAATTGAATTTGGTAATGAACAGCATCTTTCGCAGCACCTCTGTGATAATTATAGATTACTTGCCGAAATTTATTCAAAACAAAACAGGTATAAAGAAGCGTTTACCTATTACAAATTATATAATGATACAAAGGATAGTGTAATCAATGAAAACTCGGCATTAAGTATTGCCCGTTTACAAACGGAGTTGGATATGGAACGAAAGGATAAAGATATAGAGTTCTTAAAAAGGCATGAAGTTGAGCAAACCAGGGAGATTAAAACTCAGAATACGGAAAGAAGTTATTTGATCGCAGGTATTGTTTTTTCAGCAGCACTTTTATTTGTGATACTTTTTCTTTACCGCGAAAAACAAAAATCAACGGCGGAGATCATAAAGGCAAAAGAGCTTGCCGAAAATGCAAAAGAAACACAAGAACAATTTTTAGCCAACACAAGTCATGAGATACGAACTCCAATGAACGGAATCATTGGGATGACAAACCATTTGATGGACACTCCGCTCGACCCGAAGCAATTGGTATATGTAAAAGCAATCAAGGAATCTTCTGATAGCCTTCTTTCACTTATCAATGAGTTGTTGGATCTTTCAAAAATTACCGCCAGAAAAATAATATTTGAAAACAAACCTTTTAAGTTGTCTGAGATCATTGCAAACCTTTCACATTTGTTGGAGTTCAGAACTGCGGAGAAGGGCATACTTTTTAAAGAAGAAATTGATAAGGGTATTCCGGAAACAATATTGGGAGATGCCTCAAGGCTCAAGCAAATACTTCTGAACCTTGCAGAAAATGCTATAAAATTTACCCACAAAGGCGAAGTTAGTTTAAAGGTAGAATTGTTGGAAAATAATGAATCAACTATAGTTCTAAAATTCATAATTAAAGATTCGGGCATTGGAATACCCGAGGATAAATTAACCAGAATATTTGAAACATTTACTCAGGTAAATGCTAAAACTACACGTAAGTATAGCGGAACAGGTTTGGGTTTAGCTATTTGTAAACAACTGGTAGAACAGCAGGGAGGATCAATTTTTGTAAAGAGTAAATTAAATCAGGGCTCCACTTTTAGTTTTACCTTGCCTTTTAGTAAAATTACAACAGCTAATGGTGAGCTGGTGGATCCTGGTTTTAAAGCAGCAGGCCAGTCTAAAGCAGATCTAAGCGGGATTTCTATTTTAATTGTTGATGATAATAAAATTAATCAGCAAGTCGCATTTTTAACTCTGCAAAAATGGAATGTGAATGTAAGTATTGCAGATAGCGCGCAGGACGCATTCGAACTTTTGGAACAGGGAATGTTTGATCTTGTTTTAATGGATGTAACTATGCCGGATATGGATGGGTTTGAGGCTACGAAATTTATACGCACAAATATGAAAGCACCTGTATGTTATGTGCCTATTATTGCAAATACGGCGGCGGCTTTTATCGGGGATAAAGAAAAATGTATAACTGCGGGAATGAATGATTATATCTCAAAACCTTTTAAACCGGAGGATCTATTGGAAAAAATTCTGAAATTAACAGAGCATAAAAAAGCAAAAAGGCTAACAAATCTTCAAATGCTGTATAATAGGGCGGAAGGAGATAATGAATTTTTGAAAGAAATGCTGGAATGTTATATTGATGAAATGACTGTTTACATTACAGAGATGGAAACATTCAGAAAAGAAAAAAATAGAGAGGAAATAAGTAAACAAGCGCATAAAATGAAGAGCCCTATCGCGTTGATGGGTGCAAGTGAGTTAAAGGATCTTTACCAACAAATAGAAATAGAAGCAGTAAAAGGCATTGAGTTGGAGATAATCAATGAAAAAATAAACAAGTCTAATGCCTTATGTGTTCAAACAATAGATGAATTAAGGTCAGAACTTGCAAAGTATAAATAGCAGTATAATAAATCATGAACATACAATCATTTACATTCGGGCCTTTCCAGGAAAATACTTATATCCTTTATGATGATTCGCAGGAATGTGTTATAGTAGATCCCGGATGTTATTCGGGGGCAGAAGAAAAAGAACTTAAGGATTTTATTACTACAAAAAAATTGAAAGTGGTGAAATTGTTAAACACACATTGCCACCTAGACCATGTGGCAGGTAATGCTTTTGTGTTTGATACGTACGGCTTTAAGCCTATCATTCATAAAGATGACCTGGTGATTTTAAATAATCAACAAAGAGTGAGCGAAATGTATGGTTTGCCATGTAATATTTCTCCAGAGCCGGAAGGGTATATGAAAGAAGGAGATATAATTGAATTTGGCGATACTAAATTGTTGGTGATCCACACTCCGGGGCACGCTCCGGGGCATGTTGTGTTTTTCAATAAAGAGCAAAAAGCGCTATTAAACGGGGATGTATTATTTAAGCGTAGTATAGGAAGAACGGATCTTACATTTGGAAATCACGATCAGTTAATTAACAGTATTAAAACTAAGCTTTTCAGTTTGCCTGATGAAACAGTTGTATATTGTGGTCATGGCCCCAACACAACTATTGGAGAAGAAAAACGATCGAACCCGTATTTGCAGTAAAACTTAATGAAGCCTGTCAATGAATACTCTTGAAAATGAATTTTATAAGATCAGTATTTCTGCTTTAGGTGCAGAGTTAAATTCGGTGTTTTCAAAAAAGATAAAAAAGGAAATGTTATGGCATGCTGATAAAAACGTATGGGCAAGAAATGCTCCCGTACTTTTCCCAATAGTTGGAAAGCTAAAAGATAATACATACGAGTATGAAGGAAAAGATTTTCATCTGCCACAGCATGGATTTGCCAGAGATAAGGAGTTTAAAGTTATAAAGAAAAATAATGATTCAATACTACTTGAGCTAAAGGAAACCGAAGAAACACATTTGATATACCCTTTTCAGTTCAATCTCCAAATTGTATACGAATTAGCTGGAGAGATAATTAAATGCAGTTATACGGTTTGCAATCCGGGAAATAAGGATCTTTACTTTTCCATTGGTGCACATCCGGGATTTATATGCCCGATGTATGATGGTGAGAGATTGTTGGATTACAGGATTGAGTTTGGAACCGTAGAAAATTCGCGAAGAAGAGTATTAAAGGATGGTTTGTTTAACGGCGCATACGAAACTATTTTTGAATCACCTAACTCATTAGTATTATCAGAAAGTTTTTTTGATAAAGACGCTGTAGTATTTGATGATCTTAAATCAACCTCGTTAAAACTTTTTTCTGAAAAGTACTGTTTAAATTTTAATTGGTTCAATATGCCCTATTTTGGAATATGGACAAAAAAAGGAACAGAACAATTTATATGTATAGAGCCATGGGCAGGAATTGCAGATAGCCTGGACTCTTCAGGAAAACTGGAAGAGAAAGAGGGCATAATAAAACTGGCAAAGGGGCAGCAGTACGTTTGCGGATTCAGCTTTCATTTAAATACTCAGAAAGATTTATAAATTCGTACTTTAGAGCATTGATACATTTTGAATAATAAATTATATAAATATTTAAGAAAGGCTTTTTTTAATAAAAAAGTCGCAACCTTTTTTATATGCCTTTTTATCGCATCTTTTTTATGGTTTATAAATGCTTTAAACAGAAATTATATTGATACAATTCCAATACCGGTTAGGTTTGTTAATTTACCTAAGAACAAAATTCTCTCTGTAGAATTACCAAAATCAATTCAGGTAGAATTCAAAACTTCAGGAACAAAGTTAATGTTCATTAAACTGAATTTAAGTAAAACAGAAATTGAGATTGATGTTTCTAAATTTTTGAATAAAAAGAATTCCCAACGCACCGTTGCAATAAATACTGCCCTTGCTGCCGGAAGCTTTTCGAAAATATTAAATACAGAAGTAGAGTTGATAAAAGTGAAGCCCGACTCAATTTATTTCAGTTTTGGTAAATCATACCAAAAAGTAGTTCCGGTGAAACCAACAATTTTAATAAACTTCGATCCTTTTTATAATTATACCAATAAAGTTAAGATCACACCTTCATTTGTTACCCTATTCGGAGATAGCACCTTACTTTCTTCCATAGATAGTATCAACACGGAAAAAATTGTATTAAACGATTTTAATTCTAACATTTCTCAAAAAGCTAAATTAAATATACCCGAAGAGTTGACCCAAAGGGTTGGATTGTCAGCAGATGAAGTATTATTAGAGATTAATGTAGATAAATTTACCGAAAAAATTATTGAAGTTCCTTTGGAAACGGTAAATGTTCCTGCTAATTTTCAGCTAAAAACCTTTCCTGACAGGATTACCCTTAAACTCCAGGTTCCTATGAGCGAATTTGAAAAACTCAACCCTTCTCTTTTTAAGGTAGTAGTAGATTACAAAGGAAACCAATCAAGCAAGAACAAGTTAAAAGTTGAAATTGTAAAAGCCCCCGCTAACGTAAAGATAACTAAAATTTCACCCGAAAAGGTTGAATATCTGCTTAGGAAGTAGTAAATTGCTTCTATCAAAATTATTTTTATGGATAAGAATAACAAAAGGGTAGCACTTATAACAGGAGCTACAGGTGGACTGGGAACTGCCATGTGCAAAAAATTGTACAACGATGGTTATACCGTGATTGGTAATTATCGGAACAAACAAAAAGCAGATGAATGGAAAAGTAAAATGGAAGCGGAAGATTATTCGATAGAGCTTTTTGAAGGTGATGTGAGCGATTTTGAGAAAACAGGAAAAATGATCGTTGAAATTGAAAAATCGATTGGGACCATTGACGTGCTGGTAAATAATGCCGGAATTACTAAAGATTCGCGTTTAATAAATATGAAACCGGAAGACTGGCACGCAGTAATTGGCTCTAATTTGAATAGCGTTTTTAATTGCTCCAAGCATGTGATTCAGGGAATGATCGATAGAAATTTCGGAAGGATCATCAATATTTCATCTGTTAACGGACAAAGAGGGCAGTTTGGACAAACCAATTATAGTGCTGCAAAAGCAGGGATGCATGGTTTTACAAAATCTCTTGCGATGGAAGTGGCTAAATATGGCATTACTGTAAACACTATTTCGCCAGGCTATATTGCAACGGATATGGTGATGGCCGTTCCTGAAAAGGTATTAAATCAAATTGTAGCTCAGGTGCCAATCGGACGTTTGGGCGGAACTCATGAGGTTGCCCACCTGGTAAGTTTTTTGGCCAGCGAAGAAACTAGTTTTATTACCGGGGCTAACTATAGCATTAATGGGGGGCAACATGTTTACTAAATAAATATATACCTAAAGCATTAAAAAACTTAGTGATCTACGCGACAAATTGCGTACTCTTTGTGGTTAAGGTGTATTGTAATTTTTTGTACCTTAGTATTTTGAAAATGAAAGCATTGATTAAATATTATATCGCCTTTATCTTTTGTTTGGGTTTTATATCAGTAAAATCACAAACCTTGCAGGATAGTATTAAAGTTCCAAATGTTTTTACACCAAACATGGATGGAGTGAATGATGTTTTTAAGCCTATAATGACTTTCGAAAGCAAAACACAAAGTTATTCTGTGGAAATCTACGACCGTTTTGGGGTGAAAATGTATAGTAGCGACAAAATCAATCAATGGTGGGATGGACGGACAACTTCAGGAATGCCCTGCTCAGATGGAACCTATTTTTATATTCTTCAACTAACCGTTAATGCCTCCAAACTGGAGTATAAAGGTTTTGTTCAGTTATTCAGGTGAACAATTCGTTTTTATCTTGCAACCATAACAGTTCCTGTTTTTCTTTGACTTGCCTGATAATTGCAATCTGACACGTAATCAATGATCCACACATAAGTGTCCGATTGTACTAACTTGCCCTTATAAGTTCCATCCCATCCTTCAGCTTGTTTATTACTTTCAAAAATCAGTTCACCCCAACGATTGAATATTTTCATGCTAAAGGTTATTATTGATTCGCCTTCGGCATAAAACACCCCATTGAGATGGTCAGAATCCGGTGTAAATGCATTAGGAACATATAATTCTCCTCCACTTATAGATCCCTTTACTTCAAACGAATCTATATTCACACAATTATCCTGAATGACCTGCACCCAATATATACCTTCATCCGCAATGTTTATAAATGGCGTTATTTCTCCTGTTGACCAAAGGTAATCTGTCGCCCGCGGATAGTTTACACTCAAAGTGATTGGATCTCCACAGATGATTGTATCATTGTCAGTAGATAAAGGGCCTGTCGATGTTAAATTTATTGAGATAGTATCGCTGTCGGTATATGCACAGTCATTGGTGCTTACAGTAACCCAGTATGATCCGGAGCTATTAACCGAAATGGTCGGACTCACTTCATTGGTAGACCACAGGTAAGAGCTGGTTGTATTCGCAGCATTTAATGTAACGGGAAAACTACATACTACTGTGTCATTTCCAAGATCAAGTGAAATGACTGAAGGTGGAAAAATATGTATGGTGTCTGAGGTGTTGCAACCATTAAGCTGAGTGGTTATCCAATAGGTACCGGCAGCATTTACTGAAATAATTGGAGTGGTTTCACCGGTAGACCATAAGTAAGAAGATACTCCTGCAAAACTTGCATCTAGCGTTAATGAAGAGCCACAAAGGGAAGTATCATTTCCAAGTTGACTTAATGCCCCTGAATTGCCCAATATATTGATGGTGTCACGAAAAGTACATCCACTTGTGCTAACGTCTACAAAATACATTCCTGCCGAATTTACGACAATGGAAGAACTTGTGCTGCCTGTTGACCACATATAGGTTGCACCGGCAATAAATGCATCAAGAGTTACAGGTCCTAAACATAAGGTAGTATCATTTCCAAGTAGGTTTGGTGCTGCCGGGCTGCCTAAAATATTAATAGTGTCATGGAAAGCACATCCACCTAAGCTGACATCTACAAAATATATTCCTGCTGTATTTACAACAATTGAAGAATTTGTGCTACCTGTTGACCATATATAGGTTGCACCGGCAATAAATGCATCAAGAGCAACAGGTCCTATACATAGTGTAGTATCATTTCCAAGTAGGGTTGGTACTGCCGGGCCGCTAAATATATTAATAGTGTCATGAAAAATGCACCCACCTACACTGACGTCTACAAAATACATTCCTGCTGTATTTACAACAATAGAAGAACTTGTGCTGCCCGTTGACCACATATAGGTTGCACCGGCAAGAAATGCATCAAGAGTAACAGGCCCTAAACATAAGGTAGTATCATTTCCGAGGTCAATGGGGTCGTTAATGATAGTGGCACTTTCGGGTAAGGTAAGGTTGTATAAAACTCCGTTACTGCTTTGGCCGTCAGCAGCACCAAAATTTGAATTAAAGCAAGGTGATCCAGAATAAGTATCCATACCGGCTAAACCAGATAAAGTAAACGTAGAAACATTTATGGGTGTAGAAGCAGATGAAAAACAGATCGCACCTGTTCCACCACCACCACCGGGACCAAAACAACCCGGGTAGGTACAGTTTTGATCGCCACCATGACCACCATTTGCTTCAACGGTTAAATTAGTAATGTATTCTGTTATGTGAAGCAGGATCGTACCACCGGCTCCTGCTCCTCCTGCCCCATCACCAATACCATTGTTAATCAAGTTCACATCCAGTCCTTTTGATGCTATTACATTGTTTCCACCTATGAGCGTATCGGCTTTAATAATGATGATCCCGCCACCATTCGTTCCAAAAGAACCTACACCATTATTATAATCTGAACTTCCGCCTCCGCCTCCCATAAACATTTTATTGGCTGTATAGTTTAATCCATTACCACCGATCCCTCCAACTGAAGAAGAAGCACAGAAATTAGCCTGGTCGCCTCCTTTTCCACCAGTGCTGTAATTACCACCACCACCACCACCGGAATTATGTTTGTTGCCACCACCACCACCATTACCTATTGACCCACGACCCCCACTTTTATTTGCACTCAATACTGCAATACCTTCGCCTTTTTCTGCTCCAAACCCGGATGATATGTTGTAATAATAGGAAGAGTATCCTGCGCCGCAACCACCATCAGGATTAGCACATTGAGTACCTCCTCTGAATCCCTTACCATTAGCATCTATTGGAGCATTTAAAGTGAGTTTTCCTGAAACCTCAAAAACAAGGACGCCTCCAATACTTCCATTCCATGCCATTGGGTTAAGGGTAGAAACAACTGTTGCATCAGTATATTGAGGAACTCTTATCAGTTGCACAAGTCCAGAAGGAGTATAACTGTTTAAAAGCTGAAATTGAAGCGAAATAATATTTCCTGAAATGGATGTAATGTTTCCAAATTCGTAATTGCCACAATCATCGAGACTTAAGATAGTCCCAAAAGTAGCTGTGTTACTGGAATCCACTTTTGCGCCTTTCATCTGGATGATAAGAACCCTGTCACCAATAGAAAATGCTGAAGCATTTGTAACAGTTACAGTATTACAACTGAGCGAAATAACCGGAGTATAATTATTTATTATACCTCCAATATTGGATTGAGCACAAAAACGTAGCGATAGTGATGTAAATAAAAGAAAAAATAAAATGGATTTCATAGGTATACAAAAATAACTAAAATAGAGATAGAAACAGTTTTGGAACGGAATTATTGTAATATCTTTGACCTCGCTTAACCTTGTTGCCAATAGAGGTATAGGACCCGAATTTAAATCATTGTTCACAAAAAAATCCGAAACGGACAAAAATGCATTTCAACGAAAAATTAGTTCTCCCCATTTTTTATATTGTAAAAGAAGTACTGATCGAAAAGAAGAATGCAGACAAGAGTTTGCAATTCTATTTTCAGAAAAAAACTACCCTGCTTCCCGAAGATAAAGAGTTTGTTGCAGAAGTAGTTTATGACCTGATCCGTAACTGGAGGCTACTTCAGGAAAGCTTTGGGCAGAATAACGAATACATTTTTAAACATCCATTCGCGTTTTTCCCTTCTTATTATTACTATAAAAAAATAGAATTGCCGGATACACTGAAACGTGTGACATTTAATAAGTGGGAATTTAATAAACGTTTAACTGAAAATTTAACACAAAGGAAATTTCGTAATTCCTATCCCGATGCGCTTGATGCATATTGTGCAAATGATTTGGGTGAAGAGAAATGGAACAGTGTTTCGGATGCATTGCAACAAAGGCCTGTGAGATACATTCGTATCAATACTTTGAAAACAGGTAAGCAGGAATTGATGAATATTTTACAAAAGAAAAAGATTCGTGTGAAAGAGGTGAGCGGCTCTCCAACTGCACTCGAAATTTCTTCAGATGCAGTAGTGTTTTCATTGCCTGCATTCAGAGAAGGCTTTTTTGAAATTCAGGATATATCATCGCAATTGGTAAGCGAATTTTTAGCTCCGGAAAAAGGTGATAAAGTAATTGATGCATGTGCAGGTTCCGGTGGAAAATCATTACACCTTGCAAGTTTAATGCAAAACAAAGGTAAGCTGGTATCAATGGATGTTACTGAAAAGAAGCTGGAGCAGCTTAAAAAACGTGCAGCAAGGGCCAATGTGCAAATTATCGAAACACGTTTGATAGAAGGTGACAGATCAATAAAACGTTATACTGATTTTGCAGATAAAGTATTGTTAGATGTTCCTTGTAGTGGAACAGGTGTGTTTAAACGCAATCCCGATGCCAAGTGGAAGATTACACCTGATAACATTTCTAACCTTATTCAAATACAAAAAAACATCCTGAAAGAATACTCTGTTATGTGCAAATCGGGTGGAATGATGGTATATGCCAATTGTAGCGTATTACCTTCCGAGGGTGAAAAGCAAATAGTTGAATTTTTAAAGAATAATCCTCAATGGGAATTAATTGAAGAAAAGCGTATTCACCCTGACAAGCAAAATGTTGATGGTTTTTATATGGCTAAGCTTAAACGAAACAAATAGTGAGAGCTAAGCAGGATATACTTCTTTTTTGGCAGCCATCAACGTATTCCTCAATAAAGATGCAATGGTCATAGGGCCAACACCGCCCGGTACCGGAGTTATTAAACTGCATTTAGGCGCTACTTCATCAAACTTAATATCACCCTTTAATTTGTACCCCGATTTTGTTTCGGTGCTTTCTACGCGGGTTGTTCCTACATCAATTACAACAGCACCTTCTTTAACCATATCGGCTGTTACAAATTCAGGACTTCCTAGGGCGCAGATTAAAATATCGGCACTTAATGTATGCGATTTCAAATCTTTTGTTTTACTATGACAAAGCGTTACAGTGCAATTTCCAAGGTGCGTGTTCTTAGCCATTAAAATACTCATAGGTGAACCTACAATATGGCTTCTTCCGATTACTACACAATGTTTACCGGATGTTTCTACTTTGTATTGATGTAACAAATGAACAATTCCCCATGGAGTTGCACTTACATAACAAGGTAAATTTAAAACCATTCGTCCTACATTGATAGGATGAAAACCATCCACATCTTTTGAAGGTAATATAGATTCAATAATCTTGTGTTCGTTAATCTGACGCGGCAATGGAAGCTGAACAATAAAACCATCCACATCCGGATCGTTGTTTAATTCATGAACTGCGTGTAATAATTTTTCTTCGGTAGTGTATTGAGGAAATCGAAGTAATGTTGATTTGAATCCAACTTTTTCGCAGGCCTTTATTTTACTTGCAACGTAAGTCTCGCTTCCACCATCACTTCCAACAAGAATTGCAGCAAGATGCGGTGTTTTTTTTCCTTGCTCTTTTAGTTTCCTAACTTCCAGTGCAATTTCTTCCTGTAACTCAAGTGATATTTTTTTTCCGTCTATTAATTGCATAGTTCGTAGTTTTGAGTTTTGAGTAGGTAGTTATTAGTATTGAGCTAGAAGTTTTGAGTTTGTGGTTTCTCTACTCTAAACTCCAATTTACCAACTCTTGACTTTATACTCCCAACTCTAAACTATTTATTGTCCCATCTTAGGCATGTTGCGCATCATTTTTGCCATTGCATTTTTATCCTGCATCATACGCATCATCTTACGGGTTTCATCAAATTGTTTGATCAGCTTGTTTACTTCCTGAATGTTTGTTCCACTACCTTTTGCAATACGTGCTTTTCTTGCGCCATTCAATAGCTCAGGCTTTTCACGTTCTGTAGGTGTCATCGAATAAATGATGGCTTCAATAGATTTGAAAGCATCTTCGTTAATGTCCATATCTTTCACCGCCTTACCAACTCCCGGGATCATCCCAACAAGGTCTTTAATATTACCCATCTTTTTGATCTGCTGTAACTGAGCTAAAAAGTCGTTGAACCCGAATTGATTCTTCGCGATCTTCTTAGATAATTTTCTTGCTTCTTCTTCATCAAATTGTTCCTGCGCGCGCTCAACTAAAGTTACAACGTCACCCATACCTAAGATACGGTCGGCCATACGATCAGGATGGAATACATCGATAGCATCCATTTTTTCACCCGTACCAATAAATTTAATAGGTTTGTTTACAATTGACTTAATGGAAAGTGCGGCTCCACCACGTGTATCACCATCTAATTTGGTAAGTATCACACCGTCAAAATCCAGTCGATCGTTGAATGCTTTTGCAGTGTTCACCGCATCCTGACCTGTCATTGAATCTACTACAAATAAGATCTCGTCCGGTTTAATTTCTTTTTTAACCAATGCGATCTCGTTCATCATTTGCTCATCAACAGCCAAACGACCTGCAGTATCTATAATTACAACCGTGTTACCATTTTGTTTTGCCTGAGCAATAGCTTTCTTACAAATGTCAACCGGATTTTTATTATCTCTTTCAGAAAATACTTCTACACCAATTTGTTCACCTAATACATGCAACTGATCAATCGCAGCCGGACGATAAATATCACAGGCAACCAACAAAGGGTTTTTGCCTCTTTTAGTTTTTAAGTGATTCGCTAATTTTCCGGAGAACGTTGTTTTACCCGAACCCTGCAAACCCGACATTAAAATAATGGTTGGATTACTGTTCAGTTTTATATCAGCACGTTCGCCA
Organism: Bacteroidota bacterium; assembly: GCA_030684395.1. Lineage (GTDB taxonomy): Bacteria > Bacteroidota > Bacteroidia > B-17B0 > Aurantibacillaceae > JADJDM01. Next base: position 5,641 of record JAUXTT010000033.1, on the reverse strand, counting down.
CCCATTAATTGGGCAAGTTCGTCGTGAGTAATTTTAATTAGTAACTGCCCGGGAGAAACAGATGTAAGTACATTTTGTCCAAGGGCTTTTTCCTTGATGGTATCTGTAAATTGCTTTGCGACTTTAAAGTTAACATCGGCGTCTAAAAGGGCTTTACGCACCTCTTTCATAGTTTCTGCAACGTTTATCTCGGTAATTTTACCCTGGCCTTTTAAAACCTTAAACGCTCTTTCTATTTTATCGCTTAAATTATTGAACATGTTTTTGAAATTAGAAGGTGCAAAGATAGGGGTTTTATTTGAAATTTCTGCTAGTCCCGATAGCTATTGGGATCTGATTTTTAGGCTTATCAGGGTCAAATAGAAGTATTTTTTACTTAGGATTGATTTGCCTATTTTCGTTGGAAATTCGCATATGAAACTTAAAATTACCGATCCAAAAATTCCCGGCTTATTTGTATTGTTGGGCATTATTGGTGCAGTTTGCGGCATTTTTTCTACTTCTGAAGCAATGGAGAGCATTGGCTGGATATCGGTAATCGGATCGATGTTGATATTAACCCTTGTGTACTTCCCTATCTTAACTTTCAAATTGTATGGAAACAAGCTCGAAAACAAGCATCAGATCGTAAATAATATCGGGATCTTTAGTTTATCATTTATAATGATAGGCGTATTCCTAAAACTTTGGCATTTACCGGGTGCGGGTCCTATCATTGTGGTAGGCTGTATGGTCTTTTATTTGAATTTTGTTCCCGCTTGGTATGTTGCTAATTTTAAAGAAAGTGATTGGTATCAGCGGATCCTGAGCTTTGTTTTTTGCACCACCCTGGGTTTAATGCTCGCAATGCATCAATTCAAAGTAATGCATTGGCCGGGCGGGACTCTTCTTACGAACTTAACTTTTAATATTGGTTTGTATATTCTGATCCCATTCGGGCTAATTACTTTGCTTTTCAGAAGGAAGAAAAATTATTTTTCGTTTAACATCACATTTATTTTTGGTTTTATGATCGCTTATATTCTCAGCGGAATAGCGAGTATGAAACAAGCTAATACACGATTTGCTTCTGATAATAAAACACAATTGAGTGTAGAGAATAACCTGCGTTTATATGAATCAAAAAATAAATTCCTTTACGAAGCATTTGAGAAATCCGGGAATAAGGATAGCTCTTTTGTAAAGCTGAAGAATAAGGCTCAGGAACTCAAGTCGCTCACGAACTATTGCAATGATTATATATTTAAACTTAAAACCGACCTGGTTATACAAACGGATGGCTTAGCTGAATCGGCAAGGGACTCGATCTCATTTGATAATATAATGCAAAAAACAAATTATGATTTTCCTACGCATATGTTGATAGGAGATGATGCTAACAACCCTGTAGATGGCCCAAATACAGCTAAAGAATTGAAAACAAAATTGCTGACCTTTATCAAAGTACTTGATTCGATCGTTCCTGAAGAATATACACTTCAGCTTAAACAATCGAATCCTTTTAATTTTAGCGATGTTAAAAACAGGGATGAAGAAATTGAAACATGGGAGAATGCCAATTTTAATCATGAACCATTGGCAACGGTATACACTACTTTAACCGGATATCAGTCAAATATCAGGTATATGGAAATGACGGTGTTGAATGAGCTCTTCACAAAGGCTAATGCAAATAACAAGGATAACATGGCTGCTCAGTTGGCGGAACTTGCTATGAAATATGAAACGGTTAAGCAAGAGAAAAAGATCACCATGTTACAAAAAGATCAGGAGATGAATGATGTTAAGATAAAAGCAAAGGATGCGGAAATATCAAACAGAGAAAACACGATCTCACTATTTATTTTCGGAGCTATTATTTTCGGGATCCTTATGATCTTTGTTGTTCGGTCCAATATTATCAGGAAACAGATCAATAAAGAATTGGCGCAACAAAAGGATATAATAACTGCACAAAAGAATGAAGTAGAAAGCCAAAAGCACTTAGTTGAAGAAAAACAAAAAGAAATTTTGGACAGTATTACTTATGCAAAACGATTACAGGAAGCAATTCTTCCTGCACAGGGAGCGGTTGATAAACAATTACCAAATAATTTCATTTTATATACGCCAAAAGATTTAGTAGCCGGGGATTTTTATTGGATGGAAGTTGTAACTAAGGATGAGAAGGAAATAACTTTCATAGCAGCTGCAGACAGTACAGGCCACGGAGTTCCCGGGGCAATGGTTTCGGTTGTTTGTAGTAATGCATTAAACAGGGCGGTATTGGAATTTAAGTTAACAAACACAGGAGAGATCCTGGATAAAACACGCGAATTGGTGTTAGAAACATTCTCTAAAAGCAGCAGCGATGTGAAAGATGGAATGGATATCAGTATGCTTGCAGTTATCCGAAAAAATGGAGAGGTGTCAGAAGTAAACTGGAGCGGGGCAAACAATCCACTTTGGTACACTTGCCCTGCAAAAGAAAACGAAAGCCCGACTGAACTTGTTGAAGTCAAAGCCAACAAACAGCCAATAGGTAAAACAGATAACCCTACTCCGTTTACAACCCATGTTATTCCTTATGTTCAGGGAACTTCGTTTTATTTGTTTACGGATGGTTATGCCGATCAGTTTGGTGGGCCAAAAGGAAAAAAATTTAAATACAAGCAGTTGGAAGAGCTGCTACTCGAAATTTCTGTTGAAGGAATGGTTAAACAAAAAGAAATTCTGAATTCAAAATTTGAAGAGTGGAAATCGGGAATTGAACAGGTCGATGACGTTTGTATTATTGGGCTTAACTTGTAAAATGAGAAAAGTACTTATCATATTTTTTTGTTTGCTGATGGGGAGGGCTATAGCACAGCAATCCGTAGCTGATTCTCTGGAAGCAGTATTGCCATCACTTAATGGGGAGAAGAAAATAAATACATTAAATGACCTGGCAGATTATTACCACCGTAATGATGAAACGAAGTCGGATAAGTATGCCAATGAGGCTTTGGCACTTTCCCTTAAATTAGATTACAAAAAAGGGATTATTGCCTCATACAGTAATCTTGCTTATTCAAAAATTCAGCAATCTGCTTATAAGGAATCACTCGATTTCTCGATTAAGGCATTAAAAATTGCAGAAAGTATAAAAGATAAACATCTTACCGCAGAAGCATACACTAACATAGCCAACGCGTATTTAAATATGTTCAACTTTGAGTTGGCCGATAAGAATTATTTGTATGCTGCAAAATTTTATGGTGAGCTTGGGGATAGTTTGAATGTTGCTATTATCTATACAAATCTGGCAGTTTCTTTCGATAACAGAGAGATGCTGGATTCAGCACTCGTATACTATAATAAATCCTTGCCCATTTATTTGAAGATGAAAAACAATGCGAGGTATTTAGGCTTGTGGTATACCAATGTGGGAGATCTTTTCAGAAAACAAAAAAAATACCCGGAAGCACTCGATTACCAAATAAAAGCTGAACCATTGCTTATTGAAGCACAAGATAATTTCACCTTAATGGTTTTATACAGTGGGATACCTTATACCTATTCTAAATTAGGGCAACATCAGAAGGCTCTGGAATATGCAAATAAATCGGTAGCACTTGGTTTGCAATTAGGTTCTAAAAGAGAATTATCTTATTCATTCATGACTTTGGCTGACGTATATGCAGGAAAAAATGACCTGAAAAATGAAATCAAATATTTAAGAAGGCATATTGAATTAAGCGATAGTGTGTTTACAGAAGAAACCGGTGATGCCATAACTGAAATGCAATCTAAATACGAAAGCGAAAAAAAGGAAAAAGAAATTGAATTACTGAACAAAGACAAACAGTTGCAATCGATAGAAATTGAGCGTCATGAAACATCGAGGTATTTTTATATTGGAATTGTTTCTCTTGCCCTTTTGTTAATTATAGTTCTTGCATTTGCGTTTAAAAATAAGAACAAAGCGAACCATTTATTACGAAATCAAAAGAGTGAGATTCAACATCAAAAGCTAGTGGTCGATATAAAAAACAAAGAGATCACCGATTCAATAAATTATGCAAAGCGATTGCAGCAGGCAATTTTAGCAACGAGAGAAGAAATTAATTCGTATTTGCCTGACAATTTTTTGTACTATAAGCCGAAAGATATAGTAGCAGGCGATTTTTACTTTTTTGAAACAATTGATACTCATATTTTTTATGCGGCTGCAGATTGTACGGGGCATGGTGTTCCGGGAGCGATGGTAAGTGTTGTTTGTGCGAATGCTTTATCGAGATGTGTTAAGGAATTTAAGTTAAGTGATCCGGGTAGAATATTGGATAAAACACGTGAATTGGTTTTAGAAACCTTTTCCAAAAACAACAACGAAGTGAAAGACGGGATGGATATTTCGTTGATAGCAATTGAGAAGGAAACGAAAAAGGTATTCTGGAGTGGAGCTAATAACCCTTTATGGTATATAACAGAAAACGAATTAAAAGAGATCAAACCAAATAAACAACCTATTGGAAAAACTGATCAACCAGTGCCATTCACAACACATGAAATAAATCACATTCAAGGCACAGTTTTCTATTTGTTCACTGATGGATATGCAGATCAGTTTGGAGGAGAGAAAGGAAAGAAATTCAAGTACAAACAATTACAAGCCACACTTGTAGATAATAAGCATTTGCCACTAAAAGAACAAGCAGATATACTGAAGCAAAAATTTGTTCAGTGGAAAGGGAATTTGGAACAGGTCGATGATGTGTGTGTTATAGGATTTAGATTATAGTTGCTGCGTTTATAAAAGCTCATGAAAAATGTACTTCTCATCGTACTCAATTTCAAATTTCTCTAAAAATTCAATGTACTCATCTCTGAATGTCTTTTTTCTATGATGCTCTTCCTGATTGTTAATGTAATTTATAACATTCTTAACATGTGATTTGCTGTATGAGAATGCACCATAACCTTCCTGCCATTCGAATTTAGCTTTGGTAAATCCTTTTTCGCTTATCCATTTGGAAGAGCCTGCCTTTATATCTTGAAGTAGATCCGATACCGATTGGTTTGGCCGCATTCCAACCAAAATATGAATATGGTCAGCAACACCATTAATAGCTATTAATTTGTGATTGTTTTTCTGAATAACTCCGGTTATGTATTTGTATAATTCATCTTTCCATTCCCGTTTTATTATGTTTTCTCTGTGTTTAACTGCAAATACAAATTGCAGATGGATTTGAGTGTAAGTGTTGGGCATTATACTTTTATTTTAAGATTAAAAGTACAATTTATTTTTTTTGAGATGATAGGTTCTTTTGATGGTTTTTATGTAGTATCGTGATTTTCCTATATCATCCCTAAAGGGATTTAAGAAACGTATTAGTTTTGGCGTGTTACCAATATTAAGTCCCTACGGGACTGTTATCACTTCTGATTTGTCCTTTAGGGACAAAATATTGGTTTAAGAAAGAAACTAGGTTGCACTTGTCACAAATATTAAGTCCCTCTAGGACTGTTATTTCTAATTATTTGTCCCTTTAGGGACAAAATATTGGTTTAAGAAAGAAACTAGGTTGCACTTGTCACAAATATTTAGTCCCTCTAGGACTGTTATTTCTAATTATTTGTCCCTTTAGGGACAAAATATTGGTTTAAGAAAGAAACTAGG
>JAUXTT010000026.1 GCA_030684395.1 Bacteroidota bacterium | reverse complement strand
AAGGTTGTGCTGAATTTTTTATACAACAAACTGATCTCATCATACACTTTAATCACCACACAAATAATAACAATACACGGTTCAGCATTTTTAGGATTAACAAACTCATTGGCGTGTATTAAAGGCTTAAAATAATCCTCAAGCGTTTCGTTATCCGACGGCGCATTAATAACACTCGTCATCTTTATAAGAAGTATAAACAAAGGTGGTTAACTCAGGTTGGTCGCCTTTGCTAAGATATAATCAGTTAACTTTACGTTTTTTTTACGCTTTGAAAAAGCATCTCTTGTATATGAAACGTTTGTTTGTTTTCCTTGTTTTTAATTTTGCATACTTCACAATACATTCTCAAAGTACAGGCATAGTGGCTCCTTATCCATATGCTAAAAAAACAACACTGCAGGATTCCTATTTTGGAAAAACGATCTCTAATCCATACGGATGGCTCGAAAATCAATTTGATGAAGAAGTTAAAGCATGGGTGAATAAAGAAAATGAGTTAACCTACAACTACATAAAAGAAATCCCCTTTCGTTTTAATATTCAACAGCGCCTCCAAAAAAACACAATGATTTCGTACCTGGCTCCAAAAAAACACGGAAAATATTTTATAGCCCCTGATATTGACGAAGAAAATAAAACGTTTGATTTTTATTATAATGAAGACCTGATAAATGGTGCCTGGCAGTCTCTGTTTGTAACAAAGGGTTTAAAGCTGAAGGAAGATGATGTATTGAATTTAGGCGACTTTGAAGTGTCCGGAAATTCGCGGTATATAGCCTTTGAATTTAACAGGAACGGTAGTGATTGGAAAGAAATAAAGGTGGCAGATTTAAAAACAGGTAAAACACTGCCGGATCATTTGCTCAATGTCAGGTTTTCACATATTGCCTGGCGGGGGAATGGATTTTATTATTCCCGGTATGATGACATAGATGAAGAAAAACGGTATACAGAAACCTCCCGCTTTCAACACATGTATTATCATAAACTAGGCGATAATCAGGAACAAGATAGTTTGGTTTTTAAACGGAATGACGCTCCCTATAATAATTATACGGCTAGCGTAAGCAGGGACGAACGTTTTTTGATTATAGAAGACTATGACCAGGCAAACGGGTTGCATAGTTATTACTATTATGATTTTAATGAGAAAGAACAAAAAGGGTTAAAACCAATAGCCCGCAAAACAAAATTTTATTTGGAGCTGATGAGTAATAACTCTGACACGCTTATTTTTAAAAACGGCATAGGCTCAATAGGTCAAGTCATAGGTATCGATTGTAAGAATCCAAAAAAATGGATAGAAATGATCCCGGATTTAAGTGACGCCTTGTTTGAAAGTGCTGAATATTATAAAGAACATTTTTACGTAATTGCCACACAGAATGCAGAGGAAAAATTAATTGTTTTTGATACAAAAGGAAATGTTGTTAAGGTAGTGGCTTTCCCATTTGGAACGCATTATTCTTTTAGAGGCGAGGATTTGGATAAGAGCAGGATTTATTTCTCCTACGAATCGTGTTTGCACCCACCGGTACTGCTGAGCATGGATATGCTTAGTTACAAATTTGATATTGTAAATCAGGTAAAAGTAAATTACGAATACCAGGATTACGAAATAAAAAAACTATGGTATAAATCCGACACCGCTAATATTCCGTTATTAGTGATGTGTAAAAAAGGGATAGAGTTAAATGGAGATAACCCACTTTTATTGGAGTTTTATGGTGGGTTTGGGAAGAGTTTTATTCCTGCATACGATCCCGGGAAAATAATGTTTATTGAAAATGGCGGGATATACGCTTTTGCTATGATACGTGGTGGTGGGGAATTGGGAGTGAATTGGCACAAAGCCGGAAGAGTACTGAATAAGAACAATTCCATCAATGATATTAGTAATGCAGCTAAATTTTTAATCGAGAAAAAATACACAAATAAGAATAGACTTGCTATTAGTGGAGGGTCACAGGGCGGACTGATGACCGCCGCCGTGGCTATTAGAAACCCTGATTTGTTTAAAGTAGCTATTCCTGTTGTTGGGTTGCACGATATGCTTAGGTATGAAAACTTTACGGCGGGCCCTATTTTTATAAGCGAATATGGAAGTGTGAAAGATTCGCTCCAGTTCCTTAATCTTCTTTCCTATTCCCCGGTTCATAATATTAAAAGTGATGTAAATTATCCTGCTATGTTAATCATGACATCGGACCATGATGATAGAGTTCCGCCTATGCATTCCTATAAACTGGCAGCTACTTTGCAGGGGCTTAACAAGCCAACTATTTTGTTGCGTGTTGAAAAGGGGGCCGGTCATAATGGTGCTGCAACATATAATAAGAGTATTAGTGAATTGGTAGACTTTTATTCTTTTCTTTTTTACAATCTTGGTATTAAGAAATTGAAGAATTAAACCTGCGACCAACAAAGTGTATGGCGTGAGGAGCTACAAAGGTAGCTGTTACAGCGGCTGCTTTTTTATTGTGCTTCACTTACTAATTGGCAAGGAAACATAAAAACTTGTTCCCGTATTTTGTCCCGTCTCAAACCAAATTGTTCCTCCAAAGGACTCTACACTATTTTTTACCATTGCTAAACCAAGCCCCATGCCTTCGGTTTTGGTAGAAAAATTAGGAGCAAATATTTTATCCATTGCTTCCGGTGCAATACCCGTTCCGTTATCTTTTACCTTAACAACAACGTTTTTATTTTTCACAAACAAGTCTATTTCTATTTTTCCAACACGGCCGGCAGGAATAGCTTGCTGGGCGTTTTTGATGAGGTTGGTGAATATGCGCGAACATTGGTTCTTGTCCACTTTTACATATTGCATCCCATTTGTTTTATCTAAGTAATGCAAATCAATATTTTCACTTTCCTTAAATAATTCTACACTGTTTTTGAGTAATTCATTTATGCATAATAATTCTATATTCGCTGTTGGCATTTTTGCAAAAGAACTGAACTCTCCGGCAATATTGGAGAGTGTATCAATTTGTTCGATCAGCATTACAGACAGTTTTTCAATACGCTCCTTCATATCTCCGCTATCGCTGTTTATGGTGCGTTGTAAATGCTGAACACTTAATTTCATAGGGGTGAGCGGGTTTTTTATTTCATGGGCCACTTGTTTGGCCATTTCCCTCCAGGCACTTTCACGTTCAGATTTTGCCAACTTATCTGCACTTGCTTCCAACTGCTCAATCATGCGGTTGTACTCATTCACTAATTTCCCGATTTCGTCTTTCTCCGCCCACAAAATAGGTTCATTACGTTTTCCTAAACGAACATTACTTAAACGTTGTTGTATCATTCGCAAAGGCTTGGTAACAAGGTTAGATATGAACAAGGCAGCAATGGTACTAAAGGCAAAAAGGATTACATAAATATTGATTAGGGCAACAATATAAATAGAGATCTCTTTTTCCAATTCGTTTTGTTTTGCAAAATAAGGCAGGTTAACATACGCGAGCAGTTGCCCGTTTTTATTATAAAAAGGTTGATAGGCCGAGTAATAATTCAGGTTACCTACATTTTCTTTTAATACCACATTTATGAATCGTGAAGAAAGAATGTGGTCAAATGCCTGGGGGTTCATTTTTTTAGAGATGATGCCTTCATTAAACAATCGTGGTTGTGACGAGGCAAACATATTCCCTTTCAGGTCAAACACGGTAATATCAGAAGCAAAAACAACGGAAAGCTTTTTTACAATGTAGCCGGTGTATTCCTTAAAATTTTCGGGTAGCGATTCCTGCTCGCCCAGTTTTGCCTGTAATTCCTGCAATACCGATTTTATTTTTTCATCAAGTGCTGCCGTGTTTTTTTCTTCAAACTGTTTGTTGATGAATACAAAAGTTCCAATTCCAAAAGCAAACAAACAAACCAAAACAACCGACACCAATAGAAGCTGGATTCTCAGGTTGAGAGAGCTTTCCATCGATTTTTTACGGGCTCTCCACTCACGCATGTATAAGAACAACCAAAGTAACAAACTAAAAAACATAAAGAAATAGGAGTTAGTTGTAAAACGTGCCCAAATATTTATATTTTCTTTACTTATAACAACCTGCGTAAGATTATCGGCTTTATAAATCAAATGCAAATAATTATTTTCGGTAAGCTGGCTAAAGTCGTTGCTACTCTTTGCCCAGGAGTATTTAAAATTATAGGGGTACTTGCCCGAACGCTGAACCATTTGCCCATTCTTATAAATCGCAAAAGAATAATTGCTTAGTAAACTGTTTGTTTTTACCGATTTGTCCAGCAACAATTCGGGGAAACCAACAATGTCAGGTGAAACTTTAGGTTCAATTTCGAAGTAAAGAAACGCCGGCTTTTCAATTACTTTATTGCCCGAAAACAAAGGAATTTTTGCAACATAGCGCAAACGGTCATTCATGTTTTGTATGTAATAAAGATCAGGGCACACCGTTTCTGTTCCACTTAAATTGATCTGCTCATCAAAATAGGAGTTGTTTTCATAATAAGGGTTTTGAGTCAGGATTAAAGGCCGGCAAATAGAATCAAACAAGGAAACACCTATGTTGTATCGCTCCCAGTATCCGCCCAGGTATACTTGTCTCAAGCGTTGCTCTACATCCAAAGAAACTACAGGGTTTTTAAAAATAAGTGCCTTTAATTTTGTATCGTTTTTAATGTTTTTACTTATATCAATAAAAAGATTTTCAGCCACAGCATCCTGTTGGTCAGCCAGGCGTTGTGCATATATTTTTCGGGTCTCAATTTCCTTTGTGGTTTCGTTCTTAAAAAACAACTGAGAGGTGATGAAAGAAAAAACAACTATGAATACAATACCGTATGAAAAAGAATAAGTTGTTTTTCTCCACTTAAACAGAAGGATAATTGAGATAACAATAAATGGCCAAACCACACGGGTAGGATCTTTATCGTTCAAATACCACTGCAAAGGAAGAGCTACTGCCAACAACAATACATAAATCCACCAGGCTAATTTTTGTTTCAGAAACTCTTCTATAAGTTTATCTGCTATCAAATAAAACGAAAAGAAGAATAGAGCAACAATTCCGAAAGCAACAAAACTAAACGTATCTAAAGTAAACAGATCGTTTACACGAAAGGATATGTTGGAGTTTTCTACTAAACTATTTATTACATTGTTGATGAGGTTTCCGAAACACAACAAAACAATCACCGAAACTACCAGAAAAACAATTGCGGGTGTTGTTTTTAAACGCTTAAAAGAGATGCGTTGTTGTACGAGCACCGATGTAAAAAACAAGAGGAGAACATTAATGATCACGTCTCCTAAAAACCCAAACCAAAAGGATTCGGCATTACCAAAAACAGCGGGGTTGTATAATTGAGTTTCATATAATGCTCCCGGTAATTTATTAAGGATCATTATTGCCCTAATAGCAATTAGTGTGAGAAAGTAAAAAATCAGTATACCGTTTTTAGAATAAGCTTCAGTTAGCTTGAAATATTCTTTTTTAATAAGAAGGATACTAAACACAAAGCCCAAGCCATACAGGGAGATGCTAATATATAACCACCAGTTGCTTTTAGAAGATTCGTTGCTTTGAAACGATAAATAAAACAGGTTCTCGCCCGAGTGATTTTTTACCAACACATCATTTTTACCCCCATTCTCAAACATAACCGTGCCTTTGGGTAAATCATAATCTTTGAAAAAATTGTTTTGTAAATATTTGTTCTGATAAGAATATTCATTTTTAATAAGGATCAAAGCCAGCAAACGATATTTATCCTGCGCTTCATTTGGTTGTTTAATAACCTCAAAATATCCGTTTTTTAATTTGGCAAGCGGGTTGTCCAAACAAACCTCCTTCATGTACTCTTCTACACTGGCTGAGTTGTCGCTCCAGTATAATAAACTATCGTTTTGATAAGCGAGATATACAATCCCTTTTTTTCTGAAAAGATCCTTGTCGCTGTTTTTTTGTTTTTCGAAAAGATCTTTAGGTGTGCGGGTTTTTAAGAAAGAATAATATTCGTTCAGTGTTTTCGAAGCTTCAATTTCTTTTTTGTGCAGTGTTTTTTCCAGTTTAAGCGCGTAGTCTTTTGGCTCAACTTTGTTGAAGAAGTCAATTCCAATAGCAAAAGCAAACAGCAATAAAATCGCTGTCCACGAAGCAAATGAAAGTTTTTTGATGAATGAGAAAATCCTTGACATATCAGTTCAATCAAAGATACTGAAATTGAACGCAGATGACGCGGATGAATATGATTTTATAAGATTTTTATTTGTCGCAATTTAAAGACAGTGAATACATAATTTTGCAAACGCTTCAAACTATCCCTACCTAATAACGGGCGACATGGTTTTCCTGATCAAACAAAATCAGTGTTTATTAGCTATCCCGATAGCTATCGGGACCGTGTCATCTGCTTTCCATTAACTATTTCGCCAACAGTTGAGTGTATCCCGAATAAGTTTTTACTTCTTTTTTGTAGTCAGTTGCCTGAATAATGTAATAATAAACCCCGTCTGCTACTTCTACGCCGTTTTTAGACTTTCCGTCCCAGTTGCTCGCCACTCCACTCCACGAGAAAATCATTAAACCCCAACGGTCATAAATACTGCCTTCTATATCAGTAATGCCTGAACTTGAAATGGAAAACAGATCATTTAATCCATCATTGTTTGGAGTAAAAATATTCGGAATACTTATAAAAGCTTCTTTGATCACTTCAATACAAATAGTTTCATTATCTGTACAAGGGCTCACACCTGCAGTTAAGGTAACGCAATAGGTTCCAACATTTCCGTAAGTGTGTGATGGATTGTAAAGCGTAGAAGAATTGGAAGTACCACTTGTTGGATCTGCAAAACCCCATGTGTATGCTGTTTGTGCTAAACCGGTATCAGCAACAAAAGAAATAGTTTCTCCCAAACTAATAGTTGTTGCCGGGTTAACACTTATTTGTGCATTGGCTGCAGGCATCACCATTACCGAGTTAGGAATAGTTACAACTGTTGAGCATCCCGGTGCAGTACTTGCAGTTAATCCAATATTATAAATACCTGCTGATGTATAACAATGCGTTGGTGTTGAAGTAGTGCCTGTGGCCCCATCGCCAAAATCCCACGTGAGAGTTGCAGTTGAAGGGCTAACTGTTTCGGTGAATAAAATACAATCGTTTACACAAATGGAACCGCTGTTCTGAACAAAGCTTACTGTTGGGGCTCCGGTTACTGTAACAGAAGCAATGCTTGTGTTTTGACAGCCATTCGCATCAGTGCCGGTAACAGTATATGTAGTGGAGCTTGCAGGAGAGAATGCTACACCGTCATTAACACCACCTGACCAGGAGTATGTTGCAGCACCACTTCCAGAGAGAGTGATTTGTTGCCCTGAGCAAATAGATCCGTTTGCCGGATTGGAAGAAAATGTAACGGTAGGCAAACTATTTACCGTAACAGTTGAAACAGCAGAGTTCACGCATCCATTTAAATCAGTACCGATAACAGTGTAGGAAGTACTACTGCCCGGGGTTACAGAGATTGTAGTGGTGGTTTCTGTTGTATTCCATAAATACGAGTTGGCACCATCCGCAGTTAGATTAGCAGATGTGCCGGGGCAAACAGCAGGCGAATTAACAGTGACGGCGGGTAATGAATTTACCGTAACAGTGGCAACTGCTGTATTATCACAACCAGGACCATTAGAACCGGTAACGGTATAGGAAGTTGTTGAAGTCGGATTTACCGTAATAGATGCAGTTGCATCTCCGGTATTCCAACTGTATGTAGCAGTACCGTTTCCGGTAAGTGTTGCAGACTGCCCTGCACAAATACTTACTGAATTTACCGTAACAGTTGGCGCAGAAGTAACCGTAACATTAGCCACTGCAGTATTAATACAACCATTAACATCCGTACCGGTTACTGTATAAGAAGTAGAGGCTATTGGGCTTACAGAAACTGTAGATGTTGTTTCTGTTGTGTTCCATAAATAAGTATCGGCTCCACCAGCCGTAAGTGTAGTAGCTAATCCTGCACAGGTGCTTGGAGAATTAACGGTAACCGCAGGTAAACTATTTACAGTAATGGAAGTGGTAGCTACGTTCTGACAACCGTTGACGTCAGTTCCTGTAACAGTATAAGTTCCTGAAGAAGCAGGAGTAAACGCAACTCCATCATTAATTCCTCCGGTCCATACATAAGAACTTGCTCCACCACCTGTTAAAGTAATAGATTGTCCTGCACAAACCTGTCCATTTGCAGGGCTTGAAACGCTTGTAACAGTTGGTAAATTATTAACAGTAACAGTAGCTACTGCTGTGTTGTCACAACCGGGACCATTGGAACCGGTAACAGTGTATGAAGTTGTAGAAGTTGGGTTAACAGTGATGGAAGATGTTGCATCTCCTGTGTTCCAACTGAAAGATGTTGTTCCGTTTCCGGTAAGTGTTGCAGACTGCCCTATACAAATGCTTTCGGAATTCACCGTAACGTTTGGAGTGGAAGTAACGGTAACATCAGCAACGGCAGTATTAACGCATCCATTTGCATCGGTACCTGTAACTGTATAGGAACTATTGCTTGCAGGGCTTACTGAAATCGTTGCAGTGGTTTCTGAAGTATTCCATAAATAAGTATCTGCACCATTTGCTGTTAGGTTGGTAGCCACTCCCGAGCAGGTTGATGGGGAATTAACGGTAACGTTAGGTAAGTTATTAACGGTGATGCTAGCTGTAGCAGTATTTTCGCAACCGTTTGCATCAGTACCTGTAACAGTATAAGTTCCTGAGGAAGCAGGAGTAAAAGCAACACCATCACTAATACCACCTGACCATACGTAAGAACTAGCCCCACCTCCTGTTAAAGTAATCGTTTGTCCTGTACAGACCAAACCACTAACAGGATTTGAGTTAACAGTAACGGTTGGTAAATTATTAACAGTAATGTTGGCTGTAGCAGTATTCTGACAACCATTTCCGTCTGTTCCAGTAACAGTATAAGTTCCTGAGGAAGCAGGAGTAAAAGCAACACCATCGCTAATACCTCCGGTCCATACATAAGAACTAGCTCCACCTCCAGTTAAGGTAATCGTTTGTCCTGCACAAAGCAAACCGTTGGCAGGATTAGAGTTAGCAGTAACAGTTGGTAAATTATTAACGGTGATGCTAGCTGTAGCAGTATTCTGACAACCATTTCCGTCTGTTCCAGTAACAGTATACGTTCCTGAAGAAGCAGGGGTAAAAGCAACACCATCGCTAATACCTCCCGACCATGCATAAGAACTAGCTCCACCCCCTGATAAAGTAATTGTTTGTCCTGGACAGACCAAACCACTAACAGGATTTGAACTTGCAGTAACGGTTGGTAAATTATTAACAGTAACATTAGCAGTTGCTGTATTCTGACAACCATTTCCGTCTGTTCCAGTAACAGTATACGTTCCTGAAGAAGCAGGAGTAAAAGCAACACCATCACTAATACCTCCGGTCCATACATAAGAACTGGCTCCGCCCCCTGTTAAAGTAATTGATTGCCCTGGACAGACCAAACCGCTAACAGGATTTGAGTTTACTGTAACAGTTGGTAAATTATTAACAGTAACGGTTGCAATAGCAACGCCCTGACATCCGGGACCATTGGATCCCGTAACAGTATATGTGGTGGTTGAACCGGGGTTAACAGTTATACTCGCGGTATTGTCACCGGTATCCCAGCTAAATGAAGTTGCTCCGCTACCCGTAAGGATAACAGATTGACCATTACAAACGGTGCCTGAGTTAACGGAAACACTTGGAGCTGCCCCAACAGTAACCGTAACCGGTTCTCTGTATGTTCCCGGACAAGTACCAACGTAATAAGTTGTGTTCCCGGTAAGTGTTGCTGTTGTATATGAAGTACCTGTTGCGATTGGATTGCCACCTACATCCGATGTGTACCAGTTTATGGTAATTGGGTTTGGTGCTGTTCCAGTTAAAGAAGCGGTTAAAACCGCAGTAGTTCCCGAACAAATAGTTGCTCCTGTTGTTGTAATAGAGAAATTTGTGATACTTGTAGCAATCTCTCCAACACCTCCCTTGGTTGCACCGTTTGCGGGAAACACACCGTCAATCATAGTACCATTTGCTGTTCCTAAATAAGTAACAATCCCGCTCCATCCACCCGACGCATCATTTGTACTGGTAGCTCCGGCATTAACACCTATATATCCACCACCACCACCACCACCGGGTCCGTAAGCATTACGTGAAGACGCTCCGTTGTTTATCATTTGCTGATTGCCACCAACTCCACCTTTTGCGTTTATTGCTATACCACTAATTGCGCCCGTTGAATTAACAACTACTGCCCCGCCGCCGCCTGCTCCACCGGCTCCGTCTCTGCCCCACAACGAGAACGCATTATCTGTACCATTATTTCTGGGACCACCTACATAGGTGTTTTCACCATTGGCTCCATTACTATTGATTTGCCCCGCACCTGAAACTGTTCCGTAACTTAATAAATATACTATGCCACCCCCATTTCCCCCGGCTCCCTGGTAATTATTATCGCCATCGCCGCTTCCGCCACCGCCACCTAAAAACAACTTACCTGTTGAATAGTCCAATGGCCTTCCGCCAAAACCGCCAACGTTTCGGCGACTGTCTCCTAGCCAATTTGCATTACTATTTGGTCCGTTAACCCTGGGATCATTATTCGTGTTCGCATAAGAATAGCCACCTCTACCTCCCCCGCTTGATGTAGTTGTTGCAAAACCGGCAACTTCTCTATTCCAACAAGTAATATAGTCAGCAGTGCTAACATCGGGGTTCCCGGTTCCGGTCCATGCGGTTGTTCCGGCATTTGATCCGCCACCACCGCCGGCATTATTTGAACAGCCACCGCCGCCGCCATTGGCAATAGCCCCTTTTCCATACTTAGCCTGCCATGTTCCATATAAAGTGGTATCACCGGCAACACTCTCACCTTTATTAATCGATTGGGCACTATTTGTTGTAGTTCCTATAACATCGCTTCCAAAAGCGGAAGTATTTTTCCCCAACCAGGAACCTCCTCTAAAGCCCAATCCTGAAGCGTCTATTTTGCCGCCTAAAGCAATGTTGGTATTTCCATGCACTTCAATGGAGATCACTCCTCCATATCCGTTTTCGCGCATCCATTGCGGACAGGTAATGGTTCCTGTACCAGAAATGGTTAAAGAGGTATATCTTGGAACACGTACAATTTGTGTTTTTCCCGACGCTGAATAAGAGTTTTTAAGCTGACAGTTTAAAGTAAGTGTTGTTCCGCTGATAGAATTTATTTCTGCAAATTCATTATTACCGGCATTATTGTAAGAGGTAATATCACCATAAGTGTTATCATAAGGTCCGGAAGTATTCAGGTCCATCCATGGTGGAGAAGGGCTAAGAACATTTGTAACTGCGCCCTGCATCTGAATGATCATGATGAGGTCTCCGGCAGAAAGTGCATTAATCGCACCCCCGGCTAATCCTGCTATAGCAGCTACGGTTATAGTTGATGTTCCTGAAGTTGCATCAGCAGATAGGGTAGTATAACTGTTTACAATTGTGCTTGCATTTATTGTTGGCGCACCATCTTTACCCTGTTGGGCAAATCCCGCCAAAGAAACAGTAATAAGAAGTGTCAAAAATATTTTTTTCATGTGTAGCATATATTGTTTTTTATTGTCACATGGAATTGACTCCATATTGTGTTTTATTTTTTTGTGTCGCCGAACTACGTTTCATCGCACAGTTTTATACACGTATTAAATGGCACGACTATTTCACTTTATATCAATTGGTTTATAAAATCAGGTTTCCAGTGTTTAAAAACCCTGCGCAAAGTATAAATAATTGCTTCGTTTTCAAAACAATAACGGTATTTTTATCTAAACCGGCGGTCAATAAATAGTTAAGGATAAAAAAGGGCTTTTTATCAGATAGTTTTATATTTGTTAAATGTTAAAAAACCAACTAGTTTCAATATGTTTTCTTGCTTTTGCAAGTGTTTTTGTTTTTGGAGCCTGTTCAGGAAGATCGGGTGAAGAAAGTGAAGCAGTAATTGAAAGTGAAAATGAAGAACAGAAAGAGCAGTTTTATGCAAACCTTCATTTGCCTGTTGAACTTAAACAAAACGCATCTTGGCCGGGAAACAGAAAAATTTCGGCAAGTGCGGAAGTTCGTGAAATGCAAGTTGTTTTCTCGCTAAAAATAGATGATTTGCCAAAATTCATTATCCCAATTTCTGCTGACAAGCAAGATACCTTTTTAAACACAAGGTACAACCTGAGTTTTGCCTGTAATAGTCAACCGCTTAAAGTAGTAATGAACCCGGAGAAACACAGGTGGTTTTACAGGAATGGTTTTGGCACAGAAGCAGATAGTTTACTGGATCATACAACAAACATTAATAAATTAAATAGGGATAAATACATAGAAGTCAGATTCCCTTTATTTGCTCTTTCCAGGTTCCCTGCTAATAAATCTATTACTATTGATGTGCATGTGTGGCAGGATTGTTTTTTAAGCGAAGAAAAACAAAGAAAGGAAGTGATTAACCAAATCAGTTTTAATGCTTATTATCGCGATACATTAAAAGTTAAACTTATTGATAATGTTTATTCATTTAAAGTAACGGTTCCTGAAATTTATAAAACAGATATTATTTGTGACTCGATTGTTTTGCAAAATGATGCTGAATGGAACCCCGCAGGCAGCGATCATACCTTATGGAAAAGCACTTACCCCGACATTTATTTTTCTATTCATGATCTTTACGATAATATTCAGGGGAGTTCTACCGTAGAGAAATCTACAGCTAAATTTACGATTGGCGACACAATTCCCTATTATCACTATAAAGAGAGGGAAACATTTTATATTAATGTGTATGATTTTGATATGCTTTCGAAAAACGACATTTTAGGCTGGCAAAAAACCAATTTGAGTAAATTTAAGGAAGCCCAAAACTATTGCCTGAAATTCGGACACGTAAATCAGTTTTGTTTTCGAAAAAAATATTTTGGAAAGATCAACTAAAACCCGGGCAAATTAAGAAGGTTTCTTGCCGGAATAATTTGCCTCATAAAACTTTTTGTAATCAGTAATATTTTTTTTCTTTATTAAAAGAATCATGTTGTCTGCGGAAATACAAAAAACACTCATTACTTGTTTTTGAAGGTCACTAAAAGTATCCTGTTTCTTTACAACAAAATCGTTGTATGAAACAACATCGCCTTTATTCTTAAACATTTTTACAAGCACCACGGTTTCAGTTCCCAGGATCATGGTTTGAATCTGATAGTTTTCCAGGCTAAAGTATTGCTTGTTTAAATTAGAAAGTTTTATTTTGAAAGCATTTACGTCACCTCTGTTTTGAGGAATACCCACCACCCAATAATGTTCGGTGCTGTCCTTAATTTTATATTCATTTGGATCTGCCACTGCAACAACAGAGTCTTTACCTGCAACCGGATTTTTTGTTTTTTGTATGGCATCCAGCATTGCTTTTGCAGAAGTAGAAACGCCATCTTCCGGATACTTTGCCACTACTTGTTTAAGAGCAATTTCCAAGGAGTCTACTGATTTTGTTTTTCCAATACACAAAGCGCGTATATATGCAAATTTACCGCTAAACTCGTTTTTAGAATATTTACGTAACGCTTCATTACAATTGGAAAGTGCTTCAGAATAATTGTTTTGGGTGTATATATTATATGTTTTTGTATAGAACGCCTCCATCTCACTTTTCTTGGCGTTTACAGCATTTGCAAAATTAGGGTCTTTAATTATTTGCGCATAATCACTTTCGGGGCAAAGGCTAAGAATTACATTTTTACATTCGTCTGCTTTCGACTGATTTTTTTCCTGAAGAAAAACACGGTACATCTGATAATTGCTCGGGCACTCAAATTCGTTTTTTGGGTACAATGCATTCATTTTAATAAATGTATTTATGGAGCGCTTGTTGTTGTTTAGCTGCTCTCTGTATATTGTTCCCAGGGCATAATAGGAATATAAAACTTTTTTATGTGCGCTGTCCTGAAGTGATTTGGTAAGCGGAACGTTTTGTAAATAATATGCTACCGACTTCACATTACTTATAACCGAATCCTTTTTTGTTTTTAAACTATCCGATTCTGTAGAGGTTGAATCACTGCCGGTTTGCCAAGGGTCTATTGTTGATTGTTTGTTTAAGCGTCTCCAGTTGTCTTCATTTTTGCGTTGGTTCCCCCATTTTTTTATAAAATCATTTACACCAAAAGCTTTTGTTTGAGGGTTATAAAAATACCAGGCGCCTGTATTTCCCGCCGTTGACTGAAACCCATTGTTTGCATTGTTTCCGTTATTATCCGGGTTTTGATTATCGGCAAGCTGTTGTTCTTTTAACTCTTTGGCTTTCTGCTCCTCTTCCGCCAGTTTTACTATCATTTTTTTTATGAAATCGTTTCGGGTTGAGCTGTCCATTGCGGCAATTTTCAATAAACTATCCTGTGCTTTTATTGTTGTGATATGACCAACCAATACGTCCAGGCTTTTTTGTTTGTTCACCACTGTTTTATATGCCGGATTATCTTCTTTCATAAAAGCAAGTGTGCTGTCGTAATACGATTTTGAAAGAGGGTAATCTTCCCTGTCAAAACTCATATCAGCAATACGCAGGTACGATTTAGATTTTTGTATGGTGTTAGTAGTACTTTTAGCAACCGATTTTTTATAATAGTCAAAGGCAAGATTATAGTTTTTATCTCTTTCTTCCAACTGACCAAGAGTGTAATAAATCACATCCTGATACTCGTCGTTCTTAATGTCCTTCAACATTTTTAAGAGATCATGTTTTAACTTTTTGGCGGTTGTGGGGTTATACTCTGCCAGTAAAGCCAGTTTCATACGGGAATTAAAAACCATTTCGTACGCAGGCTTTTTCGCCAAACTTTTTTTATACTGTGTAATGGCTTTTTTACTCTCTTCCTGTTCCTCATAAAGTTGACCTAAAATAAAGTGAAACCGGGCTTTTGATTTTTTGTTTTTTGTGTGAGCAATGGCTTCTGTAAGTTTGTTGATAGCTTCTTCATGAAGTCCTTGTTTTATATAAAACTCAGCATGAAGAGCCTCAAACTCACTTTTAAATTGGTTCGGAAAGTTTTTTTCGTTTTTTATAAGATTGATGTATGGCTCCGACTGTGAAAGCAAACCCATTTCATTATAGGTTTTTACCAACCACATCCAGGCTTCATAACGTTCTTTGCTTTTTTTGTACGTGCTGGCAACATAATCAAAAGTTTCTATTGCCGAGAAAAACTCACGTTTGTAGAAATGAGCTTTGCCCAAAGCCATCCATGCATTATCAATCCACTTAACCGCGCCAACAACTTCTGCTTTAGTTTTTTTGTCTTTAATTGCGTGACGGGTAATACAAACCGAAGATTTTTTGATTACCCTGTCCATTTCAGGAAAAATTTCTTTGGAAGTTTCTTTTGTGCCGTATATATATACCGGAAGTAGTTTGGTGTAATCGTCTTTATGATTATCTTCCAATTTGGTAACTCCTTCTTTTAAGCTTTCTCTTGCATAAAAGTAAACGTTGTAACGAGAGGTCATATTATGATAACCCCGGTTGATGAATTTGTTTTTGTATTGTGTACAGGATACAAATACAAAAAGCCCAAAAAAGATCAACAAGAACAGTTTAAGCAGATATGTCGGTTTTCTATTCACAAATGGTAAAAGCCCCTTTTTACAAGGATAGCAAAAGTAAGGGTTTTAACGAAAAAAACCGGTTTTTATTGTTTTTATATGTTTTTGTGAAGCCAAAAAGCCATTTTTTGTTCCTTTTTTAAGATATTTACCCGCTTTTATTATGGAGAACAAGGAAAAAAAGAAAAGACCTCTTTCGGAAAAGTTAAAGAACCGTTATCGCCTGGTGGTGCTTAACGACGATACCTTTGAAGAAAAGTTTGCCTTACGCCTTACCCCACTTGGTATACTTATATTGATTGGCGCCATTACTATTGTTATGACTTTTTTAGTTACGAGCCTGGTGGCCTTCACTCCTATAAGAGAATACATTCCCGGATATGGAAATGTAGATCAAAAACGTGAACTGATGGCTCTTTCTGCGCGCGCAGACTCTTTGGAGCAAAGTATGGAAGCTAAAGACTGGTTTATTCAAAATATTTCCGATGTTCTTTCGGGCAAAACCGAAGGGAAACCTGAGAAGCCAAAGAAAGATACGAGTTTAAACTACTCAGGGATTAACGTAAAGGCTTCAGCAAATGATTCCATATTGAGAAACGAAATAGAATCGGCGGATAAATATTCGTTGAATATTTCTGATAAAACAAAACCGGTTAACAGCATCAGTAGCTTCGTGTTTTTTAGCCCTGTAAAAGGTTTAATTACGGGGTCGTTCAATTTACGCGAAGAGCATTACGGAGTTGATGTTTCGGCAAAAGAAAATGAATTTATTAAATCAACGCTTGATGGAACTGTTGTTTTTGCAGGGTTTACAAGTGCCGACGGATATGTGATACAAATTCAACACAACAACAACCTGATGAGCGTATACAAACATAATTCAGAAATAACAGTGAAAGTAGGAGATTACGTAAAGGCTGGAAGACCAATTGCAATTATTGGCAACAGTGGTGAAACAAGCAACGGCCCGCATTTACATTTTGAGTTGTGGTACAATGGAAGCCCAATTAACCCGCAGGATTACGTGTTGTTTTAAGAAATTTTTTTTGATTTATTTTTGCGCTGTTCTATACAGGTAATAAGCAATAGCTCCATAAATAACATTCGGCATCCAAACAGCTACGATTGGACTCATCAACCCATTAATTGCGAAGATAGACGACACGTGTAAAAATAACTCATAAGAAGCGGCTAGTAATAAGCCAAGTGCTAAGTGCATTCCAATACCGCCTCTTATTTTTCTGGACGATAAACAAACTCCAATTAAGGTGAGGATAAATGTAGAGAACGGAATTGCAGTGCGTTTATAATTTTCTACTTCAAACCGTTCAATGCCACTACTTCCTTTCTCTTTTTCTTTGGCAATAAATTTTTTGAGTTCCGGATAAGTCATGACTTCTACTTTACTTTCTACCCTTCCCATATCCTTCGGGTGAAAGTCTATTTTAATTTCTTTTTCATTTCCAAAATTAAGCGTCTCTTTGTAATCACTTTGATCTCCCACCTTTAATTGTTTGCTGTAAGCATTTAGTGTTTCAGGCACATAACGCTCGTAATAGTTTCGTGCTTTCCATACCTGTTTTATGCTATCCCAAACGATCTCGTCTGCACTTAGCATGTAGATCAATTTTCCGTTATTCGTTTTTTCTATGGTAAACTTAAATCCTATTTTATCGTTATTATTAAAGGATTCCATGTAAATAAAAGTTCCCTTTTCAACCTGGCGATGAATATTTGTTTCCTTATTCTGGTATGAGTTATTAATGTACTTGTCTTCAAAAGCCTGACGGGTTTTATTTGCTTTCGGGATCACAAAATGACTAATGGAAAGTGACCCCAGTGCAATAATTGCGGCACCAATCATGTATGGCCGCAAAAATCTTTTATAACTGACCCCGCTGCTCAAAATGGCAACCGTTTCGTATCTGGCAGCTAAACGCGATGTAAAAAAAATAACAGCAATAAATGTAAACATCGGACTCAACATATTCAGGAAGTAGGGAATAAAGTTGAGGTAATGATCAACTATTACCTCACTCATAGGTGCATAGATGAAATTATCAATCTTTTCGGATATATCGAAAATGATGATAATGGTAATAATGAGAATATTTGAAAAAACGTAGGTGCCCAAAAATTTTTTCAGGATATAACGATCTATGGTTTTAAGGGCAAAGCTCATCGCTGCGAACAAAGGTAAAGTTTATTGGCAATTAAGCTTGTTATAAAAACAAAAATGCCCCACCCTTCGACTATGCTTAGGAATGGGGCATTAAAATAAACAAAAAAACTAATCAATAACCACTATACGTTGTGTGTATTTTTTACCATCGGCAATGATGCTAATAAAGTATACACCACCTTGTAAGTTCAGTTGCTCTGTATTAAAAATAAAGATGTTCTTTCCTTCCGGGTATTTACGCATTGGCTCCGACTTCATCAACTGGCCCATGGTGTTCACAATTTCAAAACCAACCGTGCTGCTTTCTTTTAACTCGTAACTAACGTACATGGCGCCTTTTGCCGGGTTAGGATAAATACTGAAGTTATTCTCATATTGTTTGGCGCTTGAATAAATACCTACCGAACTGATAGTATCAGGGTTAATATATACACTTGCCGAATCAGCGAAATAGTTATTCTGAACACTTGAATCAGCCGCAGCTATAGATATTTCTCTTGTTGAATCCATTGGTAAATTGGGAATATCCACATAAATCTTATATCCGCCAACCGGTAAGCTATCGAACACATAAAATCCTGTTGAGTCAGACATGGTACGAGCCTGAATTCCACCACCCGGATTTTTACCCAGTTTCACATCAACACCTTTAAGTGGTCCGCCCGGCGCAAAAGGAATATTTGGTTGAGTTCCGGGACCTAATAATCTGTTAGTACCAAAGCCATCTCCTTCAATAATATAACCTGAAATGGACCCCGGTCCAGTAATATTTGTAGTAGATTCAACAACCTGAATGTTTGCTGTGTCGTTTTGGGAACAACCGTGTGTGTATACCAATGAAGAATCCCATTGAAACGCATTACCGTAGTATGTTGGAACAGCGAGCGGGAAAGCGGATTCCGTTGGCAATACTTTTATCAAATAATTCCCTGCCGTTAGAGGAGCAAAATCATAGTCGCCATTTGCATTTAAGTTCGTATAACCAACAGTATCAAAACCTGCATTACCCGGCTGATGTTTAAATACATAAACAGATCCGTCATCAACATTTAAAGAACCCGGCGGAGGCGTACTCACATGTCCGAATAAATTGGTGCTTGTAAAAGGAGTTGAGTTAAAACCTTGGCCAAATGTACAGCCTATAGCATCAATCGCTGTAATATTTACTTCATTATAAAAGGGTGGTATGGTATACAGGAGCGTGTCTACAAGAGTAGTGTCTGTAATGCTTAAAGACGGGTGAAACCAATACACAGTATAAGGAGAAGTTCCGCCTTGTGCGTCTATATCAAGAGTAACCACAGTTCCTTCACAACCCTGAATAGGGGGAGGGTTTCCTATTCCTGAAACAAATGCGGGGCCCACTTTGATTAAAACCGAATCTCGTATAACACAAGCCCCATTGTTAAGAGTATCTGTAACATATAAATACTCGCTCACGGGCGGAGCAACAGCGGTTGAATAAGTTGAAACAGATCCAATAGATGTACTGGTCCATGTTGGATTGTACAATGTACCGTTGGTATGAGGTTCAACATAAACAGGGTTGCCACCACATGAAGCAAAGTTATAACTATACACATCAAAAATGTACATATAAAGTGGCTCCACGGTAATTGTTCCAACAGACGAACAACCATTTAAATCAGTATAAGAAGCGGTATATATAGTTGATGAATCGGGGAACATAACAGCTTGCCCATTTCCTAATAGTTGTGATGTAGGTGACGGTGTCCATGCCATTAGTTGAGGAGTAACAAAAGAACCTGCCCCGTTTAGGTTTGCGTTAAAGCCATTACCACTTGAGTCAAAAGCAACAGTTCCTGATGTTTCGAGCGTTTTATAATACATTACCAGAGTAGGGTAAGAACCTGCAGGTAAACCATACATATTGTCGAGGATTTCAGATGTTGTTCTTGCGGAATTCCAGATTCGGATATCCCTTATTTGTCCTGAAAAATTTCCGTAATAAGCAGGAACAAAAGCTTCCATTCCAAATTTAAAAGCATCATACCCGCCTGATAATTCAGGAAGGTCTCTTGTCCGGACATCTGAAGCACTTTGTGTTCCATTCAGAAAACCATCAAAAGTACCTGTGCCATTCTCATACCTTATGGCAGCATGGTTCCATTGACCCATTGTGACTCCTACGTTTCCGATATAAAGCTCGCTATTTCCGCTTGGCAGGTTAATGTAAACATCATTATTCCATTCGATTCTTAAAATACTATGATTATTGCTTGCCCATGAAGAACTTGTTAATGTATCATATTCAGAAACAATAACCCCTGAATAAGTCGGTTTAAACCAAAGCTCAATGGTAATGCTGGGGTCTACACCAAAAACAGGGCTCGAAGTTGTTGAGAGGCCTTCAGATAAGCCCGGAATATTAATCGCATTAAAATCATTTATAGGATCTTTTGCAGTAATGACTTGAGAAGAATCTCCCGAGCAAAGTGCAATTGGCCCCGATGTAAATGCAGGATTAAGCCCGCTGGTAAAAACAGGAGCGGGGGAAATAGGATATAAAGCCACACGTCCAAAATCAGAGTACCTACAACCATTAGCTGCTACGCCTGTTAAAGCATACTCACCTGTATCAGTTACGTTGATAGAAGAACTGGTTGAGCCATTACTCCACGTATAGGACAAAGCGTCGCCCGTTGAGTTAAGAACAATATTGTTCCCTGCGCAAATATATGACGGGTTGCTGTTTGTAATATCAACGGTTGGGAAAGCCCCCACCATACAAGCTCTCCAGATTTGCCCGCCGGTAGTATTTGCAGAAGCAAAAACACCATTGTTTGGTGCAGCATAACGGGCTGGCATAAAGTAGCTGGTAACGCCAATATATAAATGGTTATTGAAGGATTCCATTGCCGAATAATAATTCACATCAACATCATTGGCACCAAATTCACTGCTGTTTTCAAGAACTAAAACAGTACCATCATAACTATAAACTACAAAGTCACCGGCAGTGTTTTTAGCAAGTATCCAAAGCTTTCCACCTGCTGATTCCATTTTTGCTACCGTGGTGATGGAAGTAAACATTGAATCTACAATACTGGTGTAAGTTATGCCATCAGCCGTTTTCCATAGTTCAAAACCAGAATTAGTATTCTCAGTTCCTAAATACAATTCTCCGTTGTATACTTCCATTGCCGTACAAGCGTAGTTACCTAATCCGGAAGCTGCACCCAAAGTATTAACAAAACTAGTATTTACATGCAAATTTCTTCCGTCTCCCGTTTGGAACAATGAATTATCAGAGAAAGCATAGTACAAAGAATCATTAAAAACAATGGAACAGGTTGGGTAAGCAAAAGTTCCAAACTGAGTAAACATTTCTGTTAAGGTATCCCAGGATGACAAAGCGTTGTCGTAATCATTTGCATCAATAGCGTTTCTCACGATGGTGGTGCCGTTTGCCCCACTGTAAGCCACATAGACCGAATCAACAGTTCCTCCAAAAGGCTTAAACACACTAACATTGTATGGGGGAGATCCACCCGGGCTTTGAAAATAATTGTCCCATGTTGTTCCGTCAACAGTTCTTTTAACCATGTTTACAGAAAAGGTGGATACGGTATACATATACATGTAACCACTACCATCGTTAGAAACCGTAAAGTTGTGAGCCCTGCGAACCCCGAACTCCTCAAACACTCTTTGGTAGCTTCCCGGATCTCCGGTTGCTGAGCGATATACATAGCCCGAATCAGGACCGGAAGATGCATACAAATTACCTTTAAAAGCTTTTAAATCTAAAATAGATCCATTACGAAAATATGGAAACTGAGGTGCATTGAATCCCCATTTCTCTGTAGCACCAAAAGGTGTTTGTGCAAAAGAGCTAAATCCTATAAAAGATAAAATAAAAAGGAAATAAATTTTTTTCATGCAATATAAATTGGTTAGGGAAATATTTTTTTCAGAGCAAAACAAATATACAACATTCACAGATGAATAAAACAAAATCTTAGTTATGAAATGAAGATAAAATTAGTGACAATTGTATATAAAGATGCGCGCCTTTAATTTTAGAAGGCTCTTATAAAGAACAGTTTTTCGCATTATTTTGACGAAAAACCCATGATTTTATGTTAAAATGTAACTATTTTTTCAAAAAACACTGATTTAATAAAATAGCGCACCCTTTGGAAAATGTAATAAATGATTTTGCCATATCAATACTTGGTAGTACCTTCCCGCTCCAATAAAAACAAATTATGGCAACTACTTCTGACATTTCTAAAGGCGCATTTTTTCGCTACAACAATGAATTATTAAACGTATTGGATTACGATCACATAACCCCAGGAAAAGGAAACGCGATCTATTCTGTAAAATGCAGAAACGTAGAAACCGGTAAACAAAGTGAAGTTCGTTTTCGTTCGGGAGAGAAAGTAGATTTTATTCGTGTGGAAGAGCGTGAAATGCAGTACTTATATATGGAAGGCGACTTTTTAGTTTGCATGAATCAGGAAACATTTGAGCAGGCACATATTCCGAAAATTTTATTTCAGGATACTATTCAATATTTGAAAGAAGGAATGGTGCTTACCATTCGTTTTGATGAGAACGAGAAACCGTTGAATGGAAACTTACCAAAATACGCGGAATTAGAGGTTACCTATACCGAAGAGGGTGTAAAGGGAAAACTGCTTAAACCCGCTGAGGTTGAAGGTGGGATTAAATTACAAGTTCCTTTATTTGTAAACATTGGCGACAAACTCAAGATCAATATTGAATTGAATGAGTATGTGGAGAGAGTGAAATAAAGTTTCGTTTTTTCTTTTTTGCCGCGCCGGCCTGTCCGTTTAGTCGGAGATTTTCGCGGATTTGATTATGTTGAATTACCAAGGGTTTTATTGGGATTGAATTTATGCGGGGATTAGTTTACCTATTCGCCGCAAATATGCGGCGAATAATTTGGGTATGCGGCGAATAATGAATATATTTACCGCACAATTTGCGGTGAATGAAGTACGTCTATCAATACAAAGACTGGCCTCTGTTCCATTGGGACAATGAAGTTATACTGCCTTTATTGGGTGAAGTTCGGCATTTGCAAGGGAAACTGGTAGGTAAAATGGAAACGCTTGGGTTTACCTTACGCTCTGAAGCAATACTCGACACACTTACTCAAGACGTTTTAAAATCAACCGAAATAGAAGGAGAGTTTTTAAAGCAGGATCAGGTGCGTTCATCCATAGCCCGCAAACTTGGCTTAGAAGTAGCCGGATTAGTTCGTTCTGATAGACACGTGGATGGCGTTGTGACGATGATGCTGAATGCAACACAACAATTTAAAAAACCCTTAACTAAAGAACGATTGTTTGATTGGCATACGGCTTTGTTTCCAGGTGGAAAAAGTGATGCGTATACTATATTGGTTGGTAAGTGGCGCGATGATTCTACCGGTCCCATGCAGGTGGTATCCGGAGCCATGGGTAAAGAAAAAGTGCATTATCAGGCTCCGGTAGCTAAAGTGGTGAACAAAGAAATGGCGGCATTCATAAAATGGTTCAATGCTACAAACGTAGCGGATCCTGTTTTGAAAGCCTCTTTAGCGCATTTTTGGTTTGTAACGGTTCACCCCTTTGATGATGGAAACGGTCGTGTAGCAAGAGCAATAACTGATATGCAATTAGCCAGAGCTGACGGACACAACCAACGTTTTTATAGTATGTCGGCGCAGATACGTTTGGAACGAAATAACTATTATTCGATACTGGAGAAAACCCAAAAAGGAGATTTGGATATAACCGAATGGCATTTGTGGTTTTTAAATTGTTTATACGGCGCACTGAAAGCTTCGAATAAATTATTGGAAAGTGTTTTGGGAAAAGCAAAATTTTGGGAACAACATAAAAACACAACACTCAACGATAGGCAACGATTGTTACTTAACAAAGTAATAGATGGCTTCGAAGGAAAACTAACAAGCAGTAAATGGGCAAAAATAGCCAAATGCTCTACCGATACAGCCCTGCGCGATATACAAGACCTGATTGCGAAAAACATATTGCAGAAAGATGAAGCTGGCGGAAGAAGTACGGGTTATGAAGTAGTGATGTGAAAAACTCAGGAAGTAGAAAAGTAAAGGCATAAAATAGGGCAGAAAGCACTTCAGGGAAATGGTTTCAAGAGGCCTAATAAAAAATTGATTGTTGCCATTTCATTTTTAAAGGCCCTGAAGAATATTTTACACTATCGTCATGAAGAATGCGCCGAATGGATTCTACATTTTTGAAGTTTTTATCTCTCTGTGATGAGCAAAGAGAACTTTGTAGATGAGTTAAATGTATACGGAGATTAGCTTTTACGCTTCTTGATAAAAAGATTTTTAACCGCGAATAATACCCTTTTTTCCAGCACTTCAAAACTAAGGATTCCCGCAATAACAGATACAATAAGCAACACAAAGAATTTTGTGCTTCCCTCATTTAAAAAATCCAGGTGTAATTTTTTGAAAACATTCGGAATGTATATAATTATAATGGGATGAACGAGGTATAACGAATAAGATATATCTCCAAGATAAGTAAATACTTTTTTAGGTTTAAAATCTATAAAAACCTTATCAAGTAGTAAAGTTGAGAATACCAGCAAGCCGCATGCACTAAATTCTAAAATAAAATTGTTTAATTGAGAAAAATAAACAACAATAAAATAAATCAATGAAGTGAAGAAAACAATAAGCGTCATTTTTTTATTTATCCTGATCTTATCATAGTATCTGCTAATTAATATGCCAAACACAAAAAGTAATAAAAACGGATTTGTGATAAGGGAAAGGTAAGGCGATTCTTTATAGAAAAGACCAGGGTAATCTTTAACCCGGAATCCTTCGAAGCCCATAAAGTGAAGGATCAAAGGAAGTAGTATCAATGAAGAAAGAAAATAAATAAGGATAAAAAGATGCCTCTTTTCCTTGAAAAAAAACGAGACACCAAAAATTATATAAAAATAAATCTCATAGTTTAAAGTCCAGCCTACATATAAAGGAGGTGGTTTGCCCGGAAGTGGGATAAATAACAAAACCCGCATTAGGTCGGAACTTCCTGTGCTGAGGTACATTAAAAGTTGGTGACTTACCAGCAACCATACACATGTATAAAAATAGTACAACGGAATTACCCTGATAAATCTTTTAATGGAATAATCTAACACATAAGCTCTGAGGTTTATGATCACATCCCGTGTTGAATAAGAGATAATGAAACCGCTTATCACAAAAAATATGGAAACGCCAATATAGCCATAACCAAATAAGAGAGGCCCATTCAATTCGCCCTTTAATGTGGGTCGCAAATGATAACAGCAAACCAGAAGTGCTGAGATCCCGCGAAGTACTTGAAGATTATTTAACGGACTCAGTTTCACAAATATATTCTTGGTTCGGGCAATGGAGCGTAAAGATAAAAAACATTCCTGATTTAGGTTTTTAGTTGTTCTCCTGATACAGGTTTATTTTACTTTACGGTATAAATTTAAAAAAGCATCAATAAAAGTTTTCCACTCATACTTGCGTTTTTCCTCTATCACACCTTTTGTAAATTCTTCTTCTTTATTGTTTTCGAAATAATCAACGATAGAATCAGCAATTACTTTTGGTTCCGGTGATATTACGTAGCCCGCTTTCCCATGAGGAACAATTTCTGCTAAGCCGCCTACATTGGTAACGAGCATTGGTTTTTCGTAATAATAACCAACCATGGTTACACCGCTATTGGTGGCGTTGCGGTAGGTTTGTCCAACAATATTACATGCGCAAAAATAATCACGCACATCTTCGTTGGCAATAAATTTAGTGTGCAGTATAACCGAGTCCTGCAGTTTATGTTCTTCAATAATGTCAGTATATACTTTCGGGTCTTCGTAATGCTCGCCTGCTACCAGTAATTTATAACCTGCTTTTTTGATTCGCTCATCAGCCATTGCTTCTAATAAAAAATCGAGGCCTTTGTATTTACGAATCAAACCAAAAAACAAAATTATTTTGTCGTTTTCGTTTAAGCCTAATTTTTTTCTCGCTTCCGATCTGCTTACCGGCTCACCATAAGATTCGTACATAGGATGCGGCGTGTAAATTTTGTGAGGGTTGTTGGTGAATACACTCAAGTCATCAAACACCTTGTGCGACATGGTAATAAAACCATGACAGGATTTAATAAAGTATTTTGTAAAAGGCTTATCACCAAAACGTTTTTCGTGTGGCAACACATTATCGGTAAGCGCAAACACCTTTGTTTTTTTTCTTACCAATCGTGCAATGGTTCCTAAACTTGGTCCAAAAAAAGGAAGCCAAAAACGAAAAATAATTGCATCTGGTTTTTCTCTCTTAATGAAACGCGCAACAGCAAACCAATTGAAAGGATTAACTGTGTTTATTTTTGTATGAATCTTAATATCAGTAGGAGCGCTTCCACTTGTTTCGTATTGCGTGCTTCCGGGAAATAAAAAACCCGGATACTGTAAAGAGTAGGAAATGATTTGCGCATCATGGCCTTCTTTGTTCATGGCTCTGCACAGATTTTCATTGAACTGTGCGGGACCACCACGTAAAGGATATGCAGGACCAATTATAAAAAACTTCATCTTCTATTTCTTCTTGTAATTAGCGATGTTTTCTTCGTACGCAGTAGTCCATTGTTTCACAGAAACTTTTTTTATTAGCTGACCCAATAACTTGTATGGAATTTTTTCCGGATTTTTAAATCGAACGCAGCCTTTGCCCATGTCCAGCTTTGCATCCGTATGTTTAGGATATTCTTCAACAAACCAATTCAATAGTTTGGGGTTTGCATAAATTCCCATGTGATAAAACGCAACAAAGTTTTTTTGTGCAGCAATGCTTACAAAAGGTAAAGGAAGTTTAGGGTCGCAATGATAACCTTTTGGGAAAATAGAATGAGGAACAACATAGCCAATCATTCCATAGCTCATGGTTTCCTCAAAACCTTTTGGAAGATTTTTAAGAATTTCTGCTCTTAGTTTTATAATCGCTTCTCGTTTATCTTCCGCTACTTTTTTTATGTAGTCATCCGGATTTTTTGCTGCTATCTGCATGGTGTTTTGTTTTTTGCCGCGGATTTACGCAGATTTCTTAATACAATTTTTGAAATCAATGAAAATTAAAAGTTCAACAATTTAATCTGTGTAATCTTTGAGTCCCGATAGCTATCGGGGCTGCGGCTAACTATATTTTATTTTTTTCCTACTACACACTCAATAAGATCTTTCTCTTGTAAATACTTATTTGCAAGATCTCTTAAATGCGTTGCTTTTATATTTTTTACTGCATGAAAATAATTATCGAAGTATGAATAATCCAACCCAAATTCCCAGATAGCTTTGAATTTATCTGCTAAAGAAAAAGGGCCTTCCACACTTCTCTGGAACTGACCGAGAATGTAATTTTTCACCAACTCCAATTCAACATCGCCTACCAGGTCTTCGCGCAATGTTTTTATTTCTTTGTAGGTTTCTTTTAATGCATCGTTGGTAACATCCGAACCTACTTCTGTTGAAATAAAGAAATATCCACCGTGTGCTAAAGAGGCAAGTCCGGAACCGATCCCATAAGTATAACCTTTGTCTTCACGAATATTTGCCATTAAACGTGATCCAAAATAACCACCCAAAACCGTATTCAATACCTGAAACGCAAAATAATCTTCATGTGTTTTATTAAATAGTACCCGCCCAATGCGGATTGCCGATTGAATTGCATCGTCTTTTTTTACATAGTGTTTTAGCTCATTTGTTCCTGCAATTACGATCTTTTTTTCTTCAACCGCTTTGCCACTTCCCCAATTGTTTTGCCCGAAATGTTTGTTGAGAATTTCGATTAGGTTGGCAGGTAATTTACCCGAGGCAACAATGATGCAATTTTTGTAATGGTAGTGATGTGCGTAAAAATCAACCACGTCTTGTAATGAAGTTGTATCAAAGTCCTGATCCTTTACTTCAATTCCGTAAGGATGTTTTTCCCCAAACAGCAATTCGTTAAATTTTCTTCTTGCCAACACACTCACCTTTTCAGAGTTTACCAGGTGTTTTTGTTTTTTGTTTGCAAGAAAAATGTCGAACTCATGTTTTGGAAAGGTTGGATTCTTAATAATGTCTTCTACATAAGTAATAGTTGGTTCCAGGTATTTGTTCAAACTATACAAGGTAAAGCTTGCATGATCCTGCCCAACGCCATATTCGAAGAAGGAACCGTAAAAATCAATATTATCAGATATCTGATCCGCAGTGTAACTTTTTGTTCCGGTTTCCGCAAGGTTATTTGCTGATGAAGCAATTAAAGGTGCCGGTTGATAATACATGCCCGCGTGAAAAATGAATTCGATACGGGTTAGTTCCTGGCTTCCTGCATCAATGGAATAAACTTCAATTCCGTTTGATAATGTTTGTTTCTTCGCCTGTATAATGTCAACCTTATCGATCGTGTTAAAAGCAGGAGCTTCTGTTCTGTTTAGCATAATTCTTTTCTTTTTAATTTCCCGCAGTCCCGATAGCTATCGGGATCGCAGATTGTATTTTGTTTAACGCAATCTATCTTGCATCTTGTTGTCTAGTGTCTGTGTTTTAGTCTAATAAATAGTTTTGGTGTTTGTTGTATTTCTCCAGTGTACGAATACCTGACGAACTGATATGTTCAAATTCCTTATCGCAAAATACACTTACAATTTTAATAGTTGGTTTTAATTCCTGAATGTAACGGTATTGATTTTGTTCGTATTGAAAATCGGTTGAGTTTCGCAAACCTCTTATTACGACAATATCATAATCAAAGGTTTCTACAAAATCAGTGAGCAAACCTTCATATTCGGTTAGTTGCCTGTTTTGTATGGTTTTTGGAACATCCCATGTACGTATTGTTTTATCCGGGTTTTTACCAAAAGCAATAATTACTTTATCAAAAATGCGTTCGGCTTTTTTAAGAACATTATAATGTCCTTTATGAAACGGATTAAAACTTCCGGGAAACAAAGCAATTTTTGGCTGAACATTTTTTACAAAGCTGATCAGGCTGTTAAGCTTTCCATTTGTATTAAAATGCTCTAACACTGCAATGCGTTTCTCTTTATATTGTTTGTAATCAACAAACTGAAATTCTTTGAAGATCTGTTTTTCGTACTCAAACAACATAGCATCATCTTCATTAAAGATGTTGAGGTCAGCCTCAATGAATAATTTTGATTTATCGCTTGATGCCTTATGATGTTTGGTATCAAGGATCATCTGCTCAATGTTTTTTACAGACGTATCATTTAATTTTGATTTTGCAGCTTCTCTTTTGAAAAGAACCGCAGAGTCGTCTTCGTTGGTATTTGATTTGGGATCATATACGGCATCGTGAAAAATCGTAGTCAAAAACAACTCATCATCACTCTGTACATTCTTTTTTTCAAGTACATCCAATAAATAGAGAACATGATCAAGAGTATGGTAATAACGATGATGTTCGTTGTAACGCTCAAGCACTTTAGGATCAAAGGAAAGTTGCTGCAGCCTGTTTTGAATTTCCTGAATGGTCATATTATTTTTTCTTTGCTAAGTAATATAACGTTGAGCAATTTGTTTTTCGTAACACCTCTTTGGCAACATCCTGAATATCTTTGGCTGTTACCTTCGCATATTGTTCGATTTCTTTATTGACCAAATTAGCACTTCCCAATAATTCAGAAATAGCCAGGTTCGATGCTTTGGTCATAATATCTGTTTCAGAAAAAGTAAGCGATGATTCTACTTTATTCTTACATTTTTGTAACTCTGTTTCGCTAACTAATTCGTTTTGGATCTTTGTCAACTCTTCTTCAATGGCCACTTCCGCCTGTTCCATACTAACACCCGGACTTAATTTTCCGGTAACAACAAACAGACCTTTATCCATATCACCATTTACATAAGCATTAATATCGGAGAATAATTTTTTCTCTTTGATTAGGGATTTATATAAGCGCGAAGAATTTCCTCTTGATAAAACATCCGATAAGAGATCTGTTGCATGATACTCTTTGTCGTAGCGGGAGCACATATGAAAAGCCTTATAAATACTATTAACCGGAACATCCCGTTCTACTGTTAATGTGCGGTGTTCATTTTGTTTTGGTTCAATAGGTAAATTTCTTTTTGGCTTCTCAATAGCAGGAATAGGTTCGAACCATTTTTCTGCTAATTGTTTTACTTCTGCTGTTTCTACATTTCCGGTAACAACCATGATAGCATTGGAAGGATTGTAGTGTGCTTTGAAAAACGCTTTTACATCTTCCATGGTTGCATCTTCAATATGTTTGATCTCTTTCCCAATGGTTGACCATTTGTAAGGATGTTTTTGATAAGCCAAAGGACGAAGTAACAACCAAACATCTCCGTAAGGTTGATTTAAATAGCGTTGTTTGAATTCTTCAATTACCACACTGCGCTGTACTTCCAGACTTTTCTCTGAAAAAGCAAGACTCAACATTCTGTCGCTTTCCAACCAAAAAGCTGTTTCTAAATTGTTTGCCGGAAGAGTTAGATGATAATTAGTCATGTCGTTGCTGGTCCACGCATTATTTTCTCCGCCCACCAATTGCAAAGGCTCATCGTAGTTGGGAATATTAATACTTCCACCAAACATTAAATGTTCGAATAAATGTGCGAACCCTGTTTTGCTCTCGTCTTCATCGCGCGCACCAACATCATATAAAATATTCACACAGGCCATTGGAGTAGATGTGTCTTTGTGAACGATAACTTTTAATTTATTTTTGAGTGTAAATTCTTCGTAATTAATCATAATGTAAATGTAACCAAATAAGAGGTGTATAAAAATAGTATCTTTGCGCCAATTGAAGCCCTGTTTTATGAGATTTTTTTTGATATTATCTGTAATTCCCAGCCTTATTTTCGGGCAGGGAGAAAAACACCTGAAAAACTTAACACAACTCACTTTTGGAGGAGATAATGCCGAAGCTTATTTTAGCCCGAACGGAAAGTTTCTTTCTTTCCAAAGTAACAATACAAAATGGGGTGTAAAGTGTGATCAGATATTTAACCTTGACATTAAAAAAGCAAGCAAGGACACCACCTACAAACCGCCGG
The DNA here is from genome assembly GCA_030684395.1 of Bacteroidota bacterium. GTDB lineage: Bacteria > Bacteroidota > Bacteroidia > B-17B0 > Aurantibacillaceae > JADJDM01. Next base: position 127,058 of record JAUXTT010000026.1, on the reverse strand, counting down.
TAATCAGCACTATGGAAGGCAGAACAACCTGTTCATATTATCTTCCGGGGAATAAACAGATCTTATTTGCATCAACACATCAGGCGGCTAAAGACTGCCCTGCACAAGTGGAGATAAAAGGCAAATACCTTTGGGCAATTTATGATAGTTACGATATTTTTGTTTCTGATCTAAAAGGCAAAATTGTAAAACAACTTACCAAAGAAAAAGGCTACGATGCAGAAGCAACGGTTTCTCCAAAAGGGGATAAAATTGTTTTTACTTCAACCCGCAGTGGAGATTTGGAATTATGGACGATGAATATTGACGGAACCAACCAGGTGCAAATAACAGATGAATTAGGTTATGATGGCGGCGCATTCTTTTCGCCGGATGGAAAACAATTGGTGTTTAGGTCATCCCGTCCAAAAACAGAAGAAGAAATAAAGGAGTATAAAGAATTACTGGCACAAGGTTTAGTTGCCCCAACCAATATGGAGATTTATACTTGCGATGTAGATGGTAAAAACAAAAAGCAGGTAACAAACTTAGGAAAAGCGAACTGGGCACCCTTCTTTCATCCTACGGGTAAAAAAATAATTTTCTCAAGTAATCACCATTCTACAAAAGGATACGATTTTCAATTGTTTATGATTAACGCAGACGGAACAGGTTTGGAACAAATCACAAATAAGAGTATTTTTAATGCGTTCCCTATGTTTTCTCCCGATGGAAAGAAATTGGTTTTTTCTTCTAACAGAGATAACCGTGGAACAAGAGATACCAATTTGTTTATAGCTGATTGGGTAGATTAGTGAATGAAAAATTAATAATGAAGAATGAAAAATAACACTTAGTCGAGACGGCTTTATTTTGTATAATCTGTCTTGATTCTTGCATCTTAAATCTAATGTCTAAATTGCTAAAGATCTCCGTCATAACAACAACCTACAACAGTGCTTTAACCATTGAAGACACACTGAAGTCTGTTACCGAACAGGACTATCCAAATGTAGAGTATATTATCATTGATGGCTTGTCAAAAGATAATACACTTGAGATCGTAAATAAATATAAAGATAAGATCACAAAAATTATTTCCGAAAAAGATAAAGGAATTTACGACGCTTTGAATAAAGGAATTAATGCTGCCACAGGAGATGTGATTGCGCTTTTGCATTCTGATGATTTTTATTTGGATAACAAAGTTCTGAGTAAAGTCGCTAAAGCTTTTGAGAATAAGAAAACAGATAGTGTGTATGGTAATCTATACTATGTAGATAAAGATAACACTAACAAAATAGTTCGTAAATGGGTTTCCGGTAAATACAAACACGGAATGTTTTTAAATGGGTGGATGCCACCGCACCCTGCTTTTTTTGTACGAAAAGACTGTTATGAAAAACACGGTGTTTTTAATTTGCAATTCCGTTCAGCCGCTGATTATGAATTGATGCTTCGTTTTCTGCACAAACTAAAAATCTCAACCACTTATATAAACGAATATTTGGTGAAGATGCGTACGGGCGGGCAAAGCAATGCATCCGTGAAAAACCGGGTAAAGGCCAATCAGGAAGACCGGGAAGCATGGATAGTGAATGGATTAAAACCACGGTTCTATACACTTACATTTAAACCGCTACGTAAGATCATCCAATTTATTAGATAGAAATAAATACAGATCTCACCCCTATTTTTGGGTTTACAACACCGGCAGAAAAGCCCTTCAAAGATGATTGAAATCGAAATTTATTAATGATGAAGGATTTGTCTTGGTTCTAACGTCTTGATTCTTGGCTCTCACACAAATCACCAAACCTTCCCAAAATTCCCGCTCATGTAAATTTATCCGCATTACTCCGTCCAAAACCTTATTTTTGCATACTTAAATTGAACATTATGAAGAAATTACTCTTAGCGTTTGTTGTATTGTTTTCCGTTTCAGTTGGTGTGAAAGCCGATGAAGGAATGTGGCTTCCTTATTTGCTGAAACAACTCAACGAAAAAGACATGAAAAAAAATGGCTGCAAATTAAGTGCAGAAGATATTTATAGTATAAATAAATCGAGTTTAAAAGATGCTATTGTTCAGTTTGGTGGTGGTTGCACCGGAGAAATTATTTCCGATAAAGGATTGTTGCTTACCAATCATCATTGTGGTTATGGGCAAATTGCCAATCACAGCACAGTGGAAAAAGATTACTTAACTCATGGTTTTTGGGCCATGAACCAAAGCGAAGAGCTTCCAAACCCCGGACTAACTGCTATGTTCATCATTCGTATGGAAGATGTAACCGAGAAAGTAAATAAGAATATGCAAACGTATTTTTCTGCAGTTCAAAAAGATTCTACTATCAGGGCAAATGCAAAAGAGATTGAAAAAGAAGCGGTAAAAGGAACGCATTACGAATCGTTTACCCGTCCGTTTTATTACGGAAACATGTACATTATGTTTGTTACCGAAACATTTAAAGATGTCCGTTTGGTTGGAGCCCCTCCTTCATTCATTGGTAAATTTGGTGGAGACACCGACAATTGGGTTTGGCCGCGCCACACAGGAGATTTTTCAGTGTTTAGAATTTATGCAGGTAAGGACAATAAACCTGCGGAGTATTCAAAAGATAATGTGCCTTACGTTCCAAAGCGTTCGTTGAAGATCAATATCAAAGGAACGGAAGAAGGTGATTTCACTATGGTGTATGGTTTTCCGGGAAGAACACAAGAGTACTTATTCAGCGATGGAGTTGATATGTTGATGAATGTGAACGATCCGGTTCGTGTATCCTTGCGTGAAAAGCGTTTGGAGATCATGGACAAATACATGAAAGCAGATGATCAAACAAGGATTAACTATGCTGCCAATTACGCTTCGGTAGCTAACTATTGGAAAAAGTGGTTGGGTGAAATGACCGGATTGAAGGTTTCCAAAGCAGTTGAAAAGAAAAAAGCATGGGAGAAATTATTTTTAGAGCAAGTTGCCACCAATGCAGAAGACACAAAAAAGTTCAACGACCTTTTTAATGAGTTTCACAAGATATACGAAGAGTATACCGGATATAGCAAACAGCAGGATTATGTTACCGAAGGACTTTTTGGAATCAACGCATTTATATATGCTCGTAATTTTGAAAAAGTAATTAATGAAGCGAAGAAGTTTAAAGATGGAAAAAACGAAAATTTTAATAAAGACTTTGAAAAAACAAAACCAACATTGATTGGTTTTCATAAAACTATCAATCGTGAAATGGACATACAATTGATGGCCGCGATGTTGGATATGTATGATAAAGGATTGAAAAAAGGAGAAAAGGTTCCTTATATAGATTCAATGATAGTTGCGTATGAGGGAAACACATTGCGAATTGCTAAAGAGATTTATGAAACAAGCACCATACTAAACAAGGATAAATTAAGTAAGGTGCTCGATGATGTGGCAAACAAAACGGATGTTATTCAAAACGATCCGATGTATTTGCTCTACAGTAAAACAATGACGCATTATAACGCAAAGATAAGGCCCTATACAACCAGCTATGAGCAACGACTAACGGAAATGTATAAAATCTATATGGAAGGCCAGTTAAAATACATGAAGGGAAAACAATTTTATCCGGATGCAAATTCAACATTAAGATTAACATATGGAAAAATAAAAGGCTCTAAACCAAAAGACGGAATCAAGTACGATTATTACACAACCATTGATGGGATCATGGAAAAAGAAAACCCTGCAATTGATGATTATGTTGTGTTTCCAAAATTAAAAGAGTTGTATGCTAAAAAAGATTACGGACAATATGCAGATAAAAACGGAAAACTACGCGTAGCATTTATTGCTGCAAACCATACAACCGGCGGAAATAGTGGAAGTCCGGTGCTCAATGCAAAAGGCGAGTTGATAGGAACAAACTTTGATCGTGCTTGGGAAGGTACCATGAGTGATGTAATGTATAACCCTGACATTTGCAGAAATATTACACTCGATGTTCGGTATACCTTATTTATTATAGATAAATATGCCGGGGCAGGATATTTAGTGAAAGAGATGAATATTGTGAAGTAGAAGTCCTTAACCTGTGCTAACATGAAAATTAAAAACCAAATCTTTCTTTTTGTTTTAACTATTTTATTTGTTGCTTCCTGTAAAAAAGGAGAAGAGGATCCTACCTTTTCTTTTAGAACCAGGAAAAACAGAGTGGTTGGAGATTGGAAACTTAAATCGGGAAAAAGTACCTATGAAGAAACGGGTAGTAATGGCGCTGTAAGTTATAGCGATGGTTTTATATATTCGGAAAGCGGATATACCTATACAACAGGAACGGGGTGGTCGACACAGGTTTATGCAGGGAGTCATTCATATAAACTGGAGTTTAGCAAGGATGGCACGGTTGCTTCTACGGAAACATTGGATGGTCAGGCTATAACGAATAAAGGACTTTGGGATTTTAATGTGGGTGTTGGGGAAGTGAAAGCGAAGGAAGAAATTAATGTACGGTATGAATCGGTTCAAAATTCGAATGGAACTAAGACATATAAAGGAAACCAAATGAGCATGACATATAGTATATTGGAGTTAAGAAATAAAAAAATGAAACTCCGCGCAGAATACAATGTAAAGAATCCGGATGGAACCGGATATAAGTATATCGACTATTACGAATTGGTGCAGTGATCAATACAACATTTCAGGAGTAATTTCCAGTTGAGACCTATCTTTTAATACCACTTTGTATTTTATATAATGCTCGTATTGTGTTCCGCCAATAATGATCTCTTTAATAACCACTTTAGAGCTATCTGGTTTTAAAAGTACAATGTCGCCGGCTTTATATTTGAGTGATTGTGTTGTACTGTCCCTGAAAAAAGTTGCATCAACCAGAGAAGTATAGTGCTGAAAATAGTTTACTCGTTGTAGCAAAGAATCTTTGGTTTTAGAGATTTGTGCTATCCTTATACTTTCATTAGCCAGGTTGCTTTCTAATACCCTTAAGTTGTCTTCCTTAAGTTTATTACTTTTATTTAAATCGTATATAAAAAAGGAAAGAATAGCTAGTAAAATTACGGCAATTAAAATGGTTATAATAAAAGGCTTTTTAGATTCCATAATACTTATCTTATTCCAAAGTTAAGATAATATTGCAATGTGCCGTTAACCGGGGTAAAACTTATTTTTTCACCTTATCCTTAAATACTTTCTTGAATTTCTCTACTTTGGGTTTTACTACAAATTGACAATAAGGTTCGGAGCCGTTTTGATTGTAATAGTTTTGGTGATAGTCCTCGGCCGGATAAAAATTAGTATAAGCTGTAACCTCCGTTACAATAGGCCTGTCGAAAGCTCCTGATTTGTCGAGTTCTGCTTTATATTTTTCTGCTTTTTGTTTTTGCTCGTCGTTATGATAAAAAATAGCGGAACGATATTGAGTGCCGATGTCATTTCCCTGACGGTTTAAAGTAGTTGGATCATGTGTTTGCCAAAACACTTCCAATAATTCATCAAACGTAACTTTTTGCGGGTTGTAATGTACCTGACATACTTCGGCATGTCCTGTTGTTCCCATACAAACTTCTTTATATGCCGGGTTTTTCACAAAACCACCACTGTAACCTGATACAACTTTTTCTACGCCTTCCATATTTTGATATACTGCTTCTACGCACCAAAAGCAACCAGCTCCAAAGGTTGCAGTGTCCATTGTTTTGTTTTCCATACTTGTAGGATTATTGATTAGTTGTGTTGCTTCTTTTTTTTGCTGTGCTTCCGAACAAGAGAAGAATAAAAGGCTGAAGCAGGAAAGCAGAAGATTTGTTTTTATTGTTTTCATTGGGTAGAAAAATTGTGACAACTAATTTACGTAAAGTACGTCACAATGGATTATGGAACACGTACAAGATTTGTTAAACAAAAAGGATTTCATAAAATAGAAGATCAAATAATGTTAAAACAATAATTTGGTAACGGTATCCTTCATTTCTCTGCTTACAGGAATTTGATGCTCGCCAATTTGAAGCAGATTACCTGAAAGGGAACTGACTTTTGATTTAGAAATGATGTAGGAACGATGAACACGGATAAAATCTTCTGATGGTAATATTACCTCCATGTTTTTCATTCGTTCCAAAGTAACATATCTTTCGGCCGCAGTATAAATTTTTACATACTCCTGAAATGCTTCAACAAATAAAATGGTTTCGAAAAACACCTTAATTATTTTATGGTCTGATTTTATAGTTAAGAATTTTTTTTCAGAATTTTCCATTCGCATTCCTTCCTGTTTCCATGCATCTTTCAGGTGCAAATGCTCGCGGGCCTTAGAAACAGCCTTTGTAAACCTTTCGTAAGAGAACGGTTTTCTTAAATAATCAATCGCGTCTACTTCAAAGGCGTCGGCAGCAAACTCAGAGTACGCTGTTGTAAAAACAATTGCCGGTTTGTGATTTAAAACTTTAACCATGTTGATGCCGGTCATTTCAGGCATTTGAATATCACAAAAAACAATATCCACCTTATTGTTTTGCAAAAACTGCAATGCTTGAACCGGAGATTTAAACTGGCCCAATAAACGCAAACCTTCTGTTTGAGAAACATATTGTTCCATCAGTTTTAACGCGGGAATTTCATCGTCAATAATTATGCAGCTTGTAACGTTTACCATTCTATTATCAATTTAACCTTGAACATTGTAGCTTCTTTACTGATATTAAATGCAACCTTATCTCCGTAAACCAGTTCCAAACGATTTTTAATATTTTCAAGTCCCAGGCCCCCTTCACCTTCAACCCTTTCTTTCGGAGTTTCTGAAACAGAGTTTTCGGTAACAAAACAAAACCATTTTTCATTCGACGACATTTCTATACGAATAAAACCATTTTTATTATAAGCACCATCCCAATGTTTAAAACAGTTTTCGACCAGAGGAATCAATATCATTGGTTCTATAAATCCATGTTTGTTTAAGTCACCGGTACTAAATGTGATGTTTGTATTCTCATTGTCTTTTAACCTATTCAATGCTATGAGATTTTTTAGCTGTTCAGTTTCCTCTGTCAGAGAAACTTTTTGAGCACTTCCCTTATATATAACATACCTCAATAGATCTGAAAGCATAAGGATGATTTCAGGAGCTTTATCATCTTTCCTTATAACAAGGCTGTAAATATTATTAAGGTTATTGAATAAAAAATGTGGGTTAATCTGACCCTTTAGTAAATTTAGCTGAGCAGTTGTTAGTTCTGTTAACCTCGCCCTGTATACCTGCATTCGGTTGTAACGATTTAAGAGAAGCTGTAATAAAGTGCTGAAAATAAGGTCAAATATAATTGGGAAGGAAGCAACAACATGAGACGCTCTTGTTCCGGCTACTTTTAAAAAACCACTCTCCTTTTCGAACCAAACAAAATCCATTTGGAATTTTAACTTTATTACCATCAAACTAAATAAAACAATCGAAACTCCGTACAACCAATATTTTTTGCGTTCAAATAAAATATTAATGAGGAGAAGGGTGTTGATGTAATAAACAACAACCAAAAAAAGGGTGAGAAAAAATGACCTTGTAAAAGCAACATTAGGCTTGAGGAAGCCCGAAAAAATAACCAAAATAATCCCAAAGAATAAGATCCAAAACGCCAAATGCAATAAAACCAATACTGTTTTTGAGGGAATAAAACCAACTTGATTCTTCAACACCGTTTTCATGCAACTAAGATAGAAAAAACAAAACCTTTACTGCTTAAATTTCAATGAAACGTGAGCTTTCTTCAACAAAATGCATTTAAAACGAATAGCCCCATTCGTTGAATAAAGGTAGCGTTCCGTTGAATAATTTTTTTAATAACAAGAATAGTAAGCAAATTTGATCAAAGAAATAAAATCAAGGATATGAGAAAACACATACAAATTCTTAGCGGACTAACAATAATATTGTCAGTTCAACTTTCAAAAGCTCAAAGTACTTACAACTCAACTGATCTTTCAGCAAACGGGGATACGCTTTATCTTACAAGCTCCCAGTTAGGTGCTCAAAATTTTGATACAACAGGTGCAAATGTGTTTTGGGATTATTCGATGCTTATTGGCAATGGTCAGCGGGTACTAGAGTGGCGGGCACCAAACCAAACCGGATTCTCTTTTGCGCAGTGGCCATATTTATATAACGCCTCTAATGTAAATACATCGTCAACAGATGGGAGGACGATCATGATAGGGAATTTGCAGTACAGTGATCCCAATGATTATTACCTCAAAAACTCGCTTGCTTTGGAACAGCGCGCTTCTTCGTATAAAATAAGTGTAGGGTCAACGGCATTCAACGTAAAAAACGTATACACCAGTGCAGATGTAATATATAAGTTTCCACTTAACTATGGTAATATAGATTCGAGTCAGGCTTCATTTACAACAAGTATTTCAACACTATATTACAGAGAATCATCTATTAAAAGAGTAAACAAAATAACCGGTTGGGGAAGTGTTACAACTCCTTACGGTAGTTTTGCGAATGTATTAAAACTTGAATCATATAGTACCCAAATCGACTCGATAGCTGTTGATACGTTGCAGCCTGTTCAGGATACTATTTATACACGCGAGTTAAAATGGCTGGACCCCTCAAAAGGTTACCCTGTTCTTACTGTTACTCAAATAAAAGTTGGCAATAATTATGTAACCAATCAGGTGGAATACATTGACAATAAACAATACTTTCAACCGGCAGCGCTTTTTGTTTATTATCCGGTAAGCCCTTTTATGGGAGACACGGTATTATTCCAGAATCTAAGTACCGATGCAACCACCTATGCATGGGAGTTTGGTGACCCTTCCAGCGGTGTAAATAACACATCTGCCTCCAATAATCCCGAACACCAGTTTGTAAATCCGGGAATATATAACGTTAAGCTGATTGCACACAACGGCCCACTGTCCGACACTATAGTACTTCCTATAAACGTACGAGATACAATTCCTCCTACTGCAGGTTTCACCTATTCACCTGTTACAATTTACGAAGGAGATACCGTTAGTTTTACCAACACAAGTACCCATTACACGGTAAGCGCATGGAACTTCGGGGATCCCGGAAGCGGTTCCTCAAATATTTCTTCTCAGGATAATCCTACGCACGCTTATGCTGTTGCAGGAACTTATATGGTGCGGATGATTGCCGGAAACAGCATTTCAACGGATACATTGGATGTAACATTAATTGTAAACCCTCTCTCAGTATCAATCAAAACAATATCATCCGAAAATCAACTGGAGATTTATCCTGTTCCTGCAACTGATGAATTAACAGTTTATTATCAATCAAAAAATAACGAATTCAGTGTAACCATTTTTAATGCATTGGGAAAAAAAGTAATCCGGGAAAATAATTGTGTAAATGGAAAGCTGCGTTTGGATACATCCGCTTTATCATCCGGTGTATATTATTTATATATAAGGGACGATTCAGTTGTAGTTAGCAAAAAAATTATCATAACTAAATAAACATGGAATTTGTGTTTGGTCAATATAAACCCTGGGCATTAACCATAATAGTTATTCTTATAGCTGCAGAAATCACCTGGAGTATTGTAGAAAACAAAAAGGTTTATTCGCTTAAAGAATCGCTAGCTAATTTGAGTATCATAGCCGGGTTTGTGTTGACCAAATTTCTTTTTGCGGGCTATCAGGTAAGCGTAATGGGGTTTGCTCACAAGTTTGCCACTATCGATTTCCCTGATAAGCCCTGGGTTTATGTATTAGCATTTGTGTTGGTTGATTTTATTTATTACTGGTTTCACAGGGCTTCACATGTTTGGAAACCACTTTGGGCATTTCATGTAATTCACCATTCCGGGCAACACATGAACTTAACCACATCTTATCGTTTAAATTGGTTCAGCGCTATTATCGGACCTTTCTTCTTTATGCCTTTGGCTATTTTAGGAATAGACCCGCAAGTAATTGTTTTAAGCTATGCCTTTAATCTTTTGTACCAGTTTTTATTGCATACCGAAGTAATAAATAAGTTAGGCAAACTGGAAGGAATAATTGACACACCATCAGCACATCGTGTGCATCACGGCTCCAATAAAATATATCTCGACAAAAATTTTGGAGGTGTTTTAATGATATGGGATAGAATTTTTAAGACCTATGAACCCGAGACTGAAAAACCCATTTATGGAACAACAGATGGTTTTGTAAGCTATAATCCTTTTAAGTTGGTATTTCACGGCTTTGTAGATTTAGTTAGGGGTAAGATGAAGTATAAAGGATAAGACCTGTTGGTTTTTAGCAGATTGTTTTAAGATAGAGAGTAGCAGTAATTTTGGGACAGTGTAATAAATTGCTCTGCTTTTTTGAAACAATAGTGTAAATTTGCTATGTTCTTGGTAGAGCAGAACCGCCTTAAAACCAAATTCTCATATGTTATTTATATTGGAGCGTCAAAAGACGTTAAACAGGATTGTGGCAGATAAGTGTTTTATAACTCTATTTCTGTTGTTAAGTTTTTTTAAAACATCATTTGCTCAAAAAAGCGCATACCAGTTTCCCGAAAAATTTCCCCAGTTTTATAATTTTCATGCTGAAGAAGCTTTTGAAAAACTTAACAAAAAACCGTTGCATGGACTTAATGAAAAGGAATCAGCCGCTTTCCGAATGAGTACTATTTATGGTTTGCAACAGTCTTTTGATCAGAACGAAGCGTATTTGGATTGGATTCAGGCGGAAGATTATTTGAAAAAAATATACGACACATTAATTCCTGTTCAGTATCGGGAAAAGTACCACATGCAACTTTTTGTGGCAAGAGACCCTTCTATAAACGCACGGGCCAATGATAACGGGTTTTTGTTTATTAATATAGGGCTGCTTGCGTCTATGAGAGATGAAGCGGCACTGGCTTGCATAATCGGGCATGAAACCGGGCATGCCGTATATGATCACGGTTACAATAAGTACGTTGATTTTACACAGTATAAAAACAATAATCCGCAAACCTGGTTCGATAGAACCTCAGTTAGGAATTTTTTCTCCAGAAATTATGAAATAACCGCGGATACTTTTTCTTATGTAAAGATGGCAATTGCAGGTTATAATCTGAATGCGGTGAAAGGAGAATTCAATATTTATGATTACGATATGAAAAGAAGCATACATACTTCCCTTTCTGCATTTGGCGAAGGAAGTATGAGAAAAGTAAAAGACTATCTGAAAACGTATTCTTCGCATCCCCTGAATGAAAACAGAGTTAAGATGGCGCAGTACTATGCAGCAAAAGTATACAAACCCGGACGTAATTATATTGTTGATTCTGTATTGTTTCACAAGATCAGGAAATTTGCACAAGAAGAATGTAAAAGAATTCTGTTCGAAAACGCGGATTATAAAGAATGCCTGAGAAGGTCGTTCGTTGATTATTTATACAATGGAAAGAACCTGAAAAACCTTTACTATATTATCGAATGTATAAGACGCCTGGAGTACGTTGATCCTGAACTTGGGAAAAAGGGTTTTTTAGCAGATGAGTATTCTGATAAAGAATTTGTAGAGTATAATTCTAGTATTCTAAAAAAACCGGAACTGCTTTTTCTTGATTCCCTACAGGAAAATGAATTGAGTAATCACCCACTGCTTGCGGACCCTGCAAAGCCATTTAATACTTACGACGAAGCAATGGTCTATTTTTGCGATAAAGCAAAAACTCTTGGGTTTAATGAAGCAAACTTTTCTCTGGGCTTATACTATTATGCGAAAAAAGACGAAGACAATTTTATCTTCTACACGGATGAATATATAAAAGGGAATGGGGGAATGAACACTGAATTTGCTACTGCAATATTGCAAAGCAAAAAGCCAACATTAACAGGAAACAAGATGCTTTTTATATATGATAATTCGGGGATAAACGCAGAAGACAATTTTTGGTACGGATCAAATTATTATCAGATAAAAGCAAAAAGAAAACTTAACAAAGAAGTGGCCCCAATACTCGCAGATGATACTTCAAAGGTAAAGCTGGTGTTTGTAAACGAATTTTTAGGAATAAAGCCCCGCGACCTATATCATTATCAAAAATTAGAGAAGCAAATGATTTCTTTATATAATAATGAAGAAAAGCAACTCTTTCGTAAAAAAAGAGTTTCATCTAAAGAGAGCATTGATGAAATTGGATTGACACATAAATATACAAAGAACATTTTTATTTATGCGCCCGAGTTTTATACATGGTTTAAAACCAATGATTATGGAGCCATGTGCTTTGCAAATGTATCTTATGATTATGAGGAAGCCCTGGATCTAAAGGAAATGAGGAATGATTACACCGCCTATTATTTTAATTTTAATGTAACGAGGCCCTACTTCAAAACAGGTATCAGGAGCCTCTCTGTGAAAAAACAAACTGATATAGAAATCTCACAGGAACTGGTTGATTTTCTTTATGCTAAAGATTAAGGGATTTTAGTGTAAATTTACGCTGTAATGTCACTCTTCACAGCATCCCTAAACTCAGGCAGCAATGGAAATTGTTATTACGTGGGCAATAGCGACGAAGCAGTATTGGTTGATGTTGGTATTTCTTGCCGCGAACTCGAAAAACGAATGGAACGCGTGGGGTTGAATCTGGAAAAGGTAAAAGCCATTTTTATTTCACACGAACATAGCGATCACATCAGTGGAGTAAGAGTAACATCCAAAAAATACAATATTCCTGTTTATATAAACGATAGAACTTATTCCAATAGCAAACTGCAGTTGGAGCGGGCGTTGACATATAGATTCGGAGCTCATCAGCCAATTGAAATAGGTAAGCTTTCTGTAACACCTTTCCCTAAGCGTCACGATGCTGCAGATCCATACAGTTTTATTGTAGAAGGAAATGAAACCACGATTGGGGTGCTAACTGATATTGGTTCAGTGTGCGAACATGTGCGCGATTATTTTTCCCGTTGCCACGCAGCTTTTTTGGAAGCTAATTACGATGAGGAAATGTTGCAGAAGGGAGCATACCCTTTTTATTTGAAAAGACGAATCAGTGCGGATCACGGGCACTTATCGAACGCTCAATCGCTGGAATTGTTTAAAAAGCATAAATCTGATCTTATGAGCCATGTGTTTTTATCGCATTTATCAAAAGACAATAATTGCCCAATTCTGGCACGCGAACTTTTTTCGAAACATGCAGGACAAACAGAAGTGATTGTTGCTTCGCGTTATAAAGAAAGTGATGTTTATGAGATCCGTCCGGACCTCACCATCAATGTTTCAAAGAAAGCAACTCAAATAAGCTTGTTTTAGATTCTGCACTTAAACGAAAATTATTTTCCGTACTTTTATTTTTTAAAATCAAACCACCGGGCAGGAGAAATACAATCTTTGAATGAATTTATATATGCAGCGATTTTATCTTGCAGTAACAAATAGCTTCAGAAAAAACCCTATGCTGTTTTTCGTGTGCGTAATCATATTAAGCGCACTTATGCATCTGCATGTGTTTAACAGGGACCTTGTGGGGGTGCATGTTTGGAGGCAAAGCCAAACCCAGATCAACATTGAGAATTTTGCATTCAACGACTTTAATATTTTAAATACAAAGTCATATAGTCTTCATCACCCGGATTTTTTGTTGCGTTATGAATTTCCATTGATGCAATGGATCTTTGCTTGTTTTTATAAATTGTTTGGTAATCACATTATCATCAGTAGGGTTTTAACTTTTTTGATCGGAATTTTTAGTGTAGTTGGAATGTATAAATTACTCAAAAGCTTGTTCAACAACTCTATTATTAATCTAGCCGGTGCCTGGGCATTTTGTTTCTCCCCGGTGTTTTATTATTATATAGTTAATCCATTACCTGATAATCTGGCTTTATGCACGGGAATATGGTCTTTGTATTATTTCTTCAGTTATATCAACAAGGAAACTATAGCTAAAATGCTGCTCTCTTTTTTATTTCTATCCCTGGCTGTTTTAAGTAAATTACCTTTTGTAATTTATGCGGTTCCCTGGCTGATTTATTTTATTCGTCATTTAAAAAAACAACCGGTAGCTGTTATTAAAAAAAGTGTGTGCATGTTTATCTTTCTTTTTCCCGCGGGATGCTGGTATCTATGGGTGATTTCAGGATGGAAAGGAAATGGGATTCTGACTGGTTTTATGGGAACAGAAAATACCGGCATTATGGAAATGTTGAATATTTTGCAGGCCAATCTGGTTTCTACATTGCCCGAATTACTTCTCAATTATGGAAGCCTGATCTTTTTTATAACGGGATTGATAGTTGTGTTTCGCTTTAAATTATATAAGACTGAAAGGGGAATGTATCTGGCCTCATTGGGCATGGCTGTTATTGCCTATTTTATTTTTGAGATGAATATGATAGGAACTGTTCATGATTACTATTTGTTCCCTTTTTTGCCTTTGCTTTTTATTCTTGTAGGCTTTGGGTTCAATGTATTAATGAAGAAGCAATCGGGTTTTGTTAAAGGGTTTGCCGGTTTCTGCCTGATTATTTTGCCGATAACCGCTTTTCTTAGAATTAATGATCGGTGGAACACGAAGAGCCCGGGATTTAATAAAGACCTCTATAGTTTTAAAACTGAATTTCGCAACAGTATTCCTGATGACGCTTTTTGCATAGCAGGGAACGATCGGTCAACTCATATTTGGCCATACTATCTTCATAGAAAATGTTGGAGCTTTACTGATAATACTATAAAAGAAGAAGTATTTGTTGCCTATTGTAATATGGGCGCAAAATATTTGGTCTCCGACTCAAGGGAACTGGAAGCCAAGCCTTTTGTGCAGAGTCACCTGAAAGGACTTGTTATAGAAAGAGGAAGTATCAAGGTATTTGAGCTTTCTCCTTAAGTTTTTAATATAAAACGCAACACCTTATTTATAATTAATTTCCTGTTGAATGATCTTATCGTTGTACTTTACCACAAATGTATAATTACCGGCAGCTAAGTCGGCCATGTTTATTTGTAAAAACTCTTCTGTGTATTTACTTTCACTAAAAATAATTTTCCCCGTTGTGTCTTTTATTTCTATAGAAACCGGCGTTGTTTCATTCCCCTGCATGGTAAGCAGGTAGCTTGTTTTGGTGTTGCGCAATAGTGATACGAAAACCCCTTCGTTTTTATACTTGGTTTTCTTGCCATACAACAAACGCTTCTTTTTTTTCATGGATGATTTATTTCCTTTCAATTCGGAAGAAGCACTTTTTGCAGAAGGTTTTTCTTCAAAAGTAACAGGAACACGTTTTTGTAACTGATTATCTTTTGTCCATATTCTGATATAGTCCACATCCATTATACCGGGATAAACGGTTGATTCATCAGGACCCGGATCGAATGGCCCTCCGTCTTTTGCTACGGACATATTAGCTATTACACTCATGGCAGTTTCGAAGCTTCCTTTAAAATAAGCAATACCTTTTCCGTTCAGGTACCATTTTACATAACCATTTTGCCATTCACCAGCAATGGTATTGTAGCCATTATCAAAATAGTCTTTGGTTTTTATCCATCCTCCCCATGCCTTATGAAAACCCGGTCCTTCAATATAGTTACGACAACCGTCAGGGCAATGAACATCTACATGCACGTAATTATTTTTTTCACATTTTATTTCAAAAAAATCTATCTCATCATTTTTGTTTCCGCCGAACATCCAAAAGGCCGGCCACATACCTTTTCCATTTTTCGGACATTTAAATCGCATTTCAAAGTAACCGTATTTGTATTTTTGCTTCGACCAAATAAGACCGGCTGTATATTTGAAAGGAAAAGTATCGTTATCTAAAACAATTTTACTCTTTTTTAAATAAGCTGAATCAACATCCCAGCGTGTAAGTTTCACCTTGTAATCACGTTTGTTAAGAGCAAATTTTAATGTTCCATTGCTTTCTTCTAAATCTTCACCGCTTGTAAAATAAAGATCCTGCGACATAACGGTTCGTCCCCAGGGAAAGCCGTTGTCCCATTTGTCCATGTCTAATTTCGTATCGTTAAATTCATCGCCATCCTGATAATACCAGGTGATAACGCTGTCTTTATTTATTTGCCACATGTACTGTGCAGGCGCAATAAAAAAACAACAAAGGAAAATGCCAAATAGCAACAGATTTTTACTCATAGCGAAATTCTGATTAAAGGATTAAAAATAGTAATTTTCTCTTGTGTGATAAACACATAAAAAACCCCTTAACAGGTGAGGGGTTAAGGGGTTATCTTTTTGTTTTGTATTATCTCCAGAGCTTGAAATTCGGCTCTGAACACATTAATTTTATTAATGGTTGAGTTTGAACACATTTTTTATGGTACTTCAGGGATTTGTTTTTGATGGTTTTTTGTCCCGCTCGTAAAACAAATATATAAAAAAGATGATTACCACTTATTGTTAAAATGCAACGCCATTAATAACTCTTGTAATAGATAAGAAAGCCACTCCGAAGAGTGACTTTTAGAAGAAAATATTAGCCTTTAGCTTGCTTTTTAATGATTCGCTTTAACTTACCCTGACCCTGGGGCTTGGTTCCACCAATTACGGCAGGAACGTCGATGTACTTGTTTTTGGCAACTCTCCATTTTTTAGTTGCGGCATCTACGCCCCAACCAATTACGCCCCCGCCAAACAGATTAACAATTACCCATTTTCCTCCCGCTCCCAGTTTTATTTCAACCGTATTTGTTTTCCCTTCGCTTGTTAATTCAAGGGTATGGCGTTTCACTTTTTTGTCTAATTCAACACCTGCGGCATAATATGTAGTTGTTGATTCATCCAAATTCCCTTTTACGTGAGCTTTAACTCTTTCAATGCTTAAAGTGGATCCATTTTCTTTTACAATAAGGTCTTTTGGGCAATTTACTAAAACAACGGGGGTTGTTTTTCCTGAAAACATTGTTGCGCAACTACTCATTGTAAGAGTTGCGATTACTGCTAATGAAGCAAGTTTAAAAAACTTAATAGATGTGATCATAATAGTTGATTTAGATGAATAATGACGCAAAATTATTCTACATGAAAACCAATATCAATCACTATTTAGTAGTAATTAGGGTTGTTCCCTAAACGCTTTGTTAATAGCGTCGGTTCTCGAATTTACCTGAAGCTTTTCATAAATATTTCTCACGTGTGTTCTCACGGTTTCGATACTGAGAAAAAGTTTGTCGGCAATTTCTTTATACCTAAAACCTTTGGAAAGGAGTGTTAATATTTCTTGCTCGCGCTTTGAAAGAGTTTCCAGTATTGCTTTATTTGTGGAGTGGGTTTGTTGAAAAGCACCAACTACTTTACGGGCGATTTGTGCACTCATGGGTGAGCCGCCATTATATACATCTATTATGGCCTCTAATAACTTTGCGGGCGATGTAGATTTGGTAATATAACCATTAGCACCTGCTTTTAGTGCCGCAAAAATGGTTTCCGAATCTTCCAGGGAAGTGCACATGATAAATTGTATTTCGGGACAATTTTGTTTTAGTTTCAAAACGCAATCAATGCCACTTTGTTGAGGTAAGTGAATATCTACCAATACAACATCGGGCTTACGGTTGGGAATAGTTGCAATAGCATCTTCAGCATTTTCAAACGCATCCAAAAACAAAAAACCTTCACTGCCTTTTACAAGTATTGAAAGCATTTCCCGGATTTCTTTTTGATCTTCTATTATGGAGATTTTTATTGACATTTTATTGCTTTACAAATTTAACTCTGACTCTGTTAATGTTACTCACATGAAAGTAGTATTTGATTCATTTTCATTTAGCTTATACTCTATTTGAACGTTTGTGCCTTTAACAGAAGAATGAATTTCAAACTTGCCACCAATGTTACTTATTCTTTGTTGCATATTTCTAAGTCCGTTTCCGGTTTTTTTAATTTTTTCGGAAGTGAAGCCCTTACCATTGTCACTTATTTTTATGTGTAAAACACCCGAATTTAGTGTAATTTCTATGTTTATTTTATTGGCAAACGAGTGTTTAACGGAGTTATTTAGTGCTTCTTTAAAGGTTAGGAAAATATTTCTTTGGGCTTCTTTAGAAATTTTTAAAGGAGGTACATGATAAGGAAAGTCGAAAGCTGATTCAATAGGAAACTCTTCCAGAAACTCACTGCTGAATTCATTTATTCGGGCAATAAGATTATCTAAAGTGCTGTTTTCCGGGTTAAGCGACCAAACCAAATCCTTCATGTTGTCTGCCAAGGATTTGGCTGTTTTGGAAATTGTTTTGATGTTTTCAGTAAGTGTTTCATTTGAACGGGCTATTTGAACAGAGAGTTCTGCGATAAGAAAAATTTTGGAAATACCTGAACCTAACTCATCGTGAATATCCTTGGCTATACGTGTTCGTTCTTCAATTTCTTTTTCTTTTAAGGCATTTTCTCTTAGTTTTTCTTGCCGCTGTATTTCCAATAATAGCCTTATTTTTTGTTTGGCCCTGTATCTGTTGTAAAAAAATATCCCGAATAAAGCGGAAAAGGCAAATAAGAAAGCTAATGTTAGTGTTTGTAGTTTGTTTCGCTCTAACAAAGTATTTTGTTTCTCAATAGCTGATTTTTGAATTTGAATTTGTTTTTCTTTTTTCTCCGATTCGTATTTGGTATTTAACTCATTAAGCTGATGAAATTTATCTTTGTTCAACAAAGAATCTTTATAATAAGTGTGTTTTTTGAAATAAAAAAGCGCTGTTTTGCTATCGCCAATTTTCTCATATGCACCAGCTAACTTATCGTAAGCTTTCATTTGCATATCCCTGTTGTTTCCAATAGCATAAAGAAACCGTTCGGATAATAAAAGCTGTTTTTTTGCTTCATGCAGGTCAATGTTTTTTTGGTTAACCATACAATAAGCAATGTTCATGTGCGAAATGCATTGCCCGTTATTATTGTTTATTTTTTTTTGAATAAGGTTTTCTTCTGTAAAGTATTCCAGTGCCTTTGCATATTCTTTCCGGTACATGTAAACTTCGCCCAAAGCATTTAAGCAGGTACAAAGACTTAATTGGTCGGTATTTTTTTTTAACCCAACCAGTGCTTTGTTAAGAACAAAAATAGCCGAATCTGTTTTTGCTTTTTGGGCATAGCATTTACCCAGATTGATATAAAAATTGAGTTTCACATAATCGTGATATGGCCGCCAGCATTTTTTTATTCCTAAGTGAGTGTGATATTCGGCCTGATCGTAATCACCTATTTTCATATAGATCTCTCCCAGATAATAATGAATCCTTGGATTATATTCCTTTTCATTTTCAACGAGTTTATATCCTTCCAAATACATATTCAGGGCGTTTCTGTAATCGCCCTGTTCTTTGTAACAATACCCAACATTAAAAAGAGTAACAGCCATGTATTGTCTGGAGTTAAGTTTTTTTGCCAGCTCGTACGATTGCTGGTGGCACCAGCGTGCCGAATCGTAATTTGCCATGGTCTCATAGGCGTTACCCATGCCGTTATAAGCGTTCGATTGATCTTCAATATTATGAATCTGTTGAGCGTATTTAAGGCATTCTTTACCATAATTAATCCCTTTTCGGGGATCAATCAGACCATATTCAAAGCTTAAGCTATATAAACATTTAATTTTTTGTTTCGGGGTTTTAGCTTTTTTTAATTCAAGCTTCAGGCTGTCGAGGTACTTTTGATCTGTTGCACGAAGCCAGGTGTTCATCATAATTATGATGAACATAATATAAAAACCCTTATTTAATCTTGCAGCCACAGATTTCTGGCTCAAAAATAAGCACAGATAACATGAGATCAAATTAAACGGCTATAAATAATCCCGATTCCCTGAATTTTTTAACCTGATCCTGAAACCCTTGAAAATACCAAAAAACAAACCCCCAACAAACATACGTTTATTGGGGTTACTGTATTCAGTGGTACTAGTGGGGAAAAGGTCGTACTATGAAGTCGAGGATTTTTATAAAATACTTGAATTTACCGGACTTATAGAACCTTTAATCAACGAATGAATTTCTACTTACTCACCATAGTGTCTGGTTATCTATGTTTAATATTGCAAATAACCGAAAAATATAAAGGGGGCAAAAAGCCCCCTGGTAATAGTGTAATTTTTGAAGAGTCTACTCCTTAATTATTCTGTATACAAACGTTTGATCTTTTGTATCAACAGAAACAAAATAGATGCCGCTATTAAATGAAGTAATGTCAATTTGTGTATTGCCCGTCACTGCTTGATTATACACTTCGTTACCTATAATATTCATGATTCTTACTCTATCCGGTGCAACTGCATTGCCGGCAAATGTAATATTCAGTATTCCATTATTGGGGTTAGGGAAAAGATGAATGGAGCTGCTACTAGCAGCCTCACTTAATCCTGTTGGGTTTAAAGCTAAGTTTAGTGTAGTAATACTATCGCATCCGGTTTTATTAATTAAAGTATCAACATAAGTGCCTGATGTAAACAATGTATCGTAATTCCAAACGTAGTAACTGTTTGGTATGTTTAGAGAACTTGAACCAGTATTTGAACAATCAAATGTACTTAAGGTTGCAATATCACTACCATAAAAATCACTGAATTTTGTTACAGGTACAGTAGCTGCCCAATGCTGGTTGGCTGTTGACCAGGTGGCAGTAACAGGGCTATGAATAATTGGCTCTTTGCTGCCATCCGGTTTATCGTGCATTTGCAATACTGCCATTTGCATGGTGCCACCTGTTGTATCATTACTTAACAATACTGAACCACGCGTTTGATTAAACAATTGAATATCCTGATAGGAGTAAAATAATTTAATATCTACCTGAAGTGAATCCTGATTATCAGCGCGAAGAGCATTTACTCTTCTGATTAAGCTGTCATTTGCAATTACTGACACGAATGGATAAACCGTTTGTGTAACGCTTGTATGACCAGGTGAGGTGCCACCGATTGAATCTGCAATTTCTAATAAACGACTGCAGGAATTGTTTTCAAAATACTTGATAGATAGTCCATCATCAACCTGACCGCTTGCGCTTGATGAGCCTACAGTGTTTGCAATATTACTCGGTGGGTTCACTGCAAATGTGAAAGTGCTGGTATCGGTTCCTAGGTTGTTGTGTATGATAACCTGGTATGTTTGTATTCCGCTGATATTAACCGGAGTTCCTTCTATTTTACCGGTAAAGGTATTAAACTTTAGTCCTTCAGGAAGTTCAGGTATAAGTTCATATACATATAAACGCACCCTTAATACTTTGTTTTTTAATTTATCCGCAATCCAATATTCCGGTAAATTACCGAATGGAATGGATACAATTCCTACAGGCATTTGTGAGTTTACAAGTCCGGTTATTAAAGTATCAATCTGGCCAAAATAGCTTCCATCAGGATTTTTACTATTTGTAATAAGGCCAATAGCTCCTGTGGTAGAGGAGGATGCCAGTATGTTATAATAAGGCCTTGTTGTATCAGCCCAAACATAATCAAATGCCTGCCCCTGAGTGAGGGTACTGTCAATTAATAAACTTGCGTCTAAGTTTGAAGCATTCGCATCAAATAGTTGTCTTGCCCATATTTTACCTCCAACCGGATCGGCATAAATAATTCTTTTTTCGGCGTATTCAAGATTATCACAGGTCATTGATGTAACCGGATTCGCGTTGAGACTAATACCAGCCTGTAAATTACTGTTAGTAAAAGGGTCCGTATCATTTTGGTCAATGCTCACGAGGTTTCCATCGGTACTTGTTGTAAATAAATTCCCCGGGGTATAATTGTAATCAAAGAAACCCATGGAGCTAAGGCTGGTAATGTAGTAGGATTGAATGGAGCTGGTGTCATTGGCAGTTCCAAAGCGGTAGATCCGGTCAGGATATGCACTGCTTGAAACCCACACATTATCATTATCATCGGCAGCCATTGCTGTTATAGAGTTAAGGAATGTGCCTCCGGCATTATAGGTTAAAAGTAAGTTACCGTTAAAATCAAAGCTTTTGATCTGATCATTAGCTTCTAATACAAATACCGCATCATTGTTTCTGCAAATAGCTTTTGGTGCGTTAACAATAATACTACTATCAACTCCTCCGCCAATCATTGGGTTAGAGCCGGAAATGGAAGGTTCGGAAATCACGTTGCTACCAAGGCACAAGCTGCTCGGGAAATTACTAAAATCAACCTGTGGAGGAGTTGGCGGAATTGCGCATGGATTTCCGATGTTTTGTACAGAAGCATTATTTCCATTAATTCCTCCATTTGCCTGTTGATAAGAACCATTTGCGCCACAAACCCAAACAGTTCCGTCATTTTTCAAAAATAAAGTGTGGCTTTCACCGCAACTTATCTGAGTGATTCCTGATAAATTTGGTATAAGAGCAGGGGCTCCTATTATAGAATTTGTCCATGATAAACCGAATTCATAATTGCTATTTCGGCCACAGGCAAGCACGGTGCCATCGTTCTTTAAAAACAATGAAGAATTATGCATGGAATAAATATCGCTTATGCCACTTAAGCCAGGAATTTGAACCACGTTATCGAAGGCACTGATCGCTAATGTATGAGAAGTTAATCCGGTTGCGACATAAAGCGAAAATCCGCAGACCCAAACAGTTCCATCATTTTTTAAGAATAGAGAGTGATTGTCACCTGCTGCAATCGCTGTTATATTATCAATATTAATAATTTGGTCAGGTATGTTAATAGATGCCGGAGGGTTTACTTGCGCTGTAAAACCAGCTACTTTATTTCCGGTTCCCCAAACAGTCCCATCATTTTTTAAGAATAAAGAATGTTGGTAAGCCGCAAAAATTTTGGTTATTCCGCTCAAACCGGCAACTTGCATGGGAATATTAGTGTTGTTGTTATTCCCTAAACCCAACTGGCCTTTGTCATTGAGACCACAAGACCAAACAGTTCCGTCATTTTTAAGAAATAATGAATACTCCCAGCCGGCAGAAATATCAATTATTCCAGTTAAGCTCGTAATTTGAACAGGCGTTTTTTTATTCACCAAAGTTCCATCTCCCAGTTGGCCCAAATTGTTTCCCCCTGCGGCCCACACAGTACCATCACTTTTTAAAAACAAGGCATGGTTTCTTGAGGATGAAACTTTAACTACATTGTTCATTCCGGGTATTTCCTCCGGTAATTTTCTGTTTATGTAATCTCCTAAGCCCAATGCGCCAGAATGATTATCACCCCAGGCTTTAACTGTCCCGGTTGCACATATCATAAATGAGTTAAAATCTCCGGCGGCAATGTTTTGCGCGCGCACCAATTGGTTTACGAGTATAAGCCCTAAAAGTAAAAAAATTTTCATCATATAAAAACGGTTAATTGTTCAAGTACTAAGTAATCAATTAAAACCCAAAAGCATCTGCTCCAAAACGACATTTTTCCAAATAAAGTTTTACTTTTATATGTAAATAATTACAATGTTCTTATGGAAAAAACAATGCTTTATAAACTTTCCGGGTGGTTTAAGAAATTCAGAAAGTATATTGTACGTTATAAAAACGGGAGCTTTCATCTTTCGAGTTTAAATAACTCACCTGTAACCGTTATTGAAAGTTTTGATAAGATGCCTTTTTGCAAACATGATAAAGCGAAAAAAAAATTGTCTGCAGATACCATTTTTTTCAAGGCTTTTTTTTACTACTGCAACCCTGAAGAAGATCTTTGGATGTTTGTGTCAGGATTAAATTTTAAGCAAAATGTATTGATGAAAAATCTTTACGAGAAAGAAATTCCGGTCGAGTATCATTTTATTAACCTGCACTTTAAGAACAAGAATATCGCAAGCAAATCAACCATTAATGGTTTAGTGGTGAAAAACAATACCTGGTCGATGTTTAAGGCAGGCCATTCCATTTCAGAATACCATTTTAAAAACTCGGAAGAGAAAAACATTACTATTTACTTTACTGACAGGTGGCTCGAGAAACAAAAAGCATCCAATCCTTTGTATGGTAACAGTAAGCTTACCAACTTTTTTGATTCTAAGAACAATTATATTTTATTAGACGAGGAAGACCGCGCTTATGAAAGCATATATGAAGACCTGATTATACTTGCAAAGAAAGAGAGTGGTGAGAATTGGATAAAAGGGGCAAAAAAACACATTGATGAAATTTTAACCTGCTTTATAAATAAAATTAATACCGAAACTATCGAAAAAAATCATTTTCACTTAAGCGATAAAGACAGAAAGAATGTTCAGCAAATTGAGAAATACATCAGCGATCATTTGTTTGGGGATTTTCCGGGGATTGAAAAAATAGCTGCTAAGGTTGGCGTTTCGCCTACTAAAGCAAAAAGTGATTTTAAAAGCATACATAATAAAACATTGCTTCAGTATTTCAGCTCTCAGCAAATGCAAATTGCTAATCAATTACTTTTAGAAAATAAGCAAACGGTTAAAGAGGTGGCCAATTTGTTAGGATATGAAAATGCGAGTAAATTTTCTGCAGCATTTAAAAAACAATTTGGGTACAATCCTTCATCAGTATTATTAAATGAAAATTAGATATAAAAAACCGGATTGAGTAAGTTTTTTGACTCTGCTAAGAATTTCCGAATAAGCGACATTCAGGTGGGCATTGAACTGAGATGCTAATATTTTTGTAAGGTGTTTTTGCTCGGTTGCTGTTTTGAAATATTTTTCTCTACTGGTTGTGTTTTCCTTTGTTTCGCATAATTAAGAATAAACCAGGATGCATGGAGTTCTATTTTTAATTTATGTGATCATCGCTAATTATGTTCTTTCAATCGTTTATCAAGGATCTCATTAACCTTCGTTAGTTAACAGCAGACCTCACCGACATTTTTTCGAACTTGTTTCCTGAAAATCAGCCGGGCTTAATCAGATTAAATTACAAATAGCATTTTCCATTAAGCCTAATAAAAAAGACTGTTTATAGAAACAGCCTTTTTTAGAATTGATTAAATTAATTATTACAAACAAATTAAAACTATCACAATTAAGTTATTTCAAAGTCACATTTGTAATTATGCGTATAAACATTAATATGATTGCTTCACAATCTTAAAAACGCTATTTAATGAGTTTCCATTTAAGTGCATAAAATATATGCCATTACTAACATTGTTTAAATCTAATTTTAATTTAGTTTCAGAAGTTGTGTCTTCTAACACCACTCTTCCATCAACTGTTACTATAGAAAAATTAACTACTCCAATATTCGTACTAAAATCAATTGTAAAAATACCGCTTGTTGGGTTTGGATAAATAGATACCGGTGATGAATTTAATTCTTTTAAACCAACAAATGTTACGCTCTCACAAGCTGATGTATCCGAACATGCTCCTACTGTTACTACTACTGCATAATTACCACTTGCAGTTGCAGTAAATGTTTGATTGGTTTCTCCGGATATCGGAGAATTTCCATTATCACAATTAATCCATTGATAACTCGCTCCTGCTTGATTTGATGTTAATTGTGGCGTTAAACTGTTGTCAATTGTATTATCTATAGTTGGTATTGTTGGTAAAAGAACCTCAAATGTACAAGTGGAAGTGTTAGATGCAGCATCAGTTGCAGTAAGTGTAATCATAGTATTACCAGAAATGATAGTCCCCGGAACTGGCGACTGTGTGATTGTTGGAGCGGTAACACAATTATCACTCGCTATTCCTAAACCGGTATAATCCGGCAAAGTAAAATCACATGATCCGGTAGGGATTTCTGTTTGGTCACCAGGGCATGAAATAGTTGGGTTTGTTATATCCTGGATAATTACATTTTGATTTTGTGTTGTTGTATTACCGTTTCCGTCATCATAAGTCCAGGTGACTGCAGTAGTTCCTTGTGTTGTTATAGGCAGGCTTGCATTATGTGTTATGGTTACTGGATTTGTTCTTTTCATTATTACGGAAACATTTCCTAAGCCTATTTCGTTCATTAATGCTAAACCATCATTCTCAGATATCATAAATGTTGGCATTACGATTGAAGGGTCAGTATCCAGAATATCCTCAACCGTTGTCCCGCCCTGATCGTTTATAATTATAACACCAATAGCTCCTTTCACCTGAACATTATGTAATTTAAGTTGAAAACTACAAATACCTTTCCTTATTACAGCAATTTTTCCTGTAAGATCAGCCGGGATTGAATCACAAACATACGCATCAGGAGTAACGTCTTGGGCAATTACACATTGACCGCTTATAGCGAAAACCTGAGGGCCTAAATTAGAAACCCCCAGGTTTGTATTTTCCCCGGCGATACTTGCCGGAGGTAATATAGTTAAACTGGTATTTCCTGAGCAATTATCAGTAGCCGTTGGTGTTGTTAATGAAGTTACTTCGCACTCAGCAGTAATATCCGGCAAATTAGTTATGTCCGGAACAGGTGCAGTAAGATCATTTACTGAAATGGTTATTAATTGTGTCATTTCCTGTGAGCAAACAGGTGGATTTAATGCCGGTGGTCCAGCCACCCAGGATGGGTTATTAATTAATGTACCTGGATATAAATTTCCCACCGCTGAATTGGTAGCTGTGTTACCTGAAGTTTCTGAAAATTGATAATTAGCAATTAATCCGCTTTCAGTTGCGGTTAAAAGTTGGTTCATACTGTTGGAAATTTGGGTAGCTGATCTTTCATAATTCCATATTCGAACATCAGCAATATCTCCAGGGAAATATTCGGTATTATTACTTAAACCTGCACCAATCTTTAATTCATTTAATGAGGAATTAAAAGGCTGGTTGTATGGTTGACTACCCTCTAAAACTCCATTAATATAAACCATGATTTGAGTGCCTGAATAGGTTGCTGCAACATGCGTCCATACACCTGCAGGTATTGTATTATTACTCTGTACATTTGTGCTGCTATTAATATGGAAA
Organism: Bacteroidota bacterium; assembly: GCA_030684395.1. Classification (GTDB taxonomy): domain Bacteria; phylum Bacteroidota; class Bacteroidia; order B-17B0; family Aurantibacillaceae; genus JADJDM01. The sequence continues at coordinate 100,247 of JAUXTT010000026.1, read as the reverse complement.
TTTAATTTATCATTATCGATACGTAAAAGCAAAGGATAGCTGCCTTGATAATTTGAAAGTATGGTGTGTAATGAACCTAAACTCGACCGCTTAATCCAGGCTTCAACGGTTAGCTGTGTTGTTCCTGCAATATTATCGGTATATAAATTCGTACCTAAACTTACTTTCTTTAATCCGGAGTTGCCTGTAAACTCTAAAGCTCTTGAATTTACTTTTTCAGCATATACATTATAGGTTGTTGTTGATGTTACATTTCCTGTATTTAAGGAAACTCCATTACCGGTACCAACTACAGGCCCTGCAACAATCGCGTTGTTAGAATCAACTCTAAGGTAGTATTTTACATCGGTTTCTGAAGAAGCTAAATCAATTGTAGTACTTCCTCCTTCGGGGCAAATAGTAGATTGTGATACAGTTAATGTTTGATTTAATGGGTTAATACAATTAAACGGCTTATAAACAACATTGTCAATTCCTATATAGTCAGCGTTTGAGTCGGATGAGCCTCCCGATGTAACAAAATATCGAAAAGCAATACGCCCTGAAGTGGGAGTTGACAAACCGGAAATTATTATAGTGTATTGAGTCCAAGTTTGCGGATAAACTCCCGCAACTAAATTTGTATTGATACTTAACAATTGCAGGGAAAAATCTCCTGTAGCTGTTGCTCCTGATCCTACATCCGAACTGGTTCCATTTGTACTTAAACGAACTTCAAGACGATCCGGCTTAACTGAAGCTAAAGTGCTTCTTGTATAAAAACTTAGTGTATCACAGTTGCTGAATATCCGGTTTGGTGTAATCAACCAGTTACTGATTGTTCCTGTACTTCCAGTATTATTAAGATCTGCAGCTATATAAGCATCGGATGCTCCATTATATGCATCAAAAGGACCTGAGTTTGCAACATCATTGCCTTGAAACCAACCTGAACTACCTATAGGAGAACTATTGTTTTGCATCAACCAGCCATTGCCTGTAAGTGATGTTATATCATCAAAATTTTCTGTAAAAGCCTGTGCTTTGGCATTAGATTGCATAAAAAAAAATAATACAGATATTAAGAAAAAAAGTGTGAAATGTTTTTTCATTGTTTTTTATTTAATGTTATTAGTTTCTAATAAAATTGATTTGATTACTAAGTAACAAATTAAGGATTAGAATGACTGCTCCAAAACGACGTTTTTTCGAGTAAAGGTTTAAATCTACCGTTACAGATTTGAGCTATTCTTATGTAGGAAAGAGTAATTGACAAGCTTACCCGTTCGCTCGATCCCGAAAGCTTTCGGGATGTAATTTCCAGCGGTTTTTACTTAAGTCAAATATAAAACAGTTACATTTATAAAATTGCGGATAGACTTACCCTGTTGCCGGAGTGCATACCCCTGTCGGCGCATAGAAAAGGCTCGCGATCGGATTAATTTCGTTGATCTCTCCTATCAGGAGTCAACATATAAAAGGTTCAGCAAAGCTTCGCGTTTTTATTTTATTTCTCCACTTATGAGAGTATGAACTGACAACGTTCCGAACCAAACAAAAAAGTCCCGCCGAAGAGCGGGACTTCATTTGAAGTGGTACCTCCAGGAATCGAACCAGGGACACACAGATTTTCAGTCTGTTGCTCTACCGACTGAGCTAAGGTACCAACTACTATTAAGAACTTCTCTGTTACTCTACTGTCCCGATAGCTATCGGGAGAGCTAAGATACCATCCTTCCCGTTTCAAACACAGATGTTGGATTCGGGGCTGCAAATATACTAAATAAATTAAATTATGAAAAAAAATAGCCAATAAGGGAATAATTTTCCATTTTTGTACTGAAAACCACTGTTTTACAATGCACTTAGTTGTTGATATAGGAAACACCCGTACCAAAGCCGCCATTTTTAGCGGTCGTGAATGGCAGGGAGAGTATGTGTTTGAAGAAAATATCGCTTCAAACATTGCACTTCTGCTTTCTAAACAGCCTTTGGTAAAACGTTCTATCCTATCTTCTGTGGCAAAAGATTCAACCGAAACAGAAAGACTGCTTGCTGCAAAAACACAGCTAATCGTGTTTGACCACAGATCAGCCCTGCCTATCAAAAACCTTTATAAAAGCCCTGAAACACTTGGCAAAGACCGGCTGGCAGCGGCAGTTGGAGCCTGGTCGCAATTTAAAGGAAAGAGCGTATTGGTGATTGACGCAGGCACAGCTATTAAAATAGACCTGGTTAACGATCAGGGCGAATTTATGGGAGGTTCCATTTCTCCCGGAATCGAAATGCGCTTTAAAGCCTTGAACACCTTTACAGGGAAGCTTCCGTTGGTGAGAGCGGATAAAAATTACAAATCTTTAACAGGCAAAAATACTATAGAATCTATATTAAACGGGGTGCAAAACGGTGCCTTATATGAGGTGCAGGGCTTTGTAGATGCCTATTCCAAACAATATCCCGGCATTAACATCGTTGTTACAGGCGGAGATGCCTCTTTTTTTGAACTTGGCTTAAAAAATCACATCTTTGCAATCCCCGAATTGGTGTTGATCGGGCTTAATGAAATACTGCTTTTTAATGCAAAACCGTAGACATAATTTATTTTCTTTCCTGTGTTTGTTTGTACTCGCTTTTGTATTCCAGGGTAATGCACAAAGTCCAACATCATCTCCGTACTCACGTTTTGGTTTGGGCGATTTTGCTCCCAACAAAGTATTTGCACAATCAGCAGCTTTAGGTGGTTCAGGCATTGCTCTTAAAAACGACACCTTGCTTCCCTTATTTATTAACCCTACAAATCCTGCTTCGTACACTGGGATGCGATTAGCCACATTTGAGGTTGGATTAAACACTATCTTTAATAAATATTCAACTACTACTTCTACTTCTCAGGGAAATAATACTTCTTTCAACTATCTTGCTCTTGCTTTTCCTATTCGCCAAAATATGGGAGCTTGTATTGGAGTAATGCCCGCGTCAAGTGTTGGATATAAAATAACGGAAACATCAGATATTGAAAACATAGGCTCTGTCACTGAGTTGTATGAGGGTGATGGAGGAATAAACAATTTATTTATAGGTATATCCGGTGCTCCTTTTGGGAAATCATATAGAAAATTTCTTTCATCACATTCATTAAAGGAGTTAAGAGACTCAGGAAAAGTTGACATAGTGAGAAAAAAAATGTTTGTGAAAAGATGGCTTTCGAGCTTATCAATAGGGGCAAACGGACATTATTATTTCGGAACAATAAATAATACAAGCAGGGTTATTTATCCTACACAATCTAATTTTTTTAATACTGCTCAGCGGTATCAAACTCAGGTAAAAGATTTTACAGGCTCTTTTGGAATACAAAATACATTTACGATCGATTACGTTTCTGCAGGAAAAGATACCAGTAAAACATCTCCTACATACGGGCAAAAGAAACGAAGAGACCTTAAACAAAACATAGAGATCTCCTGGGGCTATACTTATTCAATGAACAATGATCTCAGGGCGTATTATTCGAATTTTGCATATACCTTTTTGTATAAAGGGAACGGAATAAATGAATATATAAGAGATACCGTAAATTTTGTGGAAGATATGAGAACCAATATTACATTGCCTACTATGCATGGAATTGGTCTGTCAATCAGAAAGGGAAACAAATTGAATATAGTTGCTGATTATGAAATGCAGTTGTGGAGCGGATTTAAATACCTGAATGAAAAAGCTCAGTTTGCAGATATGAAACGTATTTCTTTCGGAGCAGAATACATTCCTAACAAACTAACCAACACCAAAGGGAGCTATTGGAAAAAAATTCAATACCGCATTGGAGGAAAGTACAACGATGGTAAACTGTTGATTAACGATCAGCGTGTAAATGAATATGGAATAACAGTTGGTTTAGGATTGCCTGTGGGAATGAACAGAGCACTGAATACTTTTAATATTGCAGCCGAATTCGGGAAGGTTGGAAACAAAGATTTAGTAGAACATAATTACATTCAGGTTAAACTTGGCTTCACTTTTAACGACAGGTGGTTTATTAAATACAAATACGACTAGTACTTGTTAGCGGCGAAAAATATATTGTTTTTACTGGGCCTTGTAGCAACAATTTTTTTTGCTTCCTGTGAGAACGATTTAAATGAAGTAGCACTTCTTACAAAAAAAGGCAAGCTTACACCAACCGAATCTTCAACCGAACTCAATGTATTAAACACTGATTCGGGAAAACTGGTGTTTCGCTTAAAGGCGCCGTTAATGGATCATTACGTTATTGGAGTGGAAGATCCTTACTCTGAATTTCCTAAAGGCGTTTACATCGAAAATTATGGCAAAGACAATAAGGTGAAATCTACCATGAAGGCTGATTACGCTATCCGTTATGAAAAGACAAAAAAAATGGAGGCAAAGCAACACATCGTGATCGTTAATGAAAATGGGGAAACTTTAACCACCGAACACTTAATCTGGAACGAAGAAACAAAAAAAATAAAATCGGATACTTACGTAGAAATTAAAACAAAAAAAGAGATCATTAAAGGAACCGGAATGGAAGCTAATGAAGATTTTACAGAGTGGGAAATATTAAATGTAACCGGAACCATTCCATTACCTGATGAGGAAAAATAAAGTCATAAAAAAAGAACCGGACACTGCAAAGCAGGATGATTTTTTTGCAATGGTGTTTGAAGTAGCTCGGCTAATACCAAAAGGTCGCGTTACCAGTTACGGAGCAATTGCTAAATATCTTGGAGCCGCAAAATCATCCCGTGTGGTTGGTTATGCCATGAACGCTTCTCATTCACAAAAGAAAAAAGTACCCGCGCATCGTGTAGTAAACAGAAATGGATTACTTACCGGCAAACATCATTTTGCAAATCCATACGAAATGGAAGAGCTTCTCAAAAAAGAAAAAATAAAAGTCGTAAACGATAAAATAGTTGATTTCGAAAAACTATACTGGGATCCTACTTTAGAATTAGCGTTATAAATTTTATTATACACGCATATCATTATAAGTAGAAAAATTATTTTCTATATTTGCACACCTTTATATTTTGAAGCAACAATTATGAAAAAAACCATTTTAGTTACCCTGTACTGCCTGTTCTTTAGCACACTCGGCGCACAGCAAATAAGTCCTTCTGTATTAAATGCAAACGGAAATAATTTTTCTTCCGGTTCTGCTCAACTTACTTTCAGTGTTGGAGAAGTTGCAGTTACAAAAGTCGGCAACTCAAACAACGCCATCACACAAGGTTTTTTACAACCAAAGGTAAACGGAGTTTCTATAAAAGAGAATAACACTTCGGTTGATTTTGTAGTTTACCCAAACCCGGCAAGTACAGAATTAAACATACGTTCTTCAAACTATAAGAACACAGTTAATGTAAAATTAATGGATGGTTTAGGTCGCACAATGTATAATGGAGAGTTAAAGAATAATACGCTTTCATTAGAGAGTTTTCCAAATGGTATTTACCAACTCCTTCTGTTGGATAATGAACAAAAAGTAATGGAACATAAAACAATAACCAAAATAGATTAATAAAATGAAACACGTTTACACTTTAATTTTAGCGACTTGCTTAACTTTCATCACAAACGCTCAGGCTCCTCAAGGAATCAATTATCAGGGAGTTGCCCGTAACGCAGCAGGCGTTGAGCTATCAAACCAATCAATAGGTATAGAGTTATCGGTATTAGAAGGTTCGCCAAGCGGTACAACAATTTATACCGAAACACATGCACTAACTACTGACGCCAACGGGTTATTTACATTGGTGATTGGCGCAGGAACTCCAACTACAGGAACATTCAATGCAATTAACTGGGCTGTTGGCGGAAGTAAATTTTTAAAAGTAAGCATGGATATTACCGGTGGAACAAGTTACCAGTTAATGGGAACCTCACAAATGTTATCGGTTCCTTATGCTTTGTGTGCGGGAAATGTTGTAAATAACGGTGGAAAACAAACTCTGGTATTAAGTGATGATGTTACCAATGCACAGGCAGCAACTATTATCGCAAATGAAGTGGGACCGAACACGCAGGAGATCAAAATTGTAGGAACCACAAATTTAACTACGGTTGATCTTAGTATGATCACCACAGCTATTTATATTGAGGTGTCCAATAATAGTGCACTTGCTACTCTTAACTTAAGTGGTTTAACCCGTTGTGATGGTTCTGTTATTTTTAACAATAATCCGGCATTAACTTCATTAGACATATCTTCTCTTGCCAAAATCACAACCGGTGAATTCGTTGTGAGCAATGTAGGACTTACTTCATTGAACCTGCCTGCCTTAGTAAAATGTAACACCTTCACAACCATTGATGAAAACACTGCTCTGGTAAGTATTAGCATGCCTTCTGTGACAAATTCTATTAATTTGCATATAGAAGACAACAGTGTTTTGACCTCAATTTCATTTGGAGCAATGTCTACAATTAATGATACATATAGTATTAGCGGAAATCCAGATCTGAACACTGTTTCTTTTCCGGCTCTTGCATCCTGCGGTTCTCTTTCATTTTCTAGCAACTCTGATGTAACATCACTAACTTTTCCTTCTTTAGGAAACGCAGGCTCAGTATTCGTAAGTAATTGTGCGTCCATTTCAACAATGAGTTTTCCGGCGCTAATAACAACAGGAGGTATCAATAGCCAAAACAATGTTGCTTTAACATCTTTAAGCTTTCCTTCACTTACCACTTCAGGAAACATCAACATGAACAACAATACGCTGTTGACCTCTGTTGATTTGTCAGCACTAACGTCTTCAGGAAGTATTAACGTGATTTCAAATCCTGCTCTTGCTACTCTAAGTTTTCCGGCTTTAACAACAACAGGTTCAAGTAGTATAACTATTATTACTTCGGGAGTGACAACCGTTTCTTTCCCTGCATTAACAAGTTTTGGAAATAGTTTTAATGCGTCGGGTTGTAAATTAAGTGTTGCGTCAGTAAATGCATTGCTTGCAAAACTTGTATCTATCCCTGCTCTTACAGGAAAAACCATCTCTCTGAACTCGCAAACTCCAATGGCACCACCTTCCGGGCAGGGAGTAACGGATAAAGCTACTTTGATCACTAATGGTAATACAGTAAATACTGACTAAGTCAGGAAGAACAAAATAAAGAAGGGCAAACGTGTTTATGTTCGCCCTTCTTTATTATAACAATTTAAGTTTATTTCAGAATTGGCGCTGTAACAGCAACAGTTGAGGTCGTTCCCAATTTCTCATTTACAGCCTGTAACCCTTGTTTGGCATTTTCAGCATTCGGGTTCAGTTTCAAACAATTTTCGAATCCTGTTTTAGCTTTTTCCCAATTACCTTTTGTGAAATACACTCCGGCATAATTGTACCAAATATCATAGTTGTTAGGGTTACATTCAACCGCTTTTTCCAGATATGGCAAGCCTTCATCCAACTTACCCTGCTGACCTAAAGTAACACCCTTGTTCATATAATTAACCGCCAGATAAGGGAAGTAGCTTTGTAAATAAGGATTGTTAGGATAAAGTTTCTGAGCTGTTTTCCATGTTGTATAAGCACCGTCTAAATCTCCTTGTTTCATTTGAGCTAAGCCTAAGTTCAGGTATCCGTTTACGTATTTAGGATGTAAATCCAATGCGTGTTTCAGGTATCCCACGGCCCTGTTGAGGAAAGCGGTAGCACTGTCTTTGTTCTCCGGTCTTTCAGAAAGATCGATCCAGCGCGCCCCTGCATTTCCTAAACACAAAACACTATTTGGAACCGTTTTTACATCTTTAGTAAATAAAGTAATATCACTCTTCCATTCTGCATTACGTTCTATGGTTTTATAACCAAACAAACCTGTTAATACAATTGCAATACCTAATACGCTGTTTTTTTGAAGAGAAGGAGATACATTTAATTTTTTTGGCCCCTCAATCAGCAGCCAAGCTATACACAAAGCAAAACCAAAGGAAGAGTGATAAATCAAACGTTCACCCATAGTTGCACCGATGTCAAAAACAATGTTACCGATCATTAATAAATTGGCGAAGAAGAAGATTAACCCAAACGACAAAATATGACGTTTGATAAATAACATAAAGGTTGTGATAGCAAGGCCGATGTATAAAACAATAGACAATAAAGTATCCCAGCTTCCGAAGTTGCGGTAAACAATAGTATTGAATGAATAATCAGAACTTAATGGATGAGGGATGAAAAGAAGTTTCATGTATTTAAGCAATACATAAATTTTAGTGGCATATGTTTCAGTTTTTGTTGCAAACAAATAAGGGTTGTTTAATACTTCCGTATCAGGCACTGCAGGTTTTAATGTTACAGAAATGAAACGCATTGAAAGATACATTAAAAAGGCAATGGTAAGGGAGCCAAATAATGCAGTGAATGTTTTGGATTGAAAATCTTTTTGAAAAGCAAAAACGATGATGATGCCAAATACAAAAGGAAGGTATTGGTATCCGGGCAAACCTTTTGATTTGAGTTCATACATGGCAACTGCAAAAACAAGGAAGGCGGTAAAAACACCCCATAACTTTTTATCTTTAAAATCAATAAGTTCCGGACGGAAGATGTAGATCATCATGGGAATTACAAATATTAAGGTGAAGGCGTATTCTTTACTCAATAATGCGAGAAAGTACATAAAACCAGCAAGTACTATATGTTTGGTGGTTCTTAGTTCCAATGCTTTAAACACATAAATGAAAGTGAGGATTATAAATAAAAACGAAAAGATCTCATCCCTGCTCTTCATGTTGGCTACAACTTCCGTATGGATAGGATGAATACAGAATAAAAGCGCCGTTAAAAACGCAAGGTCCCAATTGTTTTTAAACAAGTAATTTTTGAGGAAACCAAATAGAATTAATACTGATAATACATAAAACAACATGTTGTTAAAATGTCTTAATCCGGATCCTCTTGTAAGTGCATCGTTTTCATTGAACAATCCATCTTCATTCACATCTTCTCCCGGATCCTGAATGTTGTTTTTGTTTACGTCCCAACTATTGCCATCCGTTCTCCCGGTTGGAAATGCACCAATAAAATTTTGTTCCATTGCAAAACTTACCACCGACAAAGGGCGGTAACGACCACCGGCCAACTGATCTTCAGCATTCATTTGCCTGTAAAAACTGTAATAAGCATCGTGGGTAAGAATGTCTTTTATCCCCTTTGATCCCTTCATAACGTACTCATTCTTATGAATGATGATTCCATCATCCAGAGCAAACTCATTATTTATAGTATTGATGTAAAAAATGAAACCAACTATGCCCAAAACGAGGTAAGCGATCTTTGCGGATACAAATGGGAATATCGAAAAATTTGCCGCTTCGTTTATTTTGGCTTGTTTGAATTGTTGTTTTTGCTTGCTCATAGTATGGAAAAATGCATGGCTAAAATACGCATTTTCGTGAATTATGGCATGCTGATGACGCCGATTAGACAGATTTTCACTGATTTTTTTGTGAGGCATTATATAAAATGAAACAGGCCCACCATAAGCGAGCCTGTTTAACAATACATTTATCTGTGCCGATCATAAAAAACCAGCGTCATCTGCGTTCTATACTATACCCCAACAGCTTCTTCCATGTATGCTTCAATAGGTGCACACGAGCAAACTAAATTTCTGTCGCCGTAGGCATTATCAATTTTGGCAACACTTGGCCAAAATTTGTTTGCTTTTACCCATTTCAATGGGAACGCAGCTTTTTCACGGTCATATGGTTTTTTCCATTCGTTTGCAGCAACCAGTTTTACCGTATGAGGCGCGTTTTTAATTACGTTGGCCACTTTATCAAACTTACCATCTATAATTTCCTGAATTTCTTTGCGAATAGCAATCATTGCTTCACAAAAACGATCCAACTCCGCTTTATTCTCACTTTCGGTAGGTTCAATCATTAATGTGTCGTGAACAGGGAAAGATACTGTAGGAGCATGGAAACCATAATCCATTAAACGTTTTGCCATATCACCTACCTCAACACCGCTTGCCTGTTTAAAATCACTGCAGTCTAAAATCATTTCGTGTGCACAACGTCCGCTTTTACCGGTATATAGAATTTTGTAATGATCTTTTAATACTTCTTTCATGTAGTTAGCGTTCAAAATAGCTGTTTCTGTTGCTGCTTTTAAACCTTCGCTTCCCAACATTTTAATATAGCCATAAGAGATCAATAAGATCAGGGCACTTCCATAAGGTGCTGCTGAAACTGCAGTGATACCTTTGTCTCCACTGGTATTAACAACAGGGTGAGATGGTAAGAAAGGAACTAATTTTTCTACCACACCAATTGGTCCCATACCGGGGCCACCACCACCGTGAGGAATGGCAAATGTTTTGTGTAAGTTCAAGTGACAAACATCAGCACCAATATTTCCCGGACTTGTTAATCCAACCTGTGCATTCATGTTAGCACCATCCATATAAACCAATCCGCCATTATCGTGAATCATTTTTGTGATCTCGGTAATTGACTCTTCGTATACACCATGTGTACTTGGGTAAGTGATCATCAAACACGAAAGATTGTCTTTGTGTAATTCTGCTTTTTCGCGAAGATCAGCAAGATCAACATTTCCCTTATCATCACATTTAGTGACAACAATTTTCATTCCTGCCATTGCTGCACTTGCAGGGTTTGTTCCGTGCGCTGATGATGGGATCAAAGCAACATTTCTGTTTGCATTACCTTGTGCAATATGATAAGCACGAATAACCATCAATCCTGTGTACTCGCCTTGAGCACCCGAGTTTGGCTGAAAACTCATTTTTGCAAACCCCGTGATGTCAGAAAGATCTTTATCCAATTCATTTACCATTGCCCTGTAACCCTCTGCTTGTGCAACAGGTACAAAGGGATGCATATTAGCCCACTCAGACCATGTTAAAGGCAATAACTCAGAAGCTGCATTTAATTTCATGGTACAAGAACCCAAAGAAATCATTGAATGAACCAATGAAAGATCTTTGTTCTCTAAGCGTTTAATGTAACGCATCATCTCACTTTCACTGTGGTATGAATTGAAAATAGAATGAGTCAAATAAGCAGATTTTCTTTCTGCAAAGGTTCCTTTGATAAGGTCGCTATCAACACATGGAGCTCCCGCAAATGATTTGCCTATTGCTTCAGCAAAAACAGCTATTATATCATTCACGTCTTCTTCCTCAATTGTTTGATCCAGAGAAAGCGCAATATGTTTATCATCGATATAACGGAAGTTAATTTCTTTTGCTTCTGCTATAGTGCGGATCTTTTTCGCATCAGCAGTTACAACTAGCGTGTCGAAATATAATTTTGTTTTTAGTTCGTAACCTAATTTTTTTAGTTCGGACGCAACAAACGAAGTTGCGCCATGAACACCTTCAGCAATTGCTCTGATTCCTTCTGAACCATGATACACTGCATACATACTCGCCATGATAGCTAATAGAGCCTGTGCAGTACAAATATTGGAAGTTGCTTTGTCGCGTTTGATATGCTGTTCGCGGGTTTGTAAAGCCATCCGCAAAGCCTGATTTCCTTCTGCATCAACAGACACTCCGATAATACGACCGGGGATCAAACGTTTGTAATCTTCTTTACATGCGAAAAATGCAGCGTGAGGTCCGCCATACCCTAATGGCACACCAAAACGTTGTGAGTTACCAACAACACAATCAGCACCCCACTCTCCGGGAGGAGTTAATAGGGCAAGCGCCAAAAGGTCAGATGCAACAGCTACCTGAATCTCTTTTGCCTTACAATTCTCAACAAATTTTTTGTAATTGATTACTTCACCGTTAATGTCAGGATATTGAATGAATGCACCAAAGAATGAATCGTCAAAAGCAAACGTTTCCACATCTCCAATTACAACCTCTACACCAATAGGTTCAGAACGGGTTTTGATTACATCAATGGTTTGAGGAAAAGAATTCTTGCTTACAAAAAATTTATGTGCGTTTTGTTTTGTTTTACTTCTGTGACCATGAAACATAAACGCCGCTTCGGCCGCTGCTGTTGATTCATCTAATAAAGATGCGTTCGCGATTGGCATAGCGGTTAAATCCATTACCATGGTTTGGTAATTTAACAAAGCCTCTAAACGACCCTGTGCAATTTCCGCCTGATAAGGAGTGTAAGCAGTATACCAGCCCGGGTTTTCAAAAATATTACGTTGAATAACCGCAGGTAAAATAGTGTTGTAATAACCCAGCCCGATATATGAACGAAACACCTTGTTCTTTTTTGCCAAAGCCTTTAAATGTTTGTGATATTGAAATTCACTCATGGCTTTTCCAACCTTTAAAGGTTGTTTTAAACGGATGCCCGGAGGAACCGTTTGATTGATTAATTCATCAACACTGGAAACACCAATTTTTGTAAGCATTTCTTTTACTTCATTTTCACGGGGGCCATTGTGGCGCGAAACAAATTTATCAGTTGTCATATTTAAGCTGCGATTTAGCGGGGCAAATGTACGAAAACCGACGTAAATTATTACTAATAATAGTCAGTTTTGAGGTGAGGAAATAATATAAATGCTAACATATTATTAGCCTTTGAAATATTTTTGTCTAAAAGAATTAGTTTTTTTGTTCCGATTATATACATTTACGCAATACAGATTTAAACTAACACTTAAAAGTTGAACAGAATGAAGACAACCATTATTGTTATTGGATTGTTGTTTGGATTCATTGCTTTAAATGCTCAGGAATCCAACAAACAGGGAACAGATTGTTATTCGAAATGGGTAAAAAAATTCAAGGACAGAGGCACCGAGGAAGTTGAAGATGGTTCTTATGCTGATGTAATTGTTGTGGTGAGGGAAATCTCTGCCAACGGCCCTACCACCAACTGTTATGATGGCAAAGTTGAGGTTAAAGGCGGAAAGGTAATGAGTTTCTTTATACAACTGGAAGATGGAACCTATGAACATATTCCTAAAGAATTAAAACAAGAAACCCGTTATGTTACTATTGAAGAAGGAATGAGCAAAACTATTGTCACCAAAGACAATACGCTTATAAATATTTTGTGGCCGAAAAAAATCAAGCCAAAAAAAGCTCCCTTTAAAAAGGCCGCTGAACCAACCGACGATTAAACTACAGAACACTTAATTGATGAAGCTGTTTTTTATAACTACCCTGTTCAGTTTATTCTGTGTTCATATTCCGGCGCAGCAAAAAAATTGTTATAACGAATGGAATGCAAAATTTGCGGAGCGGGGTGCGGATTCCATTGAGGATGGCGAATATTCCGATGTAATCATTACATTTCGTAAACCCGGCAATACAACCTGTTATAACGGAGCGGCTCAGGTTAAAAACGGGAAACTGGAAGCCTTTTATACTGAAGAAGAGAATGGAGAGTTGAAACCGGTGAAGCGTGAGTGGGAAGGGAGTTTAAAAAACATTACTGTTAACAATGGAAGAAGTGCAACCATGGTAGCCAGGGGAAACGAACTGGTAGTGATATTTTGGCCAAGAAAACTGAAGCAATCAACACATATTCATGACAAAGATTGCAGTCACTGATGCATTATTTCATTCTGTATTTGTTCTCTACGTACTTAGAAACAAAAATACTTATTTCGTATAGCAGGTAAATAGGAACAAACACCAGCATTTGTGAAGTAATATCAGGAGAAGGAGTTATAACTGCTGCAGCAATCAACAGTACAATTACCGCGTGTTTTCTGAACTTGCGCATAAATGCGGGAGAAAAAATTCCCAGGCGTGTGAGGAAATAAACTAAAATCGGCATTTCGAATACCAAGCCCGTTGCTAAAACCAAAGTAGATACTAATGAAATGTAATCATCAATAGTTGGCAAGGTTTGAATGAAATTATCGCTTGTAATAGAATAATTACCTAAGAACTGAACAGAAAGAGGAACGATAATAAAGTAAGCAAATAAAACACCTATGAGGAACAGGATAGAGGAAACCAATACAAACCCACGGGCTGGCCGGGTTTCTGTATTCTTAAGAGCCGGTTTAATAAATTTCCATAGTTCATATAATACATAAGGCATTCCCAGTATCAATCCTCCTAAAAAAGAGATCCACATGTGATTGGTAAACTGCCCCGAAAGTTGATTACTGATAAGAGAAAAATTAATCTTGTTTACACACAGATCCTGAACACCGCCTAATTTATCCGAAAGCTTGCACAGCATTTGATAAGTAATGAAGTCAAGACGCATAGGTCCGAAGATGATCTTACCAAAAACAAAATCAGGAAAACAAAAAACGACCACCGCCAATACAATAACAACAATCACCGAGCGTACCAAATGCCAACGCAGTGCTTCCAGGTGATCCATAAAGCCCATTTCGGCTCCGGGGTTATTGCTTTTTGAAAATAGGGCCATAAGTTAACGAGGCGCAAAAGTAAGAAAATTAAGGCACACGCTGCTTTATGATTGCTTCGGAGCTGTTAATTTGTTAAAAATCATCCGAAAGCAAATAATCAAACAAAAATCTAAATCGATTTAATTAATCGGTTTAGATATATTCATATTTTTATACCTATGAAAAAGTTTGCAAAATATACTATTGTATCGCTTACATGTGCATTTACATGTCTTGTTTTTTCAACCGCTCAGGCGCAGTCATATACACTATCCTTTCCTGCCAATGGATATACGGCCAATGTAAGCCCAACAGCTATACATGGATCGAATACAGATGATGCCATGTCGGGTGCTATTAATATTGGATTTACTTTTCAGTTTGGCTGTGTAAATTACACCCAAATAAGAGTAAGCAGTAACGGATGGTTAACCTTTAATACTTCTTACACCGGAAATGATTACTCTAATAGTTTGTCTGCCGGATCCAATAAACCGTTAATTGCTCCCTTGTGGGATGACCTGGCAACAGCTGCTACAGGAAGTGTAAATTATCAGCTTACAGGCAGCGCCCCAAATCGTATTTTAACTGTCGAATGGAATCAGATGGAGTGGACCTACAGTGCAAGCGGAGATGTGATTTCCTGTCAGGCAAAACTATACGAAACAACAAACATCATTGATTTTATATATAAACAAGGAGGTGTTGCTGTAAGTTCGGGATCTGCATCCATTGGTATTGCGCCAACATCCGCTGCGGGTGATTATTATTCATTAAACGGAACGGGCGCTACTCCTACTGCTAATTACGGATCAGAAACCGGTAATCTTAGTACAAAGCCTGCAGATGGAGAAGTGTATCGTTGGACACCAAGAAGCATGTCTTATTCATCATGTACTACTACTCAACCTACTACAAGTAATGTAGAAAAATGCAGCGATAATCAGGAAATTATTTGTGTACAGGTAATAACAACCGGCGGATGCGGTGTTGCTAATACGGTAAGTGGTTTTCAGGTCAACATGAACGGGACAACAGCGACGGTAACCAATCAGGTTTCTGCTATTCATATATATTATACCGGAACTTCGGCTACTTTTGCTACTACAAATGAATTTGTTTCGGGCGGAATGGCTTCTGCTGCGGGCACAATAACTTTTACAGGAAGTTCGCAAACATTATCATCGGGAACTAATTATTTTTGGCTTGCTTACGATATTATTCCAACAGCACCGGGAACCACTTTAGACGCAGAATGTACACAGGTAACAGTTACCGGAACAGGTGGGGGAAACAAAACCCCCACGGCAACTGCACCCGCAGGTACCCGAACATTAACGGCATGTTCAAACTATCCGGGAACAAGTGCATTAGGATTAAAACATTGGGTTAAATCCGATGCGGGTGTTACAGGAAGTCCGGTGAGTGCATGGGGCGATCAGTCGGGCGCAGGGATTACCGGCAACATGACACAAGCCACCGCAGCTAATAGACCATCCATACAAAGCAATGCGGTTAATTTTCAGGACTATATTCGTTTTGATGGTTCAAACGATGTTTTAGCCAGCGCAAATTCTTTTACCGGAACAACTCTCTTTAATACCACTGATAACAGCATT
Organism: Bacteroidota bacterium; assembly: GCA_030684395.1. Classification (GTDB taxonomy): domain Bacteria; phylum Bacteroidota; class Bacteroidia; order B-17B0; family Aurantibacillaceae; genus JADJDM01. The sequence continues at coordinate 84,292 of JAUXTT010000026.1, read as the reverse complement.
TTTATGATCAAAAATTATAAAAGCGGAACAGTGGATTACAAATGGGAAACAGATCCAACCAATAGTTGGCGTATTGGTATGGAGATAAACGGAGCGGCGCAGCGGATTGATTGGGTTGATGATAATGGAGGAGGAAAAAATAATTTGAGCAGTACAAATATTATTAATAAAGATGTAATGGTTGAATACTTATCTACATCTACAAACATTAACCTTAAGTTAAACGGAAATTATGATGCAATAATGACACATCCATCATTAACATTTAGCCCGGGAGCAACTTCAAAACCTTTGTACATCGGGTCTAATGATATTGCTAATCCCTTATATACCAGCGTTGATATTGCTGAAGTTTTAACTTATAACAAAAAACTCAGTTCATCGGAGTTAGTACGAGTAGAATCGTACCTGGCAATTAAGTACGGAATAACATTAGGTAATAACAAAGGTGGTGGTTCTGCTGTAACATATTATAGCAGTGATGGTACACAGATATGGAACAATCACACCGGCTATCACAATTACGTTATCGGGATTGGAAGAGATAATACCGCGGGAAATTCAGGCTTAAACAAATTAAAATCTACAAGTATAACAAGCTTGAATGGATCGGTAGATATTATAACACTTGCAAACAGTAACTTTACTACACCTGCTGCTTTTACTAATGATAAAGTATTTTTATTAGTGGGAAATAATGCGGGAACACTTGCTTCGCCTGTAACCGCAAACTACACACACGGTGGGCCTTCTACCGCAATTGTTTATCAATCATCCCGTGTATGGTCAACTCAAAAAACAGGAACACACAGCGGAAACTTAATCATTGAATTTGATATGGCGCAAATTAATGGCCCCGGGGGATATGGTGGAAACACCAATGCAGACATAAGATTATTAGTGGATAATGACATCAACTTCAGTAATGCCTCGGCCGGGGAACACACCTATACACCCAATGCGGGATATGCGGCAACGGGAGGTAAGATCTATTTTACAGTTCCTTATAATGATATACAAGCAGGAACAGGATATTTTGCTATTGGTTCTGTAAACGGAATAAACGCCACTCTACCCGTTGAGCTTGCGTCTTTAACGGTAGATTGTGAAAAGGAAAATGCACATATTCGCTGGACAACATTTTCGGAAAGCAACAACCATCATTATGAAATCCAAAAAAGCGAAGACGCTTTGGACTATAGAACAATAGGAATGGTTAATGCTTCTCAAAGCCCCGGTTCTTTAAACAACTATGAATTCATTGATCAGGAACAAAAACTAAATCCTTTTAGTTATTATCGTTTAAAACAATTCGATAACAATGGAATCTCTAAGTTGTATTCGCCGACAGTTTATTCAAGCAATTGCAATCAACACTTAAAAGAAATAAATGTTTATCCAAATCCTTCAGCTGGTGAGGTATTTATTGAATTGAGCGGGGAAAGTTTTAAAGAGGTTCAACTGATTGATAATTGTGGGAAACTTGTTTTTGAACAAACCCTTTCCGGAGAGAATAACCGCACTTTAAAATTGGACCTGTCGGAATACAAAGACGGAATTTATTGTTTGAAACTCATAGGAACGCAGGACTTAATCGTGAAAAAAATAATTAAACAAACCAACTAAAATGAACTCTCCAATAGCTCTTTAACAACGACTATGGCAAAGATTTTGTACATTAGGGCGTCAAAAAAATTGCCATGAATAAAACCTTGATTTTTATTTTCTGTGTGTTTCATGTAATCTTGTTTGCTCAGCACAATCAATCAGGAGATGCCTCGCCTCATGGTTTGGTGAAATGGATGAATTTTAAAGAAGCGCAGGAAGCCAACAAAAAACAAGCAAAGCCATTCTTAATAGATGTTTATACCGATTGGTGCGGGTGGTGTAAACACATGAACAAAACCACTTATTCGGACCCGGGTTTGGCAAACTACATCAACACTTATTTTTACCCCGTTCAGTTTGACGCTGAAACACACGATACTATTGAGTATAATGGTGTAAAATACTGGAACGAAAGCAAGGAAAAAAAATCACCCCACCAGTTGGCAACAAAAATGTTGAATGGGAAACTATCGTATCCGTCTACCATTTTTGTAAACAATAATTTTCAGTTTAGCTTATTATCACAGGGTTTTCTGGAAGTAAGAAAAATAGAACCTCTGCTTATTTATACAGTTGAAAATGTTTTCCGAACAACACAGTATGATGATTTCAGGGTGAATTTTGAAAGAACCTTTTACGACACTACCAAAATTGTGGATGAGGTAAAATGGTACAGCATGAATGAAGCTTTGGCATTGAACAAAAAGAAACCTAAAAAAATACTCGTCGACATTTATGCAGGATTTTGCAATGCTTGTAAGGTGATGAACAAAACAGTTTACAATAATAAAGAACTGGCAAAATACATCAACGATAATTTTTATTTGGTAGACATGAACGCGGAAACGAAAGAGGAGATAGAGTTTAAGGGAGTAAAATATAAAACAGGAGACCTTCCAAACTTTCCTTTTCATCCACTCACCTTGGAGCTTACAAGGAAGAACCTGATCTTTCCAACACTGTCTATTCTCAATGAAAATCAGGATGTCATAGATGTATTACCCTTCTACATGTCGGATCAAGTGTTGCTACCGGTCTTTCATTTTTATGGCGAGGACAAATACAAAAGCATGAAATGGGAAGATTTTTTGAAAGAGTTTAAAGAGAAGAAGAAGTAGCCTTGGACTTTTTACTGAGAATGATTATTAAAATTTATTTTTTCCTTTTCTTCCAATAATTTGGTTTTCTACTCAAGTGCATAACCGCAAGAATCACTATTTCATTCTTTTCAATGTAATATAATACTCCATAAGGAAATCTGCTCACTAAAGACCGCCTTACACCGTGCCTTAGTATTTGCCAGGCCTTTGGTTGCGCAATTACACGACAAATTGCAGCATAAACTTCAATAGAGAAATCATGCCCAAGCCCAGGCTCACAATCATTGTAATAATTTACGGATTCAATTAATTCTTGTTCGGCTTCAGGATGAAAAGAATAATTTGTTAAGATGCTTTTTTCCATAGTTTCTTAAAAACATCTTCTCCTTTTACCAATTTCACCTTTGAAGTTTTAACATCCTCCATTCGTTTTTTCGCAAGGGTTAGCCATTCTTTATCATTGTCTTTATCAGGGGCATTTAAGCTTTTTAATAAAGTATCTGCAACAATGGCTCTTTGCTCAATTGGTAAGGAAAGCATTTCGGCTATTATTTCTTTTGTACTCATTTGTTGACATTCAAATTGTTGAAACAAATTTAATCTAAAAATCTCTTAATGCACTATGTTAGGATGGACTTTAATGCAAATTGTTAAACACAATCCTTAATAGTTCTTAAAAATCTACTCTCTACACCAAAAATCTACTATTTTTTGTACCTTTAGTTGCTAATGAAAATCCCTTATTTAATAGTTGTTGCAATATGTTCAGTGTTTTTTGGTTCTTGCAATGATCAGCCAAAATATACCGAACAGGTAAACAGCCTTGATAGCTTACGCATTGAACTGGATAAAAATCTGGCCGTGTTCTCCTCTATTGATACGGCTAAGATTGGCAGGTACACAAAAACCTATTCAGGCAATGTGAGTTGGATAGAGCAGAACATAAAAGATACGGTGTCTAACGAGTATTTAAATGCTTTGAAAAATTACAGGGGAGTGAATGAACCATTATTGTTTATTAAAGAGAATTATTCGAACCTGATTAAGGATGCTGAATTCAGTAAACAACAATTAAGCAAACTTTCATCTGACATGAAAAACCAGGCTATTGATGATGAAAAGGCATACGAATATTATACAGTGGAAAAAATGGAAGCAAAAAAAATAATGGAGGCGCTCACCATAAATCATGAATTAACGAAACAAAGTATAGATACCTTTGATAAATATAACAGTGAGATCGAAAAACTGATCAATAAATACAAAAGTGAAAGCAGCAAGTAACATATTTTTTTTGATAATCATTTTGCTGGGATTTGGCAATACTGTTTTTGCACAACCTACAAATAATACCAATGAACAGTTGGCCCTCCAGTTCTATAATAACAAAGAGTACGACAAAGCGATTCTTTACTACGAAAAATTATACGACAAAGCACCTCACAATTATTACGAGTATTATCTTACTTGTCTTGTAAAAACGGATGACCTCAAGAAAGCCGAAAAAACAGTAAAGCGCCAAATAAAACTAAACCCAACCGAAGTGTATTTGTATGTTGATTTGGGAGAGATCTATAAATCGCAAAAGGAAGACAAAAAATCGGAAGAACAATATCTAAAGGCAATAAAAGAACTACCGAACGATTATACGCAAATAGCAACCCTTGCCAATGCATTCAAAACAGTAAAACTGTACGACTATGCTATTCAAACTTTTGATAAAGCGGCTAAAATGAACAGTGGACTGTATCCGTACTATTATGAAAAGGCGGACATTTATAAGGAAAAAGGAGATCTGAAAACCATGATCAACACCTATTTGGATGCGCTCGAATACAAAGAAACAGAAATGGTTAACGTACAAAATAATTTACAAAACAGTTTAGGTTACGACGATGAAAAAGGTGGTTTTGGCAACCCGGTATTAAAACAGGAATTACAAAAACGCATTCAGGCAAACCCCGGGAAAACAATTTTCTCGGAATTTTTGATCTACATCCAAATGCAGCAAAAAGATTTTGAAGGTGCATTCACACAAAGTAAAGCAATGGATAAGCGTAATAAAGAAGATGGGTATCGTTTAATGGAATTGGGAAAAATATGTGCAAGTAACGAAGCATACGATGTAGCAGAAAAGTGTTACAACTATGTTCTTGCAAAAGGAAAAGATAATTATAATTATAACCAGGCTAACATAGAGTCTACAAATGCTTTGTATGATAAGATAGTGAAGCAAAGAACATATACATCCGAGGATCTGAAACAACTGGACGAAAAACTTTCCACTACTATTAATGAGTTTGGTTTAAACCAACTCACACTTCCATTAGTTCGTAAACAGGCTAATTTGCACGCGTACTATCTTAATGACATACTTAAAGCAATTGATTTGCTTACCCAGGCAGTTGATTTGCCCGGAATTGATAAATTTATGCAGGCAGAATGTAAGCTGGATCTGGGAGACGTGTTGCTAATTTCGGGGAACATTTGGGACGCATCTTTGTTGTACTCACAAGTAGAAAAGGCATACAAATACGATCCTGTAGGGCAAGAAGCAAAATTCAGAAATGCAAAATTATCATATTACAATGGCGATTTTAAATGGGCAAAAGCTCAGTTAGATGTATTAAAGGGCGCAACCTCCAAGCTAATCTCAAATGACGCAATGGATTTGTCTTTGTTAATTGGTGATGCCATTAATGTAGATACGAATGTAGTTCCTTTGCAAATGTTCTCTTCTGCAGATCTTCTGATCCTGCAAAATAAAATTGAACCGGCTTTGGCAAGACTGGACTCTATCAATATACTATTTGATAGTCATAGTTTGGCAGATGATATTTATTACAAAAAAGGAATAATCTTTTTAAAACAAAACAAATTGAAAGAAGCAATTGAATCCTTTCAGCGAGTTGTAGATGTATACGGAGAAGAAATTTTCGGGGACGATGCCTTATTTAAAATTGCTGAGATCCATCAATACAATTTAAATGATACTGAAAAAGCAAAAACAACTTATCAGGAAATGTTGACGAAATACCCGGCAAGTGTATATACGGTTGAAGCACGCAAACGATTCCGTAAACTTAGAGGAGATCTTATTAATTAATTACATGCATATGAAAAAAACAATTCTTACATCCTTAATGTTGTTCCCTGTATTATTTGCTTGGGCGCAAACAAATGTTCCTTCTCAAACCATTCAGTCAAAGGTAGAAGCCGCTATTCTTTATTTAGATGGAGCTGAACTCACCCAGCGCAAAACGGTGTCTTTGAACCCGGGAAGAAACATAATAGTGTATTCCGGAATCACACCTAAACTGGTTTCTAAAAGTGTGCAGGTAACTTTTGCAGGTGATGTTTCTTTGCTTTCGGTAAGTGATAAGATCAATTATTTAACAAATGCAAAAGAAACGGCTAAAACAAAACAACTGAAAGATTCGTTGGAAATGGTTAATGATAATATATTGAAGCTACAATGGGATCTGGATGCTTTTCAGGCGGAGAAAAATATGATTACTGCTAATCAAAAAATTGGTGGTAATGAAAAAGGTCTGGCAGTTGCTGAACTAAAACTGGCAGCTGACTTCTATCGCTCACGAATTATGGAGATCAACGGTGAAACATTTAAGCTGAATAAAAAGATTGCAGGATATCAAAAGACTGCAACCAAACTGCAAGCTGCTTTGTATGAACTTAGTGCTATGGACAATGATCCAACCGCTGAAATAGAAATATTGGTAAACAATAACGGAGCCGCAAAAATAAATTCGGATCTGGAAATAAAGTACATTGTTGCAAATGCAGGCTGGGTTCCTACTTATGATCTTATTGCGGAAGACATTAATAACCCAATCCAGTTAAAGTACAAGGCAAAAGTGTTTAATAATACTAACGTTGACTGGAATGATATTAAAATAAAACTGTCTACCGGAGACCCAATGAAGAATGCTTCTAAACCGGAACTGGCAACGTGGTACTTAAATTACAAAACGCAATATGCATATCAACAGCAGAGTTACGGAGGATACGACAACAATAATTCAAATAACTCTAATATCAATCAGGTTCAACAAAATAACAACGAACTGTATAATGCACCTGCGAGCATGACTATGGATAAGTTGTATTCTCAGGAATTGAAAAAGGAAAGCGAGAAACAAAAAAATCAAAAAGCAGTTATTGCATACGAAGAAATACAGGTTTCTGAACTTAGTGCTGAATTTGATATTAAACAAATGTATTCGATTCCGTCGGATGCAAAACCTTATTTGGTAGATGTTACATCGTATAACTTACCGGCAACCTACAAACATTTCTGCGTGCCTAAAATCGAAAAAGAAGCATTTATGTTGGCGCGTATAACAGGTTGGGAAGAATTAAATTTGGTAGAAGGAACAGCTAATGTTTATTTCGGTGGAACTTACGTTGGGCAATCATATATCAATCCACGCAGTGTTGATGACACCTTAGATCTTTCTTTTGGTCGCGACAAAAAAATTGTTGTTACACGTACCAAGTTGAAAGATATGAATAAAGATAAAGTAATTGGGAATAACAGAAAGGCAACTTTTTCTTATGAGATGGTAGTGAAGAATAATCGCAAGGGAGCAGTGAATCTGGAATTGAACGATCAGTTACCTGTTTCAAAAAATGCCGATATTGTTGTTGAAAGTATAGAACTTTCAAAAGCTCAATTAGATCCTGCAACAGGAAAATTAAAATGGAGTATGACACTGGCACCGGATGAATCAAAAAAAGTAGTGTTAACTTATTCGGTCAAATATCCAAGAAGTCAAAGTGTGAATTTGGATAATACAAAACGTAAAGCAAGAGCAAAATTCTAGTTTCGACTATCTGCCCGTCCGTCAGGCGGACGCTCAGCTACCATTGCACAGAAGGAAGTTTTAGTTAATAAAGAAATAAAATATGTTCATATATAACGTAACGGTAAATTTAGATGAATCCGCTCATGAAGATTGGTTAAAATGGATGAAAGAAAAACACATTCCTGATGTTTTGAATACAGGTTGTTTTACTGAGAATCGGATTTTAAGAGTGTTGGTTGATGATGAAGGAGTAACTTATTCCGTGCAATATCATTTCGACACTATGGAGATTTATGAAAAGTATCAGAAGGAATTTGCGCCTGCTTTGCAAAGAGAACATTCTGAAAGGTATACCAATAAATTTGTAGCGCACCGAACTTTGCTGCAAATTGTTTAATTATTTCCTGGAGTGATGCTCTTCTCTTAACTGCTTGGCTGTTTTTTTAGAACCGTCATGGCTCCATCCGGGAGGTGCAAACAGGTATTTTAATTTGTGTTTGAAAGAACTTGATTTTTTGAGGTCTTTCGAAATCCCTACCCATTCATGAAAAACAACATGAGCCGGATGACGGCTTTTGATGTTTTCAGTTAAACCATAACGTACGGGTTCATCAGCTCTTTCTTCAGCAAAAGTTCCAAACATACGATCCCAGATTATAAGTAACATTCCCATATTCTTATCCAGATAAGGGATGTTGGATGCGTGATGAACCCTGTGATGTGAAGGCGTTGAAAAGATCCACTCCAAAGGCCCCAACTTGTTAATGTATTTGGTATGGATCAAAATTCCGTAGATCTGTGTTGCAGAATAAATAAACATAATGTCTTTGCCCGCAAACCCACAGAGAGATAATGGAATAAAATAAATGAAACGATACAAAGGTTGAAAAACCGAAGATCGAAATCCCACAGTTAAATTAAACTCTTCGGATGAGTGATGCGTAACATGCACCGCCCAAAAGAACCGTACGTAGTGATCTACATAATGTAAGAGGTAAAATAAAAAGTCCTGCCCGATTATTAGAACAATCCAGTATGCCCATTGATTCTGTAATTCAACAAAATGAAACTGAAAAAAGAAATTCAGGATCAACAAACAAACACCTCTCATCAAAATGTCCAGCCCCATGTTCAGGAACATTAGGTAGATGTTTTCAATCGTTCCTTTCTTGCTATAATTGTTGTGGTTGTAAAAACTACTAAAAAGAATTTCAGCCCCAATCACTATTACATAGATAGGAGTGGAAATCATTATTAGTAAGGCCTCTCTAAACTCTTCAAACATGGACGCAAAAATACAAAATCTATTGTTTTTACCGCAAGTCTTATAGGGCAGTTTTCAATCATGCTTGTGTAATGTTTTTAACGCACAAATGACAAAAAAGCGGTTTTCGTCAAGCCATGATGTTAAAAATCGGAGCTTGACACTAGGCTTGCCCGGCTTTTCAGGCAAATTATGCAACAAGCATAATTTGGGTTCAATTAGTTTTTTATCTTTGCTTCCTGATATTTTCCTGTAAAAATCCGTAATTATGATTAAAATCACCTCTTTAGTTGTTACAGGACTTTTAACTGTAAGCACAGTAAAAGCACAAGTTCCTGCTCCGGGAGCAAAACAAACAAAATCAATTTTGTTATGGGGAGCCACTGTACATGTTGGTAATGGAAAAGTGTTGGAAGGAGGTGCTGTTGGATTTAAAGATGGGAAGATCAGCTTTGTAGCAAGCGGAGATGATCTAAAGAAAATGAAGCTGGATAAGAATGCCTACGATACCACTATTAATATAGACGGCAAACATGTTTATCCCGGGTTTATTGCTCCCAATTCTACTTTGGGGTTAAGCGAAATCGACGAAGTTAGGGCAACAAAGGATTTTGCTGAGGTAGGACAATTTAACCCACACGTGCGTTCACTTATAGCATTTAATACCGATAGTAAAGTGTCAAGCACTGTCCGTACAAATGGAGTGCTTTATGCACAGGTTACTCCCAGAAACGGAACTATTAGTGGAAAGTCAAGCATCCTTTCTCTGGATGGTTGGAACTGGGAAGATGCTGTTTTAAAAACGGATGACGGAATACACGTAAATTTTCCAAATTCAATTCAACGTCACGGATGGTGGGCAGAACCGGAACCTTCCTCTACCAACGATAAATACACTGATGAAGTAAACAAGCTGAAGAAGTTTTTTACCGACGCGAATTATTATTGTAATAACAAAGAGGTGCAGGAAACCAATTTACGTTGTGAGGCTATGCGTCCCGTTTTCGAGGGGAAAGCAAGTGTGTATTTTCATGCTAACTATGTGAAAGATATTATTGGAGTTGTGAATTTTTCAAATTACTTCAAACTGAAAAATGTAGTTGTGGTTGGAGGCAGAGATGCATGGAAAGTAACAAAGCTACTGAAGGAGAACAGTGTTTCGGTAATGGTAAATCGTTTGCATGATTTACCAAATCTGGAGCAGGAAGATGTGGATCAGCCATTTAAATTGCCCTATTTATTGCAAAAAGACAGCGTGTTATTTTGTATACAAAACGAAGGAGATATGGAGGGAATGAATACACGAAATCTTCCATTTCTTGCAGGTACGGCATGTGCCTACGGACTAACAAAAGAACAGGCACTTGCCGCAATTACATATAATGCTGCAAAGATTATGAAAGTAGATGACAAGATCGGAACCATCGAAACAGGAAAGAATGCTTCTTTGATCGTATCTACCGGCGATGCTTTGGATATGAGAACAAATAATATTGAGTGGGCTTTTATCGATGGAAGAAAAGTAAACCTGAACAATACGCAAAAAGATCTGTACAATAAATACATGAACAAATACAATTTACCCAAATAGAAAAAAGATATATTCAACCAAACCCCGAAGGGATGAAAAATTTGTGATATGAACGTTTTAATTTTAGGATCAGGAGGAAGAGAACATGCATTTGCGTGGAAGATCGCACAAAGTAAAAAGCTGGAGAATTTATACATAGCCCCGGGCAACGCCGGAACAGCTCATTGCGGAACGAATGTAAATATAAGTGCCACTGATTTTGATGCAGTAAAAAACCTGGTTTGGGAAAAAGGAATTGACCTGGTTTTGGTTGGGCCTGAAGATCCATTGGTAAAGGGAATTCACGATTATTTTTTAGCTGATGATGTGTTGAAAGATATTCCGGTTATTGGTCCAAAAAAAGATGGAGCACAGTTAGAAGGAAGTAAAGATTTCTCGAAACAGTTCATGATCAAACACGGTGTTCCAACAGCACGTTATGCAAGTTTTGATAAAACTAATTTAGAAGAGGGATATAAATTTCTGGAATCACTAAAACCACCCTTCGTATTAAAAGCAGATGGTTTAGCTGCCGGTAAGGGCGTTTTGATATTGAATGATATTAACGAAGCAAAAGCAGAATTAAAAGCGATGATCTCCGACGCTAAGTTTGGAGCGGCAAGCGCGAAGGTAGTGATCGAAGAATTTTTGCATGGGATAGAATTAAGTGTATTTGTTTTAACCGATGGAAAATCCTATAAACTTCTTCCTTCGGCAAAAGATTACAAACGTATTGGCGAAGGCGACACAGGTTTAAACACAGGTGGGATGGGAGCAGTAAGCCCTGTGCCATTTGCCGACGAAGCTTTTTTGAAAAAAGTAGAAGAGAAAATTGTGAAACCAACCATCGCAGGTTTAAACAAAGAGGGAATTGATTACCGGGGTTTTATTTTTATTGGATTAATGAATGATAATGGCGAACCATCCGTTATTGAATACAATTGCCGAATGGGCGATCCGGAAACAGAAGTGGTAATTCCAAGAATAAAATCAGATCTGTTAGAATTATTAGAAGCGGTTGGCAAACAAGAATTGGATAAAACATCATTCGAACTGGATTCACGCATTGCAACAACAGTAATGATGGTAGCAGGAGGGTATCCTGAAGAATATGAAAAAGGACACGAAGTAAGCGGCTTGGATCAGGTGAAAGAGAGTATTGCTTTTCATGCAGGAACTAAACAAGAAGGAAACAAAGTACTTACCAATGGAGGTCGATTGATCGCCGTTACTTCTTTTGGATATACAATTCAGGAAGCAGTAAATAAAAGTTTCTCGAGTGCAGAGAAGATCACCTACACGAATAAATATTACCGCAGAGATATTGGAAAAGATCTCATGAAAAATTAAAATGAGTTTTGGAAATAATAAAAAAGAGGCTGTCTCAAAAGTAGAGAACAGCCCCTTTTTGCTTTAATTGTTAAGTGCTACCGTTTTATGACTAATACTTTTCCTTCCGTTTATTCGTTGGTTGTAAACAACTAAGATATTATTTTCATCAATCACTTTTAATACTGCAAATTCAGAAAAAGCATCATCAGAAGAAACAAATTTTGAGGAAATAATTTTTCCTTTAGAATTCCTAACTTGTAAGCCTATCCATGCGTTAACCTTCTCTCCTTTTTTTACTGATTCATCCCAAACAATTACAACATTTCCATTCGGAAGAGCTGCAATCTGAGGATGTTTTGCTGAAGGATTACTGCTTACTATATCCCTTTTAGAAAATGTTTTCCCAAAATCAGACGACTTACAATAAAAAACACCTTCGCCGCCACCCATTGTATACCAGGCGAAATGAAGACCGGCATTGTTTTCAGTAACGGTTGGCCCGGTATGAGGACAGCCATTAATTACCCAGTTATCTGCACTGATTCGGATCGGTTGCGAAAAGGTACTTCCATTATCTGAAGAAACCAGTTGCACCATATCACGAATAGAATCATTTATAATATCCCGATAAGAAGCATGAATAGTTCCCTTGCTGTCTACAAATAAATCAGTTCGACAGCATGGGCAGCATGTTTCACCAATTGCTTTCTCATTTAAAAAGCCGGTTTTTCCATTAGTTACCGCGCAGAATAATGTAGATCCTTCCTTCTCTTTTTCACCGCGATTGTCAAGCCAAATAACCATTGCTTCACCGTTTGGCAAAAGTTCCATGTCAAAATAACGTTGATCGTATGCTGATGTATCTTTTACAAGTGCGATCGGGTTGGCCCATGTTTTTCCTTCATCAAAAGACTGAGAATAATAAACTAAACCCGAATACTTGCTTTTGGGGTTTGCGTTGTTTACTCCCCATATCACGATAATTTCACCGCTTGGTTTAAAAAGTAGTTTGGGTAAGTTTTCTCCATGTGGATGAACATCTTTAGTAGCCTTGATCTCAACAGGTTCACCAAAGCTTATTCCCTTATCCTGTGACAAAGCATAACATACAAAAGCAATACTATCGTTGATCTCCTTTACCCAGCTCATCACTACATTGCCCTTTTCATCCTGGGTTAAATAAGGACATGAAGTAGTTGATGAGGTGTTTGTTGAAACTGTTTTTTCTTCCTCTGAAGAAGTTTGCTCGGCTTGTTTGTTCGAACAAGAAACCAAAGACAAAACAAATGCGGTAATTGCAAAGTAGTTTTTCATTATTTTTTTCCGGTAAAATTATATTGTAATCCTAAAACAAATGTACGTGGTGGAGCAGGCGTATAAGTGGTGCGACTGCTTGGTAAATTCCCTCTCGTTGCATTAAAAGCGTAAAGCTCGTTAGTAAGATTCATTATGTTTGAGAACACTTCGATCCCTTTCCACTGGTAACCTATCCTTGCATTTAAAACACTGATTCCTTTTGCACCAAAAACTCCTTTGTTGTCGTACTTTACTGTATTTACCTGATCCTGATACCAGGCACTCATGTGCTGCCATTCTAATCCAACCTTTAATCCTTTCACATATTTGGGTTTATAAATAACTTCGCTATTCGCGATCCAGGATGGTGCACTTGGCATTATTTTGCCATTTACATTTTTAACTACATCACTTGCCTTTGTACTTAAAACAAATTCATCAAATCGGTGAACAGCATTTGTTCCACTAAAACGAATCATCCATTCTTTGTTTGGACGATACGTTGCCCCGTATTCTACGCCCTGATGAGTGGTTTTCCCTGCACTTTGATAATCCGTGGAGTTATCAGGCTGGCGAATACTTAGCAATTCATTTTTCCCTAGCAATTGATAAAATGTAATATCTAAGTCTAACTTATTTTTAAATAAATTCAACCATGCTCCGGTTTCATAATTGGTGAATTGCGGTGAACTTAAGTTGTAATAAAACTCCGCAGGGTTTGTATTGGGCTTTTTAGTAAAAATAGAGGTAAGCCCCGGAGGTGAAAATCCTTTTGCAAAATTAGCATAGACACCGGAATTAGTTGATGTTTTAAAAGTAGCACCGATCTTAGGAGAGAACTGCCCGAAAGATTTTTTCCCTGAGCTCACATCCAAATAATTTTTATAATTAAATGACATTACATCATAACGTCCGCCTAAAATAATGCAAAGCCTTTTTATTGGTTTTATTTCTGCTTGTGCGTACGCTGCATAATTCAACAAAACCGCTGAGTAATCCGCCAGTTTAATATCGGGACGATCTGCACTGATTGTGTATTTCTCAACAGATAATCCGCCTGCACGTAATTGCGCATTAAGATCGATCTGATAAGCGTTATAGGTTGTTGGAGAATTATCAAGGCTAAGCCCTGCAATTAATTTGATTCTGATTGGTTTTATAGTGGTTGCGTGTTGCAGAATAAAACCCTTACTTGTTACACTGTTAATATTCACCTGACCGCTTGCTGTTGTTTTCCCGGTAGTCCAACGAATTGAATAAGCCGGATTTTGCCCGATAGAATTGTCGCGACAAAACAAATGCATTGTTGTATTGTTATTTTCATTCCACTTGTGCTCTAGGGTAAAACGTGTTCTTAATGACTTAACCTTTCTGTAGGTAAAATCAGTTGTACTTACATAGATTCTTGAATAAAACGCAACACTGTCAACACTTCCTCCTGTTTGTGAATAGTAGTCGTTGAATGAACCGGCTAATATCACCTTTGTTTTTTTAGTAAGATCATAATCAAGACGCACATTCACTGAGTTTTTATCGTAGTCAGAATTAGTTATCCAACTATTACGTTGTTGACCATAAAAACCTCCCACATAAAAACCTAATTTTTTTGTGATCATTCCACCTGCGCCGTATTGAACACGCTTATAACCGAAGTTATCTCCTTGCAATCCAATTTTAGCGGTTAGCACAGCAGTAGGTTTTTGCGTTATAAAATTAATTGCTCCACCAACTGCTTCCGGACCATATAAAGACGAAGCAGGACCTTTTATAACTTCGATGTTGGAGATCGCAAAAACATTCATTTCAATTAATGCATTGTGATTAAAAACTCCCATTGGGCGCATCGGAATGCCATCTTCCATATACAAATAGTAATTGCTTGTGCCCATTGGTTGCCTTATCGACATTCCATGTTGTTCGTTGTTTAAATTCAACATAGCAACCCCGGAAACCTTATTGATCAACTCACTTAGTAAAGTAGGTTTTGCGTCGTTGATTGTTGTTGCAGAAAGTTTGTTTATAGCCATCGGAACATCGGAACGTGTTTGTGCGTCTCTACTGGCTGTAATAACAATCTCCTGCATAGTGTTGCTTGATGGTGAAAGTGCAATTTTAAGTGGCTTTTGATCCGCTTTAAATCTTTCTGTTTCATAACCAATATAACGAACCTCAATACTATCAACCGACTGATCGTTTAACAACGTGAAAGACCCATTAATATCGGTTGTGCATCCTGTTTGGGTGCTTGGAATTATAAGCGCTACCCCAACGAGCGGCTCTTTGGTAACCTTGTCGAACACTTTTCCTGAAATAATGTTTTGAGCAAAGGTGAAATTAATGGACACCAGCAAAGGTGCCATTAACCAATACTTTTTCTTCATAAGAATTGATTTAAATAAATAATAAATAGCTTTTAGAGATGAACCTTATGTTCAGGTTCATTAAATTAACGAATGAATTGAGTTTGCCCCTACTTGTTTGCAGAGAATAACCTAACCAGTCAATGTAGACTGATTCGCGCTAACAATTTATTTAATTAAACCTTTGGTGGATGAAAAATAGAAAAGGATGGGTATTGTGCTTTTGACTCTTGAAAAGGAACAAATTCCCTTTCAAAAACAAGTTCAAGCTTTAAGCTGAAGGAAGAACAATTTTGACAAAAGACCTGAAAATCCCGGATGCTTTTAAGGTTATTAACGGGTGATTGTTCTTGTTTATCTTCCTCTTTCAATTGTTTTTCCAAATGGCAGCTGCCTTGACAACAATTGCCTTTCACCTTTTTCTGTACGCACAAATTTTTGGCAATGTAGTCCTTGTTAAGCTGAAAATTCACAAGAATAATTGCCTTACTGAATGACTGTAAGATTATACTTGTCCCGATTAATATGATAAACAACCATTTCATCTGCCACAAATGTAATACTTTTTAAACTTTCATTTTTATGACATGGATTTGGTTTAATAACAACATGTATGATTCTAATCATTATTTTGTTTAGGCTTTCGATCAGCGTATAGGATCAGATTTGACCGTATGATACACTTGTTTTTCATGGATCCTTATTTGGAAATTGGGAATATGCCAACGAAATTGTCATTGCTGTTAAAACATTTGGCTTTGGTCTCTACAAAACGTAATTTTACCTTAGAAAATTTTCCTAAATATTTCTTATTTGAGATGAAACAAATAGGAATGAAAAGAGGAGTGGTTTCTTAAACGAATAGTCGTTGATCATTAAAAAACAGTCATATGAAAAATGTTATTTATTGCCTGCTACTTGCTATGGTTTTTACAGCGTGCAAAAAAAATGAATTAGGTGGAAAAAGCACCATCAGAGGAAAAATAGCACATCACAGCAAAGCAATTGCAAATGCAACGGTGTATATTAAATTCGGAACACAAGATTCTCCGGGAACCGATGTGTCTAAATATGATGCGAAAGTTACTGCGGATATTAGCGGAAATTATGAGTTTCCTGGAGTATATAAGGGAGAGTATTATCTATATGCCGTTGGAGAAGATTTTGCCGTCCCCCCGCCTTATCAGGTTGTAGGCGGGATTCCGACACGAGTGCGATACAATGAAACGGTTGTTCTGGATATTCCGGTAACTGAAGGAGATTGAGGATTTTATTGATATAAAATCCTGTTAAATTTTAAAAACCCTTGCAAGAATTTTTGTTCGGATTATCCATTTTGTTGTAAACCAAATGATCACAAACAAAAACAGCAAAGGCCAGATGGTTGCAAAGAACAACAGGATAGCCTGAAGAATGGTTAGCCCTGTATTTAGTGCTGAGCTTAATCTATCGCCAAAAGAAGGAGAGTAAGGTTTAATTATAGCAGGAAGCATGCTTTTTTTGTACTCCATAACTTCCGGTTGGTACACATACATCTTAACGGTGCTGTAAGAAACTTTATCTGTAAGATCCATTAAATTTAGTTGCTGCTCATCATAATTTGTTTTACTGTAATTCAGATCGTTTAATGCATGTACAGTTTGTGGAAGTTTTTTGCCCTGATCGTCGATCTTTTTGTCAAGTTTATTAATGTGTTGTAAATTGCGTTTTGCTTTTAGACTGGTCGCTAGCAATTGAAGCTTAACATCATCAGCACGTATAGTTCTGTTGTCTATAAATTCAATAATTCCGTTAAGCTCAATTAACGTGCTGTCGAGATTAACATTCGGAACACGAAGCGTGATCTCGTTGGTAACATTCATTTTGTATACCTCCATTATACTGTCTTTGCTAACTCTAACCGAATTGTTCAGGTATTTATTTCCGGTAAGGCTTGTGTAAGTTACAAAGCCATCGTATTTGCGCACCAATTTTTCTATATCTAAAGTAGCCTGTCTTACATCTTTTACACTGAAACGCATATCTGCATTGCGCATGAATACATGATTGGAGTCGTTTGTTTTACCCACTGTCATTGGAGCAAATACATTGGAAGTTAAAACCGAATCTTGTTTGGCATTCGCAGAAATGTCAGTTGGAGGCGCCTCCGCATAATCGTAAGTGCTTTTATTAGCACTTCTTTCTTCACTTGATGATCCTGCGCAGGCAGAGAAAATGATACTTACAGGTAAACCAATTACTAAAAAAGTTTTACCAAATGCGGTGGCGAATGTTTTCATGATTTTTTTCTTTTATTCAATTAATTATAAAAATGTAACCTGCAAAAATTTGTTAAAGACCGGACGATAATTATCAAATTAGCGTGATTCAAACTAGGAGATGTGAAAACCGAGACAGTTCCATAATTAACCGCGAATAATTTTGACGTCTCAGGAATTTTTTTATCTTTGTTATAACCTATTCGTTTTCTAAACCTTATTGTTCTTGTTGTAAAATTTAATGTTTTCAGGTATGATCAGAAGATTATTTAGCTTTACCCTTATTAGTTCAACTTTAATTTCCTTTTCACAAACCGGACCTGCGGGTGTGGGGTCCAGTGCTACCAATGTCTTCTGGCTGAAAGCGGATGTCGGTGCCTATAATGACGCCGGGGTAACTTTAGCTACCAACACACAAAGCGTGAGGCAGTGGAATGATCAAAGTGGAAACACAAAAAATTTTAGTGAAGGAACCGCGGGCCAACGACCAACATTCAGAACCGGAGTAATAAATGGCTTCCCGGTTATAAGGTTTGATGGGAGTGATGACAGGATATCAAATACCTCAATTACAAGTGGAAATAACGCAACCTTCTACGCAGTTGTAAGTTATTCTTCCTTGCCAAGCTCAAATCCGGGAATATTTCAAGGCTCTCCGGCAACTTTACTTTTGTCAACCGGCGGAGCAGACAAATCAGTTGGAATGTGGGTAAGTAATGCTAATCGACCTTGGGGAAGAGGAACTCAAACTAACAGTACACAACGTAATATTTCATTAGTTGCCACTACAGCTGCTTCTACCAACTACATTATAGAAAGTAATTATACAGGAACAGCAATCAATCAAAATGTTAATGGGACGGCGTCAGGAACGGTTGCTTATGATGGAACGTTAAAATCATGGACAGAATTTGCTATTGGTAGACAGGGCTCCGAAACATGGGCAGGTGATATTGCAGAAGTAATCGCATTTAATACAAGTATTAATGCGGCTCAAAGAGTATTAGTTCAAAACTATTTATCTGCAAAATATAATATTGGTTTAGCGGCCGCAAATGATGTTTATACGATGGATAATGCAGGAAACGGCAACTTTGATTATGATGTAGCCGGAATTGGAAGAGTTGACGCTTCTAATATTCATAATGATGCGCAAGGTACAGGTATTGTGAAAATAAATAATCCTTCAGGTCTTGGCAATGGTGAGTATTTTATTTTTGGGCATGATAATGCCGCCGTAGCAGCTAATGATATAACAGATATTCCTGCAGGTGTTCAGTCACGAATGACAAGAGTATGGAGAGTTTCTGAAGTTGGTGAAGTAGGAACAGTGGATGTTAGCCTGGATTTAGCGGGCTTGGGAAGTGTTACAGCGAGTGATCTGCAATTGATAATCGACACGGATAACGACGGAGTTTTTACAGACGAGGTTCCTGTTTCAGGAGCTGTACTTGTTGGAGGCACTGTTTACAAGTGGTCAGGAGTTGATATTGATAATGGCTCCAGATTTTCTTTTGGCACAAGTAATGCCAGCCAAACTCCTATGCCGGTTGAGCTAACGGAATTTTATGCAACACCTGAAAACAATGGTGTGGTTTTAAATTGGTCAACAGCTACCGAAAAGAACAGCGACCGTTTTGAAATTGAAAAAAGTATTGACGGTTTAAGTTTCGAAAAAATTGGAACGGAAGACTCTAAAGCTACTAATGGAAACTCAAACTACCAGTTGAATTACTCGTATACAGATAATGCGCCTTCTGATGGAATGTCTTATTATAGGCTCAAGCAAATAGATTTTAATGGAGCATTTGAATATCATCCTATAATTTCGGTAGACTTTGAAGTGAAAAATAATATTCGTTTTGTTGTTTTTCCAAATCCAAACATGGGCGAGTTTTCGGTGGATTTTTCCGGAATTGAGAACGAACATGAAGTGTTAATTGAAATGTATAGTATGGAGGGTAAAGTGGTTTACAAAAATCAATTCACTTCCGAATCAATGGCTACTAATACCGTACATATTGTTCCGGAGGAAAAAATACGATCCGGACAATATATTGTGAACTTTTATGTGGAAGGAATTAAATATCCGGTGAAGGTGTTGGTAAATTGAAATCATGAAGTATTGGTTTAATATATTTAGATCGCCAAGACCCAAAAAATGCTAAAAGCCAATGGGTAATTAAGCATAAAGATATTCTTCCTGAAATTAATTTTCTCCTTCAATTGAGTATTAAAAACCATTGTTCTTGCATGAAGCAACGCATTAACTTTTGAGTTTTCTCATCAAAATCACCTGCATATAGGTTTGATTTTCAATGAATGACGGAAGTAATAACGTTTTAAAAACGCAACGAAATAGAATTGCAAGCGTAAAACTAATAAAAGCATTGTATTAGGGAATGCCGTGTTTCTATAACAGTTAGTAAGAGTGCAAATCTGTTCCGTTCATTAAGCCGGAAACCAGAAAGAACATGGCGGATTCCTTACCCGGAAGTCACGCGGATATGTGACAAGTATTAACAAAAAACATTTATCATGAAAGCAGTTTTGGAACTTAACAAATGGGCCAACGCAAACACGAACTTAGCTGTTGATGCGTTGAGAGTTCTTTTGGGTGTTTTTTTGGTTTACAAAGGCGTTTATTTGCTGAGTAATCCGGAAGAGACGTTAAAGGTACTGGAGTCAATACCCGGACTTGGTGGAGCAGACCTCCTTACGATTCATTATGTTGCGGCAACCCTGCACGTGTGCGCCGGAATTTTTATTGCATTGGGTTTAGTAACCCGTGTTTGCATTTTAATTCTGTTGCCAATGGTAGCAACCGCATTGTTTGTGAATCTTTCAGGAAATATGGTGGAAAACAACTTATTACAAGCTGGCTTAACCTTTATTGCCTGCGCCTGTTTCTTGTTTTATGGATCAGGAAAACATTCGTTGGATTACCTTTTAAGATTACATATTTAATGAGAAGAATCTACTCTGGGAAGAATTATTAAGTATTGTAAGCAAAGTAGTTTAAACTACTTCGTGTAGAAAGAGTTTGTCAATTATAAGATTGATAGATGACTTTTGTTGCATAAACAAACAAGAAACTCATTCTTATTTCAACACTTTAATTGGTTTATGTTTCATGAATTTTGAGTAAATTCGAAAGAAAATCCTGAAGCTATATTCGGGACAAATAAGAAAGAATGGATAATAAAAATTTCATGAAGGAAGCAATCGAGCTTTCTATAAATAATGTGAAGTCAGGAAAGGGTGGGCCTTTTGGAGCAGTAGTTGTAAAAGACGGAAAAATAATTGCAAGAGGCGCAAACTCTGTTACATCCTCAAACGATCCTACTGCACACGCAGAAGTAAACGCAATTAGAGAAGCCTGTAAAGTATTAAATACATTTCAATTAGACGACTGTGAAATATACACCAGCTGCGAACCTTGTCCTATGTGCCTTGGAGCTATCTATTGGGCACGTCCATCTAAAGTTTATTATGCCAACACTAAAGTAGATGCTGCTGAAATTAATTTCGACGATGATTTTATTTACAAAGAAATTGCAAAACCATTAAACGAACGCAATCTCCAATTCATTCAAATGTCGCGTGAAGAAGCTTTAGTTGCTTTTAAAGAGTGGACAAACAAGAATGATAAGATAGAATACTAGACTCCGAAACTTTAACCACCAAGAATATAAAGCCCCAATGGCTATCGGGATCACAAAGGGCGAAAAGTTTTTATAAAGCGGGTTTAAAATTTCTTCGCGAAACTCGGTGTTCTCCGTGCCTCCGTGGTGAAAAATTAGTCGTGTTTTTTTCCTTCTTTCACTTTAAACACATGTAGTAATTGAGGTAACAATGAATCCAATGATTCTCTTACTCCATTTGTTGAGCCTGGTAAAGTAAGAATCAATGTGTTTCCTTTAAATCCAGCCACACCTCTCGATAACATCGCGTAAGGTGTTCTTGCTTGTCCGTAGGCTCTGGAGGTTTCCATGATTCCCGGGATTTCTTTATTTAATAATTCACCTACTGCTTCCGGTGTTACATCTCTTGGAGAAAGTCCTGTTCCACCTGTTGTTATGATCAAATCAATTCCTTCTTTACAAAACTGTTTCACTTTGTTTTGAATCGCTTCTATTTCATCGGGAACAATACCGTAAGCAGTATTGTCAAATAATTGTTGTTTCAGTTTTTCTACGATCAGTTTGCCTGATTTATCTACGCTTTTATTTGCAGATACAGAATCGGAAATAACAAGCACCGCAGCTTTTAAATTATGTGCTTCCGTTTTATGCCACGATTTTCCGCCTTTCTTTTCAAGTAGTTTAATAGTGCTGATCTCAATTCCTTTATCTATTGGTTTGAGCATATCGTACATGGTAAGTGCTACAACAGATACACCGTGCATAGCTTCTACTTCCACGCCGGTTTTGTAAATGGTTTTTACTTCCATTTCAATGTATACTTCCAGTTTTTTTATTTCATAACGAACTGCTGTAAATTCAATCGGCAGTGGATGACAATCAGGGATCATATCGCTGGTGCGTTTTACTGCAAACAATCCTGCAGTTTTTGCCATTTCAAAAACATCTCCTTTTGGAACTGTTTTGTTTACAATTGCATCAATGGTTTCCTGTTTACTCACCTTAACAACCGCTTGTGCAATTGCCTGACGAAGTGTATTTGATTTATGTGTGATATCAACCATATTATATTTTGTTTTCTTTCCAGACAAAAGTATCATCCGAAAAAAGTTCCTTGCCAAATACCGGCACTTCTTTTTTAATTAACTCCACCAACTGATGACAAGCATCAAAAGCCGTTTGACGATGAGCAGATGACACAAATACAAAAAGACAAATCTCTCCTGCTTTTACAATGCCTTTGCTGTGATGAATGTGCATACAGGTGATATCGTATTGCGAAAAGATATGCTCGCGTATCTCATGAAATTTTTCCTCGGCCATATCTTCGTAAGCAGAATAGTCAATGGCAACAACCTGTTTGCCATCTATCTCATCAGCCCTCACTTGTCCCAAAAAAATATCGTGTGCTCCAATAGTGGTTTTGGAACTGTGTTTAGAAATACTATCCGCTATGAATTGAGGACTGATTGCACCTTCCATCAAAACGGTGTGTTTTCTGTGTACAGAGTTGCTCCCACTGAGCTTGTCGAAGTGTTTTGAAGTTTCTTTTTCCATAATTTAACCTCCTGCGAATGGCGGTAATAAAGCTATTTCATCGTTTTCGTTTAGTTCTTGCTTTCCTTTGATCAGTTGTTTGTTTATGGCAATCACATATTTTTTCTTTTCAAAAGAAGGATAGTGTTGATGGATTTTTTCTTTCAAACTATCAGTATCAGGCATAGCATTCATAGCGAGAGCATTTGTTCCCGCAATTTGAGCTAACTCACCAAACAACAAAATAGTAATTTCCATGTTTTTCATTTTGTAGAACGCAGATCACACTGTCCCGATAGCTATCGGGAGCTTATGATTTTTATTTCTATCATATTTAATCATATAGATCTGCGTTATCTGCGTTCCATTATCCTAAAGTTCAGGCAATATATGCACTTCAACTAATTCCCCGGCCTTTACGTTTTCTTTTTCTAAAGGTAAATATATAAATGCATTTGCATCAGCAAAAGATCTCATTTTGAATGATTCTTGTCCTTCCAACGGAAGAACTCCTGTAGAGCTTGCTTTGGCCTTTAAAAAATTCGCCAATCCTTTTTTCTTGGGAACATCCTGCACTATCGGCAACATTAACTTTGTTAAAAACAACTCTTGTCGCCCCTGCAATTTTCTTAAACAAGGATAAACATATTCATAAAAGCAAGTTAGTGCAGAAGCAGGATTACCGGGCAAACCAAAGATGCACCGGTTTTTGTTTTTGCCAAAGAATAATGGTTTACCCGGTTTTTGAGCTACTTTGTAAAACAGAGTTGTTGTATTATTTTCTTTTAAGACCTCACTTACAAAATCGTAATCACCAACTGAAATTCCGCCGGAGATCAATAATAGGTTGGTGTTTTGCAAGGCAGTATCAACAGCCTCCGCCAGACTTTTTTTATCGTCTTTTACATAAATTATTTTTTCGAGCTTTAATCCCATTGTTGTTAAAGCGGCAGACAGACTATAAGAATTAGATTCATATACTTTCCCCGGAGACAGCTCAGTTCCTGTTTCCTGAAGTTCATTTCCTGTAATGATCAGAGATACTTTTGGTTTTTTGAAAACAGAAACTTTATTTAAACCTAAAGAAGAAATAAAACCAAGTACTGCCGGATCTATCAAAGTATTTTTATGTAAGGCAATTTCTCCTGCTTTTATTTGAGCTCCTTTTTTTCGGATGTGTTCTCCTTTTTTTATTGGTGTTTCATCACAACTAATAATGTCCCCATTTTTAGTGATGCGTTCCTGCATAATTACACAATCACTACCCGCGGGCACCATCGCACCCGTGAAAATTCTGACTGCTTCTTCTTCTTTTAGTTCAACTGTACAGTTGTCTCCTGCTTTTATTTCTGCAATTACTTTCCATGAGTTTGTTTTGTCATTAGATGATCTTACAGCATAACCATCTACATTCGATTGGTTAAATGGCGGAAGATCAATTGATGCAAGTACATCAGCAGCAAGTCTGAACCCCACAGCACCTGCAGCGTCCACTCGCATAGCTTCTGCTATTTCAATTGTATTTTCAACTATGATGGATTTCGCTTCCTCTACTGTTATCATATAAAAATTAGTTTTATGGCTGCGAACAATAATACTCCTGCCAATAAATTTCTAAGCATCTTTCCATGAACC
Source organism: Bacteroidota bacterium (assembly GCA_030684395.1). Classification (GTDB taxonomy): domain Bacteria; phylum Bacteroidota; class Bacteroidia; order B-17B0; family Aurantibacillaceae; genus JADJDM01. The sequence goes on along the minus strand of JAUXTT010000026.1, from coordinate 59,863 downwards.
TTAGTGCTTCCCCACCAGGCTCCTAATGCGCCACCACAAATAGTAATAGCAACCCAAATGTCTAGTTGAGGACTAAAGACTGTATCTTGTCTCCACAAACCTACAATGCCTGCCAGTGAATTTACTACAATAAATAAAGCAGAAACAGCAGAGGTTTGTTTTAATGTTCCCCAATGCAAAAGAATAATAAGCGGACTTAAAATAATTCCTCCTCCGATACCAATAACACCACTCACAAAACCAAGTACAGCTCCAATGAAAATGGCAGGAAGAATGGCCACTTCTTTAATTTCCGTTTCTTTCTTTGGTTTTAAAAAGCCTGCAACTCTTATCACTGCAATCAAAAGACAAACTCCAAGTGTTTTTTTATAAAGACTTGCATCTAATTCAATGAATGTTCCTAAATAAGCCATTGGAACCGACAGTATAATGAAAGGATAAAACAACTTCCATTTAAAATGACCCGATCTGTAATATTGAATAAATGAAACAGAGGCAACAAAAACATTTAAGATCAAGGCAGAACTTTTTATGTCCACAGCCGCCATACCAAACAAACTGAATACCGCCAGATAACCACTGGCACCACCATGCCCAACAGAAGCGTAAAAAAACGCAACAAGTAAAAGTAAAATTATGATGAGTATGTGCTCCTGCATGGATGATTTTGATTGTACTAAATTACTGAATTTACGGGAGACAGCATACAAATGGCCATGTCGGGAAACTAACCACAAAGCGTGCAAAGGTTTACACAAAGGACACAGAGTTTTTCTGTATTAACCATATAAGGATTATAAGGTCATGTAAGAGTGCAAAACTTACATAAATAAATCTCCGTGAAACTCTGCACGCTCTGTAACTCTGTGTTGAAACATTCCCTTATCTTTGCACTACAATGCCCGATAACAAATTAATAGATTCTTTTGGAAGAACACACGAATACCTGCGCATCTCGCTTACCGATGCCTGCAACCTTCGTTGTATGTATTGTATGCCAAACGAAACTATTGAAGTAACGCAATCATCCAAAATGATGAACGCAGATGAGATCGAAACCATTGCGAAGAAATTTGTTGAGCTCGGAATAAAAAAGATCCGCCTTACCGGTGGTGAACCTTTGATTCGTAAAGATGCAAAAGACATCATTCAGCGACTTTCTAAACTGCCTGTTGAATTAACTATTAGCACCAATGCAGTTTTTGTAAACGATTTTATTGAAACATTTAAAGAAGCAAAGATGTCTTCGATAAATGTAAGTTTAGATACTTTGAATGAAGAAGAATTTTTTAGGATAACCAAGCGTGGCGATTTTAAAAAGATAATGAGCAACATTCATTTGTTACTGCAAAACGATTTCAGAGTTAAAGTAAACATGGTTGTAATGAAAGGCATGAACGAAGATGCGGTTTCTGAATTTGTAGCTTATACCAAAGATTACCCGATTGAAGTCCGTTTCATTGAATTTATGCCATTTGCGGGCAACAAATGGAATTTAGAAACTGTAGTTTCGTATGACGAAATGCTGGAGAAAATTTCCTCAACGTACACTGTAGAAAAATTACCTGACGACAAAAGTGATACTACCCGAAAATATAAAGTAAAAGGTCACAAAGGTTCATTCGGATTTATTGCCACCATCACACAACCTTTTTGTGAAAGCTGCAATCGCCTCCGTTTAACAGCAGACGGTAAAATGAAAAACTGTTTGTTCTCTCAAACGGAAACTGATCTGCTTGCAACACTAAGAAGGGGAAAAGATATAGAGCAGCTTATTCTATCAACCGTTTACAGCAAAAAAGAAGCTTTAGGCGGACAACAAACACTAGCTTCTAAAACAGCAGAACAATTGGAGAATAGAAGCATGATTAAGATTGGGGGGTAGGAGATTTAACTTATCTAGCTTATATATTATTGTAATAATTTACTGAATTAATACTTTTTTCAATAACAATGCCCTTCTCAACAATCAGACTTAAGGAAGCTATTATTTGAATAGTATTTTCTGTAGAAACAAGATCACTCAACCCATTACTCTTACCCAATGATTCTAATGAATCAACAGTAAGAGTACAATAAACATTGCAATGAACTATTAATTTGCCGTCTAACATTTCATAAACGATTACATTGCTATATTCGTAAGGGGTCGTTTTCAGGATTGAATAAATACCTATTAAGTAATGTACAGCTATTTCTTGGACATAAGAATGTAATTTAGCTGGGTCTCCAGATATAATAAAATTGGTTACTAAGGCAGATATTTCTTCAACATTAATGCTACTCTTAATCCATTCAATATTGATATAATCAATTTTGGAGGAGTGCTCCTTAATAAACTCTTCAATATTTCTAAAGTATTTAATTTTTATATCCAATTTTTCACACTCTTCTTGCAAAGATTCATGAAGTCCTAATTTATCTTTATATCCAAAATCAGAAGAATTATTACTTATAAATATAATTTGTCTTCCAAGAGACGTTCTTGTATATTCTTTAATAGTTAACCAAATTAGAGCATCTCTGAACCCTTGACCTTCTTGACCACAAGGCTTCTCTCTATTTATGGCTCTTTTAACAATCTCCTGCAAATAAGAATCATTATAGGGTAAAAAATGATTGGCTCTGATTTTCAATTTATTCTTTACAAAAATTCCAAAAGACTCAACCTCTTTAGTAATATTAAATTCCAAGGCATTAATGTGCTTTTGTTCATCTGTGAGAAGTAAATTAATATTTCCCCTACAACTATTAAATTTATTCAGCCGCAATTCAAACTCCCTCTTATAAAGACCTAAAGTTTCATCCCATACTATATTTGGCATTATAACATTAGATTGTGTTTTTTCTAAATAATCTAATAAGATATCAAATCCAGTTGACTTCAAATTGAAATCTCCACGAAAAACATTAGAATCTAATACTACATCCATCTTTAATAAATTTACTGCTAAATAAACCCACTACTCCCCCTTAGCTCCATTCTCGATCCAGCAAGCAATCGCATCTCTTTCTTCCTGAGTGATTCCGGTTTTGTTTGCCTGAGGCATTGTTTTGGTTATTACAGCGCGTTGGTTGATACGTTCGGATAGTTTTAAAATGGTTTCTTTGTTGTCGAACATAATTCCGTTGGGTGCAGCTTTCACTACTTCGTCGGTTGGATTGGCTGAGTGACAGCTTACACAACGTTTTTGGATGATCTCGTTTACCTGAGCAAAGGTTGCAGGCGCATCTTCTTTACAAACTGATTTGGTACTTGGTTTTGTGATGAAGGCTAATGAAATGATCAACACAATTCCTATAGGTAAGATCCAAACTGATTTTTCTCCTTTTTCTTTTAAATTTAAATAATGTTTTATTAATGCACTTGCAATGGTGAGTCCCATTAAAATCATCCAGTTCCACGCGCTTCCATAAGTACTTGGGAAGTGATTGCTGATCATAATAAAGATAACAGGCAGTGTAAAATAGTTATTGTGCAACGAACGTAACAATGCTCTTTTTCCATGAGAAGGATCTACTTCTTTTCCATCTTTCGCTGCACTCACCATGGCTTTTTGTCCCGGAATAATTACGCGGAATACATTACCCGCCATCAATGTTCCCAACATAGCGCCCACGTGGATGTATGCTGCACGGCTGCTAAACACCTGCGATAAGAACCAGGCAACCAAACACACAAAAGCTAAAATTATAATGGCTAATAATACCTGACGGTTTTTTAAAAACGATTTACACAAAGCATCATACACAAACCATCCAACCAATAAAGTTCCTACACCAATTGCAATTCCCTGAGCAGGCGTGAGTGCCATTACATCCGGATCGATCAAATAAATTGCCGCATCTAAATAATAAACAATCACCAGTAAAGTAAAACCCGAAAGCCAGGTAAAATAAGCTTCGTATTTAAACCAGTGTAAATGTTTCGGAATTTCTTTAGGTGCTACTTTGTATTTCTCTAAATAATAAAACCCTCCACCATGTATGGCCCAAAGGTTTCCGGCAATTCCTTCTTTTAAATTGGTAGTACGGTTTAATGCATTTTCTAAAAACACAAAATAAAACGAAGCTCCAATCCATGCAATACCAAACACCACGTGCATCCATCTAACAACAAGGTTCATCCATTCTACCACATGGGATTCCATGGTGCTGCCTTTCACAAACATGTAAGCAGTGTAAAAGAATATAAAGAGCATTGCACAGTATAACAAAACGGTTCTCGCCTGTTCTATACCATCGCTTTTGTCATTGAGTTTTTCTTCTTCTTTTTCGGATAAAGTGTTGGCTTCTTTCTTTTCAGTAATAGAATGTTGCAAAGCACGAACAGCAAGTTTTAATACGTGGTTTACAAAAAACAGAGCTGCACACATAATTACTACAACCAACAAATCCATGCTACCGAAATTGGTAGAGAATCCGTTAGCTGAATATCCCGCTGTTGCTGATAATAAAAAGAGGAATGAAATAAATAGTCTTGTCTTCAAATGTTCTGAATTAAAGTATAAAGATATAAATAAGCCTTTTAAATTTAATACAATTAATTGGAATCAAGAGACTAGTTTTTTCTTAAATTGCATTTATAAAATACATCTTAAGAAATCAGGTATGGACAGCAAATTAGCCGATGTAGCGCTTCACAGTAAACAAGTGCTCATTGGATCAGAATTAAAAGAAGCAACGTTATTTATAAAGAATGGCGTGATAACAGATATTCGAGAAGGAAAATTGGATGCAGCCGATTCAACTATTGAAGACCTTGGGAATTTAGTGGTGATGCCCGGATTAATTGATTCGCATGTACACATAAACGAGCCCGGAAGAACAGAGTGGGAAGGCTTTGAAACCATGACAAAAGCTGCGATTGCAGGAGGAATTACCACATTGGTGGATATGCCTTTGAACTCGAGTCCGGTAACAATTGATGTAAAAACATTTAATGATAAGATAGCTGCCACGAAAGACAAATTATATTGCAATTGTGGATTTTGGGGAGGAATTGTTCCTGCCAATGCAGATAAGCTGGAAGAGTTGGTAAAGTGCGGAGTGCTTGGTATTAAAGCTTTTCTGACACACTCAGGTATTGATGAATTTCCTAACGTTACATTAGAAGATCTGAAAAAAGGACTTGCTACTTTGGCTAAACATCAAATCCCAATGTTGGCTCATGCGGAAATTGATGAGATGCACGAAGGGATTCAGACCTTCGAAAAGAATCCAACGAACTATATGGCTTATTTAAATTCCCGTCCGAAAATATGGGAAGATCATGCAGTTGAGATGATGATTCGTTTATGCGAAGAGTATAAAACACCTGTACATATTGTGCATTTGTCTTCTGCTGATTCGTTAGCACAACTGAAAGCAGCACGTAGTAAAGGATTGCCGGTGTCGGTTGAAACCTGTCCTCAATACTTGTATTTCTGTGCAGAAGAAATTCCGGATGGAAATACACTTTTTAAATGCGCGCCTCCGATCCGTGAAAGAGAGAATAATGAAAAACTATGGAATGCATTAAAAGATGGATTGATAGATTTTGTCGTTACTGATCATTCTCCTGCAACACCTGATCTTAAAAAGATAGATTCCGGAAATTTGAAAGAAGCCTGGGGAGGCATTGCCAGTATTCAGTTTTCTTTACCTGTTGTTTGGACCGCGGCGAAGAAAAGAAATTTTGCTATGGAAAAAATTGCAGACTTAATGAGTAAGAATGTGGCGAAATTTATAGGCTTCGGAAAAACAAAGGGTCAGCTGAAAGTAGGGTATGATGCGGATATTGTGGTGTGGGATCCGGAGCAAAGTTTTACGGTAAAAGCAGATGATATTCATTACCGACACAAGATCAGTCCTTATGTGGGTGAAGAATTAAAAGGTGTTATAAAACAAACTTATATAGCAGGTAAAAAGGTATTTGAAAACGGGAAATTCTTATCTTTACCTCAAGGGAAGATTTTATTGAGAGATCACAAATAAATACTAACCACGGAGACACGGAGGAACACAGAGAATTAATAGTAAGCCTCCGTGAAACTCAGTGATCTCAGTGTCTCCGTGGTAAAAACTTGAAAGAAGAATTATGGAAAATATACAAACAGAAGGACCTGAATTTACCTCGCTAATTGATTTAGCATCTGAACGCCTTGGTGGGCAGGCAATTTCCTGTACAGACGATTTTTTTGCAGAGAAAGAAAATTTATTAAAACCGGGAAGAGGAATTTTTATTGCAGATAAATATACCGATCGCGGAAAATGGATGGATGGCTGGGAGTCTCGCAGAAAGCGTGTTCCGGGACATGACTGGTGTATCATTAAATTAGGTGCTTCAGGAGTGATCAGAGGAGTTGATATTGACACCAATTTCTTTTTAGGGAATCATCCGCCGCATGCATCTATTGAAGCCTGTAATATGGCAGCCGATTCAACAGCTAAAACATTGGAAGAGGCGCAATGGACAGAGATACTTGCTAAATCGCCATTAGCGCCGGGCAGTCAAAATTTTTATGAAATAAAAAACGATACGATCTGGACGCATATTCGTTTGCATATTTATCCTGATGGAGGAGTTGCACGTTTAAAAGTGTATGGTGAAGTTTATAAAGACTGGGACGCTGTTAGTGAAAGCGAAACAATTGATTTAGCAGCAGCTGAGAACGGAGCTAAATCTGTTTTATGTAACGATATGTTTTTCTCTCACATGGATAATTTAATTATGCCGGGCAGGGGAGTAAATATGGGAGATGGCTGGGAAACCAAGCGTAATCGCACTCCAAACAACCGCGATTGGGTAATTGTAAAATTAGCGCATAGAGGAAACATAAATAAAATCTTGATTGACACCTGTCACTTCAAAGGAAATTATCCTGACACTTGTTCAATTGAAGGAATAGATATTGAAACGGTTGATGTTGGAGCAAGTTCAATGGGACTTACCAGATCAGAGACAATTCCATTATCCGGAAGTTTGGAAATTGAAACAATCGATACTGATTCTATTAATGTAAACTCACCGGATATTGTTTGGACGCAAATCATGAATAAAGAAAAACTGCAAGCTGATCACGAGCATTATTTTGAAAAGGAAATTGTAAATCAAGGACCTTTCACTCATGTTCGTTTAAATATTTTTCCGGATGGTGGTGTTAGTAGAATGAGATTGTTTGGTAACATTATAAAAGAATAATGACGATACAAGAACTGAATTGTTTAAGTGCTGAAGAGTTGCACGAAGAGTTTTTTAAATGCTGTGGCTCTACGACCTGGGCTAAAAAATTAGCAGCCAAAAAACCATTTAAGAATAGAGCTGAGATTTTTGAACAGTCGGATAAGATTTGGCTGCATTGCTCAATAGCTGATGGATTGGAAGCTTTCACGCATCATCCAAAAATTGGCGATATAAAAAGTTTGGAAAAAAAATTCGCGTCGACAAAAGAGTGGGCAGGAGGAGAACAGGCAGGAGTGAATACAGCAGCACAGGAAACATTGGTAGCTTTAGCAAAAGGAAATGATGATTACGAAAATAAATTCGGATACATTTTTATTGTATGCGCTACAGGAAAATCAGCAGATGAAATGTTGGCCCTTTTAAATGAACGATTACCAAATGATGCCACAACAGAAATGAAAATCGCAATGAACGAACAAAACAAAATTACTCACATACGTTTAGAAAAATTATTAGCATGAGTCAACTTACTACACACATATTAGATACATCCAAAGGCAAACCCGCACAAGGTGTTACCATTAAATTAGAAAAACCAAATGATGATGGCACCTGGACTGTTCTCGGAAGTGGTGAAACTAACGCAGACGGCAGACTTCCTGGATTATTAAAAGAAGGCGAGTTATTACAACCCGGCAATTACCGATTAGTATTTTATACAGCTTCTTATTTTAATGCACAAGGCGTGAAGGGATTTTACCCAACAGTAACTATTGACTTCGAAACATTTGATACATCACATTACCACGTTCCTTTGTTATTGAATCCTTATGGTTATTCCACATACAGAGGAAGTTAATTAGAAGAAGAATAAATTAAAATATAGCAACTCAATCGTCCCTCTCAAGTTTATACTGAGCTTGTCGAAGTAGAGAGGAAGACGAGGGAGAGGCGCTAAACACAAATTGAAAGACAAATCATGAAACAATCCATTCCAAACAACGAAAGAGAATCTATCCTGAACGAATTAGGAAAAGCAAACAAAGCTTTTCAAACTATTTATCCCGGCGATAAACCTGACAGGCAACCTGTACACACTGTGTATGGAGGTGCTGATCTTTTTACTTCAGATACGGCAGCAAAGATGGGGCAAGCTGCATTAAAAACTTTGGTGAACAACGCTCCTAACTTTGTTGAGTTTGCAAAAGCAATTCACCTTTCGGGATGGGAGTCACTTCCGAATGATGCAGCTGCAATTGATGCATTGATCAAAAAGATGGATGGACTTTCTGAGCAGGATCGTAAAAAAGAAACCGCTTGGTTGTCTTATTCAACTTATAATAAAGTGATCAATAAATTAAAAACGGAAGCTTTGGAAGATTTCCGAATTGATTTTGAAGATGGTTTTGGAAACAGATCGTGGGAAGAAGAAGATGCTACTGCTGAAAAGGCTGCAATTGAAGTGGCAAAAGGGATGGAAGCGCATTCATTGTCTCCATTCATTGGTATTCGTATCAAACCTTTTACAGAAGATTTGAAAGAACGAGGAGTAAGAACTTTGGATATTTTCTTGACTACATTAGCTGAACATACGAATGGTAAACTACCTAACAATTTTGTTGTGATGTTGCCAAAGGTTACTATTCCTGAGCAGGTTGCTGCTTTGGTAAAATTATTTGAAACGATAGAAGCAAATACAAAAATCGAAAAAGATTCATTGAAAATGGAGATGATGGTGGAAACCACACAAGCTGTTATCGACAAAGACGGAAAAAACCCATTAAGAACTTTTGTAGAAGCAAGTAAAGGTAGAATGATCGCTACAGCATTCGGAACTTATGATTATACAGCCGCATGTAATATAACAGCTAAGTATCAGGACATGGGTCACGCAGTATGTGATTTTGCACATCACTTCATGAAAGTGTCTTTGGGTGCAACAGGAATTTGGTTATCGGATGGAGCTACCAATGTGATGCCAATAGGGCCAAACAGAGGAGATAATCTTACTGCAGAACAAATTGCAGAAAACAAAATGGTAGTTCAACGCAGTTGGAAAAAAGCTTACGACCACACACGTTATTCTTTATGGAAAGGCTTGTATCAGGGATGGGATCTTAATCCTGCACAATTCCCTATGCGTTACGCAGCAGTATATTCTTTCTTTTTAGAAAGCTACGAAGATGCAGCAAAACGTTTAAAAGCATTTGTGGAAAAAGCAGCAAGAGCAACTTTAACCGATGATGTATTTGATGATGCAGCAACAGGTCAAGGTTTATTAAATTATTTCCTTCGTGCCATGAACTGCGGAGCGATCAGTGCAGAGGATGTTACTGCAACTGGTCTTACTATGGAAGAGATCAGAACTCGTTCATTCCTGAAAATACTTGAAGGTAGAAGAAAGAAAGCGGTGAATTAGTATTTTGTATACGTATAGACTTTGAACCCTGCACTCTGGTGTGGGGTTTTTATTTTGTGCTACTGAAGCGCATTATCAGAAGTGCATTAACCTCGTGCTTCAGCGCGAGGTTAATGCATGGCAAGAAAGTATGGGCTTTAGCCCTGATCCTAGAAAGGGTAGTTTTTTATGAACTCTTCATATTCTTCTTGGAATGTGGTTTTCTTATGATGCTCTTCTTGGTTTTTAATATACGCTCTTACTTTAGGTAACACCGATTCACTTACTGAAGCTGCATAATATTCAACGGCCCATTCGAATTTGGTAGAAGTGATTTTTTCTTTGTTGATCCAGAAGGCTGATTCTCCTTTTATTAATTGCATTGCTTTCGCTATGCTTATGTCTGCGTTTAGTGATAACAAGCAGTGTAGATGTTCATCGTACCCATTAACGCTGTCGATGTATATTCCTTTTTGCTTAGCATTTTGTTTGATGTGAGAGATAACCTTTTCTCTTATTTCTTTTGTTAGATATCTGTGTCGGTTTTTTGTTCCCCATACTGCATGTATCCATATTTTTACATGTGCCATGTTCTTAGTGTTATGGTCTTTAGCCCTTTGTTTGTAAGCCCCAGACTGAAGTCTGGGGTTAGTGACGTTTTTTCAGTTCTTCTATACTTAGAAGGATGACTTCGTTTGTAGCAGGCAGTTTAAACTTCGGCTCGTGCTTGTGATCTCCCACCGCAGAGATAGCATCTTTGATCGCTAACCATGTTGCGAAGGCATGCATGAATGGCGGCTCACCTACTGCCTTACTTTTTCTGATAGCATTTGGATTTGGTATTCCCTGCATAATCTCTACTCTGAAATCTTCCGGAATATCCTGAACAGATGGAATCTTATAAGTATCAGGTGAATGATTTAATAAATGTCCTTTATCATTCCATTTTACTTCTTCGGTTGTACACCAGCCCACACCTTGTATGTAGGCACCTTCAATTTGTCCTTTATCAATTCCATGATTTATTGATTCTCCAACATCATGTAAAATGTCTGTACGAAGGTTTTTATAAAAACCTGTTAATGTATCAACCATTACTTCGCTCACGCACATTCCGAAAGCGAAGTAGTTAAATGGTTTCCCCCAACCCGTTGCTTTGTCCCACCCAATGTTTGGTGTTTTATAAAACCCGGTTGCGCTTAAACTCACCTGATTAAAATTACAGACGTTCATTGCTTCATCAAATGGAATTTTTCGATCAGGATTTTTTCTATCGAAGATCAGATCATTTTCAATTGCAATGTTTTCCTGCAATGATGGATTTTCCGGGGACGACTTGCTGAATTCTTTTGCGAACAAACCCGTTATACGTTCTTTTAATGTATCGATTGCGTTTTTTACCGCCATTCCATTTAAGTCAGTTCCGGCAGAAGCTGCAGTAGCCGAAGTGTTTGGAACTTTGGATGTATTGGTTGCGTTTACTTTTATTTTAGCATTACTCACTCCTAATTCGGCAGCAGCAATCTGCAGTATTTTGGTGTTGAGTCCCTGACCCATTTCAGTACCACCGTGGTTTACTAAAATGGTTCCGTCTTTATAGATGTTCACCAATGCACCTGCCTGATTCAAGAATGAAGTAGTAAAGGAAATCCCAAACTTCACAGGAGTTAAGGCTAACCCTTTTTTATAAAATTCATTTTTTACATTGAATTCATTTACAGCTTTTCTTCTCGCATAATATTCAGAAGTGTTGATCAGTTTATCATACAATACATGTAAACGATTCAATTCAACTTCTTGTCCGTAATGCGTGATGTTATCTTTATCAATTCCGTAAAAATTTAGTTTACGAATATCAGCTGCATCTTTTTTTAATGTGCGTGCAATGCGATCGATGATGGTTTCCATTCCCGCCATTCCTTGTGGCCCACCAAAACCTCTATAGGCCGTGTTGGAAGGGTGATTGGTTTTGTATGCTCTGCCGGTTACTAATATATTTGGAATGTAGTAACTATTGTCTGCATGCAACATGGCACGTTCTAAAATGGCAAGGCTCAGATCGGTTGCGTAACCACCATCTGCATTTTGTTCCACTTTCATTGCATCAATTTTTCCTGCATCATCAAATCCAACTTCGTAACGAATTAAATATGGATGACGTTTGCCGGTCATGATCTGATCATCATCTCTGAATAAACGAATTTTTACCGGACGTTTGGTAGCATGGCATAAAAGTGCCGACCATGCAGCAGTCCAGTTCCCTTGTGTTTCTTTTCCTCCAAAAGCTCCACCCATTCTGCGCGTTTCAACAACAATTTCGTTTTTCCCAACACCTAATACTTCAGCAATGATGGCTTGTGTTTCGGAAGGATGCTGTGTGGAACTATATGCAATGATTTCCTGTTGTTCACCCGGAACGCATACGCACGATTGTGTTTCTAAGTACCAATGTTCTTGCGCCCCTGTTTCTAATTCGCCTGTGATAATGTGTTTTGTTTTTTTCAGGGCAGCATCTGCATCACCACGTTGCATAGTTCTTACCGGACCTAATAAAGTGTTTTTTTCAATCGCAGTGCGAATATCTAAAATAGCTTCTAAAGGTTCGTACTCAATAGTGATCAGTTTTTCTGCAGCAATAGCGATCTCTTCTGTTTCTGCAGCAATTAATACAATTGCTTGCCCTATACATTCTACTATACCTACAGCCAAACACACTTCATCGTGTACTACAGGTCCCATCTGATTGTGACCCGGAATGTCTTTATAAGATAAAACAGCGTGAACACCGTGAAATTTTTTTGCCGCTTCCAGATCCAGTTTTGTAATTTTTGCATGTGCGTGTTTACTGTATACAACACGTCCTACAAGTAGTTGAGAATTGATAAGTATATCGTCAATATAAACCGACTGACCGGAAACATGTTTTGTTGCGCTATCGTGAGGAATATTCATGAGGCATTTCTGATTTTAGATTCAAAATTTCTGATTGAAGGGGTATTTATTTTTGATTGCTGGTTTCGCTCCAAAATTTCATTAATAAGTTTTTTGCAACAACACTTCTGAATTCAGCACCTGATCGGGCATCCGAAATGGGAGTGAAAGCTTTTTCGATCATTGGCATTGCTTGTTCTATGTTTTCACGGGTCCATTCATTAGCCATTAAAAAAACTTCTGCTTCGGTTGCACGTTTGGTTGTTGCTGCCATTCCGCCGTAAGCTAATGTAATTCCGCTTACTTTGTTTTTGTCGAGTGTTACACTAAAACCCGCGCTTACTGTGGAAATGTCTAAGTCTTTTCTTTTAGATACTTTGTAGAATTTTACTATTGTATTTGTAGATGGTTTATTAATGATGATGGAAGTTATGATTTCATTTGGTTTACGGTCTGTTTGTCGATAGCCCAGTATAAAATTGTTCATTTTAACTACACGGTCTCCGTCAACTCCCTGCAGTTTGATTTCTGCATCATAAGCCATTAGTATTGGAAGTGTATCTCCGATTGGTGAACCTGAACCAAGATTTCCTCCAAAAGTTGCTAATGTTCTGATCTGACGTGAGCCAAATACAGAAAGCGTTTCGTGCAATGCGGACAATTCGTTCCTTGAGATTTTTCTTACTTCTTCCAAACTCATGCCAGCTCCGAACTTGATTACATAATCGGTAATAGTGCATTTTTTTAACTCTTCAATATTAGAAAGATCAATGATCTCTTTTAAAACCTCATGTCGTTTTGTTACACGTAAAGCCACATCAGTTGCGCCACCCACTAAAACAGAGTCCTGCATTTTATTTCTCATTTCAAATGCTTCTGCTTTGGTTTTTGGCTGATAATACTTTTGAGTTGCTGTGTTTATTCCAATAGAGTTTGTAGAGTCTTTTATTTGCGATAATAGTTCAACAATCTGCTTTTCATTCCGAACAAAATGATCTTCTCCGTTGTTTACACAGGCTTTGGCCGTAGCTTCAATAATGGGTTTGTAGCCTGTACATCTGCAAAGATTTCCTGTTAATGCATCATCAATACTTTCTTTTGCAGGATTATTTTCATTCTTATATAAAGAGAACATCGACATAATGATGCCCGGAGTACAATAACCGCACTGACTTCCGTTACAATCTACCATTTCCTGCTGAACAGGATGCAACACCTCAGTAACACCTTTTTGTTGTTTTAAATTCTCAACGGTGATAAGCTGTTTGCCATGGATCATAGGTAAAAACACCAAACAAGAGTCCATTGCTTTGTAAGTGATTTTATTATCAGTATTCAATTCTCCAATAACCACAGTACATGCCCCGCAATCGCCTTCTGCACAACCTTCTTTCACACCTTTGTGTTCTGCGCTTTTGCGAAGGAAATTTAAAACGGTGGTTGTTGGACCAAAGGTCTCATTAAAAGTAAGTGTCTGAATTTTTCCGTCTAATACAAATGAAATAGTTTGCTGCATAGGATGCCTGATTAAAATATCGTTCTCGTAAATTTAAGAAAAAACCCGTTTTATGGGCATAAAGGAACTTATTTTTTATTCCTTACATCAATAAGCTTAGCGAGTATGCTAATAGCGATTTCCTGAGGAGTAATGGCTTCTATATCAAGACCAATGGGCATATCAATCTTTTTAATTTCTTCTGCATCCATGATATTAAAAGCAACCATGTTCTTTTTAGCTATCTCTACCTTGCGCTCGCTGCCAATCATTCCGATGTACTGATGTTTCTTTTTTGAAGTAAGTGCAAGGATCTCTCTATCATATTGATGATCATGTGTTAGGATCACCACAAAAGTATGTTCATCAAAAACCAATTTCTCAATTGCAGTTGCGTGATGTTCTTTTATGATCATGCAGTCGGGAATATCGAAATTATCAAAGGCATCGTAACGATCATCGATAACAGTGACATTAAAATCCAGATCAACGGCAAATTTTGAAAGAGATTTTCCAATATGTCCCAATCCAAAGATGTATAATTTTTTCTTATTCATAATAGGTTCAATAAAAAGTTCAACCGTTCCGCCGCAACACATGGCAAGGTCTTTAACAAGGTTGTGGATTACAATTTTTGAAGTGTTGTTTTTTAAAACATCTTGAGCTTGTTCAATAACCAGTTTTTCGAGCGCACCACCACCAATGGTTCCATCGATCTTTCCGTTTTCATAAACGATCATTTTAGAACCCGTTTTGCGGGGAGCCGAACCTTTGGTTGATACAATGGTGCAAAGAGCAGCTTTTGTGTTGCCGTTTTCAATTTCAAGTATTTTGCTGTAGATGCTGCTCACGTTTTCACAGATAGATTTTATAAATCTGTTTCAAACAAAAATACAAAAAATAGTCCGTTAATACTGAAGCAATTTGGAGGCGATGAATGCGCGGATAGCAATGGGAAAGACTTATTTCTGTTCCTCGCTCAATGCATCGTAATTATTGATGTAGTCAATCTTAAAATTCCAGATCTCTTTTATATTTTGAGATTTGAATTTTAATTCTTCCGCTTTTGGCCCGCTAAAATGTTTGTCAATAGTTTGGTGGAATAATTGAAGCCAGGTATTAAAATGATTGGATGTAAGTGTTTCTTTGGCATTCACTTCCAGATGAGGAAGAAAGGGCCTCCCTCTGTAGTTACCGGTTTGAAAAACAATGTTTTCCCAAAATCCATACATCTTGGGCAAGTGCTTTTCCCAATTGGTTCTCATCACATTATTGAATACATTCCCTAACAATGGATTCAGTTGTACGTCATCATAAAATGAATCTACGAGTAATTTAATGTCTCCAGGCGTTTCAATGTCTTTCATTTTAGTCTATTTTAATGTTGTCCGATAAAAACCATTCTGCATAAGAAGTTCGGGTTTCATCTAAACGAAGAGCAAACAATTTGTAATGAGTTGAGGCAAGCGTTTCGTTTAGCAGATCTTTTATGTGTAATAACAGGTTTTCGCAGGTAGGTTGAAAGTCAAGGAAAATAATGTTTTCAAAGTGTTCTTGTATATTCCCTAAAGTATGCTGTGGCGTGTTTTTATTTAGCACTAAGGCATGATCGTATTTTGAAATAACGTTTTCTGACACTGTTTTTTTCAATGCTCCAAAATCGATCATCATTCCGTCTTTAGGATTGTCGGTTTGTTGAATTGTTTTGCCTAAAAGAGTTACACGTAATTGATAGGTGTGCCCGTGTATATTTTTGCAGGGACCATCATATCCAAGTAGGGCATGCGCCATCTCAAAATCAAATTGTTTGGTAACACGAATGTATTGCTCAGTATCAACACTCATTGTATTAAGCTTTTCCTAATTCTTTTAATCTATGAATATGAGATAAAAGTGCAGAGCTAAAGCTTTTATTCAGGTTATAAGGAATTCCAAATTCAATGGCTGTTTTTTGAACTATGGGAGCAAGTTTAGGATAATGAATATGACAAATATTTGGGAATAAATGGTGCTCGATCTGAAAATTTAAACCACCAATGTACCAGCCTAATATTTTATTTTTTCTTGCAAAATCGGCGGTTGTGTGAAACTGATGCACGTGCCAGTCAGTATGAATGGTTGGCTCCAGATCGGGTTGTTCAGCACCTTCTACCACATGTGCCATTTGAAAAACAAAACTCATAATTACGCTGGCTACCCAGTGCATAATGAAGAAACCAATTAAAACTTCATACCAGGTAAAATCGGTCAACCAGATTGGAAGTCCAATGATACCAACCAAATAAGCTGCTTTGCGTACTACCATTTTTATGAACTCAAGCGCAAGTTTTTTATTCTGACTTTTGACTAAACCTTTTTTATTATAACTGAATAAATTAGTGAAGTCATTAAACAGTTTAGAAAAAGTCATTAAACCGTAAAAGAAAAAGGCATAAACGAACTGATATCTATGATACCAGCGGAGTGGTTTTTTTTCAGCTAAACGAATGGGACCTTTGCTTTCAATATCCTCATCTAATCCGGAAATATTGGTAAAACTGTGATGCAATACATTGTGCTGAATTTTCCAGTTCAAGACATTACTGCCTAATAAATATAAGCTTCCTGCTAGTATATTATTTACCCAGTGTCGCTTTGAATAAGCCCCGTGACAAGCGTCGTGCATAACGCCCATCCCAACACCTGCAATCCCAATTCCCATTAGCACAGCTAAACCGGCAGCTACTAATGATGGCATTCCAATGGTCAGGATTAAAATGTACGGGACAATGTACAAACTTACCATTACAATGGTTTTAATTACCATTGCGAAATTTGCTTTCGTAGAAATGTTTTTTTGCTTAAAGTAATCGTTTACATTTTTTCTTAGAGATGCAACAAATTGCTTTTCAACTTTGTTGTTGCTGATGAATTTTACTAGTTCCATTTTTTAATGATTTAATCAAATATTTAAACCGCTACAAAGAGACTAAAGATAAAGGAAACGGAAGGTGACGCAAGTCAGGAATGAGGAACAAAAAGTTATAAAAAGGATCTTTATAACTGATACACCTTAGGACGAGATGTTTTTGAATATACCAATCATTATTTAAGGAATAGTGAGTTCCAAATTTTAGTTTATTTATAACACATGAATTTTAATAATATTTACCGGACAGTTTTGTGCAGCCTTTATATTCTCATCATGTTCATGATCATCTACAATAACAGAATAGAATCCTTTTTTTTCCTTTGCGCCAATTAAAGTAGATTTCCCATCCTGTCGGGAAATCCGCCACCTGTAAAAAGCAGCTTCCACACAGGCATTACAGCCAATACATTTTTCACGTTGCTGAATAATACGTATCATCAGGCATCTACCAGCTTATATAATTTATCGGAAGCCCTGATCTTTTCATTTAAAGGCATAGTGAAATTCTCACCTCTGTTAACACGTTCAACATTTTTGTCGCCCACTCTTAATTCTAACACTTTGCTTTCAATATATCCTGTGGTAGGTCCGGTTATCATAATCTCATCGCCAACATTCAGGTATTGGGCTTCCAATATAAATTCCCCGATTTTCGCTTTTTCGTAATAATGTGCTCCTTTTGCAACGTAGATTTTTCGCTTTGTAGATTTTGAGCCTGACTCATTATGCCATTCTCCCATTTTTTTCCCAAGATAGTATCCATCCCAAAATCCGCGATTAAAAACCGTTTCCAATTTCTTCATCCATTCCTCTGTTTTTTCCGGGGTGTATGTTCCGTTAAGATAACTATCAATAGCCTCCCGGTAACATTTTGTTACAGTGTACACATAATCAGCAGATCTTCCTCTTCCTTCAAGTTTAAGCACTATCACACCTGCATCGATGATCTGATCGATAAAATTGATGGTGCATAAATCTTTGGCTGACATGATATATTCATTGTCAATTTCAAACTCTATGCCTTCTTCCTTATCAGTAACAATATAATTTCTTCTGCAATTTTGAATGCAGGCACCTCTGTTTGCTGAAGCAAAATGTGAATGCAGGCTCAAGTAACATTTCCCCGAAACAGCCATACATAAAGCCCCGTGAGCAAATATTTCGATTTGAATTAAATTTCCGGAAGGGCCTGTAATATTTCTTCGTTTGATCTCTCGTGTAATTTCTGCAACCTGCTTTAAACTTAACTCCCGGGCCAGTACCATTACGTCTGCATATTCAGAATAGAATTCAATTGTATCGATATTAGAGATGTTGGCCTGTGTGGAAATATGAAGTTCCATCCCGATTTTTTTTGCATAATTCATAGCTGCATGATCTGCTGCTATTATAGCCGTGATGCCGCTTTCCTTTGCCGTGTTTATAATACTCTTCATCAGGTTAATGTCGTGATCGTAAAGAACGGTGTTAAGAGTTAGATAACTTTTTACATGATGTTCTTTGCAAACGGAAGCGATTTTTTTGAGGTCTTCAAGTGTAAAGTTGTTGGCTGCTCTTGCACGCATATTTAGCTGCTCAACACCAAAATATACTGAGTTACAGCCTGCTTTTATCGCCGACATCAGCGATTCATACGAACCAGCTGGTGACATTAATTCTATTGGCAATGTTGTACTCATTTAAATGGGTGTAAATTATGTTCCTGCAAAGGCTGAATTAATTGGTAGTCTTAAAAATTTTGTTGTTGAATCCGGATAGATTCTTTATGAATAATAGAAAACACTTGTTCGAGATAATCAGGATTTAATTTGATACGTTTATTTTCCAGTGTACGTTTTTTCATTTTCTTGTCCCAATTTTCCTCCTGAACGATAGGAATTTTTTTTAATTTCTTTACCTGGGCAATTTGTTTTGACAGCTGCACCCTCTGCCCCAAAAGTTTCATTAGCTGCCTGTCGATATCATCGAACTGCTTACGAATGCCTGAAAGAGAACTTTTATTCATTTGTTCAAATTCCAAACTAAACATTAGTGCCCCAGTTTTCCAATTCTTCTTTGCTCCATAAATCAGGGAAGAAAATACGACGCTGATATTTTGGATGCATGTATTTTCTCCAGTCGCTTCCTCCGGTTGCTTCAGCAGAGCCTAAATATTTTGCAGCCGCGTGGTAGTGTGCCATTACCCAAGTAACATTTACGGTATAGTCGTAATGTCTCATTGCTTGTATCAAATCAGGATCTGACTTTACATCTGAAGGTAATTGTTTGAATCTTGTCCACATGTTTGTAGTGTTGTATGTTTCCATGTGCTGCAAAAATTCACCTTTATAACGTCGTTCGAAAAGCTGAATCAAAGTGTTTTTTTTGCCGGTCGCGTGATCTTTTCCTGCGGCCTGCCAGTATAGATGTTCATACGCATGTTCGTATGGAGTATTCCTGTCGATTGTTGCCCTGTATCTGTAATCAATCAAGTTGATCAGTTCTGTTGAAGCAAATTCAATCAGCCGGTATTGCGCGCATTGAAAGCCACTGGCGGGTGTAAGTGTATTTCTAAACTTCATATACTGCTCTTTTTCCATGCCGTCGCCCATAATATCAAAGGAAGAAGAGAGCATATCGAAATAGCGACTGATCCGTCTTAGTTTCTCAACAAAAAAAGGTGCCGAAACGGAAGTGCTTTGACTGACTTGATTAATTTCCCATAAGGTCATTTTAAAAAGAAGCTCATTGATTTGGTGGTACATGATAAATACCATTTCATCCGGCTGCGTAGTTCTTTGTACCTGAAGATTTAATAATGCATCAGGCAAAATGTAATCCCAATAAGTTATTGGCTTTGCCCAAACTAATCCTTCTAAATGTACATCCGGGTTTTGATCTATAGCCTGAAATTTCTCGGAAATTCTGTTGATTAATTGTTCTTGTGACTCAGTCATGTTTAAGCTTTTATTGTTTCATTATAGAAGGTGTGGATGAAATGATCGATTTTATCCTGCTCTACTTCTTCAGTGATATTATTTTGTTGAATTAAATTTTGAATAATTTGATCTTGCTCTTTTCCTTTATTCAATGCTACATTGTATTCAATTTCGCTAAAGGAGACCATTGAATACATTGGGAAGTATTTTCCAGGATACAATTCTGCAATTCTGCGCTCTACCTTTTGTTGAAGTAAAAAAGAGGGGTCGGCAACTTTATCACGCATTACAACATAGTTCAATAACGATAGGTCTTGCACTGCGTCGCCATTTGGTTTTCTGATAAGTTCGTATTCTTTGAAAATTGTGTTCCAGTCCTCATTATGTTTTTTCATTAACGAATACATAACCGAACAATCCTCAAAACCTGCGTTCATCCCTTGCCCGAAGAAAGGAACTGTTGCGTGTGCCGCGTCACCCATTAATGCTGTTTTTCCATGTGTCCAGGGAAAGCAACGTATAATTGCCAGTGAAGATAAAGGATGGTTTTCCCATGCATCAGCAATGGTTGGCATCATTTCAAAAAAATCAGGAAACACTTCTTTAAAAAAGGTTTCGACTTTTAATTTAGAGGTCAGATTATTGAAACAATGCTCTGTTCCTTCAAAAGGCATAAATAAAGTACAGGTAAATGAGCCGTCAAAATTTGGTAGGGCAATCAACATAAATCTCCCGCGTGGCCAAATGTGTAAAGTATTTTTTTCAAGTTTATAGGAGCCATCTGCATTTGCCGGAAGAAGAATTTCTCTGTAGCCGTCGTCAATATAATTTTGACTGTAACTAAAGCGATCTAATTTTTGCATTGCGTTATAACGAATGGCAGAAAATGCACCATCTGTTCCAAAAACGACATCGGATTTTAGTTCAGTGGTTTTCCCGCTTTTTGTGTTTTTTAGCTGAACAATACCATTCTGTAAGTCTGCTCCAATACATTCTTCATTAAAAAATAATTCGGCATTTCCTTTTTGTTCGGCAATGTCCATTAATTTCGAATTTATTTCGCCTCGTGAAACGGAATAGATAGCCTGATTATTTATTCCGTAGGGCTGATAAGAAGTATTGCCATTAATGTCGTGAATGGTTCTGCCATACATTGGAATGGCAATTTTTCTGATCTCATCCCCGATTCCCATTTCATCCAAAGCCTTCCATCCTCTGTACGAAGTGGCAAGATTAATTGACTTTCCGGCAGAGATAGTTTCTTTTCGCATATCCTGGCGGCGTTCAACTATTTTTACTTTGTATCCTGCTTTAGAAAGGTAAATGGCCCAAAGTGAGCCAACTAAACCTGATCCAACAATTGTTGCTTGTTTCATATATAGTTCGTTTGCTTATTCTTTTAGTTGTGGTGGTTCCATCACTGTTCCGCACTGTTTGCATGTACGTAAATGGATGTCGTCATAATAGGATTTCATTAATGAGGGCAATTGTTCAACAATATCACCTAAATGAAACTTTGCTCTGTATAATTCGTGATCACATTTTTCACAATACCATGTACAGGCATCCAGTTCATGATCCTTTCGTTGGCGTTCTATCACCAAACCAACTGTATTTTTAAATCGTTGTGGTGAGTGCTCTACCCGTGGAGGTAATAAAAATATTTCTCCTTCCTTTATCTCAATATTCCTGACCTTACCATTTTCTCTTATTGGAAGAACCATATCACCTTCTATCTGATAAAAAAACTCTTCGCCTTCATTGTAATGAAATTCTTTCCGGGCGTTTGGTCCACCCACAACCATCACAATAAATTCAGTGTCTTTATACACTACCTGATTGCCAACAGGAGGTTTCAATAAATGTCGATTGTCATCGATCCATTTTTTAAAATTAAAGGGCGGAATAATACTCATGTATATTGGTTTTATAAAGTGCCTCTTCTTGCTTGTTCTGCTTCTATTGATTCAAATAGAGCCTGGAAGTTTCCTTTGCCAAATGATTTTGCTCCCTTGCGTTGAATGATCTCAAAGAACAGCGTTGGTCGGTCTTCTACGGGTTTGGTGAAGATCTGTAGCAAGTAACCTTCTTCATCTCTGTCAACCATAATTCCCCATTTTTTTAATACTTCCATATCTTCTTCAATAATTCCAACCCTGTCTTTTACAGTATCGTAATAAGTGCCCGGAACATATAAAAACTCCACACCACGTTTTCTCATTTCAGAAATCGTGAATACGATATCATCTGTTGCAACAGCAATGTGCTGACAACCCGGACCATGATAAAAATCTAAATACTCTTCAACCTGTGATTTCTTTTTCCCATGGGCAGGTTCATTAATCGGAAATTTTATTCTTCCATTTCCATTCGTCATTACCTTACTCATTAAAGCTGTGTATTCAGTTGAAATATCTTTATCATCAAAGGTTACTAAATTGGCAAAGCCCATAACCTTTGCATAAAAATCAGCCCACTTATTCATTGCACCTAACTCTACATTTCCCACCATGTGATCAATATATTTTAATCCGGTTGGTGTTGGTTTATACTCTGTATCTAATTTTTCATAGCCGGGTAAAAATATTCCATTGTAGTTTTTGCGTTCGATAAACATGTGAATGGTTTCACCATAAGTATGGATACCAGATTTTACTATTTCGCCATTACTATCTTTTACAGTGGTTGGCTGAAGGAATGGTTTCGCTCCACGTTTTACGGTTTCTTCAAAAGCGGAGGTGGCATCATCTACCCATAGTGCAATTACTTTTACACCATCTCCGTGTTTGCGAATGTGATGAGAGATCTCACTCTCCGGATCAAAAGGACTGGTTAATATCAAACGGATTTTATCCTGAACCAACACGTAGGAACAACGGTCTCTTACGCCTGTTTCCAAACCTGCATAAGCAAGCTCCTGAAAACCAAAAGCTGTTTTATAATAATGTGCGGACTGTTTCGCATTACCTACATAAAGCTCAACATAATCAGTGCCATTAATGGGTAAAAAGTCTTGTGCTTGTTCAAATACTTTTTCTCCCGAATAATCAAAGTTTTTTACTTTAGTTAAATCTTTTGTTGCCATTATAATTTAGTGTTTAATGTGTTAATTCGTTTTTGCTCATCCAGGACTTGTAGTAATCTTTCACTTCATGTTTCATTGCTTCGGTAGTTATTTTAAGAGGATTAAAAGGATCGATCATAACTGCCAATTCTTTTGTTTCTTTTTTTCCAATGCTACGCTCAATAGCACCCGGGTGTGGGCCGTGTGGAAGGCCGGCAGGATGTAAAGTGAACTGTCCTTGTTTGATATTATTTCTGCTCATAAAATCTCCATCCACATAATACAGGATCTCGTCAGCATCTATATTACTGTGATGATAAGGTGCAGGAATTGCATCGGGGTGATAATCATACAAACGAGGAACAAAGGAACAGATCACAAAATTTCTTCCTTCGAATTGCTGATGAATTGGAGGTGGCATGTGAATACGTCCGGTGATGGGTTCGAAATCAAAAATAGACATTGCAAAAGGATAGCTGTAGCCATCCCATCCTACAACATCAAAAGGATGGTTCTCATAAATATACGGGTAGATCAATCCACGTTTTTTAATCATGATTTTAAAGTCTCCTCTTTCATCATGTGTTTCCAATGAATGCGGAAGTTTCATGTCTCTTTCACAAAAAGGAGAGTGCTCCAGTAATTGCCCAAATTCATTACGATAACGTTTTGGTGTGCGGATAGGACTGTGCGATTCAACGAACAAAATTTTGTTGTCATTTGTATCGAACTCCAATTGATAAACAGTTCCCCGCGGAATGATCACATAATCGCCGTATTCAAAATCCACAGTTCCATACATGGTTTTGCAACGACCACTCCCTCTATGAATAAAGAGCATTTCATCCGAATCTGCATTCTTAAAAAAATACTTTTCCATTGATTCAGTTGGTGAAGCAAGCCCGATTTGCATATCATCATTAAAGAAAAACACTTTTCTGCTTGTGATGTAATCATCATCCGGTTCTACTTCAATACCCATAAAACTCAGGGCTTTCAAATTATCTTCTATGGCAACATCAGGTCGGGCCCATAAGGGTTTTCCCATTTCCTTCACCATAGTAGGTGGATTTAAGTGGTAGACAAGAGATGATGTGCTTGAAAAACCTTCGGTTCCAAAAAGTTCTTCGTGATATAAACTACCATCGTTTTTGCGAAAAACAGTATGGCGTTTTTTTGGAATTGTTCCCTGACTTTGATAAACTGACATAATGAAGTAAATTTCATCAAAGTAACATAATACAGGGCGGATAAAAAATGATAAGCCTCAACATCGAAAGAAGATTTATATCAGTATTTCACCCGATGATCTTATATAATCCCCAAAAAACAATAATGATTCCAACTGTTGTGAGTCCGTACATAGCAAAACTAAAGGATTGGTTAGAATGAAAATTGGAACAGGTAATTACAAAGCCTGCCAGAATAAGCGTGGCTCCGATTCCGATTTTAATCATCCCCTCAGAGCGCTTAGCTTTGTAATAAGCATTTCGTACCTCTTTTATTACTTCTTCAACCAAAGCGGTATCATCACATAATTTAGACAAAGCGATAGTAGCTTCGTCAAAAGTGGAGCCCATCTCTTTTAAGTGATAGGCATGGTCGAACAATTGCTGTTTTAAGCCGGAGTAGTTATTTTCCATGTTTTGCTTAAGCAAGTTAAGGAAATGGAAAAAGCCTACACATGATTTATGTCATGTTAATGAAAAAAGAGGTGTAAAAGGTCAATGGCTAAACTCCTTATTGTTTGAGTGAGAGGATTGAGTCTCTTTCTGGTAATTTTTTTGATGATTAGAATTGTATTCTTTTCTATACTTATAAAATATATTTAACCAGATTAATCTTGACCATCTCAAGGTAAGTGGTGCTACAGCAATAATAAATGCTGAGAGAAACAGTATAAAATGCAGGTTGCCCCAATGGAAAAACTTGCTCTGTAAGGTGTACCAGATAATAAACCAACCGGCAGAGATGCCATAGGAAATATACAAAGCTCCGTAAAAGAAATGTGGCTCTTTTTCATATTTCAAATTACAATGACTGCATGTTTTATGCATTTTGAACATGTTTGAGAGATCATAGGGATTTTTGGAAACAAAAACATCTCCCTGATGACATCTTGAACATTTGTTCATGATCATGGAATAGAGTATGTTAAAAACAACCATTGTTTAGTGACATTTAAACAGGTCAAACACTTCTTTGCAATCGTCGCATTTATAAAGAGCTTTGCAGGCAGTTGAACCAAATCTGCTGATGAGGGAAGTATGATTTGAGTTACAACGTGGGCATACGGTTCTTTCCTCAGCACTGAATAGTTTGGTGCAGGATGAATGCGAAGGAGGAGCTATGCCATATTTCTTAAGCTTTACTTTTGCCTCTGTGCTTAACCAATCGCTTGTCCAAGCCGGTGTATAAGTAAGATCCACTTTCACATTATGAATATTATGTGTGCCAAGTACTTCAATAATCTGGTCTTCGATCATTTTCATTGCCGGGCAGGCAGTATACGTGGGCGTAATGGTAACTACATAGTTCCCGTTTTCAAACTTTACATTTCTCAACATGCCCAGATCTTTAATAGTAATAACAGGAATCTCCGGATCAGGAATATCGGAAATCCAATTATAAACTTGTTCTGTTTGTTGATTCAATGTTACCATTTTGCGTCGGGGTAAGCTCTTTGTAAATATTGCATTTCAGAAAGTATGTGACCCATGTTTTCTGTGTGAATGCCTTTTCTGCTGCCGCTTTGCATGTATTCTGCTTCCGGAAAAACCAACATCGCTTCTAGTAATACTTTATCTAACTCTTTTTTCCAAAGATCTCTTATCGGCGCAAGGTCAACCGATATCCCATCTTTTAATAAAATGGTATCCACTTCATCCATTTCGAATAATTCCCCGGTCCACATCCACAGGTCGTTAATGGCAGCCTGCATACGTTTATGACTTTCCGCTGTTCCATCTCCCAACCGAATTGTCCAGTCAATTGCGTGTTCACGATGATACTTCACTTCTTTAACGGCTTTTGCTGCAATGGCCGCAAACTCAACATCAGCACTTTGTTCAAGATGTGAGAAGAAATGGTATTCGAAAATAGAGATGTACAATTGACGTGCAATTGTATGCGCAAAATCTCCATTTGGTTGTTCGGTGATCAAATGATTATGGTATTCTTTTTCTGAACGACAGTAAGCAAGATCATCTTCTGTTTGCCCTTCGTTTTTTAGAATGGCTGAATACTTAAGAAATGCCTGCGCCCTCCCAATCATGTCGAGTGCAACATTTGTCAAGGCCAGATCTTCCTCTATGATGGGGGCTTTGCTGCACCACTCTGAAAGGCGATGGCCCAATATCAAGGCATTATCGCCCATTCGTAAACTGTAATTATATAAAGCTTCTTTAGTTGTCATGTAGTTTAATTTTAAATGTGTGTTGCACCTTCCGGCATTACATAAAAAGTAGGATGCCGATAGATCTTATCATTTGAAGGATCGAATAACATTTCTTTGTCATCGGGATTGGATGCTACAATATGTTTGGAAGGAAGCAACCAAATACTTGTTCCTTCACCTCTTCTGGTATAAGTATCTCTTGCGTTTTGCAATGCCATTTTCATGTCGGAAGCGTGAACGCTACCTGCATGTATGTACGGAAGTCCTGATTTACTTTGAATAAAAACTTCCCAAAGATCTAATTGTGTATCTGTCATGTTTTATTTTTTTTAAACTACTGATAAATTGGTTTTCAATTTGTGAGCCTCCGCGGCTTCTCTTACCCAAACGCCATCTTCATGATATTTGATGTGATGGGACAAGCGCTGTTTGTTGCAAGGACCATCACCTTTAATCACCGAATAAAATTCTTCCCAGTTTATTTCGCCATGATCGTATTTTTTTGCGGCTTCATTCCACTTCAGGTCTTTATCAGGAACGGTGAGACCAATTAATTCAGCCTGGGGAATTGTTTTATCAATAAACTTCTGGCGTAATTCATCATTTGTTTCGCGTTTAATTTTCCACTTCATGGCATCTTTTGAATGTGGAGAATCGGTGTCATGCGGACCAAACATCATCAATGCAGGCCACCACCATCTGTTCATAGCATCTTGTGCCATTGCTTGCTGGTCTTTTGTTCCTTTCATCATGGTTGCCATTATTTCATAACCCTGGCGCTGATGAAAACTTTCTTCTTTACAAATCCGCACCATTGCTCTACTGTAAGGTCCATAAGAAGTTCGTTGCAAAGAAACCTGATTTACAATTGCTGCTCCGTCTACCAGCCAACCAATTGCTCCAATGTCGGCCCAGTTCAATGAAGGATAATTAAAAATGTTTGAATATTTTGCTTTGCCGGCATGTAACTGCTCAATCATTTCTGTACGAGATACTCCCAGCGTTTCTGCAGCACTATAAAGATAAAGCCCGTGACCGCCTTCGTCCTGAATTTTTGCCAATAAGATCTGTTTGGATCGTAAACTGGGAGCACGTGTAATCCAGTTTCCTTCGGGTTGCATTCCTATAACTTCTGAATGTGCATGCTGTGAGATCTGACGGATCAAATTTTTTCTATAAGCTTCCGGCATGTAGTCTCTGGGCTCAATATATTCGCCATTATCAATCCGGAATTGAAAATGTTCGTCGGTGTGTTCGTTGTGCATGTGCTTTTGTTTTGATACATACAAAGGTATTAGAGCTTTATTCCTATAAAATGATTTGTGTCAAAAAAGCGATATGAGATTAGTCAGCAAGTTTGATAAATTAGCTTAGTACCTTTAGACCCATCAATTTAGAATTTATTCATAAGGAACTTTAATTAAGCGTTAAAAAATGCAACGAACAATTATACTTAGGTTGATTATATTATTAGTGCCGTTGCTATTTATGAATACCTGCACTAAGGATGTTTATGCTCCGGACGCATGTTTTCAGGAGAACATACTTCCCATATTCGTGAGTAATTGTACGATGATTGGCTGTCACAACTCTAAGGATAAGGCGGAGGAATACGACCTTAGTACCTACGAAGGAATTATGAAAGGGATTGTAGCGAAACATCCTCTACAGAGTGAAGTGTATTCTGTTATTTCAGGAAAAAACCCTTCAATGCCAGCCAGCCCTTATTCTAAATTGAAGGAAGCTGATGTTGCCCTTATTAAAGTATGGATAAATGCAGGAGCAAAAAACTCTTCTAATTGTTACGCTTGTGACACAACGGAGTACACTTACTCAGGCCGGGTTAAACCATTGATGGAGACGTGGTGTGTTGGCTGTCATTCTGGTTCAAGCGCCGCCGGGGCTGTTAATTTGAGTAATTATAATGGAGTTGCAAGCGCTGTTTCAGGAAACAAATTGATGGGAAGTTTAAAGCATGAGCCCGGTTTTTTTGTGATGCCGCCAAGTGGAAGCAAAATATCAGCTTGTGAAATTAATGCTATTCAAAAATGGGTGAACGGAGGATATCCGAATAATTGAATATAGGTTCAAATCTTATATCGCAGAACTGAATATTTTGGCATCAGGAGTTTTTGCCCAGTAACGAGCATCAAAGCACATACAAATATTACGAAGGAAAGATTTTCCTGTTTCAGTAACTTTGATCCCATTTTTTTCTATTACAACCAAACCATCTTTTTCTAATTCTTTGGCGCGCTCAATTCCTTTGGAAATAAACCCAGAAATAAGCTCCGGATTCTTCCATTTTGTTTCGAGCTTACACATCAGGTCTAAAATGTGTTCACGGATATAAAGGTCTTCGGTGTTTAATATATGGCCTTTAAAAATGGGCAATTCACCTTTGTTTACACATTCCTGATATTCCTCTACTGTTTTAATGTTTTGTGCAAAACCTGTCCATGTATCGCTTATAGATGAAACGCCTAAACCAACAAGTAATCGTGTGTAATTATGAGTGTAACCCATAAAATTACGGTGAAGTTTCTTTTGAATTTCCGCCTCATATAATGTGTCGGACTTTAAAGAAAAGTGATCCATCCCTATTTCTACATATCCACTTTTTAAGAACAGCTCTTTGCCCGCTTCATAAAGTTTTCTTTTTACTTCATCCTGCGGAAGATCTTTTTCGGTGAATTTTCGTTGACCCGGTTTCACCCAGGGCACGTGTGCATAACTATAAAACGCAATGCGATCGGGTTTGAGTGAAATAGATTGATTAATGGTTTCGATTATTCCATTAAGTGTTTGAAATGGGAGTCCGTATATAAGATCGAAGTTGATAGAAGTGTAACCAATGTTTCTTGCAACTTCAACAATTTTTTTTACTTCTTCAAAGCTTTGAAAACGATGAATAGCATCCTGAACTTTGAGATCAAAATCCTGAATTCCAAAACTCACACGCTTGAAACCAAGATTAAATAGGGTAAACAGGTGTTCTTTTGTTGTGTTGCCGGGATGCGCTTCGAAACTGAACTCAGCATTTTCACAAATATCCACTGTGCAAAGAACACCATCAATGAGTCTTTTTAAATTTTGTGCACTAAAAAATGTTGGTGTTCCACCGCCTAAATGGATTTCTTTAATTTTAGGAACTCTTCTGAATATTTCTAGATATAAGTTCCATTCTTTAAGCACGGAATCAATGTAAGGATCTTCTACTTTGTGATTAATAGTAATTCGGGTATTACATGCACAATAAGTACATAAACTTTCGCAGAAGGGTAAATGAATATATAAACTAATTCCATCGGAATCACTGCTAATATCGAACGAATCCTTTACTAATTTTTTCCATTCGTTTTTTGTAGGTGATGTTTCCCAAAAGGGTACGGTAGGATAACTTGTGTATCTTGGAACAGGAATATTATACTTTTTTATTAGATCCATTAATTATTTTTTTAGGTCTTCGGCTAACTCAGTTAAGAAACGATTTAGGATATTTTGTTTTACATGAGGCATAACCACTATTTTAAACCAAAGTGGATGCCCTTCATGATCATCCGGAACTAAATAAAATCGTTTAGCTAAGTGAGGGGAAACGAATACAGAACGAATGGCGATGATGTTGGAAAATTTATTTCGGTAATAGTCTACTTTTAGTTCGTCCAGTTTTTTGCAAAATTCGGTAGCTCTTTCAACTAATTGATTCATATTTACCGTCCAGCCTGTGGATCCGTGAGCGTGCAGTATCATCCATAAACAAACGGCGTTTGCCCCGGACCTACTACCAACCAGAGTATGGTCTTTTCCTTTTATGTACTGAGCCTTGGAATTGCAGACAAATTGAATAAGATGTTTTCTGATCAAAAAAATCCCAGTCCCGTAAGGTGCTTGTAACATTTTGTGCCCATCAATTGAAATGGAGCTGATGGATTCGTTTTGGAAGTTGTATTTGCTTTCAACATTTACCAGAGGGTAAATAAATCCTCCGTAAGCCGCGTCTACATGCAGTTTATAATTCAGTCGCAACATATTGAGCAGGTTGGCTATTTTTTCGATGTCATCAACACTTCCGAACATGGTGGTTGACATGTTTAAAATAACGATAAAATACTTTGTGCCCTGATGAATAGCATTTACTATTTGTCGCTCCAGATCAGAAAGATTAATTTCTCTACTGTCTTTATTTACTGCAATTACCAATGAGCGAAGACTGAGAAGGTTTCCCGCCTTATGCATGGAGTAATGAGAGTCTTCAGAGTAAATCAAAGCCATTTCACCCGGTTTCGCATTGAATTGCTCTGCAAAATAATTCCGATAGATCCAAATGGCTTCAATGTTGGCTTCGGTTCCACCTGAAGCAATATAACCGTCGTAAGAGTGTGGTTCTGCATGAAATATTTCTTCTGCACAAATACGGATCACTTCTTTTTCAATATCCTGAGTCCCGCTGAACATTTGCTCATGTTCGTCTCCCAATGTATGACACCCGATGTGATTGGGGTTTGCAATAAGGGTTGATAAGAAAGGCGCATCTTTCAAAAACGGAGCGTCGTCATAAAACACTTCAGTATCCAGATAGGTTCCGGGAATACCAAGTACTTCTTCGCTTTTGTAATTTGCATTTTTGCTGAGTGCTTCAAAAACCCGGCTCTTAATTTTTTCGCTATGTAGTTTTGGCCAAAACATTTTATTTGTTTTTATGTGTTTGAGTTCCGCAGGAAGTGTAGCTTGTTGTTTTATGTTGTTGATCAGTATGACAAGAGTTTATAACGATTTCATCTTTTTCCCATTTGGGACTTACGTAAGGAATTCCCAGATTCAGGCCACGTAAAATAAGGAGTATTGACATTAGCGCTAGTGAGTAAGGAATGATTTTTACAATTTTGGAACGTAAATTCAGACTTATTAAATCGCCCACTTGTGCTATTGTAAACATCATTGGCACTGTTCCTAATCCAAACAGGATCATAAAAATCATTCCCTGAAAAGAAGAACCTGTTGCCAGAGCTCCGGCCAAACTCATATAAACCATTCCACATGGAAGTAAACCATTGAGAAAACCTATTGCGAATAATGCGTGAAATTTTTTGCTCTGAAAAAAGAACTTCATTTTGGATTTTAACCGGTTAAAGAAAAAATCAAAACGAACAATGGTGAAGTGGGATGCAATTTTACTTTTTGAAACAACAATGTAAAGCAACAACAGCACTCCAAATGCAATAGATAAATACTGTTGAAATCCTAAGAGACGAAAACTTGTTCCTATTGTTCCGAAAAATAAACCAATCAGCGCGTAAGAACTTATTCTGCCCAAATTGTAAAGAGAGATGCCTGCGTATTTTTTGAGCAAACCGTATTTATGAACCGGTAATGAAAGTGCAATCGGACCGCACATGCCCAGGCAGTGCAAACTTCCGAATAACCCTAACAAAAATGCGCCCGTCCATAAGTTCATGTTTCAATTTTTATAAATTAACAGACTTCTCTGAAAAATATTCTTTACCATTAACGCTCCATGTTACCCTGACTTTGTATGATCCTGAATTAAAAACAGAGCGGCTGAATACTTGTTTGCCGTCTATGTTTGAAGCAATTTCAAAATGTTTATCGCTCGCCATATTGGCAGCAGAATAAAACCAAATTTTGCCTGACACTTTGTTATCAGTTCCTTTTATTGGAAACTCGATTGTAACTTGTTTTTCACCTACTAAAACATTCACGTCTTCAGGAAGTGAGTTAGTATTTGCGACCGCATCAATGCGATCCTGGTATTTCAGTTCCTGGGCGTAGTAATCTTTGGATTCCAGCTCCATCTTCTGACTGCTGCTTACTATCACCAATGTTAGTATTAGGGCAACGAAGCCTAAATACAACCCTGTTATTTTTATTCCCCAGCTCATGATGTTAAATTTTAATTATTGATGTTAAATTGTTTATTTTATTTGTATCAATGCTACTTCGTGGTGGTTATCGGACCTAAAAATGTTGTTTTAACTGTACTGATTTTTTTATTGTTACTGTATAAATCGATCTTTAATTTTGTCTTCCTGCTTTTTAGATCTTTTTTACTTAAGTAAATAAAGAACTCCCCTTGCGTCATGTTTTCACTTTTTGTGTAGAGTTGTTTACCAACTATCTCTATTTTCGCGTCGGGGTAATCTTCTATTTTTAAGATTACCGGCAAGCTGTCCTTGGTTTTGTTTAGAAGTTTGATGGTATATAAATTACTTATCATATCATCCGGCTGTTCCTGATACAACAAGCCTTTTGCTCTTATCACGGTTGCATCGTAATCTTCTCTGGTAATAAGAAAAGCTGACTCAACACCGATAAGTACAATCAACACTACAACATAAGCTTTCATACGTGTAGTGAATCCTGATTTGATCTTGTTCTTAATATCATTCTCTGAAGCATAGCGAATTAACCCTTTCTCTAAACCTACGGCTTCCATCATGTTATCGCACACATCTATACAAGCGGTGCAATTGGTACATTCGAGTTGTGTGCCATTTCGGATATCAATTCCAGTTGGACAAACTTTTACACACAAATTACAATCAACGCAGTCACCTGCAGTTCGTTCTTCGTTCTTTTTGAATTTTTTTCTTACCTCACCTCTCACGTAATCATAAGCTACAACAATGGAGTTTTTATCTAATAATACTCCCTGCATTCTTCCATAAGGACAGGCTATTAAACAAACCTGTTCCCTGAACCAGGAGTATATAAAAAAGAAAACTCCGGTGAAAATTAATATGGAGATGAAGCCTCCTTTGTGTTTGGAAATAGGTTCTGACATGATCTTGAAGAGTTCATCTACTCCAATGATGTAGGAAAGAAAGCCGTTAGCGATAATAAAGGATATTAAAAAGAAAATGAAATACTTGGATGTTCTTTTAATAATTTTATTGGTATCCCACGGAGCAGCGGCTAATTGTTTTTGATATGCGGAATCCCCATCGATCCAGTATTCGACTCTTCTAAAAATTAATTCGAGGAAGATAGTGTGAGGGCATGCCCAACCACAAAACACCCTGCCAAATATTACGGTAAACAAAGCGATGAATACAATGAAGATCACCATTCCCAACCCGAAGATGAACATATCCTGAGGCCAGAATACAAATCCAAACAGAATAAATTTTCTTTCCAGAATATTTATAAGGAACAG
This sequence comes from Bacteroidota bacterium, assembly GCA_030684395.1. Taxonomy (GTDB): domain Bacteria; phylum Bacteroidota; class Bacteroidia; order B-17B0; family Aurantibacillaceae; genus JADJDM01. The sequence goes on along the minus strand of JAUXTT010000026.1, from coordinate 26,407 downwards.
CGGATTGCCACCCACTTTAATAAAAGGCAGTCCAAAGAAAAGTAATAAATAAAAGTAGCTGGCGTATTTTCGCAGATCATAAAATCTCCCCTTCGGCTTCAATGGATTTAACCAAGCTCTTTTCCCCGAACTGTCTATCGTGGAAATCTTATCCCTGAAACTTTCTTCCTCTTTCATATCAACACCATTTATGCTTCTTTCGAAACTTATTTTTTCTTCAACGTATCCAAAGGAACAATCTTCAAGCTATCAACTTGCAATGAATCAGTTGTTGCTGCCAACGAATCTCCCGGCGCACCAGCTGCTTCAACATAAAGATCTCCCTGTGCAGCTTTTTGATTAGGAGGATTTGTTCCCTGCAATGTTCGGATATAACTTGAGATCTGCGCAATTTGCATTGGCGATAGATCTTCTTTCCAGGCCTTCATACCTTTATCAACCCAACCATATTTAATAGATTTGAAAATATCTGCCAATCCGCCACTGTGAATCCAAAATTTATCGGTTAAGTTGGGACCAACGGTTCCTTCACCTGCTTTACCATGGCAAGCGGCACAATTTGCAATAAATAATTCCTTGCCTGTTGCAAGATCTGCTCCTTCTAATTGTTTTACAGTAGACTCATCCACATTGCCCGCTGCATTTTTCATGTATTCGGCAACTTCAGCTTTAGCTTTCTCAATTGATTTGTCATACTCTGCTATTTGCAGATCACCTGTTTTAGATCCGTGATAATGTATCATATAAACAAACGCGATGAGAATTGTTAAGTAAAAACCATATTTCCACCAAGGGGGTAAATCGTTATTTAACTCCTTGATGCCATCATAATCGTGATCCAATAAAATGTCCTTTTCTTTTTCAACTTCTACAGAGGCATTCAGTTTATCCAATATGGTTTTCTTTGGCTCTATTTTTACAGAAGCAGCAACAGCAACTTTTTCCTTATCGCTTTTTAAAACCGTTTTCAGGATGTTCACTAAAATAATCAGCACGGCGATCTCACATAAGATCACAAACACCATTCCGAAAAAGGTAAACATATCTAAACCACCTATGAGCCAATCGTTAACCGCCGCAACCTGTGCTGGTTCCTGTGCAAATCCGGATTGAAACGCAAGCAGGAATAAAGCCAGAATCCCAAGTGTTTTTGCTGACTCATTCTTTTTCTTTTCCTGAATGCGTTTCAATTTTTCTTTTACGTATTCACTATCTGCAACATTTTTTACCACGCTCGCTACAACTGCTATAAGAGCAAGCAAAAGCAAGATTACTAAGAATAGAACATTAAAAAGTGCGTTGGTAAAATAAGAACTTGCTTGAACTTGTTGCACCTCCTGAGAGTAACCAACGTGCGGAAGTATTAAAAAAACAGCACTTAAAATGGATGTTATTTTTATAATTTTTTTCATAGTACTCTTGTTTTATTGTAACTGGTTTTCGTTGTCCTGAACAGGTATTTTTGCTGCATTATTAAAATATTCTTTATCGCCTTTGAACACAATAAACGTAACGGCTACAAAAAAGACAAAGAAAATAAGCAAGGATATTAATGGGTAAATCCCCACCCCTGTTATGCTTTCTAAATAATTAATAAATTTCATTTTGTGGTTCCTCCTTATTGATTAAATTATTTTGTTGCTACTTTTTCCGCTTTAATATCTTTTCCTAACCGCTGTAAATAAGCTATCAAAGAAACAATCTCGCGATCGGGTAGTGTTGTAATACCATCTTTTTTTAGATTAGCTGCAATTAGGTTCGCTTGTTTTTCCATGTCTTTTGCGGCTATTTCCGAATAACCTTCCGGATAAGGAACGCCTAGTTTTTGCATTGCTTTGATCTTTCCAACTGTTGAAGCAACATCAACCTGATCTTCAAATAACCATGGATAAGACGGCATGATAGAACCCGGCGACATAGATGTTGGATCTAACATGTGATTGTAGTGCCAGAAATCCGGATATTTACCGCCAAGCCTTGCTAAGTCAGGGCCGGTACGCTTACTCCCCCATTGGAATGGATGGTCATACACAAACTCACCTGCTTTAGAATATTCACCGTATCTCGCCGTTTCATTTCTGAAAGGTCGGATCATTTGTGAGTGACAAGTGTAACAGCCTTCTCTGATGTAGATATCTCTTCCGTGTAACTCTAAAGGAGTATAGGGTTTAACGCTTGCAATGGTTGGGATGTTTGATTTTACTAAAAAGGTTGGTAAAAATTCTATCAAACCACCTATTGTAACCACAACCAAACTAAGCACCATCAATTGAATTGGTTTACGTTCGATCCAACGGTGCCAGTGTTCGCCAGCGTGTTTAGTGTAGGTTTTTGAAAGTGCAGGAGCTTCTGCATTTTCGTTTGGAAGGAAGGTTCCGATCTTAACAGTTTTGATAAGATTATAAACCATTAATAACGCTCCAACTAAAAATAATGCTCCACCTGCTGCACGTGCTGCATAGAATGGGATCATCTCATTAACGGTGTCCATGAACTGCCATTTTAATTGTCCTTCAGGAGTAAAGTCTTTCCACATTAAACTTTGCATGATACCTGACCAATACATCGGAACTGCATATAATACAATACCTAAAGTGCCAATCCAGAAATGCATATTTGCGAGTTTTTTGGAATACAATTGTGTCTGGAACATTTTTGGTATGATCCAATACAGGATACCAAATGTTAAGAACCCATTCCAACCCAAGGCGCCAACGTGAACGTGAGCAATGGTCCAATCGGTAAAGTGAGAAATAGCATTTACGTTTTTAAGAGATAACATCGGTCCTTCAAAAGTTGCCATACCGTAAGCGGTTACAGCAACCACCATAAATTTTAATACAGCGTCTTCTCTTACTTTGTCCCATGCTCCGCGAAGAGTGAGTAAACCATTTATCATACCGCCCCATGATGGGGCAATTAACATAATAGAAAATACAACGCCTAATGATTGAGCCCAATCAGGAACCGCAGTATATAATAAATGGTGAGGCCCTGCCCAGATATAAATAAAGATCAGTGCCCAAAAATGTATGATAGATAAACGATAGGAGTATACAGGTCGATTCGCAGCTTTTGGTAAGAAATAATACATCAAACCTAAATACGGAGTAGTTAAGAAAAACGCAACCGCGTTATGCCCATACCACCATTGTACTAAAGCATCCTGCACACCGGCGTACCATGAATAAGATTTCCAAAAGGAAACAGGAATCTCAATAGAGTTGACAATATGAAGCATTGCAACGGTAATGAACGTTCCTATGTAAAACCAGATCGCAACATATAAATGTTTTTCTCTTCTGCGTAAGATGGTTCCAAACATGTTCCAGCCAAATACTACCCAAATCAATGTGATTAGAATATCGATCGGCCATTCTAATTCGGCATACTCTTTACCTGTTGTTTTACCCAGCAATAAGGTAATTGCTGCAAGAACAATTATTAACTGCCAACCCCAGAAATGGATCTTACTTAGCATATCGCTAAACATTCGGGTTTTACACAAACGCTGAAGTGAGTAATAAACACCCATGAAAATACCATTACCAACAAATGCAAAAATTACTGCATTCGTGTGAACAGGTCTCACGCGACCAAATGTGGTGTAAGGCAATTCGAAATTTAAGGCCGGTAAAAATAATTGTAAGGCAGCTAACAATCCTGCCAACATTCCCACAATTCCCCATAGCATCGTTGCGTAGGCAAACCACTTGACAATCTTGTTGTCATACTGAAATTTTTCAACTTGTACTTCCATAGTTATTTGTTTTACTTTTTGTCTTTTGTTTCGTCCTGAGTGGTTTCGCTATCAAACAGCATCCGAATAGAAGGAGTATAATCGTCTTCGTATTGTCCTTTCTTTACAGACCATATAAAGGCGAAAAGAAAAATCAATGCGATGATTAAACTGGCAATTACTAATATTATTATTACACTCATGATTTATGGCTCAAAATTACTTTAGCTATCAAAAAGCATTGCTGACTCTTGTCAGGACTTGATATGATATATATCAGTAGGGACCTTTCTTGCAAAGAAGGAACTCATCCCTACAGTGAACAATACAATGCTAAAAGTGCTTGCGGGCATTAGTATGGCTGCTATTACTGGTTCCAAATCAGCGCTTACAGCATAAAAAAGTCCAACAATATTGTATACAATGGAAATAATAAAACTTCCAACGATGATTGTTTTTTGTTTCCGAGTGAATTTTATCAATTCAAAGAAATAATTGAACTGAGTGCCTGATAATATAGCATCACAGGCAGGAGAAAAATTATTAGTGTTATCCGAAACTGCTATTCCTACATTTGCCTGGGCAAGAGCTCCGGCGTCATTTAAACCGTCACCAACCATCATTACTTTTTTTCCTTCGCCTTGAAGCTGTTTTATGTATTCCAGCTTGTCTTCGGGCTTTTTGTTGAAAAACATCTCTGTTCCTTCGCCAAATATTTTTTTCAGTTGGTCTTTTTCACTGTCATTGTCTCCGGAGAGAACAACCAGTTTGTTTGTAGCTCTTAATTTTGCAATAACAGCTTCTAAACCTTCACGGTACTTGCCTTTCACCAGAAAATATCCGGGCGTTCTATCTGCTATGCGTACATATATTTTACTTCCGCTATAGTTTTCGTTACTGGAATTCTTTTCTCCCACAAATTCTTTAGAGCCAATCTTAACATCAACCTGATCAACAATAGCACTAATACCTTTTCCTTTTTCTTCCCAGAAATTTTTTATGGAGACCCGTTTATTATTCGGAAGGGTTGCAGAAATTGCTTTGCTTAATGGGTGGCTCGATTGGCGGAGCAAACTTCCGGTTAATAATTGTTGTTCTTCGGTTAAAGCATCGCCGTAATATTCTATTGCAGAAAGACTGCCTTGTGTGATGGTTCCCGTTTTATCAAATACGATGGTATTTATCCCTTTCATGCGCTCTAACACATCTGAGTTCTTCAGGTAAAAACCTTTTTTTGAGAGCAAGCTTAACATGTTTCCGTTGGTGAAGGTGGCGCTTAAAAGAAGGGCGCATGGACAGGCAACTATAAGTACAGATGTAATGGCATCCAGAATTTTTGAAGCGTCGTTGAAATACCAGTAAATTGCACTTAATGTGGCAATTGAAAAAAGCATGTAGGTAAAATACCTGCTTAGCTTGTGAACAAAGGAGGTTGTTTTTTTTGTGGATTGCTCATTAAATACTTCACTGTTCCACAATTGAGTTAAATAGCTCTTCGAAACTTCCTTTACTACTTCCATTTCAATGGCAGCGCCTTTTTGCTTTCCTCCCGCATAAACAATTTCCCCTATTGTTTTATCAACCGTGGCGCTTTCACCTGTAACAAAACTGTAATCAATAATTGCCTTGCCCATAAACAGAATAGAATCGGCGGGAATAATTTCTTCATTGTGTATTTTGATACGGTCTCCAATTTTCAGTTCAGCAACCGAAACTTGCTTTTCATTTCCTTCTTTATCCAGTGTAGTAACACCCAACGGGAAGTAAGCTGTAAAGTCGCGTTCAAATGAGATAGAATCGTATGTTTTATTTTGAAAGTAGCGTCCTACGAGCATAAAGAATACAATGCCTGACATGCTATCGAGATAACCTGCCCCTGATTGCGTAGTTATTTCATAAATGCTTCGCATAAAGGTTATCAACACTGCCAGTGCTATAGGAGCATCAATATTTAGGAATTTTTGTTTTATGCCATGGTAGGCAGAAGTAAAAAATCCGGTGGCACAATAAAAGAAAACGGGCAGTGCCAGTAAAAGGTTAAGCCAGCTAAAGAGTGCATTTATGTTTAAATCGGGTGAATTTTTAATGGAGAAATATTCGGGGAAGCTTAATAACATGATATTACCAAAGCAAAACCCCGCTACGCCAATTTTTATTATTTCTGATCTGTTATAAGTCGTAATCTTCTTTTTGGAAACGTCCTGCAAACTGATATGTGGCTCATATCCTATACGGGTAAGCACTTCTGCAATTTTTCTTAAGGAGGTTTTTGTATTATCGAAGATAACCGTGATATTCTTTTTCAGGAAATTAACCTGCGATTTGATGACGCCTTTGTCCAGTTTATTCAGGTTTTCAAGTAACCACACACAGGATGCGCAGTGCATTTGGGGAAGATAAAATTGGGTGTGGCTATTTGTCCCTTCATTAAAGTGAATTAATTTTCCCTGAACGTTTTCATCATCCAGAATGGCAAACTTCCCCTCTCTAACCTTAACTTTTTGAGTAATTCCCGGGTTTTTTTCCAGATCGTAATACTCACACATGCTGTTTTCGTTGAGTATTTCATATACCATTTTGCATCCTTCGCAACAAAAAACCTTCTCTTCCCTGTGGATATGCTTGTCCTGACACTCATCGCCGCAATGGTAACAGGAAATTTTCTCTGAAGTGTACGTTTCTTTTACCATATCCTCCTGTGATTTTATAAACTGTATTTATGGCTCAAAATTACTTGTGTTAGGGTATCCGGGCATTGATGTATGTCAAGGGATATAATGATATATTTCAGGTAAAATGCGGTTAAAATTCACGCAAACATGACCCATGTCAGTTTCTGCAGGATTAAGGGGCTTAACTTTGTTTGTTAAAATTATATGAAAAATGACTACCTTGGGTTCGATTAAAAAGAGTGACATGGAAAGCCTGAATGCTTTATTTGAGTACGCTACTGAAGGTATAATCATAACCAATCAAGAGGGTGTGATCATTAAGGCCAATCCTAGTTCTGAACGTATTTTCGGCTACGAAAGATATGGATTAAAGGGAAAAACTATTGAAGATTTGGTGCCGCAGCGATTTGTGCATAATCACCAGAAACACCGGGAAAAATTTAATGCTCATCCCAGTCCCCGTTCTATGGGAAAGGGAAGGGATCTTTTTGGTAAAAAGAAAGATGGAACTGAGTTTCCTTTGGAAATAAGCTTAAGTCATTATAAACAGGATGAGGCTATGTATGTGGTTGCCTTTGTGATAGACATCACAGAAAGGAAAGCGGCGGAAGAAAACATAAAACGTGTTAATCAGGAATTGGAGCAAAAAGTTAAAGAACGTACCAAGGTTTTACAGGAAGCATTGAATGAACTCGAGAATTCACAAAAACAATTACACAAAGCACTGGATAAGGAAAAGGAGCTGAACGACATGAAATCGCGTTTTGTTACCATGGCTTCCCATGAATTCAGAACTCCTTTAAGCGCGATACTTTCTTCAGTTTCTTTAATTGATAAATATAAAACCGAAGAAGAAGATGAGAAACGTAAGAAACATGTGGCAAAGATTAAATCTTCTGTAACAAACATGACTTTGATTTTGAATGATTTTCTTTCGGCAGAACGTTTGGAAGAAGGGAAGATATTTGCGAATAAAACAGAGTTCTTATTGCCCGACATGGTGAAGGATGTATTAAATGATATCAAAGGAATACAAAAACCCGGGCAGGTTGTGGATTATCAACATGAGGGTAACAGCACGGTGGTTCTTGACCGACAAATGATCCGCAATATTTTATTGAACCTTATTTCAAATGCTATCAAATTCTCCGGCGAAGGAAAAGCAATCCGTATAAATACGTTGGTTACTGAAAAGAATGTGCAAATCATTGTTGCGGACGAGGGTGTGGGTATTCCAAAAGAGGAGCAAAGTAATTTATTCGAACGTTTTTTTCGTGCAAAAAACGTAACCAATATTCAGGGAACAGGATTAGGACTTAATATTGTAGGCAAATACCTGGAAGCACTGAATGGAAAAATAACCTTTAAAAGTGAATTGAATATCGGCACAACTTTCACAGTCACAATTTAAAATCACCAAATTATAATTATGAAAACAATATTATTAATTGAAGATAATACGGATGTTAGAGAGAACACTGCTGAGATTCTCGAACTTGCTAATTATAAAGTGTTACAGGCTGAAAACGGGAAAATAGGAGTAGAGATTGCGCAGAAACAATTACCCGATCTTATTATCTGTGATATTATGATGCCGGTTTTAGATGGATACGGAGTTATTCACCTTTTAGGGAAAAATAAAGATACCGCTACCATTCCTTTTATTTTTCTTACCGCAAAAACGGAAAGAGTTGATCTTAGAAAAGGCATGGAGATGGGCGCGGACGATTATATAACAAAACCGTTTGATGACATTGAGCTATTAAATGCTGTAGAAAGCAGGCTGCGTAAAGGCGAACTGCTGAGCTCTAAATTTGAGCATACTTCAAAAGGATTGGATCAGTTTTTTGATGAAGTAAAATCATTCGATGAATTAAAAAAACTTTCGAACGATAGAAAGATAAAGCACTTTAAGAAAAAGGAACTCATCTTTAATGAAGGGGGCTCGCCCAATTATTTATATTTTGTTACTAAAGGGAAAATTAAAACATTTAAGGAGCACGAATACGGTAAAGAATTAGTAACACACTTATATAAAGAGGGAGAATTTTTAGGATACGTTCCACTATTAGAAAACAGTAGTTTTACTGAATCTGCGGAGGCAATGGAAGATAGCGAAGTGTGTTTGATTCCTAAAGAAGATTTTTTCAGCCTGCTCTATAACAATGGATCAGTAATGAAAAAATTTGTAAAAATGCTGAGCGCTGATATACAGGAGAAGGAAGAACAATTGATTAACCTTGCATATAGTTCGGTACGTAAGCGTGTTGCAAATGCTTTGGTAACGCTATACGAAAAATTCAGTCAGAATAAAGAAGAAAAGTTCAGCATGTCAATTTCGCGTGAAGACCTTGCCAACATAGTCGGAACCGCTACAGAATCATTGATTCGTACCTTAAGTGATTTTAAAGAAGAAAAACTGGTTGAAATAAAAGGAAGTAATATTTCTGTAGTAGATATAGAAAAACTTAGAAAGTTAAAAGCTTAGATCACTAAGCTCTTTTCCTTCTTCATTTTGTTTTCTCAGCGTCCAGTTATCTGTTACGGTCGTCTCTAGCCAGGCCCTCCCTGATTTTCTAAATACCTGAATATTTAAATTCAATTGTTTTTTGAACATTTCTTCCAGTGCCTTTACGGTCATGGTTTCGTCGATCTCGACTTCCAGATTATCCCTCTCACCTGTGAGTGGTAATTTAGCCTCTGGTTTTAACAAGGCAGCTCTGTCTGAGCCCTGAAAAGCCTTGTGGCGCTTATTAAAAAAGCCAATCCTTAAATATGGGAAATAAGAAGTAAACTCCGTTTGAACGTCGTGTAAAGATTTATTTTTTGATAAATGAAGTATCATAGTGTTTTTAATAAATTAATTTATTCGTGTAATGACATTACGGGTATTTTGGATTGAAAGGCGATAAGCTTTGTGTTTCGTTCGCTGAATAAGTTATAAATCAATGAGTGTGATTGACTTACTACGGTAACCAAATCAACTCCGTTTTCTCTTACATAGCGGTTAATCCCCAAAACAAAACTTTTGCTTTCTAATTCCTCAATTTTTATTTCCGGTTTTCCCTTTTTAGCCGGCTTAATTCCGAGATTTAATTCGTCTTCTGTTTTTATGTGAACGTACAAGGGCTTTGCTTTAAAGCGTTCATTAAACTTAACGAATTTTGTAAATAATTTTGATTTGGTTGCCTCGGCATTATCCACCGCAAGAACGGTTTTACTTAGCTTGTGCTCTTTGTATTTTTGAGGTACTATAATCACAGGGCAATCAACTTTTCCTGCTATATCAAGGCTGGTAGTTCCATAAATGAATCGCGATATTTTCGATTTTGTTTCTAATCCCAATACAACGTACTGAATTTTTTTACTGCTACTCAGGTCTTTTATTTCTGATTTGAAAGACATAGAAGTGACGAATGTTTTCACTTCCATTTTAGGATAGTTTTTTAAAACCAATTGCTTGTATTTTTCCAAATGGTTCTGATGTTCCTCTTTAATAGATTCGTAGCTGATAAAATAAATTCCCGAATTGGTGTGCAATACCGGAATATCAAATACATGCATCAACATCAGGGCACTACCTGTTTTTGAAGCAAGGAGCGCAGCATACAGCAAAGCATTTTCAGCTGATTTGGAATAGTCGACCCCTACTAATATGGTGTTTTTGTTTTTCATGGCTTATTTGATGAGGTAGGTTTGTATTAGTTTATCAAGACTTAAAAATTCCCAAGAATTAGGCAGAACCAATAGTAGTGCAACCAAAACCAAACGAGGGAAAACATACTTCATATCCCACATTGCCTGCATGTATGAAAATGATGCGCCAACCAGAATTAGGTCTATTCCCAACCCGATGAGTGCATAGGTTTTAAACAAGCCCAACAAGAGAAATATCCCCGCCAATAATTCTACGTAGGAAGTATAGGCAGCAAGGAAATTCACAAAAAAGCGAGGGATATTCCGTTTGTCAGTTTCACTGTAAAAGGTTTGCCGCACCCCTTCGAGTTTCACGACAAAAATTTTATCGTAACCTTGGAAAATAAAGAGGATGGCGCAAAAAATCCTCACCATAAACTCAAGAGTGTAATATTTAATTTCTGTTTCCACTGATTTGTATTAACACAGCAAAGATGGGAAGTTGCCCGGTGAATTCCTTTGAGATTCGTCAATCTTGCAGATGACATTCCTCATGTTTTAAAAATTTAAAGGGGTTTTGAGGGAATCCCCTATTGGGAATTTTAAGGAAAAGGGCGGTAAACTTATATTTTCTTCCACTCAATAATCGGATAGTGGTAACTGTCGTTGCGGGTAAAGACCCATTTTGCACCACACAATAAACATTCTAAAACTGCCTTTTGAACATAGTCGGCATCGCTTTCCGAAACCAGTTTTAGTTTACCTTCTTTTACAGCATCGTAATATAGGTCTTTATTTTTTTGATACGCTGTGCAAGTGCATTTTACCATTTTAAGCTTGATTTTGGCTTGTTTACCGTGTTCCCGCTGCTGTTCACAAGGGGCAATTTCCTTCATAAACCTTTCTAAATTTACGCATAAAAACCTTACATTTGGGCTTTAATTTTTAGATCATGATCACAGCGGAAATGCCGGTTAAATACGACAGAAAGAAACATACAGACAATACTTTACTTACACTTTACAGAAATATTTTGAAACCTCGTATGATCGAGGAAAAAATGCTGATCCTTCTTCGTCAGGGAAAGATCTCTAAGTGGTTTTCCGGCATTGGGCAAGAAGCTATTTCTGTTGGTGTGGCAAGCGCTTTGGAAAAGGAAGAATACATTTTACCAATGCACCGTAATTTGGGTGTATTTACTACACGCGGTATTCCATTGAATCGGTTGTTTTCTCAGTTCACAGGTAAACCGGGTGGATTCACTAAAGGACGCGATCGTTCTTTTCACTTCGGAACAAATGAATATAAAATAGTTGGAATGATCTCTCACCTTGGCCCGCAAATGGGTGTGGCTGACGGCATCGGTTTAGCAAATAAATTAAAAGGCGCTAAAATGGCTACGGCTGTTTTTAGTGGTGATGGTGCAACAAGCGAAGGTGATTTTCACGAAAGTTTGAACGTAGCCGCAGTATGGGATCTTCCGGTAATTTTTATAATCGAGAATAATGGTTACGGTTTATCTACTCCAAGCAGCGAGCAGTTTAAATGTAAACAGTTTATTGATAAAGCAATTGGCTATGGAATAGAAGGTGTGCAGGTTGACGGAAACAACGTAGTGAAAGTATTTGAAGCAGTTAAAAAAATTGCAGAAGACATTCGCGAAAATCCACGTCCTATATTATTAGAGTGTATCACTTTCCGTATGCGTGGGCACGAAGAAGCTTCGGGAACAAAATATGTTCCGAAAGAGTTATTTGATGTGTGGGGTAAAAAAGATCCGGTTCAAAACTTCGAACGTTATTTGTTGGAAGAAGGTGTTCTAACGGATGAGATAATTGAAAATATTCGCGCTGAATTTAAAAAGGAAATCGAAAGCGGATTAGATGTTGCATTTAACGAAGCATTACCTGATGTAAATACAGAGGCGGAGTTGAGAGACATGTATAAGCCTTATGTAGCATACGATTCAAACCCTACAGGCCCAAAAACAAACAAACGTTTGATTGATGCTATTTCTGACGCAATGCGCATGGCCATGAAAAAACACGATAACCTTGTGTTGATGGGACAAGATATTGCAGAGTATGGCGGGGCATTTAAAATTACTGATGGTTTTGTAGAAGCATTTGGAAAAGGAAGAGTGCGTAATACTCCATTATGTGAGTCAGCTATATTAGGAACCGGATTTGGTTTAAGTATCAACGGACACAAAGCAATGGTAGAAATGCAATTTGCAGATTTTGTTTCGGAAGGTATTACGCAGATCGTAAATAATTTGGCGAAATCACATTACCGTTGGGGTCAACATGCAGACGTAGTTGTGCGTATGCCTACAGGCGCGGGAGTTGCAGCCGGACCGTTCCACTCTCAAAGTAATGAAGCATGGTTCTTTAAAACTCCGGGATTAAAAATTGCTTATCCTGCATTTCCATCTGATGCAAAAGGATTATTGCTAAGTGCATTTGAAGATCCAAATCCTGTTATGTTTTTTGAGCACAAAGGATTGTATAGAAGTATTACTGAAGATGTTCCGGATGAATATTATACTATTCCTTTTGGTAAAGCACGTTTGGTGAAAGAAGGGACTCAGGTTTCTATTATTACTTACGGTATGGGTGTGCATTGGGCAATTGAATTATTGAACCAGCACCCTGAAATTTCTGCAGACCTTATTGATTTGAGAACATTGTGTCCGTTGGATACAGAAACTATTTATACTTCCGTTAAAAAAACAGGGAAAGCGTTTATTTTACACGAAGACACCTTAACCGGTGGAATAGGGGGAGAGTTGAGCGCTTTGATCTCTGAACATTGTTTTGAATATCTGGATGCGCCTGTTGCACGTGAAGGAAGTTTAGACACTCCGGTTCCAATGAACGCCAACCTTGAAATTAATTTTTTACCAAAAGAACGTTTTAAGAATAAGTTGATGGATTTGCTCGAATACTAAGAATGGACAAAATCTGGTATTTTTTTGAAAACCAGATGAGGTGCAGTCATGCCTTTTTGGAACCATTGCAGGCACAGTGTTCCAATAATGGCGAAATCCGCCACTTATCTTCGAAACCTCATAAAGGGCTCAATTTTACCTACCAGTTGTAAAAAAGTGCCGTTAGATATTGATTTTTGTTGTTTCTTTGTTTAGAATTGCAAGACGATAATCTAACCTTTATCTTTAATCAGCATGTATTCAATAGAAGCTCCCGCAATAAAAACAGGAAACATCTATTACTTTACTACCACGTCCGGTATTCGTTATGAGGTGCGCTTTGGAAGAAAAAAAGATCAACCACTTTGTGCCACCATCGTTTTTGGCGTGGTAAATAATGTTTACAGCGACGAAGAATATCAACTCACCAACAGGGGAGAAGTTTGGCAGGTAATGGATACCATTGTTCATGTGGTGGATACCTTCAAAAAAGAACATGCAGGAATTTGCAGCTACGAAATTTATGCTTTGGAAAAGGATGGAGAAAGCGAAGAAGAAACCGGATCGCGGATGCATTTGTATTTACGATTTATCCCACGTTTGTTTAATGAAGCATGGCTTACACAAATTGAAAACAACAAGGCAATTGTAATCAAAAAAGAATTTCTTAACTTCTATAATAAGCAATGCAGGGAAATCTCCGGCAGCTCTGCAGACTCTTCCGGACAATATAAAAGCCCCGTGGGTTTTGCCGGACACCTGAGAAATTTATTCGGCTCTAATAATTAATTGCCTTCTCATTTTTTGTTTAAGACCCTGTATTCAAACCAACAGCTTGTTCAACACAAACATGTTTCTCTGCAAACTTTATCAGTTCCGAATTAAACTTTTGTGTTTCTTCTAAAAACAAACCATGTCCGCTCTCTTCAAAAGTAATGAGCTCTGAATTAATAATAGCTGCTTCCATTTGTTCGGCCAGACTATAAGAACAGATCTTATCTTTTTTACCATGCATGATAAGTGTAGGAATGGTAATTTTTGAAAGATCTTCTCTCAGGTCGGTATCACGTAAAGCAATTAAACACTGTGCTGTTGCATGAGGCGATGCGCTTAAGCCAATATCATTTAACCAGGTTCCGATTCCCGGATTTATCGAAGTTTCAGTAGCCGCGAAGATCTTTGCGAAATCAGCTAAAAGTTGCGGGCGATCCTCATGACACTGTTTTATTAAAGCATCTACTGCACTTGTTGGAAGGTTATAAGGAAAGTCTTCGCGTTGTGTCCAGATAGGGGCAGCAGCTCCTGCTAATACCAATGCACATATTCGGGCTCCCTGATCCTGCGCTACAAAACGAATTCCTATTGCCCCGCCCATAGAGAATCCAACTAATATGGCATCCTTTATTTCCAGACCGGTTAAAACTCTTTTAATGTCCAGTGCATGTACATCATAATCATAAGCACCATAAGGCTTATCCGATTTTCCAAAACCTCTTAAGGTAATGCCTATAACACGAAAGTTTTTATTGATCAGATCATTGTATTGATATTCGTACATGGCATCGCTCAATGGCCAACCGTGTATTAGTACAATGGGCGCACCTTCACCCGCATCCGTAACATGAAGTTTTACATTGGGTTCTACCTCTATGTATTCAGCTCTGCAGGCAACCATTACTGCATTTGTTTTGCTCATTATATTTTCCATCTTTATATTAATTTATTTACTGTGATAAAAATCTTTACCTGTTTATTGAATTCGAATGGACTTTCCATATTGCTTAAATGCCCTGCGTGTTCCAGAATATAAAGTTCAGCGTCTGGTATTTCGTTGTTCATCATACGTGACACTTCCGGCGGAGTAATCTGATCTTCTTTCCCAACAAGGATAAGCACCGGTATTTTTATCTCCGACAATTTGCTGCAGGATTCTTTTCTTCCTGCCAAAGCAAGTAGGGTATTGCTAAGTGTTTTTTCGGAAGTGTTGATGATCATTTCTCTTACAGCAGCGACTTCCACTTTTTTTCCTGCAAAAGATATTGGCGCAAACAATTTTTTTAAACTTGCATCAGCATATTTTTCTACTCCGTCTTTTTTAATGCTTTCAATGGTTGCCAGGCGTTTTTCTTTTGCCTCGATGGAATCTTCTGTGCATTGAGTATCGCACAATATTAGAGCATCAAATCGTTCCGGATAATTTTCAACGGCATTTAATGCAATGTATCCTCCCATTGATAAGCCGCACAACGCTGCTTTAGTTATCTCCAGCGCATCCATAAAAGCAATAAGATCATTCACAAAAAGCTCTATTGAGAAATCTTCCTTCCCCTCATCGGAATCTCCGTGCCCCCTGATATCATAAGCAATAACACGGCAGGTATCTTTAAATGCTTCCACCTGTTTATTCCACATCGATTTATTCAGTGGAAAGCCGTGAATAAAAATGATGACACCTGCATCTTCCGGCCCGTTATCGTTATAACTTACTGTGAGGTGTTTAAGATCTGCACGGAGATCGTTTCCTGTTTTACGTTTGATAAGGTTCATTAGAATTTTTCTTTAGTAATGGTATCTTTAGCGACACCGAGGTTTGATAACTGTTGCTCTACTGCTTCCATCATGGGTGGCGGCCCGCACACATAAATATTTTTTATTGATTTAGAAATGTATTTAGAAAGAAACTCCTGAGTGATTTGCCCCTGGGGATATTCTTTTGTTTTTTCATCGGATAGAATATTGATGAAATTACTGCCCAGCAAGTACTTTAATTCCTGGGCAAGTATAATATCTTCTTTGGTTTTGTTGGCAAAAACAAGTTTGTTCTTGCCCAGATCATTTCTTGATTGCAGATGTCTTAAAATAGCAATGAAAGGAGTAATGCCGGCTCCACCAGCAATAAACACGCCTTCACCTTTATAAACAATGACACCAAATGCAGGATGTATAATTAACTCATCATCTTTCTTAAGCAGTAAGAGTTCATTAGTAACACCTTTGTGCGAAGGATAGGTTTTAATAATAAATTCAAGGTAATCCCGTCCGGGTAAACAGGTAAAAGTGAAAGGCCGTTTTTTGTCTTTCCATTCGGGTTTGTTTATCATAACTTCAGTAGCCTGCCCCGGAGTAAAATAAAATTGTGCTGGTTTATCGGTAACAATTTGCAATACATCAGGAGTGATGTGTTGAATGGATCTTATTTTTACAATGTATTGAGACATGGCGCCTTGGTTTTGAGAGCAAATCCTTTCATTCTTTTACGTCTTATCGGATTAGCTAAACAAAAATAGACCACACAGCAGGGAAAGTATTATATAATTTGTGGAAAGACTTACATTATTCACGGTTTTCGGAATGAAAAGGAAGAAAGTAGCTTATGAAAAAATTACTTTGATCTACGAATCAATTGCCTGATACTTACCAGGTGAGCAAACAGCACCAAAGGAACCACACAGCAAGGCAACCAGTTAAATGGGAAATACAATACTGCAACATTAGGCTGGTCGAAAGCAAATTGCTGAAAAGGAAAAGGCGCTGCTAAAACTGCATTCACTACAATGTTTATGAGCAAACCCAGACAAATAAAATTCCAAAGCAAAATTACTTTGGTGTTCAATTTATTTTTAATAAACCCGAAGTAATAAATAATGGGAGCAGTTATTCCCGATACTATATCAAAGTTACGTCCTTCAAAGGTCATGAGTTCAGGAACAGTTTTATTCATGAACAACCACAGCAAAACAAGCTCAACCGGGATTCTAACAACATGCAAAAGTGTTAAGGTCTTTACATTTAAAGCATCAATGTATTTTCTTCCTTTAGCAGTTGCAAACAAAACTATAATAAGCAAAAAGGGCGGGGCAATCATTAATAAAAACCGTGGCGGTATAGTATCCGTTACCGTATAAAAACCCGAAAGTCCAATTCCGGCTTGTATTCCCAACCAGGCTAATAAAACAAATAAAGTAGTTTTGGAATTGTTGGTTGCTTTGTAAAATAGGAGAACTGTCGCAAGGCTTGTGATTACGAAGGTTATGGGGATGTATAGCGGGAGGTTTGGCATTGAGTAGCTGTATTTTAGCGAATCTGAAAGGTAAATCTGAACGAACCTATTGTTCGAGGGGTTTTATTTAGTCTTCATTTTCATCTATGTCTAAGTTGGAATTTAGTTCGTCATATGCACTCTGTAAGCCACTTTTGCGATATATTTCTAGTAAAGATTTTTTAGGGTAGCTTTTGTTTTGATTAAGATTAATGGCTTCCAAAAGAATTTCATTTGCTTTTTGGAAATTATTTTCAACATAAAACGCATACTCGCCTTGCATACAACGGTAAATATCTTCAGATTTTATATCTGGACTGTCTCTAACGGCATCCATTAGGTTGTTAAGGTTTGTAATAACATTTTTATTAATTACACCTTGTCTTCTTATTAAACAGATAAAGTAAGAGTGAGTGTGGTATATGTTTGTCTGTCTTTTTTCGTAGTTCTGACGTGCAATTTCAAGCGCGTCATTATATTTCCCAAGCGATAAGAGGATATTTACAATTTCTCTTTTTGTTCTTGAGTGCTCTGAATATATATCTAAGACCTGATAATAATATTCTAACGCTTTGGTTTTATTGCCCTTGTGTCTATGGTAAAAGCCGAGTAGAAAGTAATAGTCTAAACTATTAGTTTCATTTTTAAAATAAGAGATGTGATTGAAAAAATTATCATTTTTAGTCCTTGCATAGGCCAATGTTAGCCTATAATTAGTTTCCCATATTATTTGTTGATCGTAATTATTGTTTTCGAGTAATTCAAGGCAGATTTTAATCACATAGGCATAATTTCCTTTGTCATATTCCTTGATTATGTTTTTAATTATTAAGGAAGGAATAAAGTATTTCTTTGGTATTTTTACCTCATCTTCTAACATTTTCTGAAGGGTTATCATAAATTCCGAGTAGTCGTTTACAATAATTTCATCAAGATCGTTTTTTAATAGCTCTTTAGTAATCTTATTTAATTTATCATTGAACTCTGATTCAAGTTTGATTTTAGCTCTATTTATATAATCTGATAACGTTGGGTTGAGTTTCAAATATTCATACCCACCAAAAACAAAATTAAATAATGATAAATCAAACAATTTTTGCAGTGCGTTTGAGGTTTCATCGGTTTCCCCGAATACTTTATGAATCAATTCGATGCTAAAGATCTCGTTTCTAGAAAGCAGAACGGCAATTTGATAGGATAAGTGATGATCTTTTAAATGATTTAAAATGGTGCTGCTAAATCTATCAGAATATTCGACTACTTCATTAATATTTTTCTTAGCCTCATATGGGTTAATTTCAATAAGATTAACAGCGTATATGATTTGTGAAGGTATACCATTTAAGTGCTCAATAAAAAATTCTTTATCTTCTCTTGTTATATTGTCTAGTTTATAAATCTTTAATAGCCTTAAAAAAAGATTTTGGGTTTCTGGTTTGGATAGTTCAGGAATTCTGTAGACAAGAGATTTTTTTTCTTTTCTCAACAAAATTTCATTCGGCCTATATTTTGAAATTAAACAAAAGACCAAGTTGTTATTAAAGATTTCATCGTTAACAATATTGGTGAACCAATCTACAACTGTATTATTAGGAAGAATGATTCCTCCATCGTCGATTATAAATATCAGTTCTTTAAAATCAACGAATTGTTTAATTAGTTTAATCGCTATTTTAATTTTGTTATCAAGAGTTTCGGCAGAGAAATCGTAATTTATAATCTCAGAATTTTTACTGATAGTGTTAAGTTTGTATATAAAGTTTTCTATACTCTCTTTTGAGTCAATCGTTATGGTTGTTGGTGAATATAGGTAATCAATTAAGTCGTATTTTCTTAAGGCGTTTTTTAAGAAAGTTCTTCTGCCAATTCCTTCGAAATAGTTGTAAGCAACAATATACGTTGGTGTCCAATTGTCTATGTTATTAATATCAGTTTCAAACTTCTGAATCTCTGAGTTTCGTCCTACAAAATTTTTTTCTATTTCTTGGTTAAATTTTGTTTTTTTAAAGCTTACTTCTTTTAATGCTTGTCTAATTTTCTTTAGAATTATAACTTCATTATTAATATATTTTAAGTTATATGGTTTAGAAATCCATTTAGGTATTCTTTCATCTGAATGGGTTATTTTTTCGTCAATTATTATTGGCAATATCCTATCCGTTATATCAGTACTTATGTTTTCTTGCGCTCTATTTATTTCTTTTTGAACCCAAGGCGATTCAAGAGCTTCATGAGAAATGAATAGAACAAAAATATCTGAGGTGTCTAATTCTTTAAATATTTGTTCTAGAGTGGCCCTTCCTGGATCAAATGATATTTCATCGATAACGCAGTTTTTATTTCCTAGCTGAGTTGCTATTTTACGAACAAGTTCTTTATTGGTACTACTATGAGATAAAAATGCTTTCGCCATTGTTTTTGATTTTTTTGTATGTAAGGAAATTGCGTCCAAATTCTCTCGATGGGTAGCTTTAATTATTTGCAATTAATCACAACCGTGTTTCTTCTCCCAAATATACCATTTCTCCCAAAACAAAAAAAGTGAAGCACGAGGCTCGCTTTGGCTTATTAAAAATAAGTGTTTACAGCGAATTCAAACTGACCAATGAAAATTTTCTTTACTGCGCTGATGTTATTTTGCTCATAGAAAATCAGCATCGCTTTTTTGTATTCAACAGAGTCCACTGTTCGGAATGAAATGGGGCAATATTGATTCACCATTAAGATAGCGTTGCTTATAATCCGGGCAGTTCTTTTGTTTCCGTCATTAAATGGTTGTATGTAGGATATTAGTAATAAAATCAACAAGGCTTTCTCGAATACGTTTTCCTTAAGGTTCACCAAGCTGCACATTTCTTCCATTGCTTCTTTGATCTGAAATTCATTATCGAGTGGACGATAATTGGTTCCGGAAATCCCAACAGTTCTTTTTCTGATATTACGTTCAACGCCAAGTTCTTTTACGAGGATACTGTGTATGTCTTCAATGGCACGTAACAACAAAGGTTTTACATATTCCTGGTCACTAACAATAAAATCTATGGCATCCTTATGATTCAAAAGCATTACTGCTTCATCTTTTGTTTTTCCTGCGGCTGTTTCTTTATCTTTTAAAAGACGTTCTGTTTCCAACAAAGAGTAAGTGTTGCCTTCAATCTGAGAAGACTTCCAACTCAAATCAATTGCAAGTCTCTCTAACTCTCTTTTGTATTCTGCTTCTGTGAGCTGAGCCGTTTTGTTTTTATAAATCTCTTGCAGGCTATTGAGTTTCTCCAATTCTTCGGGAGTAAAAAGATCTATTTTGTTAAGTGTTTTTTTTATCAGATCAAGGTTGTAACTACTTCTGATAATTCTATCATCAATTTCTTTCTTAAAATATTCCTGCGGATCTATTTCATGAATAATCTGATAAGCTTCGCTAACTTCATATTTGGTTCCTTTTCCTGAGCCTTTAAAATTTAGAAAATCTTTTTTAACCAGATCTGCTAACATCCTTTGCAGGGTAACATAACTTACCAAACCAGCTGAAGTGTTATCGTAAATTTCCTTTGAAGAAATTCCGGGATGAGCTTTCAGGTAGTCAATAATTAAATTAGCTGTAAGTTTCTGTTTTTTCACTGAAATGATTTATATATCAAATATAGTATAAATAAATATCAAAATTGACATAAAATGATATACAAATGAATTTAAAATGATATATATTAACTTTTGTTAACAAATTAGCGTCAATTAGATGAGGCAATAAGAAGGGAGGCAATTCCTTTGTTGCGTAAAAAATTGACATAAAAAACCCCGTCTCATTTAATAAGGCGGGGCTCAATAATGATAGGGTTAATTCTTAAATCACAATCTCATCTTCCAGTTTGTTATAGAATTTGTATTCCATTAAACCGAAAGCTGCCATGCTGCGTACTTCTACATTTGCGCCTGTTGCCTTTTTCCATTTCTTTAAAATACTTGGTTTAAAGAATGAACCTTTGGTAATATAAGCTTCAATGTATGGGTGAACACAAATGATGATGTTCTTTTGATTTTGTTCTTTTGCAATGTATTTTAATGTACTCTCAATAGTGTCTACAAACAACACACTTGGTTGTACTTTACCGGTACCTGAACAGCTAGGGCAAACTTCCTGAACGTCTACGTTCATCTCCGGGCGCACACGCTGACGAGTGATCTGCACTAAACCGAATTTACTTGGAGGTAAGATGTTGTGTTTTGCACGGTCACCTTTCATCTCTTCTTTCAGTTTCTCAAATAAAACTTTGCGATTGTCGGGGTTGTGCATGTCGATAAAATCGATCACCACAATTCCACCCATATCACGTAATCTTAACTGACGAGCAATTTCATCTGCTGCTTCCAGGTTAACTGCCAATGCATTTTCTTCCTGTGTTTTATCACTCTTTGCACGGTTACCACTGTTTACATCAAACACGTGAAGTGCTTCGGTATGCTCAATAATAAGGTAAGCACCACTCTTCATGTTCACGGTTTTTCCAAACAAACCTTTGATCTGTTTTTCAATTCCGAAATGATCGAAGATAGGAACCTTAGCGTTGTTGTAATGTTTTACGATCTCAACTTTATCAGGAGCAATATTTCCTAAATAGGTTTTTAATTCTTCGTAAACCTTTGCATCGTTTACGTGAATGTTATTGAAATTTGCATTCAACAGATCGCGCAACATAGAGTTGGTTCTGTCCATTTCACCCAACACACGCATTGGAGGATCAGCAGACTGAAGTGCTTTAAAACACTCGTCCCACTTAGCAACCAGGTCATTCAGATCATTCTCAATATCTGTAACTGTTTTGTGTTCAGCAACAGTACGTACAATTACACCAAAGTTTTTTGGCTTTATTGTTTGCATTAAGTCTTTCAGTCTTTTCTTTTCTTCCGGTTCTCTTATTTTTTGTGAAACAGAGATCTTATCAGAAAAAGGAATAAGCACTAAGTATCTTCCGGCAATTGAAATTTCCGTAGTAATACGCGGACCTTTTGCAGAAATTGGTTCTTTAGCAACCTGAACTAAAATGTTCTGTCCGCTTTGAACCACATTGTTTATTTTTCCATCTTTTGGAATGTCAGTTTCGTTTTTAAAATACATCAGGTTGGAAACATTTTGTTTACCATCCTTTACCGTTTTGGTGTATTTAATGAACGAAGCCGCTTGAGGACCAAGATCCAGGTAATGTAAAAAAGCATCTTTCTCGTAACCAACGTCTACAAACGCAGCGTTAAGTCCGGTCATAACCTTTTTTACTTTTCCCAGATAAATATCTCCCACGGAAAAACGTGTACTGCCTCTTTCTTTATGAAGCTCAACGAGCCTTTTGTCATTTAAAAGAGCAATAACTGTATCGTTTCCCGCACTGTTTATTATCAGTTCGTAACTCACGATTATAAAATATTAAGTGAATCCGCTTTTAAGGATAAAATATAGCAAACAACCATACGGAGAAGATTTGCATCAACTCCGTACGCTGGTGTTTAAACTTTACTCCGAAAAATTCACGGACTAAATTTGTAAGAGAAAAATCAATAGGGAGCCCTATTATTTTTTCTTATGACGATTCTTTCTAAGACGTTTCTTACGTTTGTGAGTTGACATCTTATGTCTTTTTCTTTTTTTTCCGCTTGGCATAACTAATGCGTTTTTAAATGGTTAATTACTTTTTAATTTATCTATGTACTTATTTATTTCCTTTTTTGCATCCTTATCAGGAACAAGAGTCGCATATTTTTCGAGCGTTTCAATGGTTTTTTTCTTGTCACCCATTTGCTCGTATGCGTCTGCCAGATAAAGATATGCTTCCAGATATTCGGGTTTTAATCGTAACACTTTTTCGAAGCGAACAACTGCCTTATCCATCTGGCCTGATTTAGTAGAAAATGCTGCAAAAGCCAATTGAAGATTAACATTGTTAGAGTCGGTTTTCTCAACTTCCTTTAACATAGTAATTCCTTTCATCGGATCTGAAGTTCCTTCTACAAAGCAGGAAGCGTAACGAATTTTTGCCTCTACATTATTCGGTTCCAGTTTCAAGCCCTTTTCGAAACAATACATTGCCTGTTGATACAGTGCACCTATTTCTTCGGGAGCTTTTACAAAACGAACTGCATAATAATAGCGATCTCCGGCTTTGAACCAGGATTCTGCTTTGTTGGTGTTGATGGCGATCTTCTCGGTATAAAACGCAGCAACATCGGGTTGCATAATTCTATCCCAAAAACCGGTCAAACTATCCAAAAGCGCATTGTCTTTTTGGTTTGCTTCTGACTGTTTATTCAGTGCTGTAAAGATCTTTTTTAATGAATCGGGTAAGGTAGAAATTTTGGTATCTACAAACACTTTCATTCCCGGACCGGAAACAGCACCTTTGTTTTCAGAAGTAAAGTCTTCCGCTTTTTTCTCAGGTGTTTTATTTGCAAAATATAAAAGAACGAATACTAAAACTGAAAATGCGATAATCCCTATTTGCAGTTTATTCAGTGATTTCATTGTTGACTTATTTAGCTTCAGCTACAGCCACCTTCACGTTTTTCTTAACTCTGTCAGAGAAGTTTTTAGAAGGTTTGAATGCAGGAATAAAATGAGCCGGGATAATTACCGTAGTGTTTTTAGAGATATTTCTACCTGTTTTTTCAGCACGTTTTTTTACCAAAAATGTTCCGAAACCACGTAAGTAAATGTTTTTTCCTTCAGCCATGTTGTTGCGAACAGATTTCATAAATGTTTCTACTGCCGTTTGAACAACTAACTTTTCAATTCCTGTTTTGTCTGCGATCTCGTTAATAATGTCTGCCTTTGTCATTTTTTTGTATAATATATTTAAAATCAACAATTTGAACTCCCTATTCAAAATAGGGGTGCAAATATACGTCTTTAAGTTTAAATCCAAAACTTTTAGGTAATTTTTTTAAAATCAGGGTTTTGAGGTAATTCCAAAATTTTAACACAGGCGCACTGAGAATATGGAGTTTCACAGAGTTTTAGAATGGGTGATTTGCGAAAAATCAACAAAAAAATCTCTGTGTAACTCTTTTGCCTCTGAGGCCTCTGTGTTTAACAGACTCAAACCACTCTTTCTGCCATTTTTTCCTCGTATCTTTGCTGGCAGCATATTTGAAATGCTCTTAAACCCTAAGGATTAAAAACTAAGTGAAGAATTTTTTTAAAAAGATAAGATCCATGAATAGTAAGAACGACGAGGTGTTGAACGACAGCACAGAGGAAAATACTCAAAACAACAACAATTCTAACGAAAATAACACTGAAAATTCGTCAGAAACAGGTAATACAGAAAGTCATAGTGACATAAGCCTCGTTAATGAAGACAAAATACATGAATTGGAAATGAAAGTGGCTGAAGCAAACGATAAATACCTGCGTTTGTACTCAGAATTTGATAATTTCAGAAAAAGAACCGCAAAAGAGAAGGTAGATTTGATGAAAACCTCAGGAGAAGAGTTTTTTAAAGCGTTTTTGCCCGTGATCGACGATTTTGAACGTGCCATGAAAGCAAACGAAAATGCAACAGATGTTAAAGCGCTTGCGGAAGGTGTTCAATTAATATACAGCAAATTCAAAGGAACCTTAACACAAAAAGGACTTGAGCCAATGGAGGCCTTGGGCAAACCATTTGATTCGGATATCATGGAAGCAATTACCAGCATTCCGGCATCAAGCGATGATATGAAGGGGAAAGTAGTGGATGAAATTGAAAAAGGATATTCGCTGAATGGAAAAGTGATCCGTTTTGCAAAAGTGGTAACGGGAGCATGATTTGAAAATGAATTAATTTGAAGATTTGAAAATTATTCAAGCACTGTTTTCAAAATCTTCTACCCATTGATAAGATTAAAAATTATTTTGAGAATGCATTAATTTGAAAGATAAAATAAGTAGTATAACGATAAACTCATCTTCAAATTAGCACATTATCAAATTATCAAATTCAATAAAATGTCGAAAAGAGATTATTACGAAATACTGGGATTAAGCAAAAGCGCTTCTGAGGATGAGATCAAAAAAGCTTATCGTAAGTTAGCTATTAAATATCATCCCGATAAGAACCCGGATGACAAATCTGCAGAAGATAAATTTAAGGAAGCAGCCGAAGCTTATGAGATCTTAAGTAATCCTGAAAAACGTCAGCGTTACAACCAATACGGACATGCAGGAGTTGGCGGGGCATCAGGTGGTGGTGGATTCCAGGGCGGCGGTATGAACATGGAAGATATTTTCTCGCAGTTCGGTGATATTTTTGGTGACAGTGGGTTTTTTGGTGGAAGAAGCAGTAGAGGCGGCGGCGGCGGCGGAAGACGTGCCAACAGGGGAACAAATTTGCGCATTAAAGTAAAGTTGAATTTGCAGGAGATAGCAAACGGCGTTGAGAAAAAAATTAAAGTAACTAAAATGGTTGCCTGTCACACCTGCTCAGGAAGTGGTGCTAAAGGCGGATCGTATGATACTTGCCGCGTATGTAACGGACAAGGGGTTGTAACACGTGTGGCTCAAACTATCCTGGGTGCAATGCAAACACAAAGCACTTGTTCGGCATGTCATGGCGAAGGAAGAATTATTAAAGATAAATGTAACACTTGCCATGGAGATGGTGTTGTACGTGGAGAAGAACAAATCACCATTAATATACCTGCCGGGGTTGCTGATGGAATGCAATTATCGATGTCAGGAAAAGGTAATGCCGCAGTACGTGGTGGAATAAACGGTGACTTGATTATTGCAATTGAGGAAGAAGAACATCCGGAATTAAAACGCGACGGGCCAAATTTATTTTACGATTGTTATGTAAATTTTGTTGACGCTGCATTAGGAACAACTATTGAAGTTCCTTTGGTAGAAGGTAAAGCAAAAATAAAAATAGATGCAGGTACACAAAGCGGAAAAGTACTTCGTTTAAAAGGTAAAGGCGTTCCTGAAATAAACTCTTATGGTAAAGGCGACTTGTTAGTGAACATAAATGTATGGACACCGCAATCTTTATCAAGCGATGAGAAAAAGACTCTAGAGAATTTACGTAGTTCTAAAAACTTTCAACCTAACCCGAATAGAAAAGAAAAAGGGTTCTTTGAGAGAATGAAAGAGTATTTCGAGTAGATCCGTTTCAACACAGAGAAACCGAGTTTAAAGAGTTACACGGAGTTTTTTGTATGGAATAGTAGAGCTATGTTTGAAAGAAAATCATCAAAACGCTATCTAAATTTCATTTAACCTTGATGCATTCCCCTCTTGAGGGCAATGTCCTATTAACTGGTAGCAATTGGTTTAACTTTGTTTGTTATTAGTGCATTATAGAGGAATAGTTCAAATATTTTTTCTTCCTTCTTAAAATTGTATTTAAAGCAAAACTCATCCAAATAGT
>JAUXTT010000015.1 GCA_030684395.1 Bacteroidota bacterium | reverse complement strand
GCTCCAGCGGAGCCAAATAGTAGTAATTTAATGTTAATAGATGAATGCTGGCCACAGCGTGGCCAAACAATTATGCGGGAAAAGATAGGTCTTTTATATCGATAATCTAATATGGATACTTTTTGAGGGACGACTAATTATGTTCATTTAAGAAGGAATCTAAAACCCGTATTTTCCAAACGTAAGTATCAATTTGTACTTGTTTTCCGGCCAGCTGTTATGGATAGATCTTGTGTTGGTACGCTGGCATTTACATCAGCTTCATTATAAATAACAATGAGTGTTCCAACGGGTATAGCTTGCCAAAATGCTGTGGATTTGAAGCGCATGCAACCACCCGCAATACCTGTTCCACCGCCGCTTGCAAAAGTGCCGGTGTTATCAATCTATATAATAGCCACGCATATCAAGTGTCGGAATGCCTAAACAATCAGGTGTGCCAATAACTAAAAGTTCTACGTGTTCTTTTGTCCCCGAAGATCCGTTAGATAATTCGTTGATCGCAATTGTTTGCGCCGTAGATGTAGAAATTCCAAGCAGAGCAAAAAGAAAAATGCTCAATGTAATTTTTACTAATGAAAGAAGTGAATACATCCGCTGCTACCTTGTATTATGTTTTGAGCGGTTTAGAACCTATAAGTCCTTGTAGGATTTTTGCTAAACACAAATTTACGAAAATCAAATGCCATAACCATCAAAATAGAGTTAAATAAAAGAGAAGAATTAATAAAGGAATACATTTTATTGAAAAAGATTCGATTTTTAAGCAAAATGCAAATTGTGGCATAAACATTTGATTACAAGACAGTTATTTAATAATTTATTCGACAACAAACGATTGCAAATAACTATATCCGTATAGAAATACTTAATAACCGAATCCTGCTTTTTTGTCGCCGTTACTTTGCATCGTCAAAATTTTGGTGGCGCCATTATCGAAACATGACAACAAGAACAAATTTAAAAACAATTAAAAAACAGAAATCATGAACTCAATTAAAAACAAAGTAACATTAATCGGTAATTTAGGTAATGCACCCGAAATTAAATCTCTTGATAACAATAAAAAACTTGCACGTGTTTCAATTGCCACAAATGAGGTTTACAAAAATCAAAAAGGAGAAAAAGTAACAGACACAACATGGCATAATGTGATCATGTGGAGTCCACTCGCCGAGATTGCAGAAAAACTTTTAAAGAAAGGTTCGGAAGTTGCCATTGAAGGAAAATTGGTGAATCGTAATTATATCGATAAAGAAGGTATTAAACGTTACATCACCGAAATACAGGCAAGTGAAGTTGTACTACTTGGTAAAGCCTGATTAAAACAACAAACCTAAATTCTTTTTTTCTTTTAAAACTAAAAACACCAATAATCATCATGAATTCAATCAAAAACAAAGTAACATTAATCGGAAGCCTTGGTAACATACCTGAAGTAAGGTCATTAGATAACAATAAAAAAGTAGCACGTATTTCTCTTGCTACCAGTGAAGTATATAAAAACAAGAATGGTGAAAAAGTTAGAGATGTTTCCTGGCATAATGTAGTAATGTGGGGAGCTTTGGCAGAAACAGCGGAGAGGCTTTTACAAAAAGGTACTGAAGTAGCAATTGATGGTAAACTCATCAATCGTAACTACATAGATAAAGAAGGTGTGATGCGTTACATCACTGAAGTTCAGGCAAACGGCCTGATGATATTAGGCAAAGCTTAAGACGCTTCAACATCACCGCGTCTCGTTGGTTGAGACGCGGTGCCAAAATGGGAATTATTCAAAATCTAAAAATCATTTATGCTTATTAAAACATATGGTTGCGCTGTTTATGGAATTAATGCGACCAAAGTAACAGTAGAAGTAAATATCTCAACAGGAATAAATTTCTTTTTGGTAGGTTTGCCTGATAATGCAGTAAAAGAAAGTCAGCAAAGAATTGTTGCAGCGCTAAAAAACACCGGATACAAAATGCCGGGCAATACTATCACAGTAAACATGGCACCTGCTGATATTCGCAAGGAAGGATCGGCATATGATCTTACCATTGCTGTTGGGATACTTGCCGCCTCCGGGCAAATAAATTCTACGGAAGTTTCCGAATATGTTATAATGGGTGAATTATCTCTTGATGGTGAACTCCGCCCCGTGAGAGGTGTATTACCTATAGCGATCAATGCAAAGGAAGAGGGATTCAAGGGAATTATTCTTCCAAAACAAAACGTTGCTGAGGCAGCTGTTGTAGAAGGGTTGGAAGTTTATGGAGCTTCCTCATTAAATGAAATTATCAATTTCTTTAATGGTAAAGCTGATCTGGTAAGGGAAATTCCAAACAACGAATATGCTAATGATAACAACATTCCCTATGAATATGATTTTTGTGATGTACGTGGTCAGGAAAATATTAAACGCGCTTTAGAGATAGCCGCGGCAGGCGGTCACAATGTTATTTTAATTGGTCCGCCAGGAGCGGGGAAAACAATGCTATCGAAACGATTGCCATCTATACTCCCGGCATTAAACACGGATGAAGCATTGGAAACAACAAAAATTCACAGTGTTGCAGGTAAACTGGGTAAACAAACAGGTTTGGTAAAACAGCGGCCTTTTCGATCGCCACATCATACAATTTCAGATGTTGCACTTGTAGGAGGAGGAGGTAATCCGCAACCGGGAGAAATTTCTTTAGCACACAATGGTGTTTTGTTTTTGGATGAATTGCCCGAATTCAAACGAACAGTTTTGGAAGTGATGAGGCAACCACTGGAAGACAGAGTTGTAACTATTTCCCGTGCCAAAGGATCGGTTGAGTATCCTGCAAGTTTTATGTTAGTAGCAAGCATGAATCCCTGCCCATGCGGTTTTTATAATCACCCGGAAAAGCAATGTGTATGTGCTCCGGGTGTCGTACAAAAATATTTAAATAAGATTTCCGGCCCATTATTAGATAGGATTGACCTCCATGTAGAAGTTACTCCGGTTCCTTTTAGTGAGTTGTCGCAGGCGCCAGCAAAAGAAAAAAGCAAGGATATACGTCAAAGAGTTATTAAGGCCAGAGAAATCCAGTCTAGCCGATATGCGAATAGGGTGGGTATATATAGTAATGCACAAATGAAAACAAAAGATCTTCAGGTGATATGCAGTTTGGATGATGCATGTAATCAATTATTGAAAACAGCTATGGAACGCTTGGGGCTTTCTGCCCGGGCCTACGATAGAATTTTAAAAGTTGCAAGAACAATCGCAGATCTGGATAATTCAGAAAAAATAAATACATCTCACATTGCAGAAGCAATTCAATATAGAAGCCTGGATAGGTCGGGTTGGGCGGGGTAATCATAGTGTTAATAATAGTTAAGGTTCAATTAATGAAAGCCAAAGAAAATGAATTGATAGTTCCAAGTGAAGTTATAATGAATAAGATTTACTTTATAAGAGGGCAAAAAGTAATGTTGGACTCCGATATAGCTGAATTGTATCAGGTAGAAACAAAACGACTGAAAGAGCAAGTTAAGAGGAATAGAAGCCGTTTTCCTGAGAAGTATATGTTTGTTCTCACAGAGAAAGAGTTTGAATGTTTGAGGTCGCAAATTGCGACCTCAAACGAAGGAAGAGGCGGGACCCGGTATTTGCCTATGGTTTTTACTGAACATGGTGTTTTACAATTGTCAAATGTATTAAAGAGTGAAAGAGCAGAAAAAGTAAGCTTCATCATTATTGATGTGTTTGTGAAATTGCGGGAAATGTTGTGGGACAATACTGATTTACGTTTAATAATTGAGGAAATAAAGAAGAAGACAGATAACAACACCAAGAACATTGAATTAGTTTTTCAGTACCTGGATGAATTATTGCAGAAGAATGAAAATCCAGTGCAAAGAGAACAAATCGGGTACAAGATTCCAAAGAAGCAAAAATAAAAAAATCAATAATTATGAACTTAACCAAGGAACAAGAAGACATCATTAATTCCACAGGGAATATCAAGATCAACGCTGTTGCAGGATCGGGGAAAACAACAACTATAATTGAATACGCAAGAACAAGGCCGAAGGAAAGTAAAATCCTATACTTAGCTTTTAATAAATCGGTAAAGTTAGAGGCAATAAAAAAGTTTGAAGATCAAGGACTCGATAATGTTAAAGTGGAAACAGCGCATTCGCTTGCGTATAAAAATATTGTTTTTAAAAATAGGTATAGAGTACGGGTTCAGGGTTACAAAACAAATGAAATAGCTGAAATCCTAAACCTGAAAGGGGCAGGGGATGGTAGTGTTGAATATGTAATCGCTAACCATATAAATCAATTTGTAACATGTTTTTGTAATAGCGATGAACAAAAAGTGGAGGACATAAGCTATCTGGATGTTATATCTGATAAGAAGACGAAATCATTTGTGATGAGTTGTTATGATTATATAAAAGAGCAATCGAACATATTTTTGAAGCTAATGGATGGAGGTAAGATCGAGGTCACTCATGATTTCTACCTGAAGAAATTTCACCTTTCAAATCCAAAACTGAACTATGATTATATTTTGTTTGACGAAGCACAGGACGCATCTCCTGCCATGTTGGATGTTTTCTTAAAACAAAGGGCGACCAAGGTTATTGTAGGTGACACACATCAACAAATTTACGGATGGCGTTTTGCGGTGAATTCTTTACAACAGGCGGATTTCAAAGTTTTCCATTTATCAACCAGCTTCCGTTTTAGTCAGGATATTGCTGATTTGGCAATGGAAATACTCAAATTCAAGAATTATGATGAACGCCCAACGATCCCAATTGTTGGAAAAGGAAATTATAGCGGATATAAAACAAAAGCGGTTATTGCCCGAACAAACCTCGGGCTCTTGCTAAAAGCAATAGAATATGTTGTGGAAAAAAGTAATATCAGGAATATTTATTTTGAAGGAAATATAAACTCTTACACGTATGCAGATGAAGGAGCTTCTTTATATGATGTGCTAAATCTTTATAATGGGAAACGACATTTGATAAAGGATAAACTGATCAAAGCAATGAAAAACATAAATGACCTTGAAAAATACATAAAGAATACTGCGGATGTCCAATTGAAAATGATGCTGGATATTGTTAAGGAGTATGGGAATGAAATCCCCGGTATTATTAAACAGATCAAGGACCGGCATGTTGAAAACAATGAAAAGGAAAAAGCGGAAATGATCTTTTCTACGGTTCATCGCTGTAAAGGGATGGAGTATGATGCGATACAATTGGTTAATGATTTTATTCCGGAAGAGAAATTGACAAAAAGTAAAAAGCAGGAGGGACTAAATTCAGCCAAGTTGAATGAAGAGATCAATTTGCTTTATGTTGCAGTAACAAGAACAAAAAATAGTATTCACATTCCTGAACCTTTAATGCCTAAAGGTTTTCCTAAATCTCCTCAAATTCATGTAATGAATGTTACAGGTAATGAAGTGGAAGAGCCTCACACAGATGATCCAGTAGTTTCCGGCAAAGAGGGTGAGAAAAAGGAAAAGGCATACTCAGTTGAAGAAGTAAGAACCAGGCATCAGGATGCATATAAACCCTGGACTTCCGAACTTGATAATGAATTAACCAGAATGCATTGTGAAGGAATAAACACAAGAGATATGGCGAAACATTTCGGCCGGACTAAAGGGGCAATAAGATCACGGGTGAAGAAATTACAGTTAGAGGAAGTGGCAGGTGCTCAATAAATGTCAATTTAAATCATGTGACTTTTTTGCCATCTGTAAACTAGTATAAACCATTTGTAAACTAATATTTGTTACCGGTAAACACAAGGCTTGTTGTGAAGTGTATTAGAATATTTTTGCGCCCAAATTAATAGTTCAATTAAAAAAAGCATTAAAATGAAACGACAACAAAGGGCATTATTTTTTATTTTCGCAATTATCTTTCTTGGTAAACTGTCAGCACAAATTCCCGTAACCGACCTTAAAGGTTATTGGCCACTGGAAGGGAATGCCAATGATTTTAGTGGTAACAATAACAATGGAACCGTAAATGGTGCCACACTTACTAGTGACCGATTCAATCGTGCAAATGCTGCATATCAGTTTTCAAATGCTACGCATACAATTTCTATTCTTGGAAGTTCAACACTTAATTTAGGAAAGCCATTCACAATGTCGTTGTGGTTTTATAATAATGGTTCAAGCCAAACTCTTTTTAGAAAAGGAGGAGAATGGGGAATTGATCTTGACGGAACTGCTGGAGGAAATCAGCGGCTTGCTTTTTTCAGTTCTATCTCAAACGGTTCAAATATCGTTAAATTTACGGATTACGTGGTTCAACCAAACAAATGGTATCATGTATGTGCAATGTTTGATCAATCAACAGTTAAAATTTATCTGGATAATGTTTTGATATTGGATGAAGCCAATTCAAACCTGAGTTCTTATTCGTCAACACATCAGGTTACAATGGGGGGCTATGGACCGGAACCGTTTTATGGAAAAATTGATGATGTGAGAATATACAGTAGAGCGCTGAGTCCCTCAGAGGTTGCCTCGTTGTATAACGATCAGCCTCCTGTTACCAATGTAACTTTCAGGGACGATTATCCTGCGGATGGTTTGAGATACTGTACAGGCGCCACCTACACAACTTCTGATATTACTGTTTATGGAAATTTTAATGCAGGAAACACAATAAGTGTTCAGCTTTTAAACCCAAACGGAACATTGTATTCTACACAAAATGTAGGTTATAATTACGCCAGTGCTGCAGCTAATACAATTGCTATACATATTCCTTCCGGAGTTCCTTCGGGAAGCGGTTATATGTTTAAAATAGAAACTTCCAGCCCTGCCAGTGAATATATTCCAAACCAAACATTTGAAATATATGCTCTGAACTCACCGGTTATTAGTAATCCTTCTCCTGTTAACTTCTGTACCGGGGGCAGCGTTTCTTTAAATTCAACCTGCGATTTTAGCAATATCGTATATGAGTGGAAGAAAGACGCTGCACCGGCAGGCGGATACAATAATTATAACTACCCGGCTAATTACTCTGCAACTACAAGTGGTTACTATTCGGTTGTTTATTACGATCAGAATGGATGTACTATGCAATCGAACCAGGTAACAGTAAATGCTCTTTCTAACCTTGCTGCGCCTGTTATTACAGGAAATACTACAGTGTGCGCGGGAATGAGCACTACTCTTGATGCCGGAACGGGTTGTGCTTCCTATTTATGGAGCAACGGAGCCACTACACAAACTGTTTCGGTGGGAGCTGGAAATTACTCGGTTACTGTAACAAACAGCAATGGTTGTTCGGTCACTTCGGAGATAACAACGGTTACTTCCGCACAGGCACCCGTAGCTGTCATCACCGGAGAAATAACTGTATGCCCGGGAACAACAAGCACTCTGAGTGCAACTGCCGGATACACCTATTTGTGGTCAACAGGAGCTACCACAGAAAGTGTTAATGTGCCAGCCGGAACCTATTCGCTTACCGTAACTGATACTTATGGTTGTAGTGCGAATCAGAGCCTTACCGTGCAGAACTCAACATCATGCACAGCTATCACTTCGGCTTATTGTGGAAAAGAATTTAAAACAACTGCGGATAATATTTATAGTAACCCTGTTTCAGGAGCCCTTTCTTACGAATTTATTTTTGACGAAACCAATACCGTTGGACAAATATTCAGAACCTCACCTGTTATCACGCGAAGCACCAATTACATTAACTTGAGTGAAGTTCCGTTCCTGCACTATAATGGAAATTATCTTGTAAGGGTGCGGGTAGTTAGATCTACCGGCACAAGCCCCTGGTCTGCCGCCTGCACATTCACTATAATTCCTGGTAATAGTTTATACTATGCTTGCAACAGCACCTATTATACTTATAACAATATGAATGCTACCATGGTTTTGCGCAATGTATACGGAGCTACCAAATACAATGTAACCCTGGTGCGTGTATCGGATGGAGTAGCAGTTACATCTACCGATTATACAGCTGCCGCTACCAGTACCGGTGCTGTATCTTATCCTTTAACAAGCTTCACGGGCTTAACCTATAATACAGAATATTATTCGTATGTAAAAACCTATGTTCCGTATTTGGAAAACGGAGTAGTTACATATAAATGGTCAAATCCGGTTCAGAATTGTAATGTAAAGATAAACGAGCCGGACAACGCATTCCACTATGCCTGTAACAGTGCTTTTTATACCTATTCCTATAACAATATGAATGCTACCATGGTTTTGCGCAATGTATACGGAGCTACCAAATACAATGTAACCCTGGTACGTGTATCGGATGGGGTCGCAGTTACATCTACCGATTATACAACTCCTGCTACTAGTACCAGTGCTGTATCTTATCCTTTAACAAGCTTCACGGGCTTAACCTATAATACAGAATATTATTCGTATGTAAAAACCTATGTTCCGTATTTGGAA
>JAUXTT010000018.1 GCA_030684395.1 Bacteroidota bacterium | reverse complement strand
TTTTGTTCGATAGACGAATGTTTGCTCATGATGTAGAAATCATAACCCCCGGAATATTATCATCAGCGGATTCTGTAATCCTCTCCATTGATGTGCTGTTGAAAAGTAAATCAAATTAAACACCCTTTAATTGTAAAAGGTAAACAGTTTAATTTGCCGGGAAACTTAATGAGGCATGAATTACGGTTTTTGAAAATGCAGAAACTAAAGGGGATAAAAACTATTTACGATTTAACGGACCGTGTTAAGGTAAACGGGTTGCTCCCGTTATTACTGGAGGCATGGGAAAACGTTTTACTGTACGATCACAGTATTGACCTAAATAATCCCAGACTAAAACCAGAGCAAAGGGAGGCATTAAAAAACGGAGCAAACCCCAAATATTGGGAGAGGTTAAAGGAAACCAACAAACGGAGATTTAACTACGAACGGGACCGATTTAAAAAATTAGTAGCGGAACACGGTAAAAACGATCACAAAACAATTTTAGATTTAATTCATTCAGAGTGGAATAACCTTATCGGAAATTGTACAAATTTACCATTAAGATAAAGGGTAAGAATGTACAAAACCCGGTCCAACCTCCAGAGGTACCCCAGAGGCAATTTACTTACACTATAAAAAAGGGTGATTACCCGGACTATCTGGAATTTTCCGACATAGTAAAAAAGGGGATTTTCGGAAACCATAAAAACATTGAATTTTCTTACACGGTAAAAGGGGAGCGGGAGGCAAATAACAGCGTAATAACAGGGATAACAGCCGGGGAACAGCCGGGAAGCCGGGAGTTTTCCGAGTCCATAAAAGGGCCAATATCGGAACTTTCGGAAACTATAAAAGGGGTGGAACTGGACAAATTGGACACTATAAAAAAGAACGGCCCCCCTGAATTTTCCGAGTCCATAAAAAGGGAGTGTTTGAGTTGTGGCAGGGATATTACCAACCAAAAGGGGAACAGTATGTTTTGCGGTGCAAAGTATGTGGGGGAGAAACAGGCCCACCAATGCAGGAACCAGAATAGCAACCAGAGGAACAATTTTAAAAGGAAAGTGGAAACGATCACCCGGAGAGGGGTGTTATTTGACATTACCCCATTTCTTGTAAAAACGAGTACGACAAATTCTTTTTACAAAAAATAAAAAGGCTATGATTTATAGAATTAGGTCTGTAACTTGAAAAAAAATCATATGAAAAAGTTAGTTCTCCTTTTATTATTCCTTCCAATTATATCATTTAGCCAAGAATTGGGAGAAAATGCAAAAAATATAAAGGACAATTACAACTCACTTTATGAGTCAACGATAAAGAAGTATGCCTTAAAAAAATGGGATGATGATTTTCATATGGTAGTGTATGAGATAAATAAACAAACCGATGCCCTATTTAATGTAGTCGATAACTTCCAAACTAAGTATAGCTCTATTCTCTATAAATCATTAATAAAATGGAGTTTTGACGAACGGGCTGAATACAATAAAAAGGTGTGGGATGCTATAAAAACTATCGATGTTCCCGCATTATTAAAATGTGAGGCTGATTGGTCCATGGTAAAGTATGAGTATGATAAACAAGTCAAGGCTTTAAATTCATTTTAGGACTATTGTCGAAATCAGAACAACAACCTTAGGAATAATTTTAAACTTAGAGTGGCATAGCTGATCTTGGTACTGTGACCAAATTAGACGGGCTTAGTGTCAATAAGCGCTCCTCACCAATACCTACAATTATTTTCGCGCTTCTAACTCTTGGCTATTTTGGGTACGGGGGAGTAAACTTAATTTTTAAGGGGGCTAGATCATTTATTGTTCCTGAGATAGTGTACACTTATGAAATTGTTTCCAAATCAAATAATCAAAAAGCGACAATCAGATTTATTAGTTCTGATTCGGCGATAATCCAAACAAAAGACGCTATCGAGAAAATAGCAGTCGCTAAGCTCGATGATAAAATTATACATAAACCGATACCTGACGTTACTAGAAATTCTTATGCAACTATTGCTATCGGACTGCTTATCGTTGGCCTGTTTGGTACTATGGCTTTCCTCGGACTGATGCGTGTCTATAAGGATGCCAGAAGAATTAGCATCCTTAGTTGGATTAAAGACTGACATGTTCGACCATTGTTCGACCAAAAGAAAAAAGCTTCCACACTTGTCGCGTGAAAGCCTTATCTGTCTTGTGGTGTGGGCCGTCCGTTGGA
Source organism: Bacteroidota bacterium (assembly GCA_030684395.1). Taxonomy (GTDB): domain Bacteria; phylum Bacteroidota; class Bacteroidia; order B-17B0; family Aurantibacillaceae; genus JADJDM01. The sequence goes on along the minus strand of JAUXTT010000018.1, from coordinate 4,787 downwards.
CAGTCTTGGTAAAACACTCCAAAACACTTAATCAACTGATTTATAATGATATTCATATTAGTTTATACTTGAATAGACTGGAATAAACGGATAGTTTGAGGACGTTTCCGCGCACGGTTACGCGCCGTTTACATTAACCAGACTCATAATAAGTAGATTCCGGAATTAAGCCCTTTGGTGGTTCCTGTCAGAAATTGAATTGATTACTGGATATAGCATCTGTTTAAGATGTGTTTGGTTTATAAAAAGGAAGCCGATTGTAAGTCTTGCAACCGATAATGTGTATTTTACAGAATTATGTTTTCAAAACAAACCTGTATTGAATTAGCAAGTGTTCTTGAGCGAACTGTCCAAAAGGACTTAGACAGATTATTTCATATTTTTGGAATATCACATCACATTCATGAATTTTCTCCAAACAAGAACAATTCTGATAAGGCTAATGTACTGCTTAAATTACTGCTCGACCCACCGTCAAGCGGTGCATTTACTAAAAACTTTCAAAATGATATTTTACAATATAAGGTTGATCAGTTTTATAGATATGAACAAGATAATCTTGGCTTAAAAAAACATTGGATTGGACAAGAACCCCCATTTGAAATGTTGTTCGAAAAGGAATATAAATCGCTTTGTCATTATCTCAAACGCGATGGTTATATTATTCGTGCAAGAGAAATAAGAAAACTATTGCCACAAGAAATGGAAGAAGCTAAAATTGAAAGTGAATTAGTGAGGCTCCTTGATCTATTCGGATTTAATTTATCAAAAGAACATTTAGCTCTCGGACAAAGAAGTCTTACCGATAAGAATTGGTCTGGTTCCAACGCACAGATTCGCAATTTTGTTGAATCATTATTAGTATCTATCTGTCAGAAACTACTTCCATCGAATGAATGTAAATCACCATCACAAGCCATTAAACTACTTGGCAATTCGGTAATACCGGCATTTTTACAGGCTGAACTAAATGAAATATCTTACGGTGATTTTAAACACCCATTCGTCGAAAGCCTATGGAAAAGGCTTCACCCGCATGGTTCACATCCGGGTTTGTCAGACGAAAATGATGCAATATTTCGTTTTCAAATAACTGTTGCATTCGGCTATTATTTACTTAACAGATTAGATGAAAGGGTTAATTAATGTTGTACGATAAATCGTTCTGTAAGCTTGTCCAAACGTGATCATATAAATTTAGTATTTATTCTCTAACTTGTACCAGCTTACTTACAAAAGTATTGCGTGGATGAGGAAATTGCGGATTTAACCTTTTTTTGTAACTATTTAATCCTTCGCAACCATGACAATTTATGATACTATAAAAAGCTGGTTTGACGGCCCAGATAAAAACAAACTAGACCATTTCAATTTAGACAAAATTGAGAAAATAACAAGCAAAATCAAAGTTGAGCCTTTTTTAACTTTTATGCAACCACAAATTGAAGTCTTGTTGCGCAATATTTCAATCTCGTCAAAAGAAAACAAAGGAATAGAGCGAAAATTCATTGTAATAAATGGTGTTAGTGGAAGCGGTAAGACAAATTTAGTTTAGGAATACCGTTAACTTAGTTCGTTATTCGGAAAAAAATTGCTATTTTACACAACCCCTCAATATATTTTTAGCTCTTCGCCTCCTAATGAGACGAACTTCATTATTTTTATTTTCTAATTATGGAACCTTTTTTAAAATGGGCTGGGGGTAAACGCTGGTTAACCACTCGTCCAATTGATATATTTCCAGATCATGTTGAAACGAAAAGATATTTTGAACCTTTTCTGGGTGGTGCTGCCGTTTTTTTTCATTTACAACCTACTGGCGGTTATTTAAGCGATTTGAATGTTGACCTTATTAATGCCTATACAACAATAAGAGATAATTGGGAAGACCTGGTCGACGTTCTGTTTAAATATGATAAAAAGCATAGTGTGGATTTTTATTATGAGATGAGAGAAAAAAAACCAAGAGTATCATTGTTACAGGCTGCACGTTTCATATACCTAAATCGTACTTGTTGGAATGGATTGTATCGGGTGAATAAAAATGGGCAATTCAATGTTCCAATAGGCACGAAAACAAAGGTGTTATCTACGGAAGACAACTTCCAAGAGCTTTCATTGTTGCTCAACACAATGAGTATAGAATCTTGCGATTTTCAAAATACTATAGATAAGGCTCGTTCGGGTGATTTCGTTTTTATAGATCCACCATATACCGTGAAGCATAATTTGAATGGTTTTGTAAAGTATAACGAAAAAATATTTTCATGGCAGGATCAAATAAGACTCAAAGATTCTGTATCAAAAGCAATTAAGAGAGGGGCATTTGTTCTAATTCTTAATGCAAACCATATTTCAATCAAAGAGCTTTATAAAGGTGTTGGTAAAACGATTGAATTGGAGAGGGCAAGTGTAATTGCTGGAAATTCAAGTGCAAGAGGAAGATATACCGAATTAGCTATTAAATGTTGGTAATAATGAATAGATTTTTTAAAAGTATAGCGTTGTTTTTTACGTTAGTCGACTACCCGGCCTTGTGGAAAAGCTGCAAGGAAGTTCTATTTCTAACGTTTATTGCGTTATTACCACTTCTTATAAATATAACTATTGCTTCATTGGCGGCCAATCAGATTATTGAGCCATTAAAAACAAAAATAATACCGGGTGAAATGCTTTCGTATTGTTTGAGTTTTATCGCTCCGTCACTTTATTTACTAACAAAAACACATGGTTCTGGTTACAAATTGCCATTACTTCATGTTTTTTCGATAGTAACTTTATTGCTCTATGTTTTAACAATAGTTCTTTATTTGGTTGCCAAAAATAATTGGGTTGCTGAAATAAATATGGAGAATCACGGGTTTGATCTGTATTTCAAACTCACGCTGATATTTTTAAGTACTTCAATTATTTTTAGAATATACTCTGTATACCACGGAAAAAACGCATCAAACTGGTCTGCAAATAGGCAAAGGCAGCAATTAGATTTTAATCAAAGATTTAGTGACAGCATAAGATAACTACCATGGACGCTAACTCAGTTGACTTAAAAGTTATTAAAGTATCCCAACCCATTGGGGACTTTTTTATTGGAACCATCAAGGCGCGGGACTTGATAAAAATCTCTTATGCAGATGTTCGAAGAATCGAGGGTGAAGAAAGGGAAGTTGAACGTTATTTAGGAATTCAGCGCCCTTTGGACAAAACAAGAGTTTATAAAATCAGAAGATATCTTGAATCGGTAGATGCGGCATTCCCAACAGGAATAGTATTAGCAATTGATCAAAATTGTGCCGAATTTGATGATGGCGGAACTCTTACGCTCAAACCATACGAATCAGCAGAATATCCGGAAGAATCAATATCGTTTGACAAGGTTGCCAAAGTACTGGATGGACAGCACAGAATTGCAGGTTTTATCAACGAGGCAGGAAATTATGATGAAACATTGAACCAGTTTTTTCCTGATTTTCAATTAAATGTGGTCGTATTCATTGGAATAGATCTTGACGAACAAGCCAATATTTTTGCAACAGTAAATCTTGCCCAGACTAAAGTCAGTCGAAGTTTGGTTTATGATTTAGAAGAACTGTCAAAAACAAGAAGTCCTTTCAGAACGTGCCACCAGATAGCAGTTGCATTAGACAGCGTTGACAAAAAAAGTCCACTATATCATAGAATTAAAAGGCTTGGTGTAAAAACTAAAGATCGGACAAAACCGGAACCACTAACTCAAGCAGTTTTTGTTGAATCTTTAATTAAATTAATTTCCCCCGACCCTTTTGTAGACAGAAATTTGTACATGAAGGGAAAGAAACCAGCATATTTTTCAAACTCTGAATTAAGAAAGCATCCTTTTAGAAATATGTTTATTTCTGAACAGGATAATGAAATTGCATTGATCCTATTCAATTATTTTACAAGTATTCAGGATAAGTGGCCTACAGCATGGAAAGATATAAACAGACAGGGAAATATTTTACCGAGATCAAATGCATTTAAGGCCTTCATGAGATATTTAAGGATTGCTTATTTAACTATTGTGGGTCAAAATGTTGGAATTGTACCAACAGTTGAACAATTTAAAGAAATATTGGATTCTGTTAAAGTCACCGATACAGATTTTACTACCGGTAATTTTAAACCTGGTAGTGGCGGGGAGTCTGCATTCTATAAGCTTTTGGTTGGCGAGAAGACAATACACGATTTAAAAAATGAGTAATTGATTCTTTTTAATAAATAAGCTTATAGTAACTCAACATAGTCTTTTTACCGTACCAGCACTAAACTCACACCCATTCCTTGTTCTATACCCTTTCTCATTCAGCTGCCGAGAAATTTCAGAATAATTGATATACCCATTTTTCATTTGAAAGTGTTCAACAAACGTAATGGCACGTCTCCAATTTTCATTATCGTTTTTATTCTGGATAACAACCTGAACACCTTTCTTCCGTGCTGCGGGTGTAAGATTTTGTGGCGAGCCAAGTTTAACGCCTTTCTTCTTTAATTCGTTCAGGCCTCGTTTGGTGCAAGAAGATATCAACTCCCGTTCCCATTGCGCAACGCTACCGAAGATTCCAAGGGTAAGTGTGTTCAGTTCAGGAAGATCAATACAACGAAGTTTGACACCACGATTACGCAAAGTGTTTGTACCGATTCAATTATGTACCACTATTCCGGGTGAAAAGTGTACCACCTATCAGGGTGTAAATGTAGTTTCATTTTGTTTAATAATGCTTGGATATTTATGCCTTTAAAAACCTATCATTAAAAAGACTATGGGC
>JAUXTT010000006.1 GCA_030684395.1 Bacteroidota bacterium | reverse complement strand
CATGCTTTTGCGCAATGTATACGGAGCTAACTAATACAATGTAACCCTGGTACGTGTATCGGATGGAGTAGCAATTACATCTACCGATTATACAACTCCTGCTACTAGTACCAGTGCTGTACCTTATCCTTTAACAAGCTTTACCGGGTTAACCTATAATACCGAGTATTACTCATACATCAAAACCTACGTTCCGTATATGGTAAATGGTGTGCTTACCTATCAATGGTCAAATCCGGTTCAAAGTTGTAATGTTACAATTTTACCAGGTTCGGGCAGGATAGCAGGTAGTAATATCGGGGATAATGAAGAGGAAACAGCAAAGGTTTCCCCCGAAGTAACTCTGGCGACTTATTATCAATTAAATGTTTATCCTAATCCTTCAGCCAACACTAATGTGGTTGTTGAAATGAACGAAAATACTATTAGTGAAATTTCGGTTTGTGATGCAAGTGGAAAAATAATCTACAAAGAAAGTAACGTGAATAAAAACTCATCTGTTTTAACTACTGATACCTGGAAACAAGGAATATACCTGGTTCTGGTAAAACATAATAATGGGATTTCGTATAGAAAACTATTGATAGAGTAAGTATGGACCATATACATTTAAACACAAAAGCCTTGGAAATTTCCGAGGCTTTTGCGGAGACTGAGGAATTATTTCATGATCCCAATATCTTCGGAGGTCAATATCAGGCAAAGTGTTTTACCTTTTTTTAGTTTTTTAAGTCCAACGTAAATGTATTTTCTGTTTAACCGAAAATAGACATTTAGGAATGGATTGGAAACGAAGTGCCCGGACTTAACGCCTGTTACCACTTATAAACCAATATAGGTAAACTATAAACTAATACCGACAATTGATAAACTCAGGAACTTTAGTGAAAGGAAGTAAATTATTTTTGTGCAAAAATTAAGTGGCAGGCAAATAAAAACGAGAAAACGATTTTTGTAATTACCACGATAATTTTAATTGGCAGTATTATCTGCGTTGCGCAAACATATAATGATGTGTATTTACATAATTAAAGTTGTAAGCACAGAAGGTGCAGTATTAGGAACAAAATTAATAAACATACAGCACTAATAATACAACCTAACCTAAAATCAAGAGTGATAAGTGCTGTCCTTTGGATGGCATTTATTATTTATAAAGACCTCATTGCTTCAATAAACTCATCTTTTTTTCTTCTCGAAATAGTGATTTTATTCCCATTAGCCATTTCGGCAAAATGACCGTCGGTTTTAATATAGGTTTTTACTTTCGACATATTAATGATGTGAGAATTATGTACCCTCAAAAACAAAGAATGATTCAATTGCGAACTTAATTCAGAAAGGTTTTGAGAAACCATCATTTTGCTGTCATTAGTATAAATAGTTGAATAGCTTCCTTCTGCATCTATATGAATAATATCATATTGTTTAACAAATACTATTCCTTCGCGGGTTGGAATGGTTAAGGTACTTTCGGAGTTAATTATTGCGTTGGATTTCGAGTCCATCCTTTTTTTAAATTTTTCGATGGCTGCCTGTAGTTCTGAAACATCAATCGGTTTTAGTATGTAGTCAAAAGCTTCCAATTTTATTGCTTTAATGGCATAATGAGCATGAGCTGTTACCATTATCACTTTTATTCCTTTGTCCCCAATCCTGTTTAAAAACTGGATTCCGGTTTCCCCGGGCATTTCCACATCCAAAAATAAAAGGTCAACGGAATTAGAGTTAATAAACGCCTCACCGTCTTTTGTGTTTTCAAAATCACCAATCACTGTTGTTTCAGGACAGAATTGTTCAAGCAATAACCGAAGCGTTTTTCTCGCTTTTGTTTCATCATCAATTAATACTGTTCGTATGCTCATTTTAGTAAAGGTAATTCAATAATCACTTTTGTTCCGGTTTCTCCGTTTGTTTCCATCGTTTTGTCAAAGATAGTAAGTTTAGTTTGCGCAGAAAATTGTTCTCCAAGGGTTTCTACCCGATCCTTGGTAATTTCCATCCCCATTGATTTATAATCGTCATATGGTTTATCCTGGTTTTTATGAAAGGCTCTCCCAACGCCATTGTCGTCAACTTCGCAGATTAGTTTTTCTGATTCTGTTTTAAACTCTATTTTAATAAATCCCCCTGATTTTAAATGACCAACCCCATGTTTTATGGCGTTTTCTATTATTGGTTGAACAAGAAGGGTTGGAACTTTTATCAGAGTTATATCCAGTGAAGGGGCTACAGTTATTTGATGTGAAAATTTGTTTTCAAATCTCATTTCCTCCAATTCCAGATAAAGTTCAAGAACGGCAATTTCCTCTCCCAGGCTTACAACATTTTTTTCTGAATTCTGTAAAATACTTCTAAGTAGTTTCGCAAATTTTGAAAGATATTTTTGAGCCTCTTCTTTTTGATTAAAGAGTATATAATGTTGAATGGAATAAAGTACATTGAAAATGAAATGCGGATTTATCTGTGCTCTCAAAGCTTTCATTTCAAGCTCCATTATATTCTGCTTTTGAAGCATCCGTACTTCTGCTTTTCTTCGTCTGTTTTCGAAATAATTATTCAGAAAAAAGAAAGTGATTAAAACGATAAATAGTATCTCAATGGTTATAAACCACCAGGTTAGCCAAAAGGGAGGTTCTATTTTAAAGACAAGTACCCGGGAATCGGACCACTTGGTACCATTTGAGCCTGCAATTTCTATTTTATATGTTCCCGGAGAAAGATCAACAAGGTTTAATTCAGTGTTTTTTGTAAGCAACCATGATGAATCACGATTTACAATCCGGTAACGAAATATTTTCCGTTCCTGATTTCGGTACGTAACCAATTGATATTTTAATGTGATTGCATTTTTGTTATAAGGTAAAGTAAAAGAAGTTCCTGTGGTGTCTTGCCCTGAAACAGTTATTGTCGAAATCTTAAAGATAGGTTCTGTCGTTTGATTCAGAATATTGAGGTCAATTACATCTATTCCTTTTGACCCTGTAGCCCACAAATAATTATCAATAATTTCCACATCAGAAAAGGCACTGTTATATAAACCCGAAGAATAATCCAAGGCACCAACTACTTCATCAGTATGTGCGTTTTTTTTGAGGATGCCGATTCCATTTTCAGAGAGCACAAAAAGGAAATTTTTGAAGGATTTTATTTTGATAATATTGTCACTTAATAATCCGTTTGAATGATCGAACCGATTAAGTATTTCCCCTTTGGTATTTATTTTTAATAAGCCATTTCCTTTTGTTCCAAGATGAAATTCTGACGCGTTTCCTTTTAGCATGCACACTACACGGGGTTGCTTGTTTACAGAATCTTTCAGATCAAATCTTCTAATGTTTTTTGTTATAGTGTTAAGAAGATACAAACCATCCATGCTGCCAATAAGTACTTCATTCTTTGAAATATCCAGGAGGGATTCAAATCGTTTTTTTTTGTCGAGATGATTAATAGGAGAAGTATCTAAGTCATAATTTTTAAAACGAAGCATATAATTCCAATGCCCTGTATAAATCCAATCTTCCTTTCGAAGGTATGATAATGAAGACGCAACTCCTTTCAGTATATGAAAATCATCCTTTTTAATAAATCCTCCCCATGATGAGGCAGATAACCATATGTCTTTTGTTTCAGGGTCACAATACATTTTCCAAATTTGGCTGTTTTCTTTTGTGGGAGTAATAGTTAATAAATGATTTTTCTGTTTCGACCATTTTTCAACTTGCCCCACTTTAGTTCCACAATAAATAAATGAACTGTCATAAACAATAGAAGTATAGTGCCCCAGTTTGTTTTCCTGATTAGAAGAGAGATTTGTAAAATTGAATGTAGGAATATAATAAACACCATTTTCGAGTGTGCTAATCCAGTATCCGTTTTCTTTATCTGTGCAAATACCCGTTACGGAAAGATCTTTTATAATAAGTGAGTAATCCTTATCAAGGTAATGGTTGTACCTCATTAAACCTTTGTTTCTTAACCCGAACATAATGGAATTTCCTTCCTGAAATATCCGCAATATTTGATCATCAAATCTGTAAACCCTTTCAACGATTCCTTTCTTTATTAAAAACGCGTTCTTGTCATTAGAATAGAGCCATGTGTCCGAATTGATGTGTATAACACGGTCGTGTACAGTTGTTTGAATAGTGTCAGAAACAAACAGTACACTATTCTGTTTGTTTTTATTAAGATAATGTATCTCTGTTGAGTGCCCGTTATTTTTTATTTTTTCAGTATAAGAAACAAGTATGCCTCTTGAATCATAAAAACAATGTATCACGTTGGTGATTTGTTTCATTTCTTTGTAAGGCAAGTCAGGAAACACTTTTGTTTTCCCATTAAATGAAATATATGTTATCGTTGCTTTATAGGGTGCTACAAGTATACTGTCACAAGAAGGAGATAAAAAGCCTAAGGCTGTTTCTGAGGATTGTGCGTATGATTTTTCAAGAACCGAATTGTATTTAAAAGGAAAAATTTTATTATCCTTGATGTAAGCTAAACCTGACGAAAAAGGTATTACCCATATCCGGCCTTTTTTGTCTTCTGTTAATTTGAATATAGTATTGTCTGGTAATCCTTGTGCCCTGGTATAGTTAGTGAAAGTTTGTCCGTCAAATTTACTTGCACCGCCTGCGGTTGAAAACCATATTTCACCTTTGCTGTCGCACATAACATTATAGACCTCATTGCTTGGGAGGCCATTAAGCGTGGTGTAATTGCGATAGGTATAAACGGAGTTATTTTGTGACTTGCCAGGGTATACCAATCCAACGGTACAAATCAAACAGAAAAACCATTTTTTTATATTCATCAGCAGAAAGAGGGTATACAAATATCGAAATTTCCCCGTCATTCTGATGAAAAAGTAAGCCAGATAATCGCATAAAACGAAATAGAGCAGTACTCTATTTCGTTTTAGCTCCTTTGAGAAAGGTTTACTGCAAAATTATTTTCCTCACATCAATCAAATTATTTTGCGCGTCAAATAGTTGTACAAAATAAGTTCCCAGCCCGCCAAACGTATTTAAAGCTACTGAATAAGAAGCTGCATTAATTGTTTGTGTGTACACAACCTGACTTAGGGTGTTAATGATTTTAATCTGATAACCATTCATTACGCTAAAATTTCCTGTATTGATAGTAATGTAATCGCTGGTTGGGTTGGGGAATATTTTAAGAGTATTGTAATTGTTTGGAGGGTTGATTCCCGTGAGATTTGCATTGATTATTAATGTATCGGTTACTGCAACATGAACTGTGTCGTAAATGGTTTGAGAGCAAATAACTTCGTTGGCTATAGCATTTACTTCCATACTATCCAAAGCACGGTTATATATTCTTATATCATCCAGTTTTCCATTCATATAGTAAGTAGTGTTAAAAGCACCTCCACTTCCAATGGTAAGGCTTCCAGGGCCGTTGGCTAATGATGTACCCGGATCCCTTGCATAACTGAATTTAAACGTTCCGTTTTTATATGCTTTCAGAATTGTTCCATTTGCGGTAACAGTCCAGTTTTCCCATTGCTGTGCGGCAATAGTATCATCAACTGTATAATTTGAAGCGCTTATTAAATAAGGGTATGCCGTACCTGCAAGATTCCAGTTACTAATGGCTAATTTGTTTCCGTATGTTGGATCACTGGCCACAACTTTTCTAAACAAGTATTCAAAGTCACTGGTGGTACTACCTCTTTTTCCCAGTATAGCTATGTTGGAAGTAGAATTAGAATATATCCAGAACGATACGGTGAACTCATTGGTTACAAAGGAAAGGTCATTTGCATCTGCTACCACAATATTATTGTTTATACCATTGAAACTATATGCCTTGTTCGGATTTCCAAACCGGTCATTGGTTAGTGTGGCCCCATTAACTACTCCATTGTGGTTATTTCCACTTGCATCATCGGCATTACCATTAAATGGCCAATAACTGATTAAGCCTGCTGTTGGTGCCTGGGCCTCTACTACATTATTAAAGCAAAGGATGCTTAAAATAACAAATAATAGTTGTTTGGTTTTCATATTGCTTGAAATTAAATTTGATTTCTATCAAAAATAATCACAATGTGTATGTGTTAAGGGCTTAGTTTACAGATGGCGGTTTTGAGTTTATCTTTGGCCAAACCAGGAACTCTTCCTGAGGTTTTATGAGATTTTTTTGATTTAGATATATGTGCAGAAGTTAAACCCACATCCTCAGTGTTGAAGCATTTAGTGAAACCAAAAAAGTAATAGAGAATAAATTATCTGTGATTTGCATACAAGCATTATAATATCAGAAGGATTGTTTTGTTGCTTGATGAAAGCTTGATTGTGAGCTATTTTACTATCGGATAAAATGCTTCAGGAATATGTTCGATAATAATATTTTTACCGTCATGTAGAACCGAAATTATATCAAAGCGTATTTCGTTCAGTAGATTTTTTTGTTCAACGTAATGGTTGATAGCTTTAATTAGTTGTCGTTGTTTCTGTTTTGTCACAAAGGATTCCGGGGTTCCAAAGGCATCACTTTTTCGCGTTTTTACTTCTACAACAACTAATACTTCCCCATCTTTTGCAATAATATCAATTTCAAATTTCTTAAACTGCCAGTTGCATTCAATAATTGCGTAGTTCAGTTTTTTTATAAATTTCAGCGCTTGTTCTTCACCAAATTTTCCCTGATCGTTATGCTCAGCCATGTTTCCGGGCTAGTTAAAATTATTTAGTAGCATCGTAAATTTCTTGTAAACGTGTTTTTGTTCCGTGTGTTTTATCAAATAGTTGTTGAGTTGCTGTTACATCTCCATTTCCTTTTTTAGCTTCTTCCAACTTCATGGATAATTCATCTTCTTTGTCCTGATAACGATTGATTTGTCCTTTAATGGCTTTTTGAGCAAAGAACTTAACGTAGGCATTTGCATCACTTTTTGCAAAATCCCTGAAAACACCTGCTCCATTTATAACTGTTTCATCGGTACAACGTTTTAAGAAGGTGCTGTATAGATTAAGAAATCCAAAACTCTCAAATCCTGTGAAATTATTTTTTTGTTTTAAAAAATAATCATTGTTTTCATCGCCTCCGTAATTTGCATAAAGATCCATAATAGCATAACGCATGTTATCATTTTTTTCATTCTCTAATCCTTTAGCTTTGGCAAGAGCTGTTTGAGTATCGTACTTAGCTATTGAGGAAAGCGCAGTCCCAATCACTAAAGATGAACTGTCGTTAAGTTTGGTCTTATACAATGAAGTGAGGTCATTTCCACTGTAATTTTTAGCTAAGAAATCAATTGCATCAGATCTTACAGTTGATTTAGGGTCAGAGGTTGCTAATTTTACCATAAGTGGTTTGATCTCCGCTTCTTTTTCTCCGGCTACATCCGAAAGTAAACTAATTGCTGTGGACCTGTGTCCGTGCCATTTATCCGATAAAGCTTTTTTTACCGCGGCAAAAACCTCCGGCTCACTCACACTTCCTTTAAATGCCTGAAGAGCCTCTTGCCTGTCTAAAAATAATGGTGCCGAATTGTATTGATATACATACTCTGTTAAGGTTTTATTTTCTACTTTCTTACATAGTAATTGTTTTTCAGCATCAAAGTTTACCAGTTTTGGTTTCTCCGGAAAGTCAAAGTAGAAGTCCTGATCAGCTTTTGTAACTGTTATTTTTTGACGGGTTGCTTTTGCACTTCCTCCTTCTCCAAAATAAAAATCTACATAAACCGGTATTTTGAATAGCGGTGTGGTAGCAAAATCCTGTTGTTGTTTTACATTCAGTTTCAGCTTTTTTGTGACCTCATCATAGGTCGATTGAATAGCCAGATCAGGATGCCCTTGAGAAAGAAACCACTGATTAAAGAACCAGTTAAGATCTTCTCCGGTTACTTCTTCAAAAGCTAAACGTAAATTATGAATCTCAACAGAAGTGTATTTGTTTTTTTCCAGATACAATTTTAATGAAGCAAAAAAAGCATCGTCCCCAACATATTTTCTCAACATGTGTAATACCTGCCCTCCTTTATTGTAGCTATGCCCGTCAAACATATCTTCCCTGTTTACTACATCAAAACGGATTAATTTTTTCGGATTTTGACTCGCTTCTGCCATGTAACCCATACGGCTATCATAGCTATGATCGTCTGCGGCATCTAAGCCGTATTTATATTCTTCCCACAAGTATTCACCATAAGTTGCGAAAGATTCATTTAATGGTAAATTGCTCCAGCTCTCACAAGTAACCAAATCACCAAACCACTGGTGAAACAATTCATGAGAGATAACATCTTCTCCTCTGCTGCCATCTATTAACTCTTTATCTGTTTGATAAACAAAATCACCATGCAAAGTTGCGCTTGTATTTTCCATAGCGCCCGATACATAGTCTCTTGCTACGATCTGTGCATATTTTTGCCACGCATATTGAACGCCCAGTTTGTTCGAAAAAAACTCAAGCATCTCAGCTGTGTTTCCAAAAATAGATTTCGCATAAGGTTCGTATTCTTTTTCTACATAATAACTTACTTCTTTCCCTTTCCATGGAGTATCAGTTACTTTTTTAAACTCACCAATTCCCATCATCACTAAATAGGGAGCATGTGGAAGATCCATTTTCCAATAATCAGTTCTTGTTCCATCTGCATTTTTAGTTTGAGAACTTAATAAACCGTTTGATAAGGTTGTGTATTTATCATCAACAGTAATGTATATCTCATTAGTCATTCTTTCATTTGGACTATCAATGGTTGGAAACCAGGCAGAACTGCTTTGCGTTTCACCCTGTGTCCAGATTTGAGGCATTTTGTTCGGGTCTTCTCCTTTAGGATTGATAAAGTATAAACCTTTATCGCTGGTAATAGCATTACTTCCTCCTTTTTTCAAATCATTTGGTTTTGATTTGTATTCTATGAACACAATATATTTATCATTAAGGGTATATGTTTTATCAAGATCGATTTTTATTGAATCGTTTTCATAAATATATTTGAGGTCGGTATAAGTTTTATCTTTCAAAATTTGAACTTTATAAAGATCCATCCCTCTTGCGTTTAAATACAATTTGTTGGTTGCGTAGAAGTATGGTTTAATCTCTATAGTTGCTTTACCAAATAACCAGGCATTAGCCCAGTCAAATTTTACTTCCAGTTTTGTATGAATTAGATCATTGGATTTTGTATTTGAGGCACGGTAAATTTTTTCGTCCGGAACTTCGGTCATTGTTGGCCTAACTTCGATTGTATCAAGAGTGATTGAAGGCTCAGTAGTATATACAAGATCTGTAGATTGGTTCTTTTTAGATTTACATCCAATAAATAAAGCCGTAATTAAAGCGGCTGATAACATTAGTTTTTGCATGTTCAATATGGTTCTAAGCTGCAAATGTGCGATTTTTTTGTTGTAATTTTAACAAAATTGGGACAATCGGTTAATTTTGGTAAGATTTTGGTAGAAAACTACTTGGGAATCTGCATTTTCCAACTGTATTTGGTAACTTTATACTTTGATGGAATTGAGGAAAATATTAGTCTTCTGTCTTATGCTTAACGTGCTTGCTTCTAAAGCGCAGTTAAGTGTGAGTACAACTTCTAATGCCAATACTTTAGTAAATACAATTGTGGGATCAGGTGTGATTGTTACAAATGTCACGCTTAATTGCAATGGGCAGGCAACAGGGACATTTACTTCATCCGGAACAAATTTAGGACTGTCTTCAGGTATTGTGCTGGCCAGCGGGCAGGCCGTTGAAGCAATTGGTCCCAATAATTCGCCCGGAGGAAGTCTTTTTAGTGCCGGTGCCGGTTGTTTTAATTCAGGTGAAACTTTTTTTGATCCAAATATTTTGGCAGCAGAACCTTTGGCCAAGTACGATGGATGCGTTTTAGAGTTTGACATTAAACCTGTTTGTAATACTTTGCAGATTGATTATGTATTTGCATCGGAAGAATATCCGGAATTTGTTGGAGCAGGATATAATGATGTATTCGGTTTTTTTATTACGGGCCCAAACCCGGGAGGAGGATTTTATTCAGGAACAAATATAGCTGTGCTTCCGGGAAGTTCATCGCCGGTGGCAATAGATAACGTGAATCCGGGAAGCCCTTATTATGTTGACAACGGTGGGGGAGGGAGCATTCAGTACGATGGGTTTACCGTTCCCTTAACAGCTTCTGCATCAGTAGTACAATGCCAAACATATAGGTTAAAGTTAGCTATTGCTGACGCGGGCGACTGTCAATATTCATCGGCTGTTTTTTTAGCCGCTAAGGGTATTACCTGCCCCGCATCTCAAGTACCTGTTGTAAGTGCTTCAAGTACGGCCCTTAATTGTGGTAATGATGGAACGGCAACAGCAACTGTTCAAAATTCATCGGGACCTATTTCGTATAATTGGCAGCCGGGTGGACAAACAACGCAAACAGCAACTAATCTTGCTGCTGGAAACTATACCTGTACAGTTGGTTATACATTGCCTTGTCCCTATACCCAAACTGTTAGTGTAAATGTTGCAGGGAATAACGTACTTACTTTAAACACTTCTTCTCAAAATGCATATTGCAACAATCCTACCGGCACAGCTTCTGTGAACTATGTCGGTGGAACTCCTCCATATTCAACCCCTCAGTGGAATACAGTGCCTCCTGAAGCTGGTAATACTATTGATAGTTTGTTGCCCGGAATATATACCGTTAGCATTGCAGATGCTACAGGGTGCATGGTAAATAAAGACGTTACAGTTGGGAACACCACACCCAACATCAATATTACGTCATCAATATTACAATCTACCTGTGGTTCATCAAATGGAGATATTGAAATTACTGATGTAACAGGAGGTAATACACCGTATAGTTATAATTGGAGTACCACTCCGCCCAGTTCTTCGCAAAGTGTGTTTAATGTATCGGCAGGAAGTTACACTATTACGGTTACTGATGCGGAAAATTGTGTAGGTTCGAAGGTAGTGAATCTTCCTAATGTTGATAGTGTTATGATTGATCCGTATAGTTTAAATGAATATTGTTACCAGTCTAATGGAGAAATTCATTCACCCGTTTTAAATGGAGTCGCCCCTTATTCATGGGTTTGGAGTCATAGCTTAACACTCAACGATTCGGTTGCAACGGGTTTATCAGCAGGATCTTATTCTTTTGCCGTAACAGATAATGTTGGCTGCACCGCAAGAGGAAACATAACTATCACTAATATCAGAGATGACTTTACCGGTAATATATATACTTCGCCTCCTGAGCCGGTAGCAAATCAAAATTTTATTTTGGGTATTTCATTGCCATCCATCTGGTCTTTGGATTATATTGAATTGGCTGATGGTTCAACCCGTTCGAATGAAACAGAGGTAGTGATGAATTATGCCGAGTACGGAAACTATGGAGCTGTTTTTTATGTGGAAAGCAGCAATGGATGCAAAGACACAATTTCTTATGAAATATTTGTGAAAGATTTTATGACTATATACATCCCGAATTCCTTTACTCCAAATACAGATAGAGTAAACAAAGTATGGTATGTTTATGGTACTTTGGTAAAGGAGATAGTGATTTATGTTTATGACAGATGGGGGCAAAAAATATTTGAATCAAACGATCTGGAACAGGGTTGGGATGGAACCTATAAAGGGAAATTATGTGAAAGTGACACTTATGTTTATAAAGTAGAAGCTTTGGATTTCTTTGACGAGAAACGAAAATTTGTAGGGCATGTTCACCTTATCAGGTAAAAATGAATATTGAAGAGTTAAGAGAATATTGTATTAAAAAGGAAAATGTAGAAGAAGCGTTTCCTTTTGATCAGGATACTTTGGTTTTTAAAGTGAATGGAAAAATGTTTTTGCTAAGTGGGATCAGCGAGCACCCTGTCCAGTTTAATGTAAAATGTGACCCTGAAGAAGCTTTGGAATTAAGAGCTAATCACCCTAACGTTTTGCCCGGTTACCACATGAATAAAAAACATTGGAATACCGTAATTTGTGATGGATCCGTTTCAAAGAAATTATTATTTAAATGGATAGATGTTTCTTATAACCTGGTTGCAAAGAAAAAAACTCCCGGGTAAAAAAATAAACACATTTACCAAAACTATTCTACCACTTATCAACCCGAAACAACCACTTCTGCCCCGGGACTTTGATTTTAGCATAAACATGGTTACATTCGTTCAAACAATATGCTACTAAAGAAATTAGCCTTTATTTTTTTGGTGTTGCTCTTAAAACAAACGGGGGCGCAGTCTTATAATTTTAAAAATTATTCGGTTGAAAATGGCTTGCCGTTTATTCAGATATTCTCAATTTATCAGGACGATCGTGGTTATTTGTGGAGCACTGGCTATGGTGGCTTAAGCAAGTTCGACGGGAAGGAATTTATTAATTACAGCCCGAAACAAGGACTTGCGAATCATTATTGTAATGCAATATCTTCCTGCGGGAAGGGAAATTTATGGATCGCTACAAAAAGCGGGCTCAATGAGTTTATAAATGAAAAGGAATTTAAAACATACACTGTTGCCAACGGTTTACCTTCCGATAATATCTCTTCGCTTGCTACAAATAAGGCAGATCGTTTGTTTGTTGGTACTGATAAGGGCTTATGTTATGTAAAAGATAATAAATTCATAACTATAAAGGAGTTGCAAGGTTCCGGTGTTACTTGTTTGGTGTTCAATGCCGATGTGGGTTTGCTTATAGGAACTAATAAAGGGTTTTATATCATGAATGGGGAAAAACCTGTAAAAATTGAGTTGCCTGAAATGAATCAAAACATTAATTGTGTTACCTATCAACGGTCGTCAGGAATTTGGATTGGAACTACCAATGGATTGGTTCAGCTTCACCCGGAAACAAAAAAGCACATTGTTTATGGGATTACAAATGGTTTAATAGATGAAAATATTGCTTCGCTCACAGCAGATTATAACAATAGTATTTGGGTTGGAACCCATAGTGGCCTTATGAAATTTAATGGCAAACAATTCGCGTACTACAAAATATCTTCTGATCAAAATAGTAATAACATACTTTGTTCTTATTTAGATTATGAAGAAAACATCTGGTTTGGGACACATGCCGGTTTATTCAAATTCAGGGATGAAGGTTTTGTAAGTTATGGACCGCATGATGGATTAACAGGTACAATGGTATTTCCTATTGCCCGTGATAGTAAAAATGTTTTGTGGATTGGAACCGAGCAACAAGGCTTGTTTAAATATGAGAACAATATTTTTGAGCAGATAAAAAGCAAAGGTCACATAATGGGTGACTCTATAAATTGTTTTTTGCCCGAAAAAAACAGATTCCTTGTAGGAAGTAATAATGGAATGGTTTCAGTTACCGATGGTAAAATTTCTCTTATTAAAAACCTGCCAAGAAACATGGTTTATAAGATTGCAAAGGATAGCAAGGGAAAATACTGGATCGGAGCCCTGGGTGCGATATATGTTTGTACGATTAATGAAAAGTTGGTTGCAGAGAATATAGTGACACTAAAAATGCCATGTAATGATAATGACTATCAGGTTTGGGGTATAGAAGAAGACAATTTTGGGAATATGTGGATTGGTGCCTATTTATGCGGTTTGTATAAATACAACGGAATGGCTTTTGAGCATCTCGACAGAACTTTGAAAATTAAAACAGATGATGTTTTTACGCTCGCCAAAAGTAAATCAGGAATAATTTATGCAGGATCGCTTGAGGGTTTGTATATTATAGATCCGGCAACAAATAAAGTGAAGCACATTTCCGAGGAAAACGGATTGAGCTCCAATCTTATTTATTCTTTATTACTTACAAATAATGATAACACGTTGTGGATTGGTACAAATCAGGGAGCAAACAAACTGGATCTTTTTGATCTCGCTCAAACAGGTAATGTTTCCATCTCAACCTATTCAAAAGCCGACGGTTTCAAAGGGGTTGAGTGTAATGTAGGTATGTGGGCCGATAAAGATGGAATTGTTTGGTTTTCTACGGTTAATGGTTTGCTAAGGTACAATCCAAGCTTATTTAGTCAAAATGATAAAGAAGCAAGACTATCAATTACCGGGATTAAACTTTTTTATAAAGATACATTGCTGGCAGATAGTAGCACCCTTACTTACGATCTGAATAATATCACTTTTCAATACAATGGTATTTGTTTAAGTAATCCCGATAAGGTTCGCTACATACATAAACTGGAAGGCTTTGACAGATATTGGAGCCCCGAAACAAAGGAAAATGTAACACTTTACAGCAATATTCCGCCGGGTAATTATGTTTTTAAAGTAAGGAGTTGTAATAATGAAGGAGTCTGGAATGAGGGTGTTGAATTTTCATTCAGCATCAGCCGGCCATATTATCAAACATGGTGGTTTATACTTTCAGTTGTTGGTTTGGTAGTAAGTGGTATTGCTATATTATTCAGATTACGCTTGAATCAATTGCGTAAGGAACAAAGGAAGGAAACCGAGAAGCAAGTAGAGATCTCTAAGAACCAATTAAAGGCATTGCGTTCACAAATGAACCCACACTTTATGTTCAATTCATTAAACTCTATTCAAAATTATATCGTAAATAATAAAGATGATAGAGCAGTTATGTACTTGAATAAGTTCGCAAAATTGATGCGAATGATACTGAATAACTCGGAGAAATCTAATGTTACATTAAAAGAAGAATTGGATGCAATGAAGTTATATATTGAGCTGGAGCAAATGCGGTTTCAAAACCGGTTTCAATATAAAATTACAGTGAGTGAAGAGATTGACGCAGAATTTGAAGAGATTCCTACTATGCTCATTCAGCCTTATGTAGAGAATGCAATTTTGCATGGACTAAACCCAAAACCGGGAAATGATGGCTTGTTGCAAATTGATATTCGTTTGGCAGCCGGTGTTATGATCTGCTCTATTGTTGATAACGGAATTGGTCGCGAGCGATCAGGTGCAATCAAAGGAGCATCTGCCAAAGAACACAAGTCGATGGGCATGGATATTACAAAGCAAAGGCTTCAGATATTGAATAGTGTGAGTGATTCTAACCTGAGTGTAAGAATTAATGACCTTAGAGACGAAAAAGGTTTGCCATTAGGGACAAAAGTTGATATATTTATTCCGATAACATAAAATTAGGAACTATGATAAGAGCGGTAATTATAGAGGATGAAGCTGAAAGCAGAGAGTTGTTGGCAGCTTTGGTTACAAAAAATTGCGAAGGAGTTACTGTGGTTGACACAGCAGGTAACGTGGAAACAGGTGTAGAAGCAATAAAGAGGCATGCTCCCGATCTTATTTTTCTGGATATATCTATGCCGGATGGAACCGGATTTGATTTGTTAGGTAAAGTAGCGAATATGAAATTCGATGTTATTTTTACCACTGCAACCGACAGATATGCTTTAAAAGCCATAAAGTACTCCGCATTGGATTACATGTTGAAACCAATTGATGTGGAAGAGTTGAAAGTAGCTGTGGAGAAAGTGAAGGGTAAAAAATCATCGGTTTCGGGAGTTGAGAATCTTGCGTTTTTATTGCAGAACCTGAAACAGAAGAATGATAATTTCTCTAAGATAACATTGCCAACAGGTAATGCATATGAAATTGTAAACGTACCTGATATTATCAGGTGTGAAGCTGAAGGCAGTTACACAAATTTCTATCTCACAGGAAACAAAAAAGTAATGGTTTCGGCAAGTTTAAAGCATTATGAAGATTTATTGCCTGAGAATGATTTTATTCGAATTCACCATCACCATCTCATCAACATGAATCACGTGGTTCGTTTCTTAAAAGTTGACGGCGGTTATGCAATTATGAGCGACGGCACACAGGTGGAAATTTCGCGCAGAAAAAAAGATGCGTTTGTGGAGCGTCTTAGTAAGCTGTAGTTACTCAGAGTGGTAAACAAGACTTTGAAATGGGAGTTTATAACCAAGTTACTGAAAAAATGGATAAATTTGTATGTTAGCAATCTAAATCCGAGTAATCATGAAAGTGAGTGAAATCAAAAAGGAAATGTTGCAGTCTATTGAAACAATAGAGGACAAAGAGTTTTTAAAAGCAATAAATCTTATATTAAGTGAAAAAACAAAGGAATATGATTACGAGTTAAGCGATTCTGACAAGCATGAGCTAGATGAATTGAAAAAATTACGCAAAGCTGGAAAAACCAAATCATACAGCCTTGATGAAGTTAGGCAAAATGCATACAGACGTCATAAAAAATGAAGTACAAATTAATTGTAGAAGATACAGCTGATTTTGAGCTTTCAAAAGCGTACTCACATTATGAGAATATGCAGACCGGATTAGGGGAACGATTCTTAAATCGTTGGGAAGAATTAGCCTTACTCATTGAAAAAAAACCGTTACTTTTTCAAATCAAATACAAGCAATTTCGCCAGGTGTTACTTAAGCCTTTCCCCTATCATATCATTTATGAGATCGAGGGAACTTTAGTTGTTGTTTACAGGGTAGTTTATGCAGGCAAACATCCAAGAAAAAGATATAAAAAGGAAAAAACCTAGTATTACAATAGGTCTCTCAAAATCTCTCCAAACCTATAGAGGTCTTCAAAAGAATTGTATAATGGAACGGGAGCCAGGCGTATAACGTTTGGTTCTCTCCAGTCAGGAACCACACCTTGTTCAACCAATGCATTAAATAATTCTTTTCCCCTTCCATGCGCTATAATTGAAAACTGGCAACCAGGTTGTATGCCTTTAGGAATATAAACGGAATCTTCTTTTGGTGTGAGGGGTTCAAATTTTTTATCGTTTGGCTGAGTTAAATTAATTTCACTTACAATAAAATCCAAATAAGAAAGTAAGGCTTCACTTTTTGCCGTTAACTTATCAAACCCTGCCTCTGTAAAAACATCTAAAGCAGCTTTATGAGCAGCCATTGATAAAATGGGGGCATTACTCAATTGCCATCTTTCTGCTCCGGCAATAGGATCAAAAGTTTTGCCCATTAAGAAACGGGTTTTTTTGTCGGAACCCCACCATCCTGCAAAAATAGGAAGATCAAAGTTGTGGTGATGCCTCTCGTGTACAAAAGCTCCGGCAACACTTCCCGGACCACTGTTCAAATATTTATAACTGCACCATGCGGCAAAATCAACTCCCCAATCGTGTAAGTTTAGTTTAATGTTTCCTGCAGCATGTGCAAGATCAAAGCCAACTACAATTCCGTGTTTGTGAGCTTCTCTTGTAATTGTTTTCATATCGAAAACCTGTCCGGTGAAATAATTCACGCCACTAAACATTACTAATGCTAATTCATCTTTGTGTTTTTCAATAGCTGCTAAAATGTCTTCACTACGAATTGCATACTCGCCTTCACGTGGCTCTACCTCAACGATCGCATCATCTGCAGAATGACCATGGAATTGTGCCTGTGATTGCACTGCATACTGATCACTCGGAAAAGCTTTTGCTTCACATAAAATTTTGTACCGTTGTTTGGTTGGACGATAAAAAGAAACCATCAGCAAATGCAGATTCACTGTCAACTGATTCATCATCACTACTTCTGAAGGTAGTCCGCCAACAATAGCAGCAGCTTGCTCAGTAAGTATTTCGTGATAAGAGAACCATGGATTCTTTGCAAGAAAATGCCCTTCTACACCGTGCTTTTTCCAATCATTTAATTCCTGCTGAATATATGATTCGGTAGTTTTTGGTTGAAGTCCTAAAGAATTTCCGGTGAAGTAAACCATATCTTTCCCATTATGTTGTGGGATATGAAATTTGTCACGGAAAGATCTTAGTTCATCTTTATTATCTAATTCCTGTGCGTACGCTAATGTGTTTTGGTGTTCCATAATTTGTTTTTTTAACACAGAGGACACTGAGTTTTAAGAGTTGCACTGAGAAAAATTTTGGCTCTGTGTAATTCTGTTTCCTCTGAGGACTCTGTGTTGAAATACTATTTAATTTCCTTTAAGATCAGCTTTTCTACTTCTTCACTATCCCATTTATTTTCAATATCAGGCATTGCCATTACTTTATCCATGATCACCTGTTGTCGTGCACCCTCTTTCATTGCGGTGCTGTATCTGATATGCGGGCTATAAGTCACCATCGAGTAAAGTGGAATCCACTTATCGGGATGTTTTGAATTGAAATGAGCTTCTATTTTTTTCTGTAATAAAAATGTTTTATCTGCCGTTTTATCGCGCATCTCAACAAAGTTGGCAATCGCTAAATCTGCAATAGCATCGCCATCAGGTTTACGTAAGGCTTGGTATTCATCAAAAATAGCTTCCCAATTATCTTGATGTTTATCCAGTAACCCGTTTAGTACCACACAGTCTTCAAATCCGCAGTTCATACCTTGTCCGTAAAAAGGAACTATTGCATGTGCAGCGTCACCAATCAATGCGATCTTGTGTTCAAAGGTCCAGGGAAAACATTTTACCGTTACCAATGATGAAGTTGGATTGTGAAAGAAATCATCTAACAATGTTGGCATCAGTGGAACAGCAGTAGAAAACTCTTCATCAAAGAATTTTTTTACCTGTTCACGTGTTGTTAGATTGGCAAATGACTTCTCACCTTCAAACGGTAAAAACAAAGTACAGGTGAAATTCCCATCCGGATTAGGAAGAGCAATCATCATAAAACTTCCACGAGGCCATATATGCAAGGCATTTTTCTCCATCAAAAACTCTCCATTCGGTCCTGCGGGAATTATTAATTCTTTGTAGCCTGCACTGATATAATGCTGGTTGTATTCAAATCTATCAGAGCTCAATTGCATATTTAAACGTGAAGCAGCAAAGGCACCATCTGCACCAAAGATGAGGTCACTTTGTACCATACTTCTTTCCAGTAATTCGCCATTTTCAAAATCAGCGGTCATTTTTTCTTTGTTGATGTTTGTGCAACGCTCATTAAAATGAATTTGCACATTAGCTTGTTGCTCGGCAAGATCCATTAATTTCATGTTGATTTCAGCACGGGAAACCGAATAAATAGCTTGTCCGTCTTTTCCATAAGGTTGAAAAACAGTTGAACCATCTCTGTTGTGGATATGTCTTCCATACATTGGAATAGCTATCTTTCTTATATCATCTGCAATACCAACTCCTTCAAGTCCTTTCCACCCACGATCGCTTAATGCAAGGTTAATAGATTTCCCCGCGCTCATGGTTGTTTTACGCATGTCGCCACGACGTTCAAAAATTTCTACTTTATGCCCGCGCTTTGCGAGGTAAATAGAAAGTAGAGAGCCAACCAATCCTGCTCCAACTATTGTAATTTTTTTTTCTGATTGCATATAAATAAAATTTATTTGATCATTACTCCTTTTTTGTTGATCACCGGAATGGTTACTAAATTTTCTTCTAAAATAGTTTCGGGTAAAAAAACGAATTTTTTGTCGTACATCGTTCCTTTCGAAAAATAACTTACCCAGTATTCATTATTTAAACCAAACACCTCTTCCATAATAGGTTCTATCATTGCTGAGGATGAAGGCTCCAGTTTTTCGAAAAACCAACGCAGGGTGGAAGTTTGAATTTTTTTATTGTCAATTTCTCCATAACCATTGGATGAAACCATCACATTTGTGATTTCTTCATTTTTGTTGTTCACAATAAATACATTCCATTCTCTGTCTCCCACTTCACCATCAGGAACAACAGCTACAATAACTCCTTCACCTGTATTTATTAAATCTTTTAATTTCATTTGGTTGTACTAAAATAAATTTTCTTTGGAACCAACTTCTCGCCCCCTTCTTCGTCCATTACATTTTCTAAGATTTCGAAATGATCTTTGTGTTTTATGATTCGCTTTTGATATGCAAGAGAAAGGTCGCTTTCCATTTCGTAATTTTCTCTTCTGATAGAACCTGAACCTAGTAAGATCCAATTGTTGTTTTTTAAAGAATAAATATTTAATCCTGTCCAATTACTGGTGAACCAATCCGGAACAAAAACTAATTCGCATATTCCATCATTATCCAAATCGCCTGCATTGGCAAGGTAACCACCTAACGCCTGTTCCTGCTTAAATGATGAAATTGATTTGTCACTAAAAAAGAAAGTGGTTAAACACATGTCGTCTCTACATGATAATTCTTCTTCAATAATACAAGGTTCATTAATAAAAACAGTATCGTTTATTTTATCATTATTTAGATCGCCTACTAAAACAGTATCAACGGGATAAATGTAAGAAGGTACGGAATCTGAAACCATAAAGGCAGTTGAATCAATCAGCGAATCTTTTGTTTCTGAAATGTGTTTATCTGCTTTAGCGCCGTCGCTACAGCTAATAAGGCCTAAAAAGACTATAAGTATAAATATTTTAAGAGATAATTTCACAGTTAAACAAAGTACTAAAATAATGTTTTATTTTATGTTTTACCTGATCCATATCAACCTCTCTGCCCAGTTCTTTTTGCATAGATGTAACAGCCTTATCCTGAATTCCGCAAGGAACTATGTTGCCGAAATAATTAAGGTCGGCATTCACATTAAATCCAAAGCCATGCATGGTAACCCAACGGCTACAGCGCACACCCATAGCACATATTTTGCGGGTTTTCATTGGGTTTTCGCTATCTAACCACACACCTGTTTCCCCTTCACTTCTTCCGGCTGCAATCCCATAATCTTTTAAAGTAAGAATAATGGTTTCTTCAAGCAATCTGAGATACTTATGAATATCGGTAAAAAAATTATCAAGGTCTAAAATAGGATAACCAACCAATTGTCCCGGACCATGATAAGTAATATCACCTCCACGGTTTATTTTGTAGTAAGTAGCGTTTTTTTCTTCAAGCTGTTCGTTTGTTACCAGTAAATGAGAAACATCGCCGCTTTTTCCTAATGTATAAACGTGAGGATGTTCTACAAATAATAAATGGTTTTCAGTAGCAAGCTGTTCTTCTTCCGGCAGATCTCTGTTAGCTATTTTTTGAGCAACCGTTTTATTAAACAAATTTTCCTGAAAATCCCAACACTCCTTGTAATCAAGGGTTCCGAGGTCTTTAAAAAGTACTTTTTTGTTTTGACTATTACTCATTTACCACAAAGGTCACAAAGTTTGCACTAAGGTTTATAAAAATTCTTTTTTGTAGGTAGATAATCAGTTATTAGTAGTAAGCAGTCTTGACTTTTGTGTCTAAAAGCCTTATGTCTACTTCTTATCTAACTTAATCCGTTCAGTTCTATTTGCCAGATCCCATGCTGTAAAGAAAACCAAGCGTGTTATTTTTTCCATTTTTGCAAAATCAATTTTTTGCACTTCATCAGTTTCTTTATGGTAGTCTTCGTGTACACCATTGAAATAAAAAATTACCGGAATATCATTTTTGGCAAAATTGTAATGATCACTTCTATAGTAATAGCGATTAGGATCTTTCTCGTCGTTGTAGGTATAATCCAATTGCAGATTACTGTATGTTTTGTTTGCCTGCTCACTGGCGTTATGAAGATCCTTGCTTAGTTTATCCGAACCAATTAAATAAATGTAATTCGCATTACCCGCATGTTCTTTATCAACACGACCTATCATATCAATATTCAAATTACAAACTGTATTTTTTAAAGGATAAACAGGGTTACGGGTGTAATAATCACTTCCCAACAAACCTTTTTCTTCACCTGCTACTGTCATAAACAACATACTTCTTCTCGGGCCTTTTCCTTCTTTTTTTGCCTTTGCAAAAGCTTTTGCTAATTCAATAACTGCAACGGTTCCACTTCCATCGTCATCAGCTCCATTGTATACAACACCATCGTGTTTTCCTAAATGGTCATAATGTCCGGTAATCACAATAAGTTCTTCTTTCAAATCAGTTCCTTCTACATAAGCTAAAACATTTTCGGTATTTAATTTACTTACTTGTTGTTTTACATTTAAAGTCACATTGATTTTAGAAGTGAAGCTGAATGGTTTTCCTGTGCCTGTTATTTTCTCTTGTAATTTCTTGAAAGTATTCTTTTTATTATTGATGATTGCATTTGCAACTTCATCTGAAATATAGATCACTAAAGGCCCTGATTTAATTCCGGTTTTTTTTTCAGTTTCAATATCCATTCTGTAGGAAGTGATACGGTGTTCATTTTTTTTGAAGTCTTCTTTTAAATTATTTTCTGCTACCAATAGAATAGATATTCCTGCTTTTTGAGCTTCAGCATATTTTCTGCGATAGTTAGTCGTCCAATCGGAAGGCTCAGTGCTTTGCGAGATCAGTGATTTTCCCACAGCATTATAAGGTTCTCCATTCAGAATCAGTACAACTTTATTTTTTACATCCAGTTTATCGTAATCATTATACAACATAGTATTGATACCATACCCTGCAAATACTATTTCTTTCAGGCTGTAGATACTATCTTGCAAAATGGTGGAAGACGAATAGAAATCTGTATTCTGAACAAACTTCTTTTTACCTGATAGCAAATCCACTTCCTGTGGTTGGTAAACGGAAACGGGAAACGTTTGGTAGTAGCCATTAGTAAGTCCTGAAATTTGTGGAATACCGAATTCCTTAAACTGATTCATGATGTATTCAGCCGCCATTTTTTGCCCTTTTTGCCCGGTTTCACGACCTTCGTATTCATCAGAGGCAAGAACATATAAGTTCTTTTTTAGGCTTTCGGAACTAACCAGTTTAGAATAACGAATAGCCGTGGTGTCCTGTCCGATCAATGAAAGACCTGAAAAAACAAGTAATAAAAATGCGATTTTTTTCATGTTGAAAGATTTAAAAAAAGCGTCCTTCCTTCGACAAGCTCAGTGCAGGTTTAAGGAACGGACGCTTTTCGAAATGCAATAATTATGCAAAGGTTATATCAAAATCTACAAGATCAATAAACTCCTGTAAACGATTATCAATTTCCTCTTGAGATAATCCGATCAATCTTTCTGTTCCAAATTTTTCTACAGTGAAACTTGCCATTGCCGAAGCATAAATAAGGGCACGTTTCATATTATCAAAAGAAATATCTCTTGTTTGTGCAAGGTATCCTATGAAACCACCGGCAAAGCTGTCGCCCGCACCAGTTGGGTCATAAACCTCTTCTAGCGGAAGAGCCGGAGCGAAGAAAACTTCATCTTTATTAAATAATAAAGCGCCGTGTTCACCTTTTTTAATGATCAATACTTTTGGCCCCATTGCAAGGATCTTTTGAGCTGCTTTTACCAAAGAATATTCACCTGATAATTGACGGGCTTCCGAATCATTGATAGTAAGTACATCTACCATTGCAATTGTTTTCATCAAATCATCCATAGCAATATCCATCCAGAAATTCATAGTATCCATTACTATTAATTTTGGGCGTTTAGTCATTTGATTGATGACTTTTTGCTGGATAGCAGGAACAAGATTTCCTAACATTAAAAAGTCAGGAGATTTTGCACTTTCAGGAACAATTGGGTCGAAATGTTCTAATACATTTAGTTGTGTATCTAAGGTGTCGCGCGAGTTAAGATCGTTGTGATAGCGCCCTGCCCAGAAGAAAGATTTTTCACCTTTTTTAATTTGAAGACCTGCTAAATCAACTCCTTGATTTTTAAGGACATTCAAAAAATCCTGAGGAAAATCGTCTCCAACAACCGATACCAAATGTATATCTTTAGTATAGTAAGATGCCGCAAGGCTAATGTAGCTGGCAGCTCCGCCAACAATTTTATCGGTTTTTCCGAAAGGGGTTTCAATGGCATCAAAAGCCACGGTTCCAACAACTAATAAACTCATGTAAAAATTTTTTTGCAAATATATTGTTTATTTATAAAACATCTTATATATTTGCACTCCCAAAATAAGGGAAGATTCCTTCTTAGCTCAGCTGGTTAGAGCACATGACTGTTAATCATGGGGTCCCTGGTTCGAGCCCAGGAGAGGGAGCCAAAAGGCTGACCGTCCGTCAGCCTTAATTTTTGTTCTTTAAAAGCTTTTAATGGGTAAAACTGTTAAAAATACCTCTGTGGTGGTCCCGATAGCTATCGGGATGGTAGACAGAAGGAATTTCGTTCTTTAATATTTTGCCTCTGTGGTGGAATTGGTAGACACGCAGGACTTAAAATCCTGTGGCTTCACGGCTGTGCGGGTTCAAGTCCCGCCGGAGGTACAGATGAGTGAAAAGGCTTATGATTAATTTCATAAGCCTTTTTTTTGTTTATAGGGGTTTCAGAGGATTGTGGCTTTTCTTCAGATAAATTGGATCAAGCACAAAACCTGTGGGGGAGCTTTTTTTAAGCAAATAATTTAGTAAGTCTAAAGAGGAAGAAATTGAAATCCGTTACACCTCTGTTTTGCGCCCTAAATGCTTTGATTTTGGCATTAAATGATTCGGCCGATGCGTTTGTACTTCTGTTATCAAAGTAATTTAGTATTCTTTTGTAATTTAATTC
>JAUXTT010000002.1 GCA_030684395.1 Bacteroidota bacterium | reverse complement strand
TACAAGGCTTTCCATTCTCCGTAGTAAATCATATTGCTGATTAGTTGCTCTCCAGCAGAGCTAATGTCCTCTTCTGATCTACGTTGCTATAATAACAATTGTTTTTTAGAAAAACACCAACTATTTTTTGCACCATTACCCTAAAATGCTAATATAAGCTCCCAAAAAAGAGGACTATTTGTTTTGAAAAAACTAATAAATCAGTGCCCTACAACTTTATACTCAAACTGGTTGTTAAGCAATAATTATTGTAGTCAGGTTTTTTATCAAGTATAAAGATTTTATCCATTGAATTATAATGTTTAGCTTCAATGCGCCATAGTAGTTTATCACTGATTTTATAATCGAAGTTGATAGAGCTTCCCAATACCTGGAAGCCGTTTTTTGTTCCGGTTACTATGATGATTTGGTCTTTATCATAATAGTATTCTGAACGGGCTGCAATAGTTGCTTTACTTGTTAATTTGTAACGCAGGATCAGAACCGGCGAATACCATGTAGCATAATTCACTGTATCCTTTTTATCATAACCAATGTCAAAACAGGCAATGATGCCAAATTTAGAAGTTGCTTCATAGGTTAAGTGGAAATTATTAAAGAACCGGTTTGCATTAAGCGAATCAGGTCTATCACTTCCCGTAAAATTACACCAGTTGAGTGTTAATTTGGAACTCGGCTTGTATTGCAATTGAAACCCAAAGGATGGTTTGTTAATATAATCAGGTCGTTGAATATGTTGCCAGCCGTTTAAAACCAAACCAACAGCCGTGAACTTTTCATTTTTACTGATAAAAGTAAGTTTAGCACCCGACTGGTAATAAGGAGAGTTTTCCGCAACCAAAGAGCGGCTGAGGGTCCAGCAATCGGCAGAAATAGCGCTTTCGAAACCAATATGTGATGGCATTATTCCGGCATCCAACCATAGACTGGCTTTTTTCGTTAGTTTTATCCCTGCTGTTGCTTCATATATATTTCTAAGAGAAACAGGCTCTGCAGATAAATTATATTGCGCATAATTACCCGCCATTAGTGCAAAAGCTCCTCTGTAGTTTTTCGAATCATACGCTGCTTTTGCTAAAAATAGATTGGCATTGATCTCATTATGCCGTTTATGGTTGTATAAAAAACCAGGTCTTTCATGATTATCGGGTTGCGAAAGGTCGTAAGAATAATAAACTTCTCCATAACCTGAAAAAGTAAATTTTCCTAAAGAATCAGATTGGGCAAAACCCATCGAACTTAAAATGTAAAAAAGAGAAATGCAAAATAAACGTATTCTCATAAAGGGTATTATTATTAAGTAGAATTGAGAGTAAATATAATTATTAATTATCTTTTTGCATAATAATCTATAACAAGCATAAAAAGACAAAATTATTTTGTAAATTTAAGTAGAGCACTAAGTAATACGTTTGAGGTAAAACTAAATCATATTAATCACTTTAAATGTCAGTCGTTATGAGGCCACAAATTTTTGTCAACCTTCATGTAAAGGACCTGAAAAAGTCGATAGACTTTTATGGTAAAATAGGTTTTAAAAACAAAGCTCAGTTTACAGATGAAACCGCAGCTTGTATGGTATTAAGTGAGGAGATTTATGTGATGTTGCTTACGCATGAAAAGTTTAAAGAGTTCACACCAAAAGATGTTTCGGATGCAAATAAAACAACGGAAGTATTAAATGCATTGGCTTTACCAAGCAAAGGAGAGGTTGATGCATTGATGGATAAAGCTATTGCGGAAGGAGGATCGGTATTAAGGCCTACTCAGGATTATGGTTTTATGTACAGCAAAGGTTTTAATGATCCGGACGGGCACATTTGGGAAGTATTTTGGATGGATCCGAATTATGTAAAATAAGATATTTCTGTAAAGCAACCTTTTTGAAAATCTTTATGCAAGGGAAAAAATCCTTATTGGAGTTTTCAGTAATTGCCGCCAACTCTTCTTTTCTCCAAGCCCTTGATATTTATAATCGGTAAACTTAATGGTACTTTAATTTTCAATGATTTTTCAGAAAGCGAAGAAATAAATGCCTTTAAACAATTCAATTCTTGTTTTGACAATTGCAGTGAATCGAATGGAAGTGTTTGATTTGGAATGCTTAAACCCAGCCCTTTTCCACCGCCTTTGTTGTAAAAATCCAACACTTCGTCAATTGTTTTAAAAGCACTGTTATGCATGTAGGGAGCTGTTTGTTCAGCATTTCTGATTCCGGGAGTTTTAAAAGAGTGTAGGTGAATGTTGTTTTTAGTAACATTGTATCGTCCACTATCCGAATCAATTTCTTTACTGTTTTTTGATTTTGGAACACCAATTACCTCAAATTCATTGTCACCATAAAAAGGAGGGACTACTCCATTAAAAAGGGGAAAAAAGTGACAACTCCCGCAAAGTGCTTTACCCGAAAAGATATTATATCCTTTTATTTCATTTGCAGTAAGCTGTTTTTTGTCACCTCTTAGGTATTTATCAAATCTTGAGTCTAAAGAAATCAAACTACGTTCAAACTCACTTAGGGATTTTAGAATTGCATAATAAGTTATTGATGTGTCTTCTGAATTTTTAAATGCTTCAGAAAAATACTTTTTGTACTCAATGCTCTGTTTGAGTTTATAAATAATATCTTCCGGTTGGGTATACATTTCCTGGTTGTTCTCAAGCACACTGTTTGCCTGTTCTTCTAATTGAAGGCTTCTTCCATCATGAAAAAAACTTTTCTGAAGAAAGGCATTTACCAAGGGAGGGCTATTTCTTTTTAGTTTGCCGGTTTTACTAAAGTTTAAATTAAAATCTTCCGTACCACCAAAAGCATTGTTGGGATTGTGACAGGAAGCACAAGCCCTTTGATTGTTACCTGAAAGGATAGGGTCAAAAAATAAGATCTTGCCTAACTCTGCTTGTTTTGGTTGTAATAATGAATCTCTTACTACTACAGAAAAGTACTCTTTATTTATCCAGTCTTTTCCATAAAAATATTTACTTCTTATGTTAATTGCAAAATGTAATTTTTCGTTTTTAGCACTATTATCATAAAATTCGAATAATTCTTCATAAAGAGGTTTGAGCAAATTGGTGATCAGGTATAAACGATCTATTGATTCATACTTCGTGTTTTTCTTTAGATATGTTTTAGACTTCGCAATGAGTTCATTGCATTTAATAGTTTTTTCTTTTCCGAAGTTATCAGTAAGTAATTGATTTATTCCTTCCAGTATATAACTACATTCTTCAGCGTTTTCAAGATTTATAGGGCTATCATAACCATTCAGATAAAGGGAAGCAATTCGAACTACCTCAAACCGCGTCATATCAATAAACCGGGCTTGTGAGCTTTTTTTTACCGCACAGTTCTTTTTTATATACAACAGTGATTGTTTTAGCAGGCTTAATTCAAATTGGAAGTCATACATGCTGTCGGCATCAAATAATACACTTTCAATAACCTGAAAGCCATGGGGTGCAAATGTTTTACTCCCGTATTCTATTTCTGATTTATTAACTAAGGGGCCATTAATGAAATACTTTGAATAAAACGGAAAATGGTATTCTGTATAAAGCTCAATCTCTTTAAAGTATTTTCTAGATACTTTGTAGAACTCCCGTGCCTTTAAGGTATCAATGCCATCTGTTTGGCCCTCTACCTGAATGCTATCCAGCAATGTAATTATTTTGGAAACATTTGTAGATACACGATTATTCAGGTTATCAGATACAAATTTGTCCTTATCCCTATCAATAGCCGGAAAAAAGCCAAATGATATGAGGGCAATCAGGATTAATTCTAATAATGTACTTTTCTTAATTCTTAACAAATCTGATTGTTTTAATATAACCGGCTGCATCTATTTTTAACAGGTAGATACCACTTAAAAGATCTGAAGTATTAATAACATGTTTTGCAACTCCGGGTTCTGTTTCATGCTTGTCCTGTATACTGATTAATTTTCCTGATAAGTCGTAGATCTCAAATTTGAGATTACCTTTTACAGACTGGTACATTTGTACACTTAAATAATCTGTTGTAGGGTTTGGAAAAACTGATAATATTACCGGAGCCGGGTCATACTTATTCAAACCTACGCTTGACAAAACGCGCGGACACAAAGGTGCCTGAAGTTGGTAAATAGAGTTGCGTGGTATCGCTGCTGAACTACTCGAAATTAAATGCCTTTGGAGATTATTTACAAAAAATGATTTGGCATAAGTAAAGGAAGGAGATTGCGTATCAATGGTTGAAATATTATACCAGTCGGCTTGAGTTCTGTTTTTATTAATATCCATTATAATGTATCCGTGACTACTCAAATCACAATATTTGATGTGACTGTTGGATGCTTGAATTGCTGAAGCACCGAGCGGTAATGATATTCCCGGAGAGGTTACGCTTGGTGTAACAAATTCTACACCTGCGGAACCTGCTCCTGTTGACCCATTGTAAGTGGAAGTTGGGAGGTCGTTTGCCCATGACGAATGTATATCTCCTGTAATAACAACCATATTTGAAATATTGTTATTTAAAATATAATCATAAACCCTGTTTCTTTCAGCCGGATACCCATCCCATTGGTCACCGTTTACAGCCACACCAAATACTTTTAAAGGAGCCATCATAACTTGTTGGCCAAGTACTTTCCATTTGGCTGTTGAGCTACCAAGTTGATTGGTAAGCCAGTTAAATTGAGTTGTGCCTAAAAGTTTTCTTGTTGATGCGGTTACTGTAGCTCCAGATGTGCCGTCCTGTTCATCACGACCTTCTACTCTTGTATCCAGCATTAATAGGTCAACCAAATCTCCGTATTTAATATTTCTGTATATCTGATAAGGATTTGAAGCACTTGTTTGGCGGATAGGCAGCCATTCAAAAAAAGCTTTTTGAGCCATTTCCTTTCTTGAACTCCAAATTCCTTCTGCAGGTTGATGATTTTCTGCTCCATTCATCCAGGCATCATTAGCAAACTCATGATCGTCATAAACAATTATAAAAGGGAATTGCTGATGTAAACGCTGAAGATCTTCATCAATATGATAGGATGAATAACGCATTCTATAATCACCTATGGTAACAATTTCGTTAGCAGGTGACCACTGTCGGTTTACTGCTGCGTTAGGCGAGTAGCCACCGGTATTGTATTCATATATATAATCTCCCAACGCAATTACTGCATCAAAATCTTCCCGTTGTAACAAAGCAGAGTATACATTAAAATATCCCGCTTCAAAATTTGCGCAGGAAACCAAAGCAAATCTTAAACTATCAACATTATTTCCTATAGGTGTGGTTTTCGTTCTTCCTCTGGGAGAGTAATAATTACCATATTGAAATTCATAAAAATAAAAGGTGTTGGGATTCAATCCTGTTACATCTACTTTAACAGTATAATCAACTGTTGAGTCGGTAAGGATGGAGCCGTTTTGAATCACATTGGTCATTCCGGTGTCTGTTGCAACTTTCCAGTTAACTACCATCATGCTTCCAATTTCTGATGAATCAGATGTTACCCTTGTCCAAATGATAACCCCGTCAGATAATGGATCGCCGGATGCTACGCCATGGTAGAAAGGTTTTAAACAACTTTGTAAGGTCAATGTATGTTGTTGGGCATTTGCAACAAAACTTAAAAGTAGAATAGAGAAGGAGAGTAGTAGTTTTTTCATTTTTAAATTAATTCTTGATTATTTTTTCTATAACAGTAATTTCACTTGAGATCAATCGCAAAAAGTAAATTCCGGAGGGTAATTCGTTTATATTTATTTCTTGTGTATCAGTAGTATTTAATATACAAGGATCGGAAATGACAAGCTGTGAGTTAATATCATAGATATGGAAAGAGGCGTTGTTGTCTTTTAAAAATTGTGGGAATTTAAATTGTATCCTGATGGATTGTTGTGCAGGATTTGGAAAAATTTTTAACTGATGATATAGTGTATTTTCTGCTAAAGAAACAGGAGAGCAAATAACATTATAAGTTCCAGTAGCTCCGTTTGCAAAACCGGTACCTCCGGAAACATTAGTAGTAGGATTTGTGGATGCTAAAGCACATGCTCCTGCTATTATTTTTATACGCCCGCCTCCGGCACCACCTCCCTGAGCACCGTCATTTCCGTCACCGCTTGTTAGAGATTGTGTTCCGCAAAAAGTTGCGCTATAATTACAACTGATTCCATATCCTTTTAATCCACCGGCGCCACCGTTTCCGCCTTTTGCATGTAGATTCGAAGTGATATTTACATGATTATAACATTCTAATAAAATTCCGCCACCCGAACCTCCTCCTGCGCCACTTCCGCCACCTGCACCGCAAGAAAGGTTAGCTTCACCACAGTCATCACATCCATCACTGCAACATTTTGCCGTTTGCCCACCATTTCCTCCCGAACCGCCGTTCAATCCGTTTGATCCATTTGCTGATAGTACTCCACTAATGATCAGTGTATCTTGAGCAATAAGTTTAATGCATCCTCCTCCGTTCCCACCTTTACCGCCATTTCCTCCCTGAATAAATGAACGTCCGCCACCTCCGGCACCTGCACCACCCGAACCTAATTCTATATCGTTAGCGCTTGTTGTACCGTAAACAATTCCAGGATTACCGTTTAAGCCTCCATTTCCTGCTACCACAGCATAGCCTGTAGATACATTCACACCGCTTGAGCTATAAAAATTTGTTCCGTTTCCTCCCTGAGAAGCATTTCCACCTTGTCCACCATAAGAACCACCGGCTCCACCGCCTGCACCACCACCCGAACCAATCATTCCTGCTTCATCATCATTGGTTAAACATTGCTGTTTTGGACCTGAACCATTTTGTCCCGGTAACCCCGGTTGGCTACCTCCCGGTCCGGTTCCCTGATTCCCCTGAGTTCCGCCTTCTACTGTCACTTGCCCTGTATTGTCTTTATTACTACAATCTGTAAGCGACACAACATCACCGGTAATGCTTGTAACATCAACTCCTCCAGCTCCACCTGCACCTCCTGTAAAACCTGCATCATCAGCATTAATGGCTCCGTTAATTATAATGTTTGCCGCGTTGATTTCTAATTTCCCGCAACTATTGTTGCTATGTTTTCCAACAAATACAGTTACTCCCGATGGAACAACAAATTTGCCACTAACATTGTATGTCCCCGAAAGTATGATACTGGAATTAACGATATAATCTCCGGTAATGTTAGTGGTATTACATTGTGCATGAAATAACAGGTACGAGAAGCTTAGGGGTAAAAAAAATAATAATCTCTTCATAATATTAATAGGTAATGGCTATTTTTTTTAGAATGGATTTTGAATCAGTTGAAAGTATTTCTATTAAATACATTCCGGCTTCCAAATCAGGAAGGCTTACATTCAGTTGAGTTTCTTTAATGCGTTCTGTATTATGTAACAGGATCTTCTTCCCATTCATGTTGTATAAATAAATTTCATTTATCGTAAACTCAGGAAGATGCTGGATGGTTATTGCGTGCTCCGATCCGTTTAATAAATTAGGATATACCCATGCCTGATTAGTATGTATTGTTTCAACAATACCAATACTTGAACAATTAGTACTTGGTAGCATGCTGATTTCAAATGTATCTCTGATGCAACTTAAAGGATCATAGGCATAATAAGTTGTTGCAACCATTGGGTTTACCGTTACCGAATCTTGCGTAATTCCAAGCGGAAACCATTCAACCATTCCCGGCCATGAAGGATGAAGCACACTGTTTTCTCCGGGGCATGCATTCAGGCTTATTTTCTTACCTGCATTTTTTACAATGCTGAATTGATCGGATATTGTACCACCTGAATTAATAAATTTAGCATCCAAACGATTATCATTTATTTCCAATAACATACTTCCTAAAATTGTATTTGAATAACTGTACATTACAGGATGAGGCCAGCCACTGGATGTGCTGCCAAGTTTACCCGAGGACCCACATACTGTATATACTGTTCCTTTATGTGCTTTACTTATTTCTGTTTGTTTTTGATACGGACAGGAGTTGGGATAAGAACCACTGGTATTGTCGATAAGCATATTGGCGTTTAAGGAACTTGAAGAACCATAATGCCCGTCGAGTAGTACAGAGCGTTCATAACAATGACTGTGTCCATTCAATACCAGATCAACCCCACCTGCTTCAATAATCGGAATAATATTTTCCCGGATATCAACTAATTCCCCATCCAAAAAATTACTGTTGTCGGAGTTGTGGCTTCCTTTTGTATAAGGAGGATGGTGCCAGTATGCAATTATCCATGGTTGAATGTTTGCTGCCAAATCAGCGGTAAGCCAGGTGGCCATTGGATCAGTTGTGTTTCTTCCTTCATCGTATGAATCTAAAACTATAAAGTGTATGTTTCCATAATTATAAGAATAGTATTTTTCTGTGCCCGATGCTAATCCACCTGCTTCAGCATTTGTGGGAAGTGTGAAAATATCGTAGTAAGCCGGAGAAGGTGAAAAAGGGATATGATTATTGTAATCGTGATTCCCGGGAGCAGGCCAAACAGTTATCCTCTTTAATTCATTTTCGTAGGTATTGTTTGAAAAAACATTGCTTTGATATTCGTTGTCCTTACCACCTTCGTAGGCATTATCACCTAACCATAACCAACCATCAATAAAAGAACTATCGGTGTATTGAAGGAAACCATTCTTTGCATTTCGCTGATCATTATTGCCTGTTCCTGCATCGCCTACAACCCAAAATTTGTAATTCCCTTTAGTTCCTTGTATAGGAGTTGTTTTGAAGTAAGTTTGATTAGTTGCCGTTGTTAAAGCACTACTATTTGTTCCAACTGCATAATAATAAATGGTTGAAGGATTGAGTCCTGTAACTTTTACTTCGTGATTTGTTGTAAATACAGGGTCGGAGATACTTTGGTTTAAAGAAGTTGGTGATGCACCAAAAGATACTTTGGAGTCGCAAGCCTGAGTCGTTCTCCATTTTACAATAATACTGTTTGATGTGGCAAGGTTTAGGTAAGGACCTCTGTCAACAGTTGTTACAATGGGGCTTAGATTTCCTGAAAGTTTCAGGTCGAAGCTTATATCAGAACTACCGGCATCATCCTGATGAATTTCTACTGCAATTGTATTGGAACCACTGATCAGATATGAGGAACTTACAGATGTTTGATTCCATATACTTTCGCCTCCAAATGAAATAGTAGAACTGGCTTCTGTGGTATAAGTTATAACTCCACCAGGCATATTGTTTCTCCATACCTCAATTCCGTTCAGGTAAACTATAATTCCATCATCGCGGATAGCCTGCAGATCAAGTGAAGAATATTGGGCAGGATTACTAACATTAAATGTTTTTCTGAAATAAGTAGTAATGTATTTGGAAGAAGAACTGGGGCCATAAGAAACAACTGTAGCTTCGTCTGAATCGCCGTAACCAAGTTGAGCGTTACCCGGAAACCAGCTTAGATCATTAAAACCGGTTTGGTACCAGATAGTCCCCTGATCTGATCCATTATCCAAATACCTCCAAAGACTTCCTGCAGTTATAATCGGTGATAATTGAGCTAAAGAAGCTTTGATGCAAAAAAGAGTTATAGTAAAAAGTAGTAGTTTTCTCATTCTGCAAAGTTGAGAAAGCAACATGTTCCTATTTTTATTGATGTGTTATGATATACTTAAATGTTTTTTTGAATACAGTGAATTTCAGTAACCTTTCATTTATGTTGTATTTACATTGAGGTGTTACTGTTTTAATACTTAACATACCTACCCGAAAATTTACATTACAGATGTTTTGTTCATTTAAACTTAATGGACATTAAATAATAAGCACATATAACTTCTCTACTTTTGTTTTGAAGGATTCACGTCTTTTATAAAGTGAAAAGCCTATAGGACTTCTTTAATAGATTTATCCGAAACCACTTTATCTGATTTAGCAGTTTTTGTTTAATTACAAATCAATAAAATCTAAAATGGGTAGAGTAATAGTAATTTTTTTTAAGTATTGGTTGGGGAATAAACTAGTTTTCCTTTTTCTGTTAATGATATATTCTAATTTCAAGGCTCAGGTATTTATCAATGAAATTATGGTAAATCCTTCCGGCGCCAATGATGGAGCTAATATGCCAAATACAGCCGAATGGATAGAGTTTTATAATGGATCGGGTTCTCCGGTAAACATTGGTTGCTGGTTTTTTTCTGACGGAGATTTTGCAGTAACTTTTCCTTTAGGGGCAACAATTCCGGCTGGTGGTTTTTATACCGTGGCCAGTGCTGCAGGCTCGGGCTTAAGCCCTAATCTTAATTGGGCAACTTGTGGCTGTACAACAAATAACCCAGGTAGCAATGGTTCCCTGTCGGGTAATCAGGTAGGCATATTTACAAATGGAAGCGAGCAGATTTTATTGTATAATAATTCAGGAGTTATTCAGGATGCAATTATTTGGGGAGGAGGACAGCTTACAACAGCACTAACACTTACAATTAGTGCCGTTGGTTCATGCGGATCACAAACAGTAACTATTCCTTCAGCAGCAGCAAGCTATGAAAATATTGGGAGTCATAGCGACGGTGTTGTAAAGGAGCGTAATAACGACGGAAGCCTCACTTGGCAAAATTCAGCAACATCAACTTTTGGAGCTTCAAACGGCGGCGTTGTTATGCCGGTTGAACTGCTCTCATTTATTGCTGTATTAAGAAAGGAGCAAGTTGAAATAAGTTGGAGTACTAGTGCAGAAACTAATAGTAATTATTTTATGTTGGAGTACAGTATAAATGGAGAGAGCTTTTTTGAGTTGAAAAGGGTGGAAGCAATGGGGAATAGTAATACAGTTGTAAACTACAAAGTAATTGATTCTTTTTCCGAAACCCGAAGGTATTATAGGCTAAAGCAGGTCGATTATAACGGAAACCACACTTATTCTGGCATACTACCTGTTGAGAATAATTTAGAAAGTATTGACTTCGTTGTTTTTCCTAACCCAACCGAATCGGGAGAACTTACAATAAAGGTGGAAGATTCACAGGAAACTAAATTTGAAGTTTATAATGCACTTGGAAAGCTTGTTGTGCAGGGTATTATTAGTTCAACTACATACTTGCTTAATTTAAGCAGTACTAACAAAGGAGTTTATGTAATTCGCTTGATAAACGATAAAGGAATTTTATTTAAAAAAATTATTTATGAATAAATAGACTATGGGAACAGTTGTTATACCTTTTGCAATTGATTTAAAGCAGGCACAAACAGTGTTTGGAAGCAAAGATGAAACTTTGCATGCAGAAATACTTCAATCGAAGGCTTTTGAGAAATATGATGAGAAATTTAGTTTTAAAAGGGAATTAAAAGAATTGATTTTTGATTATGTTCCCGAAAACAAAAGAACCATAGTACCATCTAAATTATTCGGACTCATTAAAGGAAATGATGGCAGGGGCTTATCAGGTGAGTGGAATGATTATGGCTATTCCTTGCTTTGTATTTGTGATAAGTTAGGAAAGTGCCTTTCAGAAAATGAGGGAATCTGGAAGTATAATGGATTAACGGAACAGTTAAATAAGTCCTTGGAAGAAAACGAAAGTAAGCTAACATTTGAAAGGGTCATTCAATACAAAAAAATATTTGATACACCTTTTGATGAGGAAGATATATGTACTAATTATTTTAGTCGGGAAGAAGTAAAGTATCTTCTTGATAAATTAACAGCAATAAAAGCAAAGTCAGTAACAGCGGATATTGACTTTTTAAGGCTATTGGATAGAATGATCCGGGGCTTCACATATTGTAATAAACACAATTATGATTGGGTCTCTTTTTCTTACGAAATATAAAAATGAACTTATGGAAATAGTTACTTTGATGTAATTTATCTCTTTTATTTGTACTTGATAAAACTTGTATTGAAGGATAAAAAAGAGAGATTTATCGAAATTAATATGAAATATACATTAATCTTCTTTCCTTGTACTCATGCTTCAGAAAGAGGATTTGATAAAATATATTCAGGAAAAAGATTTTTCTTATCAGAAGTCATATCTGGAAAGTCTTAATTTGGAGGCATTGGTAATACTTAAAGTGCAAATTGAGTTATCTATTCACCGGCAGGAAACGCTTAAGCAGAATAAGAACAAAGATTTTTCGCGTAAGAAAAATTAAGCTTTAAAAAAAAGTGGGATAAATTTCTCTTGTTTGCTGCTTAATTACCTTTTAAAACTAAAATAGTTTGGTAATTAATTGTTTGCAATCACCAGGCCTTCATGCGCAAACTCTATTGTTTCTACTGCAACTTCGTTACCGTCTGATTTCAGATCGGTTCCCTGTATTTTTGTTGGCCAGGCATTTTGAAGCGTCCAGGTCATAGTTGGATTTCCCGATTCATCAACTAATTTTATTACAACGGTTATCCGCTTTATGGTATTCATCTTAATTGCTGAATACCATGCCCAAAAATTATTGTCATGTGTAAACACGCCTTTTTTAAGTGTTACATTACCAAGCTTGGCAATACCCGGCATTTTAATGGTTGAAAAAACGGGGCTATTGCTATTCCTGTATTCTATTGTTTGCGTTTCAGTTTCTAATCCGCTTACTTCCTGAAAAGGATAGTCTTTGCCATCAATAGTTACCAAAAAATAAAATTTTGGTAAGGGCCATACATTGTTTTGAACTTCGCCTGCCATATATTAATTTTAAAATTCGATTATACCTTCACCGTTTTCCATTTGCCCTTCTTAAAGTAATACCAGGAAACCAAGGCAACCAATCCTTGTGCAAGTGGAATTGCAATGAAAGCACCTGTTGATCCCATTTTCATATATTGGGATAAGAAGTAGGCAAGTGGTATCTGAAATACCCAGAAACAAAAGAAATTAATAAGCGTTGGTGTTCTTGTATCTCCCGCACCGTTTAATGCTTGTGTCATTACCATAGAAATTCCGTAAAAAATAAAACCTGCTCCGATAATTCGTAAAGATTCGGCTCCGAATTTTATTACCATAGGATCTACAGAAAAGAAACGAATGATCGGACTTGCAAAAAAGATGAACAACAACATTACGAAGCTCATGAAGATAGCATTGTATTTTGCTGTGATCATTACACTTTGTTCGGCCCTGTTCAGTTCTTTAGCACCTAAATTTTGTCCTACGAGTGTGGCAGCTGCATTACTTAATCCCCAGGCAGGAAGTATAAAAAAGATCACATTACGAATAGCGATTTGATATCCTGCCGATGCACTGGTGCCTCCTGTTTCTGCTACCATACGTGCAAGAAGGATCCAGCTTCCGCTCGAAATAAGGAATTGTAAAGTGGCAGGTGAAGCGATTTTTATAATTGATTTCACAATGATATTATCATAAGTGAAATGATGTGTGTGGAATTTTAAAATACCGCTTCCTTTAAATAAATGATAACACTGATACATAACACCAGTGCTTCTTCCAATAACGGTTGCAATAGCCGCGCCTTTTAAACCAAAAAAATGGATGAAAATAGGGCAGAGGATAATATTGATGATACTGGCGATCCACAAGCTTTTCATGGCCATAGCTGCATCTCCTGCCCCTCGGAATATCCCGTTGATGAGAAATAACAGCATAATAGCAGCACTTCCTCCAAACATGATACGGGTAAAAATTGCTCCTTCCTGTACTACTTCTTTTTTAGCACCCATCATGGATAAAATCTCCGGTGCAAATATTACTCCTAAACTACTTATCAATAAGGTAACAAAGAAAGCAACTATAAGTGATTGTGCTCCTGCATGAGCAGCATCTTCCGGATTTTTTTCTCCGATCCTTCGTGCAACAATAGCTGAGGCAGCAGTACTTAAACCAATGGCAACTGAATAAACAATGGTAATTACCGATTCTGTTAAACCAACCGTTGCAATTGCATTCTCACCCAGCTTACCTACAAAAAACATATCTACAATAGCAAACACACTCTCTAAGCTTAACTCGAGGATCATTGGAACAGCCAACAAAACAACTGCTTTAGGAATACTTCCCTGAGTATAATCCTGCTGCTCACCATTAAGCGATTGTTTAATAGCAGAAAGTAAACGATT
Organism: Bacteroidota bacterium; assembly: GCA_030684395.1. Taxonomy (GTDB): domain Bacteria; phylum Bacteroidota; class Bacteroidia; order B-17B0; family Aurantibacillaceae; genus JADJDM01. Next base: position 114,135 of record JAUXTT010000002.1, on the reverse strand, counting down.
GAATTTGGATCTTAGTGTCATTAGTTTTGTTGGGAGAACAAAAGTAGGGATTATTTGTTTTGGTTCAGAAAAATGAAGCTTGCATCAATCCGAATTACTTTAACCTCTCTAAAACACCTTTTCGTTTAACTATATTTTTATAATCCCATTGAATTTCGGTTGACTTTTTTAGCCAGCGTTTCAGGTCTTTTGTATTGATCTCTTCAGCAGAATTATAAAAAAAAGAGGCATCTTTGAATTTGCCTGTGCCTGGTTTTAACGTTTCTTCGTCAAAATCTGCTCCACTCCAAAACATCAACCTGATCCCACTTTTTTGTTTGCTATAGCCAACTATTGGATTCCCTTCAAGAAACCAAACAGGATGTGCATGCCAGATCTTGTTTTCTGCCATAGGTAAATTGCTGCTAATCTCCTGAGAAAGTACATTGCAGATTTCTCTTTCTTCACCTGATTGAGAATCATTGTATGCTTGAGTGTTTTTGTTCATTACTGTTTTATTGTTGGCACTACTGCATTGGTTTATCCTATTTCGCTTGTTAATGAGAAACAAATCCTATCACTTCCGACCTCCTTTTTAGGAATTGTTTCCTGCTTAAAATTGTTTTTTAGCAGGAGTTTGATTGAAGCCTCATTGTTCTCATGAGTATAAGCCTCAATAGTTTTTAGTTTCATTTTTGTAAATCCGAAGTTGATGATTTTTTTCAGGGCTTCATTCATATATCCCATTCTGTGAAATATTGGGTCGAGTGTGTAACCTGCTTCCGCTTTATATTCATCTTTTGAAATATTCCAAAAACAAACTGTTCCAAGGAATTTGTTATGACCTTTTTGAGTAATTACCCATAATATGGTTTTACCGTTCGTTATTTCCTTTTGCACCCTGTTAATAAACGCCTGTGTTTGTTCAATGGAAGTATGCCTGAAATCCTCAAGGTAAGTATTCACTTTCTCATCCGAACGATGAGAAAAAATGTCTTTATCATCTGATGTTTCAAGCTGTCTCAAAATCAAACGATCAGTTTTCAAAATTGGGAAAGGGGTGAAATTTGTTTCAAGCATAAGTCCTTAAATTTTCAATTTTGGTGTTGGTTTTTTTGCATTTAACGGTTTCATAATTTCATATATACAGTTTTTATTTATTTCAAAACCTTATATAGTTTATGCTTTTATCTCTTGACTTTCAAGCACTTTTCCAGCTTGCCAAAAAATAAAGTCATACTTCATTGTTAGGCTTATTTCGTTATTATTAAATTTTTTGTCAAATTCTTTCAGAACTTCTAATAAAGAATTCTCTTTTGCAATTTTTGAATAGATGTCTCCAATTTGTTTATATGCAAGCAATAAACTTTCTAATTTCTTGTTCGTGTCTGAAATGTAGTACTGTTTTATACCGCAAGCTTTACATACATACTTGTCGTATATTGGATTGTCAGGGTTTATTGAATGAGAAAGTTTTGTTAAGAAAGAGAATTGAAGCGATTTCTTTTCTCCTTTTCTGTTTATTGAATTGAACTTTCCAAAGTATTCTATTGCTTTTTCTAATTTAAACGCTTTTGAATTGTTCTTGTATTCTTCAAGTATTTTAAAATATTCTTCGTAAAACTTCTCTGTTAAACCAGCCCGATTCATTCCGTAGAAATGACGATAAGCAAATTGATATAAATAATTCTTTGTAATGTCAGTTGTCTCTAATTGCGATTTTAAGAACAAGTATACTTCTATTGATTCTTGTTTCAATGATTCAATAATGTCTTTCCGATAGATATTAATTCGTTGGGCAATGTCTTTTTCCGTTGTCATTTTAGTGTTTGCTATACAAATGTTTTTCGGCAGGTTAGGTTAAGTTCGGTTTGTAAGCTGACGCATAATTTGTTTATTACGTATATCAAATATATCATTTTAATTTCTTTTTAGCAGCTTGGCTAAGCTCTTTATAGTTTTCTTTGGAAACGACTTTCTTTCCTGTTTTTTGCTCTAATTCTTTTCGGGCGTTTCCGGCAACATCGCCACCTTGTTTTGCTACTTTTTTATTTTCTACAAAGCCAATAGGGTTTTGGGTTTTCACAATTGCAGTCGTGGAGGCTTCTCCTAGCATGGAGAAAATTAATTCGAGGTCGTCCATGTGATCACGCAAGTTTTCTCTTTTCAAACCTTTTACATTTTTGTATTCCTTAGGTGTCAATCCAAAAGTGGCTTTTGAGATCTCAGCAGTTAAGATTGCATATTCTTTATGCTCTTTTACTCCTCGCACTTTCCAGTTATCCGTAAGCTCTTCTCTTATGGCAATACTGCGCATACGTTTTTCTATCCAATCATCTGTGTAACCTTTGAGCTTGTATAGTTCACGGGTGCGTTGTGCTGCTAATTCCGGGTTTTCAATTTCATCCAATCTATCAGAGCCCACCTGTGCTAACCAAAGTTTAAAAGGTTCTGCTTTTGGAGAAGGAATAGATTGAATGATGCGTAACAAACCTTTAGTATTAGCTGCCTGTACTTTACGTTTTTTACCATCAGCTGCCATCATTTCAAGTAGGGGACAAATTGTCCCCCAGTTGGAATTCAAAGCTTCATCTCGTTTTTTCATTTTCTTGATGTAGTCTTTAGCATCAACTGTGTCGGTTAGTACTTGTATTACATCTTGTACAGAAAAATACCATTTCTGATCAATTTCATTCCAAACCGATCTTATCTGCTTGCTTTCAAATAATTTTATATTACTCATTACCTAAATGTATTAAACTTTTGTTTTCTTTACCAAAGCTACAATACAAATTTCATAGATGTGGCTATAGTTTGTAGCAAAACAAAAAAGCCCTACGTTTCCGTAGAGCTCTCCATTCATAAAAAAAATATTACTTACTCGCTTTTTTAGGAGAAAGGATCATGATCATTCTTTTACCTTCAAGTAATGGCATTTGTTCAGGTTTTCCAAACTCTTCCAATTCACTTGCAAAACGTAATAAAAGGATCTCACCTTGTTGTTTAAACACGATCTCACGTCCTCTGAAGAACACGAATGCTTTTACTTTACATCCATCCTGTAAAAATCTCGCAGCATGATTTTTTTTGAAGTTGTAATCGTGATCATCTGTGTGAGGTCCGAAACGAATTTCTTTTACAACAACTTTCGCCGCTTTTGATTTGATCTCTTTTTGTTTCTTTTTTAATTCATAAAGAAACTTTTTATAATCAATGATCTTACAAACGGGTGGATCTATATTGGGAGCAATTTCTACCAGGTCTAATCCTTGTTCTTCTGCCATTTCTATCGCTTTAGCAATAGGATATACTCCGGCCTCAATACCATCGCCAACAACACGCACCATTTGCGCTGTTATGCGTTGGTTAATTTTGTGTGCATCTTCTTTTTTTTGCGGTCCTCTGTTAAAAGGGCGCGGCCCTTTGTTAAATGGACGTGGTGGTCCTCCTGCGTTTGAAACAGGCTTTTTAAATGGCAAGCTAATGTTAACCTCCGTTTTTTAGTTATTAATTATTTAATTTAAAATCGTTCTCAATTTCTGTTGCAACCATTTTGGCAAACTCTTCAATGCTCACAGCACCTAAGTCACCTTCTTTATGACGACGCACGGAAACCTTTGAATCGGCTTCTTCTTTTTCACCAACAATAAGCATAAAAGGAACTTTTTTCATTTCGCTATCACGAATTTTCTTTCCGATCTTCTCATTCCTATCATCAACGAAGCCACGAATATCGGAATTATTTAGTAAACTATGCACTTTTTGGGCGTAGTCGTTGTATTTTTCCGAAATAGGTAAAATAGCAAATTGGTCAGGGGTTAACCACAAAGGGAAATTACCTCCACAATGTTCAATTAACACGGCAATAAAACGCTCTAATGAACCAAATGGTGCACGGTGTATCATTACCGGACGGTGTTTCAAGTTATCAGATCCGGTGTATTCCAATTCGAAACGTTCAGGTAAGTTGTAATCTACCTGAATGGTTCCTAATTGCCACTTTCTTCCGATGGCATCTTTCACCATAAAATCCAGTTTCGGGCCGTAAAATGCTGCTTCGCCTAATTCTACTACTGTTTTTAAACCTTTTTCAGCTGCCGATTCAATAATAGCCTGTTCAGCTAATACCCAATTAGCGTCCGATCCAATGTATTTTTCTTTGTTCTCAGGATCACGTAAAGAGATCTGAGCTGTATATTCAGTAAATCCAAGTGCATTAAATACGTGAAGTACTAAGTCAATTACTTTACAAAACTCTTCTTTTACCTGATCAGGACGGCAGAATAAATGCGCATCATCCTGAGTAAATCCACGAACACGGGTTAAACCGTGCAATTCACCATGTTGTTCGTAACGGTATACAGTTCCGAACTCTGCCAAACGCACCGGAAGGTCTTTATAAGATTTAGGCGACGATTTGTAGATCTCACAGTGGTGCGGACAGTTCATTGGTTTCAAAAAGAACTCTTCACCTTCGTGCGGAGTTTTAATTGGCTGAAATGAATCTGCACCATATTTTTCATAATGGCCTGAACAAACGTAAAGATCTTTTAATGCTATATGCGGAGTAACAACCGGCAAATAACCTGCTTTTTGTTGTGCTTTACGCATAAATTGCTCCAGCTTATCACGAAGCATAGCACCTTTAGGTAACCATAGTGGTAAACCCATTCCCACTTTTTCTGAGAAAGTGAAAAGCTCTAATTCTTTTCCAAGTTTACGGTGATCACGTTTTTTAGCTTCTTCCAATAAAACCAAATACTCTTTCAGATCTTTATCTTTCAGGAAGCTTATTCCGTAGATACGAGTAAGTTGCTTGTTCTTTTCATCGCCTCTCCAGTATGCACCGGCAACTTTAAGCAACTTAACAGCCTTAATAAATCCGGTGTTCGGAATATGAGGCCCGCGGCATAGGTCAGTGAAATTTCCCTGAGTATAAAAAGTAATGGTGCCATCGGCTAAACCATCAATTAATTCCAGTTTGTACTGATCACCTTTTTCGGTGAAGTATTTTATTGCATCAGTTTTAGAAACTTCTTTGCGTTCGTATGCAGAGTTTTTTCTTGCCAGTTCAAGCATTTTAGCTTCTACTGCTTCCAGTTCATCCAACGAAAAAGTTTTGTCCCCGAAATCAACATCGTAGTAAAAACCATTTTCAACCGGAGGCCCAATAGCAAATTTAGATCCCGGATACAATGCTTCCAGTGCTTCTGCCATTAAATGGGCCGACGAATGCCACATGGTTTGTTTACCGTCATCATCGTTCCAGGTTAATAATTGTAATTTACAATCGTTATTTAGCGAACGGGTAGCATCCCATACTTCTCCGTTGATTTTTGCCGATAAAACGTTTCTGGCTAATCCTTCACTGATGCTTTGAGCAACTTGCAAAGAGGTGGTTCCTTTTGAGTACTGACGAACGGAACCGTCGGGTAATGTAATATTTATCATAAAAGTTTATTGCCTACCTACAACATAGGTTAGAATTTGGAAGCAAAGATAAGAATTGTTTGTAAATGTTAGCCGCGGATTTTCGCGGATTACGCAGATATTATTAACTTAATTAGTAAAAGTGTTATCTGCGACCGATATTTTTTACTTAGACAGGTGGCTGAGCGTAGCCGAAGCCACCTTAGTTCTGCGAGAAAGTAACGAGTTTAGAACTCACTTTCATTCCGGCTCCCTCAATCAGAGGTTTGTTTACATTAAAATTAACTTTGTCCCCTTCTACATCAAAACTAATGTGGGATCCGATTTTATCCAGTATTACATTGTCGCTTACCAATAAGGTTTGTTTTCCTTCCAAATCCTTTTTTACTTTACTGAAATCTTTCATTCCAAGGGCAGATATAAATACGATCTGGTAACTAAAACCTGCTTTATACGGTTCCACAACAATAGGTACGCCACCTTGAGTTTTGCCTTTTGTATATGCGGTTAAATAAAAAGTAATGGGCGAATCACCAACAATACCTATAGTAAATTTGGGAGTTTTTTTTGCCGTCCAGGAAATGTAGGAGGTGAAATTATACATGAACAAAGCCTTTTTATCGTACTCCTGGGCTTTAGTGAGTGTGTTTTTTTTCTTTCCTTTATAATCTTTGTTTTCTTTTTTGTTTGTGGCTAAAAGATTTTTCTCCCTTTCATTTCTGTATAAACTATCAATAAGTATGTTTTCTTTTTTGAGGCTGTCGTTTTCCATAGCCAGCTTTCCCAGCATTTCTTCCAGACTGTATTTTTCTTCGGAAACCTTGGTGTAATTATATTTAACGCTATCAAATTTTTTCTTGCTCACACAGGAGCAAAATAACATTGCAAAAACAAGTATGAAAAGAATGTATCTCATATTTCACTGCAAAATTAGCACTAATTTATTTTTTGTCAGAAAAATATCGAACTAATAGTTAACATATGTTTATAAGCAAATATCACGAACAACAATTTTGAATACCTATATTTGTGAAACAAACTGATTTATGCTTCAAAAAGAAACCAAACTAAGAGTTCGTTACGGAGAAACAGACCGGATGGGTTATGTGTATTATGGTAATTATGCCGAATATTACGAAGTGGGTCGGGTAGAGGCCTTAAGGGAATTAGGTTTTAGCTATAAGGAAATGGAAGACAGGGACGTTATGCTGCCCGTTGTGGATTTTTCAATCAACTATAAAAAACCTGCTTTTTATGATGACGAGATTCGCATTGTAACAACAATTAGGGAAATGCCGGGTGTTCGTATCACCTTTCATTATGAGTGTTATAATCAGCATAACGAATTATTGAACACAGGCAAGGTAACTCTTGTATTTATAGACAAGATCAATAATAAACCATGTTTGCCACCGGAGTGGTTTGTAGAGGCCATTAAAAAATTCTTCTGATGAGAAAATTAAATTTCATATTGTTTGTAATTATCGGATTATCTTCTTTCGCCCAAATGGAAATGCCTGCTTTTTTTCAAACAGGAGTGCAGGATGTATCCGAAAATTATGGTGGTAAAGCGGAGTTGAAACGGATAATTGATTATCATATGCAATATCCGGAAAATGCTTTGAAAAATAAAAAGGAAGGCAATGTTGACATTAAGTATGTTTGTTCAGATAAAGGACTGATTGTTTCATACAGCATAATAAGCAGCTCTGACAAAGAATTGGAAACAGAAGCTATTCGTTTGTTTAAGTTGTTGCTTTTTAAACCTGCCGTTAAAGAAGATCAACCTGTAGCATACGAACATTATATCACCATTCCTTTTAGTATTTCAAAGTATAAAAAAGCATTGAAGCGTAGGGATAAAACTTCTGCAAATTCAGCTAAACTGGTTGAAGATACTTCTTTTGTGATTCATGAAAGGGCTGATAAACAACCCAATTTTATTTATGGAACAGATTCCTTATTGCAATATATTTCTTCTGAGTTAGAATACCCGCAAGAGGCAAAAGTAAAAAGTATCGAAGGTGTAGTAGTACTTAGTTTTGTTGTAGAACCTAATGGTTTTATTTCTAATTTAAATGTGGAAAAATCGGTTGGCGGCGGCTGCCAGGAAGAAGCAATTCGCGTGATAGGTCAAACAAAATGGAATCCTGCTCAAAAAGATAAAAAATTAATCCGTTGCAGGATGACCTACTCAGTGGTATTTAAACTGAATGATGGGTTTAAAGATAATTCGCAGGGAACTCAGCGAATTGGGGGGTATTGATATAAACAAATTAAAAGTTCCCGCAGATTACACTGATGTTCGCAGGTTTAATTCTCCGCGTTAATCTGCGAAATCTGCAGGAAATAATTATTTTGACAGTAATTCTTTCACCAACTGAGAAACGATCTTATTATCAGCTTTTCCGGCAAATGCTTTGTTAGCCAATCCCATTACTTTACCCATCTCTGCGGGAGAGGAAGCTCCACTTTCTGCAATGATCTTTGTAAGTTCAGTTTTAATTTCATCTTCACTCATCATTTTTGGTAGGTAAGCTTCAATAATGTTTGCCTGAAATACTTCTGTTTCCGCAAGATCAGCACGGTTTTGACCAGTGTACACATCTGCAGTTTCTCTGCGTTGTTTTACCATTTTCTGCAATGCTTTTAATTCGCTTTCTACCGTGTGTCCTTCCGAAGAAGTTTTTAGTAATAGGATAGCAGATTTTATTGCTCTTAAAGCTTCCAGTTTTTGAGCTTCTTTTGCAAGCATGGCGGCTTTGATGTCGCCGTTTATTTTTTCTTCTAATGTCATGTTTAAAAATTTAGTTCTGCGAATTTACAAAACATCCCGTACTTTTACACAGATGAGTAAAACAGTTTATATAATTGGTGGTGGGGCAGCCGGTTTTTTCTGTGCAATCAATATGGCAAACCTGCACCCTGATTACTCCATAACCATTCTGGAGAAAACCACCAAACTCTTATCAAAGGTGCTTGTTTCGGGCGGCGGGCGGTGTAATACCACACATTATTGTTTCGATAATTCGGAAATGGTGAAGAACTACCCGCGCGGCTTTAAGGAATTACGAGGCATTTTTTCAAGATTTTCGGTGAAAGATACCATTGAATGGTTTCAGGAACGAGGAGTTGACCTGAATGCGGAAGCGGATGGAAGAATGTTCCCTTCAACAAATTCTTCACAAACTATCATCGATTGTTTTATGGAACAAGCTAAGGAATTTGGGGTAAAAGTAAAATGCAAAATGGAGGTACTCTCTATTTCTGAAAAAGCAGATGGCTTAGCTTTAGAGATTAAGGAAGATCTCCCGATAGCTATCGGGACGAAGGAAATAAAAAAGGTAAATGCAGATGTTGTGGTTATTGCTACTGGAGGTTTCCCAATGAAGAAGGGATATTCTTTTCTTGAAAAAACTACACATACTATTGTAGAGCCTATTCCTTCTCTATATACTTTTAATGTGCCTAAAAATCCGGTTACTGAATTGATGGGAGTATCGGTGAAAGAAGCTACCATTAAAATTGGAGGGACACCATTTGTTTATTCAGGACCTTTATTAATAACACATTGGGGATTTTCGGGACCTGCTGTTCTTAAATTATCTGCTTTTGCCGCAAGACATTTTAATGAAACTAATTATAATGCAGATATACTCATCAACTGGGTAAATATTGGGCAGGAGCAAACCCGTACAGAGTTTTTAAAACAAACCAACGGAAGAAAAATGCTTCCTAAAAACTCAAATATTTTTAATTTGCCCAAGCGTTTATGGGAGTTCCTTTTATTAAAAGCTGAGATTGACCCAAACATTGCCTGGGAAGAAACCGCAAAAAGGAAGATCAATAAGATCATTGAATTACTAAGCAACGATACTTATCACATGCAGGGAAAAACAACTTTTAAAGAAGAATTTGTTACTTGTGGCGGAATCCCTCTTAATGAGATAGATTGTAAAACGATGCAGAGTAAAAAATTACCGGGGCTTTATTTTGCAGGTGAAGTGCTTAATATGGATGGCATCACTGGTGGCTTTAACTTTCAGGCGGCATGGAGCACTGCATGGGTGGTAGCAAATTCAATAGTATAAGAAGTGATTAACCGTTTTCGAATACTAACGAAAGTTGACTTTATTTTTTTGGAGCGGAATAATTAGTTCTACATTACTTTAATTATTTCCAACCTGTAAAATAATTTTCAGGTTATTATTTATTTTTTACATCCGAATCAGGCAGTGCAAAATAAAATGTTGAGCCTTCCTCAGGCTTACCTTCTGCCCATACTCTTCCCCGGTGTTTTGCGATAATTCTGTTTACAATGGCAAGGCCAATTCCTGTTCCTTCAAAATCCTTGGTGTCGTGTAAGCGCTGAAATACTCCAAAAAGCTTATTGTAATATTTCATATCAAAACCTGCTCCGTTGTCTTTAATAAAAAAAACAGTTTCTGATTCGGAAGAAGTTGAGCCAATAGTGATTTCGGGATTGTTTTTTTTTGCAGAATATTTTAACGCGTTTGATGTAAGATTTATCCACACCTGATACAACAGGGAGTAATCTCCCATAACTTTGGGCAATGAATCGATTTTTATTTTTGCACGGTAATTTGAGCCGGTTTCTTCAACTACTTTTGTTACCATTTCTTTTATATCGATTTCCTTTTTAGTTATTTCCTTTTTGCCTAGTTTTGAAAAACTCAGAAGGTCATCTATCAGTGTTCCCATTTTTTGAGAATTGAATTGGATATTTCCAAGCAGTTTTCTAACATCGTCATTTAGTTCCGAACCGTAGTCTTCCAGAATTATTTTTGAGTAACCATTAAGTGCTCTTAAAGGTGCCCGTAAATCGTGCGAAACAGAATAAGAAAATGATTCCAATTCTTTATATGCAGCACCTAACTCCATAGTGCGTTCATTTACTTTGTTTTCGAGTTCCTGGTTAAATTGATTAAGAGTTCGTGTTTGCCCCTGAATTTGAATTAACATTTGATTAAAAGCGTCGGTAAGTGAACCAAGTTCATCATCACTCAGTTTAGTAGCTCTTACAGAATAGTCTTTACGTTCAGAGATAGCTTTTGCAGTTTCCGCTAAAGCAAGGATTGGGGTAGAAATTCCTTTCTGAAGAAATCTTGATAAGAAAAATGCCAATAGAAAGGCAAAATTCAAAACAAGAAGCACTATTACAGTATAAAGCTCGAAACGTTTATACATTGCTTTTAAGTCAGATTTTAGAAACAGGGTTCCAAGTTGTTTGTTGCCCTCAATGATGGGTTGAAACCCTTCGAGAGAAGAGTTTCCGAAATTATAACCATTCAAACCGGGTTTTAACGGGAGTTTAGTTGGGTTGTAACCCGAAGGATAACTGCAAAATAATTTTCCGTTTATGTCGTAGATACCTGCTTCAGTTATGTGTGGTTCTGCTTTTAATGCGCTTAATATCTCTTCTGTCTCTTCTTTGTTCTCAAATGCCAGTGCAGCAGTACTGTTGGTTGAAATAATTTCACCCAGTGTTTTGGTTTTTTGCAAAGTGGATTCACGAAAGGAATAATATTCATACAAGAAAAAGGCAGCACAAGTCATTAAAACCACTATGCCACTTACGAGCATAATAACTCTCATAAGCTTATTTTGTATAGATGATTTTTTACTTTGCGTACTCATTGTTTTTTATCTGATTTAACTATTTCAGCTAATTTGAGGAGTTTTGAACTTATACTTAGTTTTTCAGCTCTGGCAGCTTCCAGATTGATCTGAAAACTTATTTTGTCATTTTTAATGTACATCCTGATCATACCCCCAAATTTTGCAAATCCATTAGCATCACTTACCGTTAATATATTTTTTCCTTTTAGTTTTTCAATTATTTCTTCCAGCTCATCTTGATTTTTCATGTTGATGAAAAGGGCATGGCAATTATCTATTTCATCAATTGAGTTAAAGTGTTTAATGATTAGTGGATGCTTATCAATTGTTTCACCTGCAATAGTTGCTTCAAGATAGGGACCAAAAGGATCTTTACCCAAAATACCAATTACTGCCGGAGATTGCGGGCCGGCAAAGCTACTGGCAGGCCACTCAATAAACTGTGTAAAATTAAAAAGGAATGCAGCTTTTACGCGATATTCACGGGAAGGTGAATTTTGCAGGGAAAAAGAAGACATAACAAATGCTGTAAGCAAAAGGCAGGTAAGGCGATGTGATATTTTTCTTAAAAGTGACATATTACTTTACCATAAATACTACGTTCTATTTCACGAAGTGGCGTCGATGCTTTGAATTCTTTGTGACGATTGTCAAGTAGGTTTTGCCCAACTACACTTAACTCAATAAATTTGTTTATATTCCACCAGGTCCACTAATCACTTCAATTCGGTCAATATCATCCAGCAAAAGATTCTGAACATCCCAAAATACTCCTGCATACAATGGTGTATATACTGTTCGTCCATCAATAAGTACAAGTAATTTATTTGCCAAAACATTATTGAAGCCACGTGAACTTATAGCCCATTGGCTCGAATTAACCTGTGCTACCTGTAAATTTGAAGCAAGCTTTAATGCTTCCGCAACCGTTTTAACACCTGATCTCTTTATATCATCGCCGGTAATAACCTGAATGGCGGAAGCTGCCTCGTTTAATTTCTCCGGTCTTTTTGAAACAGAAGTTACTTCTATATTCATAAGTTCTTCAAGGCTAAGCAGCTTTAGCTTATCTATGGAAAGAAGGCTATCATCCTGAGCCTGACTTATAAGCTTTGTCGAAAATATAAGCACACTGAAAAAAAAGAAAAAACTCTTTCTCTTGTATTTAGAAACCTGCGCATTAAAGAATGCTGTGAGTTCCAGCTTTTCCATAAACCATTATTAAAAATTAAATAACGTATATTTTGTTCTTTAAAAATTAGGTTTTAGCTTTACTAATATAAACAAAACACACGAAGTAAAAAACAAGTATAAATACTTGTTTTGAGGTAAGTATTTATACTTGCATAAAAATGGTTTGTTTACTTTAAGAGTGTTGTTAAACAAGGGTGTTGAGAAAAAACATTAACTAACTCATGTTTTTTTTCGATTTTTTACTGAATTACTTTTCTTCTTAAATAACTCTATTTATTTTTTGAAGCAGTTAATTGTAAAAATAGATTATGATCCCTTAAATAAACGGATACCCAGATCAATGTAAGAAGTATGGCCGCCATTGGAGGCTGTCCGCCTGCTAATTCGATAGATAATGCTCCGCCAAGGTAAGCGGTTAACAATAGAAACCCAATCTTATAGGTTTTAGGATAAATAAACAATGTTAATGAGATGAGTTCTATTATCCCAAAAAGAGTTATATAAGAACTCAGTCCTGCTTTTGTTAAGCCTGTTACAACCTGTTCGGCACCAACTAATTTCATTGCACCACTCATTGCGATCATTAAAGAGGGAATTGCCATCAATACAATTGAGATAATCCGTGTTGTTTTTGTTGTCATGATTTTTTGTTTTTAATTATGCGACAAATGTAGAGCAACCCGATATACAAAAGGTATCAGTTTCCCAAAGGAAACCGGTATACTTTAGGAAACCGATATGAAAAAGAAAGCGTTAGAGGTTGTATATTTGAATATTAATTTTTGTGAAGATGGAAGAGATTGATAAGAGACAATGCCCGAGTCATTTGTCAAAAGACGAATGTACAAAAATGCTGCTGCCTGTAAAGGATGCGTTGGACATACTAAGCGGGAAATGGAAAATTCAGATTATTGTTTCTTTGACTTTCGGGAAAAAGCGTTTCAAACAAATCCTTAGAGAGATACCGGGTTTAACTCCTAAAATGCTTTCGAAAGAATTAAAAGAATTGGAAATAAATGAACTTGCCGAGAGAATAGTTTATAATACATCTCCTGTAACTGTTGAGTATGAATTAACTTCATACGGAAGAACATTAAAAGGTTTAATTGGTGAATTACATCATTGGGGATCAAAACACAGAAAACGAGTTATTTCAAAAAGTAAAAAACAATTTGCTTCCTAAGCCCACTTACATTTCTACCATTCTGATTTTTTTATAACATTGTTGTTGGGCAAATGTACTGAGTGATATTAAATCGCCCTGATTTCTTTAATTCTGAAAAGCCACCATTAACATCAATCAGGTTTTTATAACCTCTTGCATGTAATATGGAAATAAAGATCATGGAACGGTAGCCTGCCGCACAGTACACATAATAAGTTTTATCCTTGTCGATCATTGCCATTTCCGCATTGATATAGTCTAATGGAATATTTATTGCATCGACCAGATGTTCGCTGTTATACTCACTTGCTTTTCGGGCATCGATAATATTTAATGCACTTTGTTTCATCAATGTTTTTAGTTCTTCAACATTTACCGACTTAATGGTTTCAAACCCTTTTCCTTTTTCTTTCCATGCAGAAAAGCTACCTTTTAAATAACCCAAAGGCTTGTCGTAACCAACTCTTGCCAAACGTATAATAACTTCTTCTTCACGTCCTTCTTCAGTTACAATTAAGATTTGCTGATTCACATCGGGAATCAATGTACCAACCCAGACTGCAAAACTGCCATCAATTCCAATATTTATGGAACCGGGAATAAACCCTTTAGCAAATGTTTGAGCATCTCTTGTGTCAATAATTACGGCTTTTGTTTCATTAGCCGCTGTTTCAAATTCTTCAACACTTAAGGCTTTTGTTCCTTTTTGTTTTATTGAATCAAAACTTTCGTATCCTTTAATATTCAATAAAACATTTTGAGGGAAATATCCCGGAGGTGGCATTAAACCACTTAGCACTTCTTTAATGAATTCGTCTTTTGTTAGATTGGGATTTAGTGCGTAGTTCACTTTTTTCTGATGTCCTAATGTATCCACTGTTTCTTTACTCATGTTTTTACCACAGGCACTTCCCGCTCCGTGCCCTGGATAAATAATAAGTTCATCAGCCAAAGGCATTATTTTATTCCTTAATGATTCAAACAAGTGCCCTGCAAGTAATTCCTGTGTCATTTCCGCAATTACTTTTTGCGCCAAATCGGGTCTGCCTACATCTCCTATAAATAATGTATCTCCGGTAAATAAAGCTGTTTCATTTCCTTCTTCATCAACCAGAAGGAAACAGGAACTTTCCATTGTGTGCCCGGGAGTGTGGATTAGTTTAATAATAATGTTCCCTAAACTAAATTCTTCATTGTCTTTTGCAATGTAGGCATCAAAACCTGTTTGCATACCCGTTGGGCCATAAACGATTTTGGCACCTGTTTTTTTTGCCAGATCAATATGACCCGAAACAAAGTCGGCATGAAAATGTGTTTCAAAAACATATTTTATTTTGGCATTGTCTTTTACCGCTCTGTCAATATAAGGCTGAACTTCTCTTAAAGGGTCAATAATAGCAACTTCTCCATTACTTTCAATATAATAAGCAGCTTCCGCTAAACAACCTGTATAAATTTGTTCAATTTTCATGAGTTTGTGTTTGAGTTAAACAATCAGCCACAAATTTGCATTAAACTTTGCTTAGATCACATGAGTTAGGTCATGATTGAGAGCTAAGAAATATCATTTTTTAGATTTAATGGCCAAAGTATTGAGCTTTTATAAAAAGGGCTCATCAATACCGATGAGCCCAACAGGGTTTAACAAGATTTATAAAACAATCAGTATAATTGTTCTTGTATTTTGTGGAGTTAGTTCATATAGGCATGCTTTCTTACTACAAAAGCAGGGTTAATTAATGCGGAGGCTTGTCATTTGTTTACATTTTCACAGGGCATTTCCTTGTATTTGAGCTCGGCTCCTGTTTCCAGAATTTTAAGTGGCCCTAATTTTACGCTTCCATCTGTTGCAGTATTTTCTTTAACAAAGCCAACATAAACACGGTAACAAGCAGAGCCTCCTTTTTTTATTGCCATATAACAGTTGATTTTTTTATAAGTTAATACACCATCTTCTTTAAGGTCGTACCAATCTTCTTCAATTACAACTCTTTGCACCTTATGTCCAGAGTAGCTTTTTTCATATATAGTTTTGAGCTCACTTTCGAGAGCCTTATCAGATCTTACTGCTTTTCCCAATGTTATTCCTGAGTATTCAGCATTACTGTTGGTCTCGGCTAATTTTGCCAATTTATCATCTTTTATTTGTAACTCAATGGGAATTTCAATTCTGGGCATATTCTTACTAATAGAAGAGGCAAATTCACCACGTGGAAAAATTACGTTAATGTTACTGTTCCCTTTAGAGAGTTTGCCTATTGCCAATTCCAGTTCTTTTAATTCCGGATTTTTCCCATTTAATGTGAGATCTACAATTAATTCTTTATCAGTCCACTGGTTCTGTGGAATAATAATATCTGCGATCCCTACGTTTGACTTATCTGATGTTTCAAAATAAACGGTAAGTACTTTTTTATTATAGTCTTTGGCATCGGGTCTTAACGATTCTTTTACAGTAGTCATTCCACATTTTATTACTACGAACATTGGTTCACCCGCTACAAATGAGGATGATGTTTTTTTACCATCAGCCGAACTGCTTAAAGTAACTGAACCTAACTGAGCAGCATTTTTTATTACGTCAAGGTTTTTCTCTATGTCAATAAACTCTTTGATTTTTTTTGTAGTAGCGGCGTCATAGCTGTTTATTTTTGAAACCATCTTTTTACATTCTTTATACTCGGTAGCGTCAATGCTAAAAGTTCCTGCATTATACTTTTGCATTACGATTTCGTAATTGCTCTTTAAAATGGAAAGCCGCTCTTCAGCTGTTTTTTGGGCCTGACTTATACAAACAAAAAGCAGGCATGCGCAAATGGTAAGTGTGAATTTTTTCATTGATCTTGTTTTTAGGTGTAAAATGTTTATGTAAAACTAAAACCTTAAATCAATAAAAAAAACAGTGATAGCAATGGATTGGAGTTATTAAATAGACTTGTTTAAAATTATCTGCAATTGGTTGAAGATAATATGCAGTTCGTTTAAAAAAATGATAAAATATTTTTATCAACACCTTAACGTATAATTTTTTAAGGGAAGCTATTTATATCATTAATGATCAGGCAGTAATAAAAAAGGACTCACCATTGCTGATGAGCCCTTTTAGTTTAGTTAGGTAATTGAGTATTACTCTTTCATAAAACGACTAGTTCCTGTGCCTTTTGCAGTTTTAATTTGAATGATATACATTCCAACGGGAAGTTGTTCTACCGAGAAATTCTTAGTTATTTCTGATTGAACCAAAGCTCCTAACATATTGTAGATCTCAATTTTTTCAATTGTTTCCTGCGACTTGATAGTTAAGTTGTTTGAAGCAGGATTAGGGAAAAGAGTAAATGATTCAGTTCCTAGCGTTTTTAACGAAACAGCATTGAAGTTTGCACAAGCTGATGTATCTGTGCAGGAGTTAAGTGTAACTGCAACAGCATAACTTCCATTCGCTGTTGGAGTAAAACTTTGAGCAGTTTCTCCTGAAATTACTGCATAAGAATTATTACAATCTAACCACTGATAAGAAGCACTGCTTTGAGTTGCAGTTGCAGAAAAAGTTGTATAAGTTATTGCATTGCTGATAGGAGTAACATTAACAGTATGCGTTTGTGTCATTTCTAAGCTGCAATTTGTTTCGCAGGAAAATTGACCTGTAACCCAATCAGTAGCTGCATCCATATTTTGCATTAAGCCATCATTTTGATTGATAGTAAGGTCACTTAAAACAGTACCTGTTCCATTTTCGAAATTATAGTATGCTAATAAATCAGTTTCAGTTCCTGTTAAACAGTTGTTCATGTTTGCCATGATTTCTGATTGATTTAATGCTTTTTGCCAAATACGAATTTCATCTAATTTACCATTTAAGTGTTCAGCTGTTCCCGGTACAAAGTCTTCACCAAATACAAAACTTGAACTGATTTGTGGAATAGATGTGAATGGCGCCGTTCCAGTTACTACTTCGAAACCATTTACATAAGCAGTCATAACTCCATTGTTAAATGTGCAAGCAATATGATTCCAAGCGTTTGAAGTTAATACGCTTGGCGCGCCTACTGTAAAAACAGCATTACTTGTTCCATAAACATTAAAACGAACAGCTCTTCCATTATTAGTTGCGTTGTAAGAGTCAATAATCATAGCGCCATTAAGAGGAAATGCATAATTAGAAACAAATCTGTCATAATTTGTAGAACGAGGAAATACCCATCCTTCAACTGTAAATGCGGATGTTGTTGGCATTTTAAATGTTGTCATTACCACATCATTTGTTCCATCAAAATCTAATGCCTTACCAATATTTGTTGGTGTTGTAATTATTTCATTACAAGAATGAGCAGATGCTACCCAATGATTATTAGCTGTGCCATTTACAAAAGTACCATTACGACCATTTCCACTATAATCATTTATAACAGTTCCTGATCCTTCATTCATTTTATAATATACTTCTAATTGGTTTTGTGGACCAGTTAAACACTCATTCATGTTTGCAGCAATTTCTGTTTGACCTAGGGTTCTATTCCAAATTCTGATCTCATCCATTTTTCCATTGAAATATTCTGAAGCTGGACCTTGAGTAAAATCTTCCCCTATTACTAAAGAACGAGTGCTGTTTGTTAACAATGTTGTTGTCGCAACTGTATAAGTTCCAACTGAAGTGCCATTTACATAAAATATGATTACACCACTATTAAATGTTGCGGCCACATGATTCCATGTGTTTAGAGTTAAAACATTTGGAACGCTGGCTGTTGTGGAAGTTCCTACAACCAATCTTAAACTTGTTCCTGGAGCAGAAACGTTGTATGTATCGAAAATTATATCAGAAGCGTAATTTATAGCTCCACTAAAACTGGTTAATATTCTTGAGTAACTGCTCGATTCAGGATAAATCCAAGCCTCAAGACTTAAATTAGATGTTGTTGGGAAAAAGTAATTAGTAGTTGTTTTATCATTTGAACCATCAAAATCAAGACCAACTCCTCCTATTGTGTTTACAACTGGATTAGAACTTGCAATCACATTAAAACTTGTTGTAGAAGAAAGGTTGTTTGTAGTGAAATTTAGCGCGGATCCTGTTCCAGCAATTGGTCCATCAACAATATAATCGGATGCATTATCTCTTAAAAAGTAAGATGCACCCGCAGATGAATTTGCTAAAGTTATTGTAGCAGTATTTCCTGAGCACACAGTTGTTGGGCCACTTAATGATTCATTTGTAATGTTTGCAACCTCAATAGTAATAGAATCTATTGTTGAACTGGATGTACCTGTACAAGTATAGGTTTGTGTAGAAGTTGGATAGAACGCTACTCCATTTGTTACACCACCTGACCATGTATATCCAGTTGCATCACATGTTCCTCTCAAGATAATTGCTTCGCCTTGACAAATACTTGTTTTATTAGCTTCAATACCAATTGATGAAGTGTTGTTTTCAAAAGCACCCATATCAATTGTGTTATTTGTTCTTGGATTACCAGCTAAGTCAACACTTGGTATAGTTAATCCAGAAGCATTACCAGTATTTACTGCTGGTGATTTACACTGTAAACTAAAATCATTGTTGATATAATCAGTAAAAAATGGAACACCAGTTAAATTATTAGTTTGTGAAGCAGCAGCAAGATAGTCGGTTCCTAAACCAGGTGATAAGCAATTTCTAACGTCATAAATTGGTCCGTTACTGTATATCTCGTCTCCAATTGTTGGCGTGTTAGCGTAAAATATACAATTACTTACTGTTAATACTGGATTTCCAACGGTAGCCGTATAGTAAATGCTTTTACCTGAATTCATTCCACTTTGGTTATTTACAAAAGTACAATTGGTAACAAACATGGTAGTGATATTGTTTATAAGCATCGAACCTGCATTACGCGTAGCAATGTTTCTATTAAATAAGCAGTTAGCTATGTTTACACTTGTTGCTCCAGTTATGTAAAGTGCTCCGCCATCATATAACACTGTTGAATTACCTGTGAACTCACAATTTAAAAACTCAGGTGAACCACCTAAAACATAAATTGCACCACCGTGTTGCTGGGCAATATTATTTTTAAATGTACAATTACGAATGATAGGACTTGAATTACCCGTCATGTAAATTGCACCTCCTAATTGTTCGGCAGCCGTTGCACTTGTTGCGCTTCCGCCTTCTGTTGTAAAACCATCTAATTCTGTTGTATTTGTGTTAGCATTAAAACGAACAACATTGTAGCTTTTAGAACCTGCCCCAAAGTCGCCAGAAAGAATTGTGATGTTTGTTTTCCAATTGCGTTGAGAAAGAAGTGTTTCTGTTCCGTTAAAACCACCATATACTTTTATATTGTTTACGATGTGAAATGTTTTTTGAGTATTACTTCCTGGGATGTTTCCTGTAAAACTGCGGCTTGGTTTGTAAGTTCCAGCAGCAACCCATACTTCTCCTGAGGTAGTGTTGTAGGTTGCCGAGTGTAAATCGGTGTAAGCATCAGCCCAAGATGTACCATTGTTGGCACCTGTGGCATTAATGTTTACATAAGTTGTTTGTGCATTTATGGTAATACCGAATGCAATAAGAATAATACTGAGTAATGTTTTTTTCATTGTTGTTCGATTTAGTTTTTTATAAAACGGGTAGTTCCGGATCCTTTATTTGTTTTGATTTTCACTATGTACATTCCCATTGGCAGGCTTTCAATGGAGAAATTATTTTTTGTTTCTATAAGTATTCGTTCGCCTAACAAATTGAAAATAGAAATCGTTTCTATTGTTTCATTTGTTCTAATATTTAATTCTTTATCAGTTGGATTTGGGAAAAGCATAGAGATAAACTCATTAGTTGTTTCTGCAATTCCTACGGGTGAAGGACTTAGTTTAAGTACAAAAACATCATTATTACCTTGTGCTGTTAAATCAGATACACCAGTGCTGGGGTCAAAATCAATGGTACTACTATAAGCACCAGAGGTATAAATGTTACCGCTTGCATCAATTGTTACTCTGGAACCGAAAGCATTTGCCGCAGAACCTCCTATAGTTTTGGCCCAAACAAAATTGCCCATAGCATCTAATTTGCTTATAAAAGCATCGTAAGTTCCAATTAGAGATATTGACATTGTGCCCACACCTGGGTCAAAATCTACAGTTCCGTCAATATAGCCTGTTGTGTAAATATTACCTGTCGCGTCTAAGGTAATGTCGCCACTTTCAGGATAACCGGTTCCTCCTCCAAAAGTTTTTGCGAAAACAAAATTGCCAGAAGAATCTAATTTACTAACAAAAATGTCGTAAGTACCAATTGGACTTAATGTATAAGTTGCCGCACTTGGATCAAAATCTATTGTGCCAGTATTAGCTCCGGTTAAATAAATGTTCCCAACAGTGTCGGTAACCATGCTTGTAGGTGTATCAGTTCCAGAACCACCTATTTGTTTTGCCCATATAAAATTACCACTTGCGTCTAGTTTGCTCACAAATATATCAACGGAAGAAAATGATGTTAATGTATATGTTGTTGCTCCGGGGTCAAAGTCAAGTGTTCCATTAAAATAACCTGAAGTATATACATTCCCTGAAGCATCTAACTCTATACTATTTGAATTTAAATTGGAAGTAGATGCTGAGCCAATACTTTTGACCCACACAAAATCACCATTCACATCCAATTTGCTTACATAAACATCATTAGTACCTATTGCACTCAATGTATAAGTTGATGCACCAGGGTCAAAATCAGGAGTTCCTGCAAAGTATCCTGTTGTATAAATATTGCCTGTTGTATCCATGGTCATATCAATACCGGTTTGATTACCAACTCCACCCATTTGCTTTACCCAAATAAAATTACCATCGGTATCCCATTTACTCACAAATATATCAAACCCACTAGGTGAGTCTAAAATTAATGTCCCTGCTCCCGGGTCAAAATCAACAGGGTCCGAAAAGCTGCCTGCTAAAAACACATTACCTGATGCATCAACCTTAATAACGTTTGCAACTTCATTATAGGTTCCTCCAAATTGTTTTGCCCACACAAAATTTCCATTCACATCTAGTTTGCTTACAAAAATATCGCTAGTTCCGACTGAAGTTAAAGTAAAGGTGCCAATCCCCGGATCAAAATCGGCAGTACCATCAAATTTACCAGTTGTGTAAACATTGCCTGAGGCATCAACAGTAATTGATGTAATTACATCGGATGACGTCCCTCCCAAACTTTTTGCCCATACAAAGTTTTGTGCGAAGGCTATTGTTGAACCAATTAGCAAACTTGCCAGAAGTAAGTGTTTTTTCATAGTTGAACTGTGATCTTTTTAGAATTTTCCGTAAAAGTAGGCTTGTAATTCTTTACGGATAGAACCCATTCACGAACCGTTGAATTCAGTTCACGAATGGGAGGTTTAAGAAAAAGGAGGTCTTTTGAAAATTTCGTTAAAGTACATAGTCAGTTAAAAAACAATTATTTAACTGAATTTGAGGAATTCAAAAACAATTGGCTTTGAATCTTAGAATGACAAAAATTTAATTATTCAGAGATCTTTTTTACTAATTGAAGTGCTTTTAGGAATACTTCAGCGAAATAGTTTTGAAAGTCTTTAGTGCCTGATTTAATGCGTTTCAGCGTACTTTTTGAAACTGTTCAAATTTCTTTTTCTGTAAAATTGCCCGCCCAGTATTTTTCCTATTCCATATACATTAAGAAAGAAAAATACATATCAACGTGAGGCTAATTCGAAGTAATTGGCAAATCTCTGTTTCATAACAGTACTGTTTGCTAAGTATATTATTGGGATCACTTTTTATTTTTAAATCGACTAAAGGCAATGTCAGTAATCCCAAGATAGGCGGAAATGTAATGTTGAGGAAGACGTCTAAGCACAAAGGGTTGTTGTTTGAGCAATTCAGCGTATCTGTCTTCCGGTTTGTTTTTTATATAGGATACCAATCGGTGTGAGTAATTCATTAATCTCTGAACAGTTGTTTCATAGAACCAATCTTTGAAAGAATGATTCTTTGACATAAGTTCTTCAAACCCTTTTTTGTTAAGCACGGAGATTTCGCATTCTTCCATTGTCTCAATAGTAAATGGACTTGGTTCATTGTTCAGAAAGCTTTCAAGGGATGTAACAACTTCACCTTCAAATAAAAACTGTATAGTTTGTTCTTTTCCATTGTTGTTGAACCAAATCCGCACACAACCCTTTTTTATAAAAAACATTTTGCGGCTTATTTCGCCTTCTTTTACAAGGATTGTTTTTTCATCGGCTTTCAAAGCCTGCATAAACCGCTGATCTACTATTTCTATCATGCTATAAATGTAGGAATAAAACTGTATATAATTCATTAGGGTTGATTTTGAATATGACTGTTTCCGTAGTTTTCTTATCTTGTATGTTGTTAGCAGCAGATTCTATGAAAGCATTCAAACTCGTCAATATAAATGGAACTGATTGTACCTTTCTTAAAGGGGAGATTCCTACATTTTCTAAAATTAAAGTAGATTACTTTTTTGAAGGAACTCAAACCGAAAGTCAGTTTAAGGAACATCCTGCTCCTCGTTATCAGTTTGTTGTTACTATAAAAGGTAAGCTAAGATTTACTGTAACTGATGGCAGTAGTTTTATTTTAGAACCCGGAATTATACTCGTTGCAAAAGATCTGGAAGGCGAGG
This sequence comes from Bacteroidota bacterium, assembly GCA_030684395.1. Lineage (GTDB taxonomy): Bacteria > Bacteroidota > Bacteroidia > B-17B0 > Aurantibacillaceae > JADJDM01. The sequence goes on along the minus strand of JAUXTT010000002.1, from coordinate 91,078 downwards.
GGCACAGCTGGGAGATAATAGAAGGAAACGAATGGCAAAGGATCTACATTGTTCCTCCTGTTGATGGAGAAGATTTTTTTGTAGAGTCTTAAAATTTTTTTCAAGCACAAATCAATTCTTATTTGATGTTTCACTAAGTGTAAGGTCCTTTTCACTAAGTGCTGCTATGTAATGGTTTTTAATGGATATAGATTTACACTCAACAAACAAGAGGCAGTTGAACAATTCATTAAATATAGAAGCCATGAAAACATTTTTATTCTCAGCCGCATTTAGCTTATTGGTTTTAAGCACCAAAGCAACCGAAACAGAAAAGATCATCAAATCAAAACCGGATAAGGTAACCGTTTACCTTCAGGGTGCACAGGTTTTCAGAACGAGTGCCATTAGTATCCCGCAAGGACAAAGTGTAATTGTATTTGAAGGTTTGGAGAATTCCATCGATCCGCAAAGCATTCAGGCATCAGGAATTGGTAATTGCATCATTACAGAAACACAATACCTCTTGCATTATCCCGAACTGCAAAAACTAAAAGGAACCGGTATTGCAAAATATGTAAAAGCACTGAAGGCAATGGATGATTCACTTATTTTGCTTTCTTATATAACAGAAGATATTGCAAACCAAAAAGAGGTATTGGCTACCGAAAAAAGTGTTTTACTGAACTATGGTTTATACAAAGGCTTATCGAAAAAGGACTCACTGGCATTTTTAAAAGATGGTTTGATCTTTTTGCGAGAAAAATTAAATAACATCAATAGCGAATTTTTAAGATTAAAAAAAGAAGAAGCAAAAATTCAATTGAAAATTGATGCAATTAATGAACGAAGGTCACAAATTGAAATTGAAGAGAGTAATAAAAACTCTTCTGCTAATGCGGAAAATAAACCTGATTATAGAGTAACTGTGACAGTTATTGCTGATGCTCCGACTAATGTAACTATTGGTGTAAATTATTTCGTTCCAAATGCGGGTTGGGCTCCAATGTATGATCTTAGAACGGAAAGCGTTGATAAACCGATTCAATTAACCTACAAAGCAACTGTTTTTCAAAACACAGGAGCTGATTGGAAGGAAGTAAAACTTACTTTAAGTACGGCAGATCCAAAGCAAAATTTCACAATACCTACACTTAATTCTTATTTTGTTGAAGCTTATAAAAGTATTACTACAAAAAAATCAACATATGATCTAAATCCGGCAGTCGTAACAGGCACTTTTAACACCAGCACTGCATTAGGTACAAGTGCCTATAGCTGGTCATTAGACAATGGAACGGCCGTACAACAAAAGGATGTAGTTATAGGTTCAAACGAAGCATACGAATATGTAGTGATGGATGAAAATCTCATACAGGCTGAGTTTGAGATCAAGCTTTTATATTCTATTCCAAGCGACAATAAAAAACATTACGTCTCCATTTTAAATAAAGAACTAAAAACAAAGTATATGCATAAGACCATTCCTAAGATTGACCTGAAAGCATACTTAACGGCAAGGATTACTGATTATGAAGAACTCAATTTATTACCCGGTAAAGCAAACGTTTATTTTGGTGGAACCTATATCGGCAAAACCTATTTGCAAACCGGAGATACAGGAGATACACTGGAGCTATCGTTAGGACAGGATAAAAACGTTGCAGTTAAGCGTAATAAAGTAAAAGATAAATTCAAAGAAAAGACTTTAGACAATGATAAGTACTATGATGTGGCTTATGAGATTACGGTGAAAAACGGAAATTCGAAACCCATTGAAATTGAAGTGATAGACCAGGTTCCGCTTACACAAAACCAGCAAATAGCAGTTGAAGATATTGACCTGAACGGTGCGAAACACGATTTGCTGTCAGGAGAAATAAAATGGAGAAATATTATTAAAGCAAAAGATCATAAAAAGAGTGCTTTTAGTTTTACTGTGAAAGCACCGAGAAACATGCAGTTAGTAGTGAAATAAAAAAGAAATTCCACGAGTTATCGTGGAATTTCTTTTTTATGGATTTATTCTTCGGTTACTCTTGGCTGTTCTACTTTCACATTAATGGTGATGTTTGTTGTTTCTTCCTGCTTATCGCATTTGTCACCTTTGATTATCCGGAGCACAACCTGATCATTTGTTGCGCTTGATCCGGCTCTGTAACTGTAGCTTCCGGATGATTGGCAGGTATTGTTTATTAGAACACTTTCGACGGCATGGGCAGGTTGTTTAGTAACTGAACTTCTTGTGGTTTTGGCACTGTAAGCCGATAGATCTAGGTTATAGGTTTCCCCCGGTTGTAAGCTTGTTTCAAGGGTAACATTGTTTACTACGGATTCCGGATTAATGTTTTTCTTTGTACAAGCGATGATTAGGTTAGCTGCTACTATCGCAATGGCGAACATTTTTACTTTTGACTTCATAACATTTAATTTTAACGGTTATTACTAATTACTTTTATAACTAAACGCTTGATATTCTAAAAACCATATATCAAATGCGGTGTTTAATGTAAAAACGGAGGTGAATAATTTTAGCGAAGGCAGAACTGCTTTAATTACAGGTAAAGTAAGATATGGTAAAAACATACTGTTATTATTTATTTATCGTTTTGCCTTTGTACTACATATTCGATTAGCCTTAATGATGTATTATATGCACTTGCATCAGATGGAAAGGAAATCTTAAAGTTGTTTTCCAGAGACCAGATCAGGTAATTAAACTGAACAAGAGAAATGCCGAGGCCTTCGATCAGATCAACGGAGGAACTAACTCTATACGCGGGAAGCCCCAATGTAACAGCAATTACATTTAATACTTCAACTTCGATAATGTTTGACTCTTTTATCATTATATTTTTAATTAGCGTGGTGGCGGTGGCATGTTTTCCGGAGGTGGCAATCCTTTGGGAAATTTCATTTCATCAGGACCAATGGCACTGTTCTTAAATTTTTTGAATGTATAGGTAAGTGTAAGCATCAAATACCTGTTGAGGGTTTGTGTGCGGTTGTCTTCTGTATAGGTTTCGGTTATGGTTCTGCTTACACTCCTGTTTTGGTTCAGAATATCATATATAGATACTTTGGCTTCGAGTGAACGGTTCTTTAAGAATTTATATCCTGCTGATGCGTTCCATAAGGAGAATGTTTGATCAAAGCTGGCTGAAAGACCTTTGTAATAATACTGATTGATATCACTGCTTAATACAATTCGCTTTAGTAAAATATAATTTGCTTTGAATGTAGCGGTGTGGTTAAAGTAGTTGCTGTTGGATTGTGTTTGCAGGGAATTGGTAACTACATTGTAATTGGCGTTGTAGGCGATAGAGAAATCAAGGTATTGGCTTACATTACTGCTAAGGTAAACTCCGGCATTGGCTGAATTGCTGAGCGAATAGTTGATTTTATTGTTGATGAGCGCAGGTGTGTTGGTAAGTGTATAACCTGCATTGAAGTTGAAATTGCTTTTGATGGCTTTGATGGGGAAGCCAAATATACCGAAGGCTCGCAAGTTGTAGTAGTTGTTCAGGTTGGTGGGAGTGATGAGTTGGCGACCTGCATTGATGAATACATTTTGAACGGTTGTATCTTTATTGAGTATGTATGTTGAATTGCTGATGTAGTTGTTGGTGTGATTACCAACGATGAAAAACATGAGGTGGCGTTCTTTTTCTGGTATCCGTTTCATGAAGCGAATGGTAAGGCTGTTATCATACGATTGTTTTAACTGTGGATTACCGGCCTTAACAAACAGTGCGTTGGAAACATCGATAGTATTTTGCAATTGGGAGATCTCAGGATTTTTTGTGCTTGCGCGGTAGGTAATGTTCATGTTTGCCATTTTATCGAAACTATAATTGAGTGAGGCTGTAGGAAGAATGTTAAGGAAATTGCGCTGAACGGATAAGTTTTGCGGATAGGTTTGATTGCCTTTTAGTTCTACAGTTTCCACGTCTGCACCCAGACTGAACAGTGTTTTTGATTTGTTAAGCTTGTAGCTTATTCCACCTCTCTGAATGTAATAGCTGTTGTTAAACTTGTTGGATAAAAAGGTATCGAGTTGAGTGTAGCTGCCATCGGAGTTTATGTTGTTTGTTGTTTTATTGCTGAAGTTTTGTGTGTATGAGGGACGATAGCTAAAAAGTAATTGACTATTTTTTCCTAATGGTTCGGTGTAAGACAGATTAGCACCTAATGTTGTACTATTTCCTTGAGTGGTGTATTGCTGGTCTATTATCTGGCTTGCATCGAGACTATCGCCAAAAGTATTAATTGAGTTGTATTCTCCATCGCCTTTGTTGTTGTTTAGTTGTGTGTTTATGTTGAGTGAAATGGTGCGGCCTTTTTTTGTAAAGCGGTGTTGAAACAGGATGTCGTTATTGAAGTTATATGCGTTTGCATTGGCTATATTGTTGCTATTTGTGGTGCTTATGAGTTCTTCTCCTCCAATAAGGTTTCTGCCCAACTGACTGCTTGTTTTTTTATAGTCCTGCAGGGTTAGGCGTGGGGTGATGGTGAGCTTGTTGATTGTGTCAATAAAATACTCGAATTTGAAATTGACTTTGTGGTTTGTGTTTTTTGTGCGGGTATCGCTTGTTTGATTATACTGTAGACCATTGCTTGTATAATAGTTTCGTGTAATGGTTGAGTTGGCGTTGTTATCTGTGTTATTGAAAAAGTAATTACCGGAGACTCTTATTTTTTTGCCCCAGGTATCGTTATAATTTAATCCAATAGCATTTGTTTTGGTAATACCATTTTGCTGACCGGTGAAAAAACTTGCATCACCTGAACCGGGCATTGGCGGGCCACCTCCCTGATTGCCTGAATTACTCATAACGCTCATGATATCGGAGATACTGAAGTTTTGTTGATTGATGTTATTTGACATGCCTATGATGGAAATACGCCTGCTTCCGTTGAAATTATTGAAGGTAAAACCTCCATTGTATTTATTATCGGTGCCATAACCGCCATACACTTTACCGAAACGGCCTACATTCATTCCTTTCTTAGTATTGAGATTAATTGTTTTTTCTTCGTTACCATCGCGAAAACCGGTGAACTGTGCCTGGTCGCTTTGCTGATCGAATACCTGAACATTGCCGACTATATCCGCAGGAAGGTTTTTAAGGGTTGCGGAGGGATCGTTGCTGAAGAATGGTTTTCCGTCAACAAGAATTTTCTTTACTTCCTGACCATTTACTTTTACGGTGTTTCCATCGGTTGTTACCCCAGGCATTTTTTTGAGAAGATCTTCTGCTGTTGCATCTTGATGTGTTTTATAAGCATCGGCATTGTATTGAATGGTATCGCCTTTGATCTCCACCCGTGCTACTGTTCCTACTACATCAACCTGTTTTAATAGTTTTTCGTTGGATGAAAGCATCAGCGGTGGAAGTAGCAAATCAGTATTAGTAACTTCGACCACCTGCTGATAACTTATATAACTGATAAGGGTAACTTTCAGTTTATATCTTGCGGGTAAAACATTATTGATCTCAAAAGTTCCACTGTCTGATGTACTTGTACCATATCTAAAGGTGGTGTCTGAAATGTTTGTTAAAACTACAGCTGCACCGGGAATCTTTGATGTATCGCTTTTGTCGATCACTATCCCTTTTACTTTATGTGTTTGGGCATAAGAAGTGATTGAAGTGAAAAGGACAGCAATGCAAAGAAAGATTCTACTGAGATAATATGTAATTGGATTAAGGAACATTAATGTGAAGTTTGAAATTTGCTTTGACAGTTTTTTTTTCTGATAAGCCATCCATAGGAGGGCGCATTCCGGATGGAGGCCCACCCATTCCGCCACCGGATGGGGTATTTCCACCCGGAGGTGGACCGCTGAATCCACCGGGCGGACCCGATGGCATTTCAAGGGCATTGATGTTTATGGTTAGCGTAAAGATCTTTGTGGTGTCTGATTTTGTAAGGTTGGCTTTGTACCAATTTTTAAGTGGAATAACAAGCTCATAAATCATTGAGTTACTATTATCCCAATCGACCTGCAATTTTATTCCTTCCGGGGTTTGCATAAGATTGGAACCATTGGCTACGTTTTTGAATCCACGCAGATCCATTGTTTTTTGTGACAGCAACAGTTCTTTTTTCATTTGTGTCATCATATCGGGTTTGCCTTTTGGTTCTCCGGCCTCCCTGAAAGAAGGTGCTGTGGGGCGAATGCCTCCCAAAGGATACCGGATGCCAATCCGCTCTTTTGATTTTGAAAGCGTATCCAACCAAACGTCCATGCCTGCCATAATAATTTGTTGCTGCATAGTTTCATCGTTTACTTTTAAACAGAGATAGAGATTAGAAGAATCGTTTGATAAGGCGTAAAACATTTTCGCCTCGCTGTTGTAGTAACGGAACTCTCCATATTCGTTTGCCTGACCATCTATGTCTACTTCTGTTTTCTGCAAGGCGATGATCTCAGCTACTTTTGGTGAGCAGGAGGCAACAGTAGCTAAGATAGCTGCAATGGGCAGCGTTAGTTTTAATTTTAAAGCATTCATGTTCTATATTTAAACAAGACCAATCATTTCGCATTTCTTTGCACTTATTTCATTTTGAAGATCAAGCTCCAGTTGTACTTTTATAATAACCAAGGCTTCGATCCTGAATGTTTCCAAAGGAAGTTCACAACATATTCTACTGTGTTGCTTTATGTATTTTATCAGGTAGTTTTTATGTTTGTTGTTGTTTTTCATTTATTTTTAACCACATGGTCATTTATAATTAGTTCTTCCTGGCTTTTTAGCCTTAATCCAAAACCACTTAAACTGCTTTTAGTAAACGGTTTTAGAATAAACTTTACTACGGATTTATAGGTTGAACTTTTAGCTTTATCTGCAGGGTTAAACGAAGCAGTCAGTATTACCACTTTTATTTTATGGTTTATTCGCTCATTAAGTGGCTCAAATTCATCCAGAAATTCAAAACCGCTTTTTATAGGTAAATCAAGATCTAAGAATATGTATTCGGGTACCTTATCCTGAAACAAATTATCGTTGGCAAGGACTATCTTAATATAATCAAGAGCATGAATGGCAGAGTTAAAAAAGGTGTAATTGTAATTTTTGCAATATCGATGGAAGAATTGCTGATGAATAAAGTTATCGGTATCACTGTCATCGATAAAAAAAACACTCGTGTCTTGTTGGCTGTGCATGTTCATTGTGGTTTTATCGGCGAACAGGTAGAGGGGCTATGAAAATCATTAACACACTGTTTCATTAGGGTGTACAATGAAAAAGGATGCCCCTCGTACCTGGTATGCCTTGTTATTCTTTTACTTCAACATATAGTGTATCTGAATTTAATCCTGTAAATATTCCGTATCCGTTTACAATGCTTGTAGATGGGTTTGTTAAGTTTTGAGAACTGGTGCTGTTATCATCATATAGTGTTGCATAGTCAGGTAACACATGATATAATATGATTCGGTGTGTGCCATAATACTGAAACTCCATTGAGCGAATTTCTTCAACTGCTAAATTTGTTGGAGATTTACGGAACCTGTTTCCGGGAGGTGCATTATCGCCAAAATCACGGATAGGATCTAAAGTTGTTTCTAAGTTCTCTACCAAAATAAGGTAATATGATCCATCGCTGTTTGTCCAGTTTATTTCAATTGGGTCAGGCATGGTGAAACCTCCGCTGGGAGGACCTGATGATGAATCAACCCGCGCAATGGTTATTTCCGTTGCGGACTGTGTCATGTTTACCGGTTTAGTGGGAATATAGGTGTACGCTGTTACAGTTTTTGAATTGAACTGAAAGGAGAGGTTGTAGTTTTCTCCTACTGCAACTATTATGGAGCTATCAATGTAATTGCCATCACCCAATGATGTGAGTGTATGTGTTGTGTTATTATGCTCAACTGCTATTGTAAGGTTGTTAAGGTTATCCTCAGAATATTGAACTGAAGTTGCAAATGGTATCTGACGACTGATCTTTACTGTAAGATAATTGCCCGGCTCGAGATAGGATTCTATAATTGGTGAATCGGTAAACTCGGAGGTTTCTTCTTTTTTGCAGGAGGTGAAGCTTAAAAGGTATAAGCACACGATACCCCTGAAAAGCTTATTCCATGATATTTTTTTCCAAATTTGGATGATTATACTAATGCAGTTTTTCATTATCGTAGTTTTAATGATAAGGTTACGTTGGGTGTTATGCCGAGGTAATTAACGCTTGTTTCAATTACTTCTCCTTCTTCTATGGAGTATTGTTTATACCATGTGTTGGTGCGATTGTACAGATTGAAAACAGAGAAGCCTATGTAACCGATCTCTCTTCTTTTTTTATCGCCTTTTGCACCTTTCAGGAGTTTATAGTTGGCGGAAATATCGGCACGGTGATATTCAGGAAGGCGCAGGCTGTTTTTGGATGTAACAGTGAAAAAATCCTGTGTCGACCCATCAAGTAGTGTTATGCTGTATGCTCCTGAAGGGGCGGTGTAAGGGCGACCCGTAGCATATACCCATGTGGCAGAGAAATCCCAGCGTTTGTATTTGTAAAGTGCAACGATTTTGAATTCATGTGTTACATCCTGATTGGCGGGATAATATGTATCAGAGTAGACATCAAATTTATTTCTTGCTTCTCCAAGGGTATAACTAATCCATCCGTTAAATTTCCCTGATTTCTTTTGTACCAGGAATTCTATACCTCGCGCAAATCCTTTTCCTGTAAAAAAGTTTTCAGAATAGCTTACGCCTCCTGGACTGGCATTAAAGCGCAAAGAATATTCGGTGAGGTTTTCGATCTGTTTGTAATAACCTTCTGTGCTGAAGAGGTAGTTGTTTGTTTCATATGATATGCCTCCAATGTAATGAATGGCTGAACTTATAGGTACTGAATTACCATCAGATAAGAGCCAAAAATCTTTACTTCCTGAAAGAATATCTTCTCGTGTTACACGATTGGCAAACTGATAATACTTTCCTGTTGCCCCTTTGAGCGTAAGTTTATCGGTTACATTAATGGAGAGTGATGCTCTTGGCTCGTAATAAAGTTGTTTGGTTGTTTCAAAATAGCTTGTTCTGATACCGGGAACAAATTGCACCCTGTTTTTGAACAGTTTGAATTTATTCTGAAGGTATGCACCACCTAAGTATGCTTTGTTGTGTTTATCAAGTACGGTGGTTGTGTCGTTTTGTGCATAGGTATAATTGATATCGAAATATGTTCCGAATACACCAAACTGCAGCTGACTGAAATTAAATAAATCCCATTGGTAATCGGATTTGAGGCTGTAATCTTTAAGGTCGTTATTTTCAAAAATCCCGCTACTGGAAGCGTTTTCTTCTCCACTGGAATTTGTAACGGTACGCTCTGTCGAGCGATCTCTGTCACTGTAATAGTTAGAATAACTCAAAATTGTATTGCCGTAAAATTTGTCAGACCATTTGCGAGACCATTTTAAGCTGCTGCCTATGTTTCCGTATTTGGTAAGATCAGTTGAGCTTATACTGAAGTTAGAACTACTTGTGCCGAATGAAGGGGCGCTAAAGGATGTGCTGTTGTCGAGCTTATCAGTACCATTGAATATGCTGAGTGAAATAATGTCTCTGCTATTTGGTTTATAGGTAAACTTGCCATTGAGATCGTAAAAGAATGAAGTAACTTTTGCTTCCTGCTGCCGCGGTCCCATTCCTCCCGGGCCACCGGTGGGTTGTGATGAACTGGAAGAACTACTTGAACTGTTGTTAAATTTTTCAAAAATCTTATCATAGATAGGACCTTTATATGATCTGCGAAACGCTATTACTGAAGAGAATTTTTCGCCAATAGGAATTTCAGCAAATACATTCATACTTAGTAAACTTAAATCTCCTCCTATATTGAATTTTTTCTGATTACCGTCTTTACCTGTAATTTCTGTTACGCTTGAAAGCCTACCTCCGAAGCGTGATTCGAAACCGCCTTTATATAACTGAACATCTTTTAATGCGTTTGAGTTGAATGCACTAAAGAAGCCGTATAGGTGATCAACGTGGTAAACTGTAAAGCCATCATATAGAACAAGATTCTGATCGGGTGTTCCTCCCCGAACATAGAGGCCTGATGAAGATTCGTTGGAAGCGCTTACACCGGGCATTAACTGGAAGGAGCGCATCACGTCGCGTTCGCCCAGGTTGGGAAGTTGCTCCAATTTTTTTGGTGTCATTTTAATAACGCTTACGTCTTCTTTTTTAGAAAGAACCACATCTTCGCGCACTGCAATAATGTTTACTGTCTGTAATGTTTGTGAGGAGGGGTTGAGTTCAATGATAAAATTCTTTTTATTGACCATTGGGGTCAGGTAAATATCCATTTTTTCATAACCCACATATTGAACGGTGAGGGTGGTTGTGTCGGTTGGCACTTTCTGAAAAGTAAAATATCCATCGGCATTGGATGAAACGCCTTTTGTAGTGTTTTTAATTTGTATGGATGCAAATGGAAGCGCCTCGCCGGTGGAACGATCCTTAATTACGCCAGTTAGCGTAAAATTGAATACTTGCGGAGCACCAAAATATGTTTTCATGGCTTTTACATTTTGTGTTGCATCAGTTTTTTTATCCTCTTCCATATAAAAGGTTCCGTATTTATCATCGTCGTCATCTTCTGAAGAAATGTCATAAGCAATAGTATTTTCTTTAAAGTCCTCGGTGATTGTATTGCTTTGTACTACTTGACCAGTGCTGTCTGTTTTTTCTACCAATCTTACATTTTTAAATGTTTTATTCAAATGCACAGATTCAATATCGGATTGTTTGATGTTTTTGTCATTCACCTGCAAAAACAGATTGGCACTGCCATATGTGTAATTGTATGTTAGAAGATTTATAAGTGCTTCCACACATTTGAGCTTTTCAATACCGCTGCCACCCCGATTCGGAATATATACAAACATATAATTGTAGAACTGTGGAAGGTCTTTTGTTATGTCTTTTTCAAATGCTTCTTGTGCCGTTTCGCCTTCGTCTGCAATAACAAAAATAAAAGGGCGTTTCAGGTTTTCATAATTGTTGTTTTGCGTGTAACATGTATAACGGATATAACATATATTGCCTTCCGAATTGAACATGTGTTCTTTTTGAGCTTTTGTTTTTTGTGCTATAAACAAAAAGAACATTATAGTTAAAAGGGATATTGATGACCTGGCCAGTGTTTGCATTATCGTTTGAATAATTGATTCGGATGAATAACGCTCAAAAGTATGTGCGGAACAAGTAATAAGGAAAGGGAATAGAAGTTAACAAGGAATGTATAGAAGATCGGGCTGAAATTACCGTTGGGATTTTTAGGGACTGGCTTATTTTACAATAATTACCCTGGTTTGGGTAGTTTCCGTATTGCCAGTTACGCGCGTCACGATTGGTTTGCCTGTTACAGTTACGGTATAGACACCCGGTACCGAATAACGATGTTCGGTAGTAAGTGAAGTTGTAATTATAACTGCGGAACTATCACCAAAATTCCAGCGGAATATGGATGCCCTTTCAATGCAGGAAGCATTGAATTTAACAGTGCTTTGGGTAGTTATTGTTTCGGGAGACCAGGTGAAACATGCCGGAGTTGCATGGGAGCAACAGGTGAAAGTGCGTACACAAAGAACGGATATTGAAATTATTACTAAGTAGCGAAGCATGTATTACGATTTATATTTTCAGATAACAGATTTGCCACTTATGAATTCCTGAAATTTGGATTTGTATTGATCTGCAACATTAATGTGTACACCATTGCTCATAAGAACACGGCCTCGTTCAATAGACTGAATGTTGTATAATGAAACGGTAAAGGACCGGTGAATACGCATGAATAATTTTGGATCGAGTTCGCTTTCGAGGGTTTTAAGGCTCAGTAGTGTAAGTATTGGTTTAGGCTGATCTTTGATCCAAATTTTGATGTAATCTTTAAGGCCTTCAAAGTATATCACTTCTTTGAGATTGATCTTTACTTGTTTGTATTCTGATTTTACAAATATGAATTCTTTACTGTCGATTAGTTCGGTTTCTTTTATTTTTTCAAACCATTCTTTTGCGCGTTGAGCAGCTCGATAGAATTCATTATAACTGAAAGGCTTTAAGAGGTAATCGAGTGCATTTACTTTATAACCTTCGAGTGCATATCTATCGAAAGCAGTTGTAAATATAATGCGTGTTTCTTTTGGAACACTTTTAGAAAATTCCAAACCTGTTAATTCAGGCATTTGAATATCAAGGAAGAGGAGATCGACTTTTGTTTTGCTCATTTGAGCAATAGCCTCAATAGCGCTTTCACATCTTCCTATACATTCAAGGAAAGGTGTATTCTTAACGTATCGCTCGATCAGGTCAAGAGCTAAAGGCTCATCATCAATTATAAGGCAGGTTATTTTCATTCTTCTTTTAAATCAACACTTAAACGTACCCAAAACATATTTCCTTTTTCTGTTGTAATGCTTAACTCGTGCTTATCGGGGTATAATAATTCCAGTCTTTTTTTGAGGTTATCCAAGCCTATACCTGATCCACTAATGTCCGTATCATTCTTCGGGAAACTTGTATTACCACTGACAAAAAACACCTTGTCATCTTTGATATGCATATTAAAGTATATCTGTGATGGTTGTGTTGCAGATACTCCATGTTTATATGCGTTTTCAATCATAGGTATAAAGAGTAATGGGGCTATATAATATTGTTTGTTCATCATGGCGGGAAATGAACAGGTGGTTTTTGTTTTATCAGATTGCCTTAACTCCATCAGTTTTATGTAATTCTCCAGGAAGAATATTTCCTGTGAAAGCTCTACTTTTTTGTTCCCGGTTTCATACAATAGATAGCGCATGAGTTTGCTAAGTCCATGAACGGTTTCCTGGGCTTTGGTGGGTGAAACTTCGATGAGGGAATAAATGTTATTGAGTGAGTTGAAAAAGAAGTGTGGTTGTAACTGGTAGCGTAAATGTTCTAACTCGGATTCAAGATTTTTAGTTACAATTTCTTTTTTCTCGGTTTCTGTTTTTATCCATCGTTCTGTTGCCCTGATGGCAATAGAAAATATTATGGGAATGAAAAAAGAAAAGAGATCTTTTAATACAAAAAATCTAAACATGTTTTCCTGCGGCATGCGTTGGCGAAAAAGTTTTTGAGCATTTTCGGAAAGCACAGGAGCTTTAGGTCTTAGTACATCACGGAACTCAAAGTTAAGCCATAAAAAGAATAAGATTAGTCCTGCATTGATCAGGCAGTACAACACAAATTTCTTTTCAAAGAGAAGTTTATCGGTAAGAATAAAATAGTTAGCGTAGAAAATGACTGCGTAAAATAAAAGTGGAAGAAGCAATGGTGAGATGCCCTGCCAGTATTCATTTGAAACCCTGGGAAACATGAGGTAGGGTAAAAGAAACAAAACAAGCCATACCAAAATATGAATTCCTGTTCTGATTAGCTTGTTTTGCGGATTAAGCGACATTCTACAAATATTGGGCTTATTATTCAGTGCAGCAGATAAAATAGAAGATCGGGCGTATTTTATAGATGAACGGTTGTATTTTTAGGAATTATTAACCTTCCTTAACAAGCCTGATTTGATTTTCCGTGCTATCACTCAATTTATTTTTAAGCAGCTGCATTTGGCGGTGAAGTAAATCTGGGTGGCCGTGAAATTGGACAAGAGCCTTTCGTTATTGTAAATTAATAAAATTGATTTCAGATTGATTAGACTATCCATAGTTTTTTTAAAATTAGTATAGTTGCAGCTATAAGTAATCCAATAACAGTAATCCAAAATGTGATTTTGTGTATTGGGGTAATTTCGGTAATACGGCAATTTTTTAGTTTTCTTATTAATTCAGTCATGATTATTTGCATTAAATAAGATTAATGATAATTTATTTACCGATGATTTTAAATTCGGTTCTACGGTTTAATTGCCGCCCAAATTCATTATCATTTGTAGCAATTGGTTGTTCAAGCCCATATCCTTTAAAAGTCATACGCTGTGAGTTAATACCTTTTGCAGTTAAATAATCGACCACGGTTTTTGCTCTGGCTTCGGATAGTTTTTGATTATATGCAGAGCTCCCAAGGTTGTCTGTATGCCCGGAAATTTCGATGTTTATAGCGGAATTATCAATTAATAATTGAAATAGTCTTTTTAATTCGGTTTCAGATTCGTTTTTCAGGGTTGATTTATTTGATTCGAAAAAAATGTTATTAAGAACTATTGTTGATCCAATTTCAAGTTTTTTTAATTTAATATTTTTAATTATTTCCTGAAAAGCGGCAGAATCAGGTAGGTTAATGTTTTCTGAATGGAAAAGGTATCCATTTGAAGCTACAGTAATACCATAGTTTTTACCAGAGGGTAAAGAAATTAAATATTTGCCAGTAGCACTATTGGATTTAAATTTCGCAATAACATCGTTTTTTTCGTTATCAATTAATTCTATATCTGCCTCTAGAGCCTGATTAGTTTTTTCGTCAAAAACTGTTCCTTTTATAATAGTAAGACGAGGGCCAATTTCCTTTTTTTTATTAATCGAAGAAAAAGTTATTTTAAAAATATCTTTTTCACCCAATGTGCCTTTTTGATTTGATGAATAATAGGCTGTTTTACCATTTGCCACCATTACGAAAAATAAATCATCTCCATCGGTGTTGATTGGTTTGCCCAAATTAATTGGAACTGACCATTTGTTTTTTATCAATTCAGCTTTGTAAATATCATATCCTCCAATACCACCTTTTCTTTTTGAACTAAAATATAGGGTTTTGCCATCGGGATGCATGAAAAGTGATTCTTCATCCTCTATGGAATTAATTTTTGTGCCTAAATTTATCGCTTTTCCCCAATTACCTGTTTTGTCTTGCGTACATGACCAAATATCTCTTCCTCCTTTACCACCAGACCTATCACTAACAAAATAAATTGTTTTGCCATCAGGAGAATAGGTAGCAGAAGATTCGTGGCTAGGAGAGTTAATAGGAGCAGGGAGTTTAATTGGATCTGACCAAAGTGTTCCCTTTAAAACAGATTCGGAAATATCTCCGGTACCTGTCAGTTCATCAACATATAAAAGTAATTTATGTCCATCATTTGAAAGTGCTATATTGGAAATGTTACGTTTAGGATTATTTATGTTTTTGGGTAAAGGATTTGGAAAACCCCAAGTATTTAAATTTGAATTAAACTCACTTAACCAAATTTGTTCTAAAATTTCTTTTTGTTTTTTCTTTCCTTCCCCGGGGCGCTTGGTAGTATATATAAGTAATGCTCCATCGGCTGAAATAACGGGAGCGTATTCAGGATAAATTGAGTTTATGCTATTTCCTATATTAGTAATTTGAATAACAGTACTATCACCTTTTTGAGCCTTTAAATAAAGTAAATTATTACAAAATAGGACTAGAGAACCAATTAGTTTAAAGTATTTGATTACCATTTAATTGATTTTTTAAATACGTGAACGCGTTGTAGAAAATTGACTTGGAGTAACAAAACGTAATGAAATTTCGATACCGCCTCTTGATTTTGATGCATTGGTTAATTTTGAAAGATTTGTATCGTAGCTTATACCAATTGAATAATTGGAATATTCATACATTCCTGTAAAAATTAGTGCGTCTGCAACTCTGTAATGGGCTCCAATTGAGAAGGCGGCAGGTTTTTTAAAGCGAGTAAATTTAGATTCTTCCTGAGTAATGAATTTAAAAACTGAGCCAATATTTACTTCTTGAAGTTTACCCTGTCTTGTGTAAAGTAACTCAGGGACAATAATTATATTTGAATTTTTGATGCCAATTAAAACACTTGCATGTCCTATAACTTTAGTTTTTAGTTTTTCTGATGCAGTTGAATAAAATGTATACTTTGGTATTCCGAAATGAAAGGCAGAAATTCCTACAACCGCTTTAATTCCATTATTTGCACTTAAGGTTGATTCTCCTTTACCATAACTCCATGCTATGCCTCCACCTAAATCAGAATAACTAAAATTGGTAGTGGCCATAACTTCGCCAGAAGGTAGCGCGCCGTTATAATTTGAACCATCATATTGGGAACCCCATTTAATTGAAGCGGCATTAATTGTTCGTTGTCCAAATCCTCCTAATATACCAACTGAAAGCTTTTGAGCATCTGCCAGTTTAATTATTCCATTTAATGACAGCATACCTATGGTGTTTGACATAGTGTTAGTACCAGCCTTGTCATTTGCAAATTGTATTCCAACTCCTAAGTAATTATCTTTTCCTCGTTTGTGGTTTACTGCAAACTCAGCAGATGTGCCAATGGTTTTAAATGGAGTGCCAATACTTTTCCATTGTTCTTTATAATTAATAATAAACCTTAAATCCTTGTTTAAGGCAGTTTGTGCCGGATTAACCAACATAGGTGTTTCTCTAAATTGAGAAAAATGAAAATCCTGGGCGTTTACTGATAATTGTATGAGTATGCTACAAAGTGTTACAACAGTTAGTTTAATTTTCATGGTTGCAGTTTTAATTTTATTTAAGACAGTACGAAATGGCATATTATATAATATTGTAATTTTTGTGATTACTTAATAATGCTAATGTTTCCTTTTTGAATGATAGGCGAATCATTATTATTAAATGAAATGTTTAAATAATATACAAAAACAGCGTTGTTTAATGCTTGCCCTTTATAAGTTCCATCCCA
Organism: Bacteroidota bacterium; assembly: GCA_030684395.1. Taxonomy (GTDB): domain Bacteria; phylum Bacteroidota; class Bacteroidia; order B-17B0; family Aurantibacillaceae; genus JADJDM01. The sequence goes on along the minus strand of JAUXTT010000002.1, from coordinate 74,437 downwards.
AAATGTATTAATATCTGAGGATTCAAATATTTTTTCACCCCATCTGTCGAAAATTAATAGACTGAAGCCTTTAACACAAGTTTTATTAATGAAGACTTGTAGCATATCATTTACTCCATCGCCATTCGGAGAAAAGGCATCAGGTACAAATAATTCTCCGCAGTTGATGTCAACTATTACATTTACACATTTTGAATTTATACATCCATTAATTGAGCTTGCCTCTACGCAATATTGAGATGAATATAATGGACTAACTGTAATGGTAGAACAAGTAGTACATGATAAGGAAGAATTAGATGACCAATTGTAAAAGTTTGCGCCAGATACTGAAAGCATTGCTGTATCGCCTTGAGTAATTGTAATATCATCACTAACAATTAGGTTTGGAATTGGATTTACATTTACTTTAACTGTATCTTTATCTGTACATACTCCGTTTGAGGCTGTTAAAATATAGTTAAATGTATTACTTGGACTAACGGATATTGATTGTGAATTTTGACCGCTATTCCAAGTATAGATACTGCCTCCACTACCATTTAATGTTACTGATTGACCTGCACAAATTGTTTGATCAACACCTGCGTTAGCCGTTGGGATAGTGTTTACAGTTACATTGTAAGTGGCAGAATTAGAGCAGTTATTAGTATCATAAGCAACAACAGTATATGAAGTATTTATATTGGGTGATACAATAATTGAATTTGAATTAGTGCCAGTGTTCCAATTGTAATTTACAGCACCACTTGCAAGTAAAGTTGTGCTTGCCCCTAAGCATATAGAGTTTGAGCCACTTATAGTTATTGTTGGTAAAGGAATTGTAGTTATAGTTACTGCTTGTGAAGTATCACTGCCACAATTGTTTGTTACTATTACAGAGTAATTGCCGGAGGAATTAACTGAAATAGTTTGTGTTGTAGCACCTGTAGGTAGCCATTGATAGTTTATATATCCAGCGCCAGCATCTAATGTTGTACTATTACCTGTACAAAAAAATGTATTACCTGATATGGTTGGCGAATTTGGTTGAGGAGAAACGATAATGTAATTTGGCTTGCTAATTGTAAACGATTTACAACCAACAGTTATTGTTAAATTTACATTATACGTGCCCGAATTAGCATAACAAATAGTTGTTGGGTTTTCAAGTGTATCGGTACCAGAAGTGAAAGTGGCACCAGGAAAAGACCATTGAAATTTAGGGCTCATACTACCATAAACACCATTAAACCAATCTATGGCATATGTTGGGTCAACTGCTTGGTGAATTATGGAAGTACTAGAAAATGAAATACAAGAATTTTGACAGATAGTGGTATCGGAAGATTGAAAAGCAAAACCAACAGGGTTTACAGAAGTGCAGATTAAAGAGTCAAAAAAGGCAATTGGGTTTGTTATTGTTGAAAATGTAGAATATGTATGGGTTGAGGCACTAGCTGTATAATTTAAAATACTCGTAGTTAAATTTAGGTTTGCATAATTTTGAGTTGTAATATCGTCAAAGCAAGAAGTATAACCGGATGTATCTGCTCGAACTATATATTGTTTTGTATCGCCTGTACCGTAACTCCTAGTACCCCCTGCTAAATATAAGGTTGCATTATTACCGAAAGCAATACTAGAAAAAGCATCTTCATCGCAACCGCCATATTCTTTTTCCCATAAATGAGTGCCTGACAAATCAAATTTGGAAAGATTTGCCTGGGTTTGTGGATAGGATATTACATGGTTACCAGCTAAATATAAAAAAGTACTATCAGGGTCTAAGTACAATCCTCCTACATCTTTGGAATTATAGGTAGTAGAAACATTACTCCATATAATATTTCCTAATGCGTCTGTTTTATGGATAGATTGATAATGGGTGTCATAATAGCCTGAAATTGCAAACTCGTTATTTGGTAAAGCTATTACTTTACTGAAGGACAGATGAGAAACTCCAACATAATTTTTGCTCCAAATTACGTTTCCGCTTGCATCCAAAGATAGTAGAACACCATGGTTTAAACCACTGTAATAAGAAATCCCTGAAAGTATAATGTCACCAGAAGTTAAAGTAATTAGAGAAGTAAAAGAAGGAAATGATCCATTAGTTGCTGCATATTTTTTCTGCCATAATAAGTTGCCATTTGCATCTAACTTAGCAACAAAGTCAACTCCAGCGCAATAAATATTGCCTAAAGCATCCTCAGCAATTGTTACAATTTCATCATAAGAAGATGATCCAAAAGCTTTTGACCATATTAGATTTCCATTTATGTCAGTTTTTATGATGTAAGCATCCCTACTTCCTCCGGGGCCTGAGTATGTGTGGCCGGCAGAAACTAAATTACCACCAGAAATATATTTTGTTATTCTAAACTCATCCGCAAGAGATGATGCGTCTCCGTATTTTTTTGTCCAAATTATTGCCCCAAGACTATCTATACAGGAAAGGTATGCTTCATTATTTCCACTTATATCTTCATAGCCACAAGTTATAAATTTATTATTATTTACTTTTTCTATATTTTTTAAATAAGTAAAATTTGAGCCCTGCGCTTTTTGAAAAAAAGTTTGCGATAGAACTATGTTGGCTGTAAATAAAAAAATACAAATCCATAATTTTACAAATATTATACTAATCGTTTTCATATATAGATGTTGTTATTTTGGTAGTAAAGCGATGTAACCAAGTTATTTTTATCCTTATTTGTTTATTGTAACATGTTTATTTCATATATAGACTCTATTATTTGTAGCCTATTCTAAAAATGGTTTATTTTTTAATTACTTTTTCTGTAAAAATCCGATCTTCCCACATTATCGAAATGAAGTAAATTCCTGTTGTAAATGTTTGGGTATCCATTGAAAGCATGTAGTCGTTTTCTGATGTAGGAAAAAATGTTTCATTTTTTATTATGTTTCCTAATACATCAGTAATTGTTAATGTGTATTGATTTTTTGAACCAAATTTGATATTTAAGTTATCTGTTATAGGATTTGGAAAAAAAGAAGGTTTAGTGGTAGTTGTGAGGTTACAATCACAAAATAGTAAGCCCACAATTTTTTCTGTACCATTAAAATCGGTTTGAGTTAATCTATAATAGGTAACATCTTTTATTGCCTGAACAGAATCTAAAAAAAAGTAATAATTATTTTGATTAGCATTACCAGTACCCTGAACAATGCCTAATTGTTTCCACTGGAAAGCATCATTGCTTTTTTCGATTGTAAAATGGCTATTGTTTGTTTCGGCTATTGTTGACCATTGCAATTCAACTGTTTTTTTATTATTTGAAAATACGCAATGAGAGCTGAAATTTAATAACTCGATAGGTAAAATTATTGCAGCAGTAGAGGCAATGGCGAATTGTGAAAAGCCACTAAAGGAATTACGCGAAGCAATTAGTGGTTCGCTGCCTGCAGATACTACATAGGAACCTGTCAAAAACCACGAGGAAGACGAGTTGCCCCTTTTTACTATGGTATTTACAGATCCTTGATTACTGTAATTTTTACCATATAATGTTAAATCGTAGTTTGCAGTACCAGCATCGGGAGTTATTGTCCAAACGCCATCATTTGAATTACCAACACCTGAAGAAATACCGCCGCAATTTAATATAGCAGAAAAATTATTAGCACCCTCGATAAGAGGTAAACCGGTGCCCGATGTAAGGTTTGAAAAATTCACCAATAGATTACCAACTGTGTGAGCACCTGTTAAATTAGTAGTTGCTAATTGATAAGAAGTGGAATTACCTACAGGTAAGTCATAACTACCACCCGAAGAAGAAATATTACGGCGCAGGTTGCCATTAATATATGATGTATCGCTATGATTAATTATTGAATTTGTTGCATTATTTTTCACATAGACTTCGTTAGTACCAGTATTAACTAAGCCATCGGTTAAAAACAAAGTATCATTAACATCAATATTAATACCTGGCAGGTTTATACCCGTGGAACTTGAGTTGTTTATTTTAAGAATAGAGTATGTATTAAGTGTGTAAGTACCACCAAGTGCAGTTCCATCAGAAGGAGCTTTGATTATTTGTGTGGAAGAACCATTGTATTCTATTATATTAGGTTCAACAGATACGCCGGTAAGTAGACTCATTCCGCTTGCAAATAAATCACCATCTGCAGAGAATGGGAATACTTGTCCTCCGAATTTAATAACAGCATAAGCCTCCTGAAAGAAAAAGGTTTGACCACTACCTGCACCTAAAACATCGCCTCCTATACTCGCAACAGTTGTGAGTGCAACGCCATTTGGCATATTCCAAAAGTAACTAAAATTTGTACCAAGGTATAAATTACCTGTTATAATTAAGCTATCAGAATTATCAATATGTGAACCTGCAAAACCATCAAAATCAACATCTCCGTTTATAATAATTGTACCTAATGCGTTTAATATGGAAACTAAATAATTTGGATCGGTTATAATATTACCATTTATGGTTAAGCGACCTCCTTGTGAGCAATCAATAAAATATTTCGAGTCCATACCAGAATTACCTGGCACCGAATGAAATACATTATTATTGATGGTTAAATTACACGTGTTTTTAATTAGCAATCCATAACTACTGATTTCAATAGGACAATTTACAATGCCTGAACCACTCATTTCTAAATTAATGAAATCATAAGAAATAAAATTTCCTGTGCCATTATGAACACCGTTGTTTTCATATGTTGGGTTTGCAATTGTTGGTGATGCAATTTTTAGTGTAAAGCTATTATTATCTAAAACTCCACCTGAAAGTATTGTTACGTCTTTAATTACAGAATTAGCTGATAGTGTTATGGTGTGTCCGGAAGACACGATTATTTTATCACCAGAACTTGGAATACCAATTGGGGACCAAGTTGTGGAGGTATTATAACTACCTGAAGTAACGGAGGTGCGTACGACAGAAAATAAACTGTAGGAACAGCAAAATGTTACTGAGATAAAAAGTGAAAATATTTTGACTTTATAAATCATCACAATATTAATTTTGGTGTTTTTACTATTTATTTAATTTGTAAACACTCTCGCAAAAAAATGCAAGGAGCGCACACTCACCAGCTAAAACAAACAGAAATTGAATTATTCGAAAATTATTTTTTGAGAATATGATTTTTCGGAACTGGTAATTTTTATAACATAAATACCTTGGGCTAAATCATCGCGGTAAATTGTTAATTGGTTTTGATTTGAGTTTGTTCTTGCATTTAATTTATTACCAATTAAATCGTAAAGTTCTACTTTAGAATTTTTATAATCAGGATTATTTAAATTAACAATAACATTGATGGTTGCCGGATTAGGGTATATATTAAATTGATTAGCAGCTATACTATTATTTAATGCAGTTGGTAAATTGGATGAAGCAATTGCGAATTGCGAAAAACCACTTAAGCCTGTACGAGAGGTGATTAATGGTTGACTGCCGCTAGAAGCAATATAATTACCAGAAAGAAACCAAGAGGCAGTAGCATTAGCTCTTTTCACAATAGTATTAATAGTTGTTTGATTGTCGTAATTTTTACCATTTAAGGTTAAATCGTAGTTTGCAGTACCAGCATCAGGCGTTATTGTCCAAACGCCATCATTTATATTGCCAACACCTGAAGAAATGCCACCGCAATTTAGAATGGTAGAAAAATTATTAGTACCCTCAATAATAGGTAAACCTGTACCCGATGTAAGATTTGAGAAATTCGCTAACAGGTTGCCAACTGTGTGAGTACCTAATAAATTAGTGTTTGCTAGTTGATAGGAAGTGGAGTTGCCGATAGGAAAATTGTAGCTGCCACCTGCGGGTGCTACATTGCGGCGTAAATTTCCATTGACATAAGATGTATCACTATAATTGATTATTGAATTTGTAGCATTGTTTTTTACATAAATTTCGTTAGTACCTGTATTAAGCACCCCATCAATTAAAAACAATGTATCGTTAACATCAATATTAGTGCTCAGCAGGCTTACACCTGTGGGGCTTGTGTTGTTTATTTTAAGGATAGAGTATGTATTAAGTGTGTAAGCACCGCCAAGTGTAGCTCCATCAGAAGGAGCTTTTATGATTTGTGGAGAAGTACCATTGTACTCTACCGTATTGGGTTCAACGGGAAAACTCGTTAACAAACTGATACCACTTACTAATAAATCACCATCGGCAGATGTAGGGAATACTTGCCCTCCAAATTTAATAACAGCATTAGCCTCCTGAAAGATAAAAGATTGCCCACTTCCTCCTCCGAAAACATCGCCTCTTACACTCGCAACAGTTGAGAGTGCAACTCCATTTGGTACATTCCAAAAGTAACCAGAATTTGCACCAAGGTATAAATTACCTATTATAATTAAGCTGTCAGAATTATCAATATGTGACCCTGCAAAACCATCAAAATCAACATCTCCATTTATAATAATTGTACCTAATGCGTTTAATATGGAAACTGTATAATTTGGATCGATTATAATATTACCGTTTATAGTTAAACGACCTCCTTGTGAGCAATCAATAAAATATTTATTGTTCATGCCAAAATTGCCTGGCACGGAATGAAATACATTATTGTTAATGGTCAAATTGCAATTGTTTTTAATTCTTAAACCATAACTATCTATTTCTATAGGGCAATTTATTATTCCTGAACCACTCATTTCTAAATCATATCCATTATAAGTTATTAAATTTCCTGTTCCATTGTGAATGCCATTGTTTTCATAAGTTGGATTTTGAATCATTCCTGTAGTATTAATCTTTAATGTAAAAATGTCATTATCTAAAACTGCACCTTGTTGAATATTAATATTTTTGACAAGTGAATTTGCAATAAGTGTAACAGTGTGTCCTGTCGCTATTATGATATTGTCATCACTTGTTGGTACACCCACGGGTGACCAAGTTGTTGCATTATTATAACTGCCTGAGGTAACTGAAGTGTATGATGTTGCGAATGAATTACTAATTGAAGTAATTAGTACCAGTACACCTAAATTTAATTTTGTAATTAATTTTTTCATGTTTTTCTAACGTTAGTTAATGAATTGATATTGAATGGTTAATAAAATAATTTATAGATAATGTAGATAACAATTAATTAATGTAAAATTAAAGCCAGAATTTTTTATTAAAATAGGGTAATACCTGTAAATTAATAGGGTGTTTACTGTAAATTACAGATGATAATGAATTAAAACCGGCTAAACTGCATGAAGCTTATTTTTTGTTTTAGCTGTTTTAGGAAATGTCATTTAAGTTTTTTTGCACATATTAACTAACTTGTGCTTAATAAAGAAAAAGGGAAGAGGGTCATTATTTATATTACTAAACCACTTTTAATAGCAAATTTAACCAAGCCAACAACATTGTGAACGTTTAATTTTTGCATGATATTGGTACGATGAGATTCTATTGTTTTCGGACTTAAAGATAATTTATCCGCAATCTCGTTATTAGATAAACCATTTGCAATAAGTGTTAGAATTTCGACCTCACGGGCAGAAAGAGTATTAATGTTATTTGGTTGCTTTTCGGTTTTAAAATTAAGTGTGGACTCAGAAGATTCCAATGCAATAGGTATTTCGCTACTAAAAAATGAAAGCCCATTGATGACGCTATTAATAGCCTTGATAAGCGTTTCTTTATCAATATTTTTTAATAAATAACCTGTGGCACCTGCGTTTAGCATTTTTTGAACTATAGATTTTTCGTCGTGAGTGGTAAGACAAATCACTTTTGTATTGGGATATTTTGTTGTGATAATTGCAGTAGTATCATAACCGTTTAGGACGGGCATTTCAATATCTATTAAAACTATATCAACCGACCCTTTTTCAAGGATTGATAAAGCCTCTTTACCATTATTGGCATGGGCGTAAACAGAAATATTTTTTTCATTACTCAATAATAAACTAATCCCATCTATAAAAATTTGATGATCATCAACAACCATAATATTAATTTTGCTTGGGCTCATTGATATAAAAAATTAATTAAACAATTGGTATTCTAATTACAGCTACTGTACCACCGGTAACTTCCGAATTTATAGAAAAATGCCCTTTTAAAGTATATGCTCTTGTTTCAATATTTGATAAACCAATACCTGTTCCTGGCTCTCTATTATGTTTGATCCCTATTCCGTTATCTTCTACAATTAAAATAACATGTGTTTGGGTTTTATGCAGATGTACTGAAATTTCGGTGGCATTGGCGTGTTTTAAAATGTTATTAAGTAATTCCTGAAAAATGCGATAAAGGCCAATTTCAATATTTTCATTTAACCTGGTGATGTTATCTTTTTCAAATGTATATTTTATTTTTAGGCTATAAAGTGTTTTTTCAAGTAAATCGTTAAAAGCGCCTGCTAAACCAACTTCTTCAAGTGCTTTGGGCATCATTTTGTGTGATAAAGTTCTCACTTCTTTATACGCGTCGTCTAACGATTTTATGGTTTGTTGAATTTTCTTTAAATTGTTTTCTGAATTTAATTCAGATTGAACAGAAATATTAACCAAATTAACTTTAACACTTGCCAAAGTTTGGCCAATGCCATCATGCAAATCCTGAGCAATACGTTTGCGTTCTTTTTCCTGTGTATCGATAATTGCTTCTGTGCGGAGTTCTTGTTGTTTAAGTAGTTCGGCTTTAAGTATTCCCTTTTGTTTAATTTCTTTTCTAGAAATCACCAACCAACTTAAAGCAATAACAAGTACAATTAATAAAATAAGTGAGCCAACAAGAATACCATGATTTTTAATGCGATGTTGCTGTTCTTTGATTTCGAGTGTTTTTATATTGTTTTCACTATTTAAAAGTTTAATTTCATTTTCTTTTTTCTCGGATTCGTACTTAGCGTTCATCTCGGCAGTGTTTCTTTGGGACTCAATGCTATAAATGGTATCATTTATTTCAGAAGCCATTCTGTTAAAGAGTAATGCTAATTTGAAATCTTTATTTTTTTCGTTAATCAATGATAAAAGTGTAATTGAACTTCTTTTGATGTAAAGGTTATTTATAATTTGACTATTAAGCAACGAAATTTCTGCATAGTATTTTGCGCTGTCAATTTTATTTAGGTTAAAAAAATCGTAACCAACATTATAAGCAGCAAGTGCAATACCCTTTTTATTTTTCATTAATTGATTAATAGCGAATGATTTTTTATGGTAAAATAAGGCTGAATCATTTTTATTAATTAGCCTATAGCAAAGACCAAGATTATTAAATGTTAGGGCCAAACCATTTTTATCTTGCAATTTTTTTTCTAAAGCCAAAGCTTTAAACAGTATTGACAATGTAGAATCAAATTTACTTTGATCCATATATACATTACCTATATTATTATATAATTCTACTATACCTCTATATTCGTGTAGTTTAGATTTTAAGTCTAAGGATTTGTTGTAATATACTAGTGCTTCGTTATAATTACCTTGGTTATAATAAATAATACCAATATTATTAAATGAACTTGCAATACCCTTCTCATCTTTTATTTCTTCTCTAAGTTTTAAGGAACGTAGAAATGTAGAAAAAGCAAATTTGTAGTCATCTTGCCCTTCATAAACTAATCCTATGTAAGCTAATATATCAGCTTGAATTGCTTTATCTTTAATTTCCTCACTGATTTTAAGTGCCTTTTGAAAATAATATATTGCCTTTGAGTTATCACCATACATTTTGTGAGCTGTACCAATATTTTTAAATGACAAGCAAATCCCTTTTTTATATTTGATTTTTTCGGAAAGAATTAATGCTTTTTCTGCATATGGAATTATTTGTTCAACCTCTCCATTAAAATAAAACTGACGGCTAATTTTATTTAATAAATCAATTTTAGCTGTAGGATTGGATTCGAAATTTAATTGCGACTTTAATGAATCTATATTGTCGTTTTGAGAAATGCAAACAAAATGACATATAAAAACTAAAAACAAAACTTTAATTTTTTGCATACAAAATAATTACGACGTATAAAGGTAGTATTTATTTAATTTGGAATAATTGCATTTGGATTAGTAGTCCAAAATAGTGTCGTTTTTTTTTTGACTATCCATTTTGGTAATGGCAGGTTTTGATAAAATAGTTGATGCAAATGCATAGCAAGATAAATGACATGTAAGACTTTATAGGCTTCTCGAATTTTAGATTTCTCGTTTGTTTTTATATCAGTTTATACGGGGCAAATTATTTTCACATGATTCGATTTTGAAAGAACTTAGTAAAGTTCATTATAACTGGAAATCTAGTTATACAATTTAAATTGAGAGCTTTCATTTTTCATGTAAAATTCTGCGATATACTTTTGTGTGGTATAATAATTTTTGGCTGTTCCCCAGGCCAGAGTGTCTTTCATATTATCATTGTGATACTTGATAATTTCTACCAATGATCTTTGCGTTTCATCAATGCCCAGGAATTTTGCTTTTACGGCATCAGCTGTGATGAGCTTATTATCTATTTGCAATATGCGGTAACAGTTGTTCAACTCGGTACGGACTTCATCAATATACCTGTTCAGAGATTTTGATTCGTGATCTGTTCCGGAAACCTGCTCTTTGGATTTGTTCCATTTCCCAATAAGCACTTTATGTTTTAGAGAGATTTCTTTTCTTACACCATCTACGGTAACTCTTGCGCAGATGGCGCTTTACCGTTAGTTTGCTTTTGTGTTTTGAGGTAGAATAGTACTCCAAATGAGTTTGATTTTTTCATTTTTTTCAAGGTTTAAATTTGACAATCATTTTAGGCCCCTTTTTCGCGGAACCTTTTGGCGATTGCAAACAACTTTAAACAATGCAAAAATGAATGGAAGCCTTGATTTTAAAGGAGTTTCTCCATTTTGGGACCTAATATACAATTTGAAAAGAGGTAACCGAATAGGTCCCAAATAGAATGAAATTAACTGCTGTTTTATGGACTTGATAAAAACAAAAAAGCAGCAAAACCATTGATTTTGCTGCTTTTTGCTAGAGAATGAATCTCTAAAAGTCGGGGTGGCCAGATTCGAACTGACGACCTCCACATCCCAAATGTGGCGCGATACCGGGCTACGCTACACCCCGATCGGTATCTTTTTTTGTGCTTGCCTCTCTGCAGCGAGGCACCCAAGTTTAAGGTTTTTTGCGGTGAGGGCGGGATTCGAACCCGCGGTACAGTTACCCGTACGACAGTTTAGCAAACTGTTCCTTTCGGCCTCTCAGGCACCTCACCGATTCCTTAAATTCGGGTTGCAAATGTACATACTCCATTTTGATAAAACAAATTTTTACACGAAAAATAATTTTAATTTTTCATCTTTTTATTAATCGTATACTTTTTCGTGTACAATGTTACCTTTGTATTCCACCAAAAAAAATCGGAAATGTTACGCAAAATTGCTGTGCTCTCTATAACATTGCCTTCCTTATTATTGGTTTCTTGTGGAAATGATAATGAAAAGGAAGTGAAGGTCGTTCAAAATGAAACTGTTATTGATGAAGGAAGTAAGGTGGAGCGTATTCCGGATGCAACCAAATGGGATCCTTCCTGGAAAAAGGAGAATACGGTGATCTACCACATTTTAGGTGAGCCTGATGGACTTCATCCTACAAATGGTATCTCTGCTATGAAACAGGAGATCAACCTGTATACACAAATCTATCTGGTAAATAACGACCTTAAAAAACTCACAATATTCCCTCAGTTGGCAACTACAGCACCTGAGATTTCTGCCAATGGAGTAGAGTACACGTATACACTTCGCGATTATGTAAAATGGGATGATGGCGCTAATGTGAAAGTAGAAGACGTTATCTTTACTTTTAAAGCTAATAAGTGCCCTTTGGTAAACAATCCTGATACCAGGCATTTGCTGGAAATCATTCAGGAAGTGATTGATCTTGGAGGTAATAAGGTGAAATTTATTATGAAGGAAAAGTACATTGCCAACGTACATTTACTTACCGATTTCCCTATTATGCAGCGTAACTTTTTTGATAAAGGAAATGTGTTGGCAAAATATACATTCATTCAGTTCAACGACCCTAAATTTGTTGCAGATAAATATGAAGACCTGAAGACATGGGCGAATGAATTCAACTCCGCCAAATACGAACAGGATCCGAATTTTATAGTAGGTGCAGGACCATACAAATTAACTGCCTGGGACAGAAATCAGTCACTCACATTCGTGAAAAAACAGAACCATTGGTCGACAGGAAAGAACAGCATTTATGAAAATGCGTTTCCTGAGAAGATCATCATGAAGATCAATACAGATCACAATGCAACCAAACTTGATTTTTTGAATCAGGTGTTTGATGTTACTACAACCTTTGATACCAAGCCTTTAATGGAATTGCAAAAGGACTCATTATTTACGAAAAATTACAACCATAAATTCATGGATTCGTACAACTTCGCTTATGTGGGTATGAACATGAAACCTGATGGAACCAAGCACAAAGCCTTGTTTACAGACAAACGTGTGAGAAGGGCAATGGCATTGTTAGTTCCTTATAACGACATTAATAAGATTATAAATAACAATATCAATAAGCGTGTTGTTGGTCCGGTAAGCCCTTTAAAAACAGAATACAATACTGACCTTAAGTTAATTGAAACCAATGTAGAGGAAGCTAAAAAACTATTAGCTGAAGCGGGCTGGAAGGACAGTAACAGCGATCAGGTATTGGATAAAATGATTGACGGTAAAAGAGTAGATTTTAAATTTGAGATCAAATACATGACAACCACTCCTGTGTGGGAAGAGAATGCAAAGCTTATGGCAGAGAGCATGGCAAAAGCCAATGTAATCGCTCAATTGGTTCCATTACAATATGCAACCTGGTCGCAGGAAGTGCATAATCACGATTTTGATATGATGATTTCTTCATGGGCAGGGAGCTCTCAACCTGAGGATATGAAACAGATCTGGCATTCAAGTAACTGGGCCAACAAAGGCTCTAATTTTGTTGGTTTCGGAAATGCTGAATCGGATGCTTTGATCGATTCTTCACGTGTAGAGCTAAACGATGAAAAGAGAATTGTAATGATGAAAAAAATTCAGTCGCTTATTTATGATGAACAACCTTACATTTTTATGTTTGCGTCCAAGCGCAGAGTTATTGCACACAAGCGTTTCGGGAACCAGGAATACTATTACGAAAAACCGGGTTTGTTATTGAACAATTTAAAATTAATTTCGGCTACACCATAAACTAAAAATGTTCAAATACATAGGTAAGCGCATATTACTTTTTATACCTACACTATTTATCATTACCCTTTTGGGCTTTGTAATAGCAATTAACGCACCGGGAGATCCTGTTGAAAAACTGGTGTCCTCGGCTACTCAAACAGGGGATTTAGCTTCCAATAACTCCGCTCAAAAAGAACAAAAATTATTCTGGAGAAAAAAACTGGGACTTGATTTGCCTGTTTTTTATATGGCGGTCTCGTCACTATCACGACCTGATACACTTTATAAAGTTTATGAAAAGGAAGAAAATCAGGCTTTGGAAAGATTGATCACTGAGTACGGAAACTGGAGTGAGATCTCTGCTTATTATTTAAGTTGTCACCGGCTTTATGATTCACTTGCCTCTTTCAAACCCGATACAACCATGTTGAAAGAGTTTGCCGGATTGGATGAACAACTGAATCAGCTTCGTTTTGAGTCTCTTGCTCTAAGCGCGGCTTACGAAGGGGAAGTAATTGCATCTAAGTTCAAAAAGATGAATGATGTATTAGCTAAATATCCCTTTTTTAAAAGTATTGAAAAACAGTTAAAGCAAACAGAAACCCATTTTGCCGGTATCAAAGCAAACAGTTCAGTGTGGAAGAACTACATTCCTGCAATAGATTTTTATGGAGTTAAAAACCAATATCACCGTTGGTTGTTTGGTGATGGAGAATTCAGTAAAGGAATTTTTCGTTTCGATTTTGGAATTTCTTATCAAACCAAAATGCCAATCTCTGAGGTGATCAAAACTAAAATAGGCTGGTCGTTGTTGTTTACCTGTTTGTCTGTATTCCTGGCTTACCTGATCAGTATCCCTATTGGTGTTCGTGCTGCGCAAAAAAGAGGTGGTTTGTTCGACCGGGCTTCTTCACTGGTTCTTTTTATGTTGTATTCTTTGCCCGGTTTTTTCGTCGCTTTTTTATTGATGTTATTACTTGCAAACCCAAACATGTTCTCTGTATTGCCTGCGTCTGGAGTAAAGCCTGCCGAAGGTTACCCGGAAGGAGCCTCGTTTTTTGAATGTGTAAAGATTTCATTACCTTATGTAATACTTCCATTGATCTGTTATACTTACAGTTCATTTGCTTTTTTAGCGAGGATCATGCGCGGTGCAATGGTTGATGTTATAGAACAGGATTATATCAGAACAGCAAGGGCAAAAGGTTTAACAGAAAAAAAAGTAACCTGGAAGCATGCTTTCCGCAATTCTCTATTCCCCATCATTACCGTTTTTGCAAGTATTTTTCCAATGGCTATTGGTGGTTCAGTGATACTGGAAACGATTTTTACAATTCCCGGAATGGGGCTAGAAGTATTTAATGCCATTACTTTTCAAAATTATCCAATGATTATAGCTATAACAACCCTTACCGGTTTTTTGACCTTAGTTGGAATTTTGATCTCCGATATTTTGTATGCAGTTGTTGACCCACGAATAAGTTATAGCTGATGTTAAAGTTCTTAAGATTCAAACATAAAACACTTTCTATAACAAAAGAAGATGAATCATTCAGCTTCCGTAAATATTCGTGGAAACAATTCAAAAAGAATAAAGCAGCATTCTGGTCTCTTATATTATTGCTGGTGTGGGTGTTCATTGCTTTGCTGGCACCTGTAATTGCTAACGAAAAACCATTGTATTGTATTTACAAAGGCAATAAATTGTATCCTGCTTTTTCATCAAAAGAAATATATGAATTAACGGATGCTGCAGGAAAAAAATCAGAGACAATTAGTTTGAATAATTTTGACTGGAAGCGCGTTGAATATGAAAAAGTAATTTGGGCGTATTGTGCTTATTCACCGGGAAAATCAGATGCCATGAATACCATTGTAGCTCCCGGAGGTGAACAGGTGTTTAAAAAGGCAAACGAAGAATTGATAGTGATGCCAACTAAATTTAAGCATCGCATGGGAACCACAAAAGATGGTGGTGATGTGCTGGCGGGATTGGTACACGGCGTAAAATACTCTTTGTTTATTGGCATCTTAAGCATGCTGCTAGCTTCTTTTGTTGGGATTGTGTTGGGAGCTATGGCAGGATATTTTGGTGATTCGGGTATGAAAACCAGACGTGGAGTGTTTTGGTTATCCTGTCTGGGAATCTTCTTTGCATGGTACTATGCGTTTTATACCCGGAGTTTTGTTTTGAAAGATGTAATGGAAGAGGGCGGAGGGAATATGGTGTTTCAACTCTTATTGAGCTTATTGATTTTAAGTGTTGTATTTTTTGTGTTTGTATTCATCGGAAAAAAAATGAGTAGTCTCTCTTTCTTGAAGAAAGAAGTAAATGTTCCTGTTGATTCCATAGTATCACGTACCATTGAGATCATTAATTCATTACCTATGTTTTTGGTGATACTTTCCATTGCCGCTATTTCCCGTCCTTCGTTCACAACACTTGTGTTGATCATTGGTTTCAGCAGTTGGACAGGTATTGCACGTTTTACCAGAGCAGAGTTTTTAAAAGTAAGTAAGCTGGATTATATACAGGCAGCACGCTCTTTGGGTTTAACAAACAGAAAAATTATTTTCAGACATGCTCTACCTAATGCGATAGGACCGGCATTGGTAGCCATTGCTTTCGGAATTGCAGGAGCTATTTTAACTGAATCAAGTTTGTCGTTTATTGGAGTTGGCGTGCCTCCGGAAATTGTTACCTGGGGAAAAATTCTGAGTGAAGCAAAACAAAGTGCCTCATCATGGTGGCTGGTACTGTTTCCCGGAATAGCTATTTTTTTAACGGTTACCATGTATAACCTCATTGGTGAAGGTTTACGCGATGCATTGGATCCTAAGCTAAAGAAGTAGTATTTTTTGCTTAAATTTGTGTAAACGTGTTCCATCATATACTTTTATATATCGATCCGGGTTCCGGAAGTATTTTGTTTCAGGCTTTAATAGCAGGTTTGGTTGGCTTTATTGCAGTAATAAAGATCTATTGGAAAAAGATAATTGGAATATTTGTTTCAAAAAAAGACGATGAACCAGAAAAAAATTGAACGCGAATATTCTTCCTACAAAGATCCGGATGGTTATGTCTTTTATCAGGATAACAAGGTATTTCGTAAGGTAAATACTAATTTTTCGGATCATTATCATTCTCTCAAAAAATCAGGCATTTATAAAGTACTGATTGATCAAAAGCTACTAATTCCATTTACGGATCTTCAAAACGAAGAAGGACTTTTTTTAGAAACAGAAAAAATTCAGGTGATCACGTACCCTTACGAATGGGGTTTTGAGCAATTGAAAGCTGCAGCACTCTTGCATTTGGAGATCATGGAGATATGCCTGAATAACAAGGCTATACTTAAAGATGCCAGTCCTTTTAATATTCAGTTCTATAAAAATAAACCCTGTTTTATAGACGTATTATCAATTGAAATATATGAAAGCGGAACTCCCTGGAACGCATACAAACAATTTTGTGAATTCTTTTTAGCTCCTTTACTCTTGTCAAATTATTTTCCAGGAAACTGGAACAAACAATTAGCAATTCATTTGGAAGGAATTCCTTTAAAAGAAGTTGCTGCGCTATTGCCATACAAAGCAAGGTTTAATTCCTTAAGCCTGATGCACATCATAGCTCATTCGAAGTTTACTGCCAAAAATGAAGGACCAAAAAAAACTGCTACGATTACAAAAGAAAAAACACTTTCGATCATTAAACATTTGAAGCTTGGAATAAGTGAATTAACAGCAAAAGATCAAAGCAGTAACTGGACTTCTTATGAAGGGCAGGTCCCATACAGTGCAAATGAATTCAGCGACAAGAAAACCGTAATTGAAAAATGGATAGCGAATAGGAAATATGAAACTGTTTTGGACATTGGTGCTAATCACGATCTCTTTGCAACACTTTTTTTTGATAAAGCTGAAAATATTATTGCCATAGATAATGATTGCGCTGTTGTTGATAAGTTATACAAAAAACAGAAAAAGCCGACTGCCAATTTCATTCCTTTGAATGCAGATATCACCATGGTAAGCCCTTCATTGGGGATTAATTTAAAAGAAAGAAGCAATTTCTTTAGCAGGATTAAACCCGATATGACTATTGCCTTAGCTGTTGTTCATCACATTTTTCAAAGAAGGAATATACCGCTTAACTACATAGCTGATATTTTTAGCACTTTCTCAAAGGAGCTGATTATAGAGTTTGTAAGCGAAGAAGATGAACAATTCATCAAAATTCAAAACCCGAATAATAAATGGGTTTACAACAAACAAAGTTTTGAAGAAGCGTTTTCAGTTTATTTCAATCTACACGAAATGGTAGAAATTAAGAAAGGAAAACGTTTTTTGTATCACATGACTTTAAAAGAGGTTGATGCATGATGGTACAAGATTTTTTGAAAATCCATTTAAAACAGGTGGTCTGCATCTCACTCTATGCAGTTTTCCCGATCTTATTTGTTTTCTTCAGGAACGAAGCTTTTATTTTTGAAGGCGATATTAGCACTCCTATTAGCATTATGCTGGTAGCAGCTCTTGTGTTGTACGTCGGATTTAATTTCCTGAATAAAAAAAACACCAACGTTACCATCATTTGTATCCTCATTATTTGGTGGTTTTTGTTGTATGGACATTTGTATAATTTTATTGGACCTGCTTCTTTAAGGCATCGTTATTTTATTCCTGTTTATTCTTTGGCGTTTCTGTTGCTCATTAGTAAGGTTTGGAAGATAAACAGTGTTCCAGCCAAACTGATCAACGTGATCCTGATAATGGGTTTGGTGTTAAACCTTCAGTTCTTTATGAAAATGATAGGGATGATGAACCGGGGAAATGAATCAGTAACAGCAGCTAAGCAAAGTAATACCTCTACAGGAAACCTCCCCGATGTGTATTATATTATTCTGGATTCCTATCCCAGTACAGAAAATTTAAAGGAGTATTACAATTACGATAATAGCTCATTTACAAAGCAATTGAGTGATATGGGTTTTCAGGTGTTGGATAAGGCAAGAAGTAATTATCCTTATACGTATTTTTCTCTGTCTTCCAGTTTAAATATGGAGTACATCAATTATTTTGAAGACTCTGTTTCTATCGAAAAACAAAACGAAGATTTTCCTTTTACAAAAATCCGGAAGAACAAAGTGGCAAATTACTTTAAGAGCAAAGGATACAAATATGTGCAGTTTGCATCGGCTTATGAACAGTTGAATGATAAAACACAAGCGGATTTATACATCAACAATAAACTGCGGATTAACAATTTTCATGAAACGCTGATTCAGTTGAGTGTGCTGAATTGTTTGCAATTGGAGTTTTATTCTGCCGGTGTGTATGATGCATGTAATTATTCCTTAAATATGTTACCTAAAACTCCGGAAGAAAGTGGTCCTAAGTTTGTTTTCTTTCATAGCTTGACTCCGCATCCACCGCATGTGTTTGATGAGAATGGAAACTTTGTGTATGTTGATCCTAATGTAGAGAACAGGTACAAGCAAAAAAAGGAATACACGGATCAGGTAAAATTTATAAATAAAAAAATGCTTGAAATTGTAAAGCAACTCATTGCCGGCTCTGATCAGGAACCAATCATTATCCTGCAGGGCGATCATGGAAGTGCCGGCTCCGAGCGCTTTGAAGATGAGATTTATTGGGCCAAATACCCCTCCAAAGAAATGCTCATTGAGCGATATGGAATTTTAAATGCCATGCACATCCCTGAAAAATACAAGATGGAATTCCCTACTAATCACACACCCGTAAACACCTTCCGCATCATTTTCAACAACTTGTTCAATGACACGCTCCAACCATTACCTTGTAAATCCTATTTCGCCTCCTACCGTAAACCTTATAATTTCAAACTGGTTAACTGGGATGCCGTTAGCGGTGCAAATGCGGATAGTTTAGTTTCTATAGAAAAATAAGGACTTGCCTCAATAAATTAGCGAGATCATCGATCTTTCGGATGCGGCATAGCGTTCTTGATGCGAGGTTCCACTTTATTCGTGTTGCGTGAATTTTTGGGCAGCACAGCCTTCCAAAAATCCGCGACCGAATAATTAGTGGAACGCTTGAAGAATACTGCCGCAAGCTTTTTGGGTTACTTTTTTGGCTTCAAAAAACTAACAAGGTATTTATAGATTGGAAGTGTTTTGCATTATCTGAAAAATTACTTACTTTCATAACTTCTAAATGTCGAAGAAAAAACTCATAGTCTTTACAGGAGCAGGTATAAGTGCTGAAAGCGGGATCAAAACATTTCGCGACAGTGGAGGGTTGTGGGAAGAATTCAGAATAGAAGATGTTGCAACTCCTGAGGCATGGAAAAAGGACCCTTCAAAAGTAACTCAATTTTATAATTTTCGAAGAAAGCAGGTAATGGATGCTAAGCCAAATGAGGCTCATTACTTTTTCGCTTCCTTGGAAAAAAAATACGATGTTCAGGTCATTACTCAAAATATTGATGACCTTCATGAGAGAGCAGGGAGCAAAAATGTATTGCATCTGCACGGAGAGATAATGAAAGTTAGATCTTCACTGGATCCTAATCTAATTTACAAACTAAAAAAGTGGGAAGTAAAGATTGGTGACAAGTGCGAAAAGGGAAGTCAGTTAAGACCTCACATTGTATGGTTTGGTGAAATGGTTCCCAACATGGATGTTGCGGCTAATATAGTTCAGAAAGCGGATCTTTTTATTACAGTTGGCACTTCATTAAATGTTTACCCGGCAGCAGGATTGATAGAAGTTGCGGAGAATAGTATTGATAAATACCTTATTGATCCGGGTAGCTTTGAACTGAATCATATCAGTAATTTAAAGCATATAAAAGAAACCGCTGTTGATGGTGTAAGAAAACTGGAGCAGTATTTATAATAGTTGTTTTGTTTTATGTAAAATGAACTTCGATCACTACACTATACGCTTATTAACGCAGGAAGATCTAAACTCCTATTGGAAACTGATTGATACCAATAGAAAAAGATTGGGAGACTACTTCGGCGGAACTATCTCTAAAACCAAAACCTTCGAAGATACCAGCAACTTTGTTGCCGATCGTATCGAACAATTAGCAGAAAAAAAATACTATCCTTTTATTATTGTAGATAATAAGGCTAATGAATTTGCCGGATTTCTTGATATTAAGAACATCGACTGGAGAATACCTAAAGCTGAGCTTGGTTATTATGTGGATGAAAAGTATGCAGGCACAGGCATGGCCACTAAAGCCTTCTCTCTATTCCTTGATCATTGTTTTAAGGAAATGGGTTTTGTAAAACTCTTTTTGCGTACACATGAAAGCAATACACCTGCCCGCAAACTTGTTGAAAAATGTGGTTTCCTGATAGAAGGTACCATCCGTAAAGATCACATCACCTCCTCAGGTGAAATTGTGGACCTTCTTTATTATGGAAAAATTAAGTAGTCGTCCCTCAAATACTACACAAACATTATTAATAAAGGAGATTCAGTCAAAATTACATTGTTTCGTATTGCAAGGAATCTTTGACCTACTTTAAAATTCTTGCAGATATTTACCGTACACAAAAAATATTTAGCTACTCTGTAGCCTTAAAACTTTGATTGCTTGTAATATTATTGTTTTGCTCCTCTGGAGCAAATTCTTACAAAGCACGGCTCCAGCGGAGCCAAATAGTAGTAATTTAATGTTAATAGATGAATGCTGGCCACAGCGTGGCCAAACAATTATGCGGGAAAAGATATGTCTTTTATATCGATAATTTAATATGGATACTTTTTGAGGGACAACTAAGTAGAGCACTTCTCGATGCTTTGTAAATTTGATTTGAACGAATACATCTTAAGTTAGTACAGCTTGCATTCAAAGGATGGGCAGCTTAGAAAAAAATCAAAATTTTTGGAAAACCGTTTGTATAACTCTTCACTATCTGATTCAAGAGATCCTGATTCTTTTAGTTTTTCTTTTACTTTCTTCGAGCAGAGCATTAGTGTCCACTCTTTTTTGAATACAGCGCTAACCAATAAACTATGACCTATCTTTGCGCAACAAATTTCACATTTTGGCGTTCCGGACTTTAGTTGCTTTTTCATGTTTCTGTAGTGATAAAATTAATCTAAGTCGAATGTAGTTCAATTTTTCCCATCGAAACTGTGACTTATTAGGTAATAAAGTGATTATTATCATTGAGGATTGCAGTGTTTTGATTCCTGTTCAGGTTAATGTTTTTAACTTATCAGTGAATTATGTAAATTTTTTAAAAATTGTGTAATAGATAATTAACTAAACATGCTCAATTTAGTAGCGGGAAGTTTAGGTCTTTGATTGAGATCAAATCTGACACTAATTAATTATATAATGAAAACAATTTTAATTATTGAAGCCAATGTTTTCATTCTTGAAAATTTAACTGAATATTTCGAACTCGAACATTACATCATTCTTGCTTCCAATAATGGGAAAAATGGAATTGAACAGGCAAGGGAATTTATTCCTGATTTGATCATATCTAATATTTTAATGACCGGAAATAATGGGTTTGAAGTTTTGAATTCTATTATGAATACATTCATAACGTCTAAAATTCCACTCATATTTAGTACTACCATGGCGGAGAAAGTGGATAAAGCAAAAGCAATGGACTGTGGAGCCGATGATTATATTGTAAAACCATATGAACTGGAAGTACTAGTAAAAATGGCAAAGGATTGTATTAAATCAGGCTGTAGAAAAGACAGGCAAACAATTTTGCACAACAACAACAAATCCCTTCAAGGGTAGTTCGAAGGAATTTGTTGTTAAAGAAGGTATGTATGGTTTAAAAATCCAAACCATCCTGATTTCCACCCATTGGGTTGGCACCACCTTTACGTTTCTTGAAAATAGATGAGTCCATTTTTCCAAATAAGAAAGTAACATTCAGTTTAAAGTAACGGGCTTCACGCCTTCTCATTAAGCTTTGATCATAAAGATCAGTGTGGTAAACAGTACCCATACGTTTTGTATTTAACATGTCGCTTACACTTGCATTAATGATGATCTTACGTTTAATCATTTTACTTGCAGAGAAATCGATGAAATACATAGGTTTGGTTTTTCCGTTAATTACCACTCTCGGAGCTTCGTAATTACCATTTAACTGAAGCGTGAAATCTTTGGGAAGTTTGTAAGTAAATGTTCCTTTGGTGTTCCAGGTTAAACCTTCTGTAGTGGTGCTACCAAACTGACTGGTGCTTTTTAATGAAATATATAATACATTCAGGTTTAAAGTAACGTCAAAGTTCTTAAACAAAGTATATTTAATGTTGTTTTCCCATCCGTAATTAAAACTGCTTTTACCATTTACAAAAGTGTTGATCAACACCGTTGAATCTGTTTCTTTAGGATAAGCCACGTTGGTAATGGGAGTTTCTATATAACGGAAATAGATCGAACTTAAAAAACTTCCTTTAGAAAGAACTTTGTTGTAATTAGTTTCTGCAATGTTTCTGAATTCGGGAGTAAGCTGCGGATTCCCGATACGATAGTTTTGTTTATCGGCAAACATCACAAAAGGCATCAACTGAAAGAAGTTAGGGCGTTCAATTTTTCTGGAGAAGTTAATCTGCCATTCCTGATTGTTTTTAAACTTTCTTGAAAAGTAAATCCCGGGGAATAATGATTTCAGGATATTATCAGGTTTTGAAGGATAGCTGTATGAGAATGAAGAGTCTTTATCCAATATGTTACCTGCATAATAGGATTGCTCGAAACGCAAACCTGCCTGATAACCAAATTTCCCGATTTTATTGGCGTAGTTAATGTAAGCACCGTTTACAATGTCGTTGATAGCATAGTTGTTCGACATAAAAGTGTCTTTTACAAATACATCGTTTGTAAGAAAACTATTATTTTGAGTTACATTTTTTTGGAAGGTTTGTTTTATATTACTTCTGATTCCCCATTCTAATTTGCTGGTATCAGTTAGGGGGTTCACGTAATCCATCTGAAAGGTGAACATCTTTCCATTTGATTCACCGTCGTTTTTTTGATAAGAAGTATTTTCAGAATTGAGAGAATAAAAATTATCATACATGGTAAAAAGGTAATTGTTTTGTCCGGCATTGTAATTAAAAGAACCATCCATAGTAAGCTCTTTTCCGGGTTTAGGGTAGGTACGTTTATAAATTAACTGAGAGTTTAAATTGTAGAAGCCGGCATTCGAACTATTGGTTTGTGTTCCTTTGGCATAACCGCTTCCATTCGACGATAAAAACTCATAAGCCTGTTTATCATTGGTTTTAAACGCACCTAACATTCCCATTTGTGCAAATGAAAGTGAATTACGGTTATTGATGTTGTAATCAATTCCCAATCTGCCCATTTGAAATGTTTGTTGTCCGCGGGTATTGTTGTCCTGATTATAATAATTTATAACAGAATTATTTTTCAGGTTTGTTCTGTCGGTATAACCTGAGGTAAGGTTAGTACTCGTCATGTAATTATACATCAGGGAAACATTCCATGGGTTTTCTTTTATATTTAGGTTCACCATTCCGTTGTAACGATCGGTATTTCCTACACCTCCCATGATAACTCCATTATATCCGGGCCTGGTATTTTTTTTCATTACAATGTTCAGGATCCCACCGGATGAAGCTGCCTCAAATTTTACACTCGGGTTGGTAATCACTTCAATCCGATCGATTTGATCCGATGGAATTTGCTGAAGGGTAAGTGTAGTAGGTCTTCCGTCGATATAAATTTGTGGCGTTGAATTACGGAGCGTTGCATTTCCATCTGCATCCAAACTTACACCGGGAACATTTTTCATGGCATCTAAAGCAGTACCGCCTTTTACAGAAAGGTCTTTATCTACATTATACACTCTTTTGTCAATGCTTAAAGTAACTGTTGACTTGTCGGCTACCACCGTTGCTTCCTGTAAAAGCGTTTCATCCGGTTCAAGTTTAAGATCACCTAAATCCTGTTCTAATTTTGCGAAATTGATGAAGATCTTTTGCTCAATGGTTTTGTATCCTAAAAATTGGATACGCATTTTAAAACCGCCAATTGGTAAGTTGTCTAATGAAAAATCTCCGTTTTGTTTTGTTAAAACACCTGCAATTGCACTATCTTTTCCATAAAAGAAAAGGGCAACAGAAGCAAACTCAACAGGTTCTTTTGTTCTGGAGTCTATCAACTTTCCATAAAGCCTGCCAATAGAAGGCATTTTACCACCTGCCATACCACCACTTCCACCCGAAGGAAACTGGGCAAATGCATTAGTGTTGAATAATGTTGCGAAAAATAGTGTTATAGCCAAACAAAGCCTTGTCATACCTTAAAAAATTGATGTACAAAAGTAAGAAAAACAAGTCTTAACAAACGTTAAATGGGACAAAGGGTTAAAAAGCCTTACAAATAAAAACGCTTTGAACGAATTGATTTTACTGTGTTTTTATGTTCTAATTCGGTTTACCGTTATGTGAAATCCAATAAATTATAGGTGAATTGTTTATTGCAGGAGGCGAAAAATATATTGGATTTAAGTGATTTGCTGAAAAACTGTCTGATTTACTCTTACATTTGTTTTGAATTATGGCATTATTGGTAAGTGAAAATGTAAAGGTGGCATTCCATTCCATCCGTTCGCAGGCATTGCGTACAACGCTTACCATTGTTATTATAGCATTGGGTCTTACAGTTTTAGTAGGAATTTTAGCTTTAATGGATATTATTAAATCTTCTATCAACAGTAATTTTAGCAATTTAGGCGCCAATACTTTTACTATTCGTAATAGAGAAACAACAGTAAGAATTGGAAAAGGAGGCAAAAAACCAAAAAAATACAGAAATATCACTTACGAGGAAGCCATGAAATTCAAGAAGGATTTCAATTTTCCGGCTACGGTTTCTGTCTCAACTATGGCATCCTGGAGTGCCAAGTTAGCGTATGGTTCAAAAAAATCGAATCCGAATATACAGGTTTTTGGTAGCGATGAAAACTATATTGCAGCTTCAGGCTATGAATTGGAAGACGGAAGGAATTTTACGGAACCGGAAGTAATTTCAGGAGCTCCGTTAGTAATAATTGGTCAGGAAATTAAAACTACTTTTTTTTCTAATAAGGAAAGTGCAGTAGGAAAAAACATTCGTATTGGCAGCAGTAAGTACACAATTGTTGGTGTATTAAAAACCAAGGGAAGCGGAATGGGTTTTGGGGGCGATAAAATTTGTGTAGTGCCAATTCAAAATGCAAGGCAATATTTTTCGATCCCAAATGCTACTTTTACCATTAACGTTTTGTGCAGAACTGTGCCGGAAATGAATATTGCTATTGGTGAGGCAACAGGAACCATGCGACAGGTCAGAAAAGTAGACCTTGGGGATAACGACAATTTTGAGATTACTAAATCGGACAATATTGCCAATATGCTGAATGATAAAATACAAGAGGTTGGTTTGGTCGCAATAATTATTGGTTTTATAACACTAACAGGTTCAGCAGTTGGTTTAATGAACATCATGCTGGTTTCGGTAACGGAACGTACCCGCGAAATTGGAATAAGAAAAGCTTTAGGAGCAACAAGTAAAACAATTCAAAACCAATTTCTTATAGAGTCTATTGTTATCTGTTTGCTTGGAGGTTTTTTCGGGATCTTTTTCGGAATTATAATTGGTAACATACTGTCATTGGCAGTTTTTGATGCTGGTTTTTATATGCCATGGCATTGGGTATTGGGAGGTACAGGAATGTGTATATTTGTAGGGATCATCTCAGGCATTATACCTGCAAGACGGGCAGCAAAACTAGATCCTATTGAGAGTTTGAGATACGAGTAATTTAATCGATAATAATTAATTTACTACTCGCCAATACATCTCTCCCCATTAGTTTTATGAAGTAGGTTCCTTTTGCCAGATCAGAAACATCAACACTTACGTTCATTACACTCTCCGTTTTATGAACCTGTTTGTTGGATATTTTTTTTCCTGCAATGTCATAAATTATCAAACTTAATTCTCCGGTTTCTTCAGTAGAAGCAACAATGTTTAAAAATCCACTGGCTGGATTAGGATACAAACGGATAAAATTTTCCTGATGGACAGTTGATGGAGCATTTAAAGCTGTATTCATATTCAACACAAACAAACCACGTTGCATGTCACTTACCAATAAATTGCCTGATGGTAAAAAAGGATAAGCTGCCCAACAGCCTCTGTAAGCAGGATTAGCAGCGTAATTATCATTATCACCATGCGTGGGGTCAGTATCAAAAAAGCCTTTTAACACTGCGTTATTCGGATCGGAAACATCATAAATATAAACCCCGTCCTGATAATAAGAAATAACCGCATGATAATTATCCATTATGTAAGGATTATGTGCAGTAGCTTCCTCGTGAGAGTTAATAGTATCGGTAAGCGTTAAGTTTCCAAAATCACTTACGTCTAACACCTTTACTGCAAGCCCTGTTGGAACTTCATCACAAAAAACCATCGTTTTACTGTCGGGAGTTAAATAACTACTGTGATTATAACCTACATCCAGGTAATTGGTATAATCAGCCAACAAAGTAAAAGTATTATTGCTGTTGAACTTAAAAATAAAAAGTCCGGGATCTCCTGTTGATGCGTAAACGGTATCGTTTCTCACAAACATATCATGCACATAATTTACCGAAGCATAATCCTGATTTAACGAACGAAGTAAAACCGGGCTTTCGGGATTGGCAAGACTATAAACAGCCATTGAAAATTTGGAGCCTCCAACTTTGGTAACACCCCCGCAATATAATTTGTCACCTTCCACAAAAACAGTATGTGCCTTGGTAAACAAAGCATTTGAGTTATAAACCACATGAACAGAGTCGGGTAAATAACTCATGTCTACAATTTGCAATCTGTTATTATTATCGTCGCTCACTAAATAGGCATAATTCTGATAGGTCTTCATTTCCCTCCAAAGACTGTTTTGAGCTGCCCCAACAACATAATCTCTTACAACAGGCACGCTTGGATCAGTAACTTCAATAAAGTAGTTTCCTTTAGTGGTGCCTAGTATGGCATACTCTTTATTATCAACCGGATTGTGCCAGCCATAACAACTTGCATACTTTGTACCTGTTCCATACCAGTTATTAGTGGTTTCAGGAGCAATGTTGGAAAGTAAAGATATATTATAGCTTGGATATGTTTGAGCAATACTAAAAAGTGCAACAAACAAAAAACTTAAGGTAAGCGATTTCTTCATCAATTGAATTTTGACAAATGTAAGAAACTAAGCAGGCTTACAACTATTTAAATGTTAAAAGAGGAGTTCTTAATCAGCAATGATCAGCTTACTTGTTGCAAGTACTTTTGTTCCTATCAGTTTAACAATATACGGACCCTTTGAAAGATGTGAAATATCTATACTTCCACTCATAACGTTTTCTGTTTTACTGATGAGTCGGTTTACTATTTTTTTACCGGTTACATCATAAATAACCACATTCAAATCTCCTTTCTCTTCGGCTGAAACAACTAAGTTTAAATTTCCGTTTGATGGATTTGGATATAATTTAATGTAGTTCTCCAATGAAACAGTAGATTTTTTTCTTGCATCATCCATGTCTAAAACAAACAAACCATTTTGCATATCGCTTGCCAGTAAAATACCGGAAGGCAGATATGGATAAGCACCCCAGCATCCCTGATAAGCATACGTTGTTGTATAATTATCATTATCACCGTGTGCAGGATCTGTATCAAAAAAACCCTTTAATATTGCTTTATTTGGGTTGGAAATATCGTATAAATAAACCCCGTCCTGATAGTAAGAAATGGCAACGTGATAGTCATTCATTACATAAATATTATGAGGTGTAGCTCCCGGATGAGAAACAATAGTGTCGGTGAGCGTAAGATTTCCAAGGTCTGATACATCAAGTACTTTAACCGGAAGCCCTGTTGGAACTTCATCAGTAAAAATGAGCGTTTTGCTATCGGGTGTTAAAGAACTACTGTGATTATAGCCTCCAAGTAAATAATTGGTGTAATCAGCCAATAAGGAAAATGTATTGTTAGCATTGAATTTATAAATAAATAAGCCTGCATTTCCGTGTGAAGCAAAAATGGTATCATTTTTCACAAACATGTCGTGTACATAACCTGCAGATGGAAAATCCTCATTTAATCCTCTTAAAAAAACTGGACTTACGGGGTTACTTATATCGTAAACTGCCATTGGATAAAAGCCCCCGCCAACTAATACCGCAGAACCACAATACAATTTATTACCTGAAATAAAAATAGTATGTGATCGGGTAAATAATGCATTTGAATCATAAACCACGTGAACCGAATCGGGTAGATAACTCATGTCTACAATTTGCAATGAGCTTCCGTTATCATCACTTACCAAATAAGCGTAGTTCTGATATGTTTGAATTTCTCTCCACAGATTATTTTGTGTTGCCGCCGGAACAAAGTCCCTAACCACGGGTGCTATTGGGTTGGTAACTTCAATAAAGTGATTACCTGTTGTAGAACCTAAAATAGCATATTCTTTATTATCAACCGGATTATGCCAGCCAAAACATCCGGCATATTTGGTGTTTAAGGCATACCAGTTATTAACCGTTTCAGGAGATATATTGGCTAACAGCGAAATATTATAATTCGGGTAGGTTTGAGCCTTTGAGAACAAGCCTGCAAAAATCAATATGTATGCTATAAATAATCTCATCGGATAGTATCTACAAATGTAAGAAACTAAGGACATTAACTGTTGAATAATAGTGCAAAAACAGAAAGATATTGAGGTTTTTTTATTATCTTTGAAGGTACTGACTTTTTGCCACTAATGAAAAAAAATATACTCCTTTTATTCATTCTCTTTTGCAGTTTTTTGGGTTATTCCCAAACGTATTTTAATGAATGGATAAATTATTCGCAGGCTTACTATAAAATTCCTGTTTATAAAGAAGGTTTATATAAAATTGATTCCCTTAAACTTGCCAAAGCAGGAATACCAATAGGAACCATAAACCCGAACAATATTCAATTGTTTCATAAGGGGCAGGAATTGTATATTCATATTTCAGGAGATACAGACGGCGTTTTTAATGGAACGGATTACATTTTATTTTATGCTGAGAAAAATACCTGTAAAGACGATTCGGCGTTGTTTTATTATGGGAATTTTTTAACCAATCCATACTACAGTGTTATAAATGATACCTCGGCCGTTTTTCTTACCTGGAATTTTTCTCTTACCAACCGGCGAATGAGTGTAGAAACCGACACCGCTTTTTCGTCTTATACAGCAAGTCCGTATTTTATTAAAGAAGATATTCAGGCATTTAATACCAATTATTTTAATGGTCCGCAAAATAGCATTGGTGCTACTGATCCGCGCTATGCCCATGGCGAAGGTTTGTTTCAGAACCCATCTTTTGGTTTAGGGGCCAGCAGAGATTATTCTTTTAATACATCTACACTATACCCTTCCGGGCCATTGCCAAATGTAACAATAGTGCATTCGGGAATGTCTAACCCCTATTACTCACCCGATCATGATGTTAAGATCGAGTATCAAAACCTTAGTAATAACTGGATTGAATTGACTTCATATTCTTATGATGGACACAAATCATTCAAAAATAATTTTGTTTTGGATCCCATAAACATAGGAAGTTCTTTTAGTGTACGATTGAACAATGTGAGCAACCCATTGTATGATGTTAACGCAACTACATTGGGAGTACACTACACCAAACTTGTTTTTCCAAGTACTTTTAATTTGTTGGGAGCCAGCAGCCAAAAAATGTTTCTTCCCGATGAATCCTTGCAAAGCAAATCCTTTGTGGCCGTTACTAATTTTACTAATCTTTCCGCAGCCCCCCTGTTAGTTGATCTTACTAACCATAAGCTAATTCCGGTAGTTCAAAACGGAAGTACTTTTAAAGCCCTGGTTCCAAATAGTGGTGGAAATAAAACATGTTATTTTGCTTCATCGGCGATGATAGATACCGTGACCGGTATATTTCCTGTAAATGGTACAGGGCAATTTGTAAATTACTCTACAATGGCAGGAGATTCAGCTTTTTTGATAGTTACCAATAAGCTACTGGAGTATTCAGTAAATCAATACTCAAATTATAGGAGTAGCGTGGCAGGTGGATCGCATCATGTAGTTGTTGCATACGTGCAGGATCTTTACGATCAGTTTGCTTATGGGGTAAACCGACATCCGTTTTCAATTAAAAATTTCTGCAAGTTTTTAATAAATATCTATCCAAGCCCGCCAAAAAATTTGCTGTTAGTGGGTAAATCAATTCACACTAATCAGGTCATTTCGGATGTTACTGCTGTCTCAAAAGTGTTGGTCCCTACTTTTGGTTATCCTGCCTCCGATAATCTTTTTAGTCAGGGTTTAATTGTTCCAACATCTTTGGCACCCGCAATAGCAACAGGCAGAATCGCGGCTCCCAATGACTCGGTAGTAATGGATTATCTTAATAAGGTAATACTTTATGAGGCTGAACCAACAGGGCAGTTATGGCAAAAAAATGCTTTGCATTTTATAGGAGGCAATACCTCTTATGAGCAAACAATTTTTAATTCATATATGGAACAAAATAAACAAACATTTGAGGATACTTTAATAGGAGGGAAGGTTTATACATTTAGAAAAACATCAACAGCACCCATTGCGATTAATACAAATGATAGTATAAAGCAAGTTATTGAAGCCGGGCTTTCATTAATTACTTTTTTTGGCCACGGTTCTGTAAGCGGCTTCGAACAAAATATAGATGAGCCTTATAATTACAATAACTCTCCCCGCTTTCCTTTCTTAATTTCTAATTCATGTTACACCGGAGATATTCATACTTCTAATGCATACTCAACCAGCGAGAAATTTGTATTGGCGCAGGATCACGGAACCATTGGTTTTCTGGCATCCATAAGCACAGGAGTTTCCTATGCTTTGCAAATTTATACAGATAATTTTTACAAGAGCATGAGTTATACTCATTACGGAAAAAGCTACGGTTCATGCGTTCAGGATGCGGTTCGAAATGTAGAGGCTATTCCAACTTCAATTAATGACTCGATTGTAAAGATAACCTGTTTGGAAATGACACTGCATGGAGACCCATCAGTCAGCCAAATAGTAAGCCCACTTCCTGATTTTGAAATTTTAAATAGCGATGTTACTGTTGATGCAGAAAGCCAGGTTAACACAATGGATATTAAAGTTGATTTTAGGAATTTAGGTAAAGCAGTTAATGATTCTATCAGTATATTTGTAGAAAGAACTTTGCCTTCAGGAACTATTGAAACATATCTGAAATCAGTTAAAACACCAAACTATTCAACAAGTACCACGTTCACGGTTGATAAAAATATTTTGAATGGAGTAGGGCTAAATAAGTTTAGTGTTCGCATCGATTATTTTAATGAGGTTGCAGAATCCAACGAAAGCAATAATGCCACCACCGGACAAATAAGCGCATTTATAAGTGGAGGCGACATTATGCCTGTTTACCCATATAACTATGCGGTTGTTCCTGATTTTTCTTTAGTAATTGTTAAGGCTTCAACTGCTGACCCAATGGCATCCATAGCTACTTACCGTTTTCAGGTAGATACAAGTGATGCTTTTTCAACACCTTTTGTTAATACAACAATTACAAGCGGAGGAGGTGTTCTTTCTTTGCCGGTTAATTTATTTGGTGTTGACAGTACGGTTTATTTTTGGAGAGTAGGAAAGGACTCAAGTGATGTAAGTACAATAAAGTGGAGAGAGAGTTCTTTTCAAACCATTGTAAATAAAGGTGGTTGGGCACAGGCGCACTTTCATCAGTTTAAAAACGATCAGTTTCAGTTTGTATCTTACAATAAGACTCAACGAAAATTTGAATTTAAGAACAGCATAAATACTTTGTTAACCAGAACAGGTTTTGTTGGAGCACCTACACCGCCATATCTGAACTTTGCCGAAAATTCTTATTACCTTAATAATGCACGTCAAAACTATTGGTCGTGCGGCGATGCGGTGAGCTGGTCCTTTGCTGTTTTTGATTCGGTTGCCGGGAACCCTCTTAGGTCAGACACATTGATTAATTTGGGCAGCGGGCATTGGTTAAGTCAATATAACAGTTGTGTGTGTGTGGCGGATCCAAGAAGACCGGTATTTGATTTTGGATTATATAATTATTGTGGGGATAATTCGGGTAATATGGCTGTTTATATGCAGCGAATGGAAGATTTTATAAATGCAATTCCTAATGGTTATCATGTATTAGCTTATAGCAGAAACAATGATTCATCCCATCTTTTTACTCCATCACTCATTCAGGCCTTTAAAAAAATTGGGTCAGATAGTATTGATCAGAAAACGGACACAACGCAATTAATAATTTTTGGCGTTAAGAAGTCCGCACCTCATACCAATGCACATGAAACCATGAGTTCTGAATTGCTGGATATTATTACTCAAACAGATACTTTCTCTACCAAATGGAATAACGGGCACATAGCTTCTGAAATAATTGGTCCGGCCATTCAATGGAAATCTTTTCACTGGCGGTATTCTTCTTCGGAAAGCCCCACAACAGACAGTATTTATATAAAAATTGTTGGAATAAAGGCAAACGGCACAAGGGATACGCTTGCTACATTCAAACCTGATTCGCTGGATGTGTACGACCTGCAAAACTATGTAGACGTTGTAACGTATCCATATCTTCAATTGGTAGCTTATGAAAGCGATTATGTAAATCATACCGCACCGCAGCTGAACAGATGGCAGGTATTGTTTGATGAAGTTCCTGAAGCAGCTATTGACCCTGTTTCAGGCTTTTCAATAAATAATTCAAAGATTAATGAGGGTAACGACTTAATTATTAAGATTCCGATCAGGAATATCAGTAACACCCCTTTTACAGATAGTTTATTGGTTACTTATTGGGTAGAAGATGCAAACGGCATTGAACATCCTTTGCCATACAAGTTAAAATACAAGCCATTTGCACCTGATGATGTTATCATGGATACGATCACATTCAATACTTTGGGTTATAAAGGTGCAAACGCATTATGGGTTGATGTGAACGCATTGAACCATGCAAAATATCAATTAGAACAGTTTCACTTTAATAATGTTGCCCGCATACCATTTGATGTTATAGGAGACCAGATTAACCCACTGTTAGATGTTACTTTTGACGGAGTACATATTTTAAACGGAGATATTATTTCACCCACTCCGGGCATTATGATTACCTTAAAGGATGAGAATAAATTTTTGGCCCTTAATGACACTGCTGATTTCACTGTTTACTTAAAATATCCGGGTGCTTCTCAGGAACAACGTGTTTATTTTAACCAGGGTCTGCTATTTACGCCTGCACAACTTCCGAACAACAGTTGTAAAATTGAATACACCCCTTCAAAATTAAACGATGGTAAATATGAACTAAGGGTTCAGGCAAGGGATCGTTCGGCTAACGAAAGCGGTGCAACTGATTATAAAATCCAGTTTGAAGTAATCAATCAATCAACCATTACGGAGGTATTAAACTATCCTAATCCTTTTAGTACATCTACCAAATTTGTGTTCACACTTACGGGCAGTGAGATTCCTGAAACATTTAAGATTCAGGTAATGACCATTAGTGGTAAAGTAGTTAGGGAAATTACCAAAGAGGAAATCGGCAATATTCATATCGGAAGAAACATTACGGAGTTTGCATGGAATGGTAAAGACGAGTTTGGAGATCAATTGGCCAACGGCGTTTATTTGTACAGGGTTTTAACACGTTTAAATGGAGAAGTTATCGAGAAGAGAGAAACCGCTGCTGATGAATATTTCAAAAAAGGCTGGGGTAAATTGGTAATTATGAGGTAAGTCCAAATTGTTTAAAAGGATCAGCGCATATCAGCCAATTTACTTTTTAATAGGGATCATTCTGCTTTTAATTCCTGCATTTTTCAATCACTTTCCGTTTGTTTATTCCGATACAGGTACTTATTTGACTTCAGGTTTTGGCTTGATCTTACCCGAAGAAAGGCCTATTTTTTATGGAATATTTGCATGCTTAAGTAGTTTGTATCTTAGTTCCTGGTTCATAATAGCTGTTCAGGCAGGAATAACATTCTTTTTAATTGTGGAATTGCTTAACTTGTTTCTCTCTGATAGACGGCTTGCTTTGAAGCTATCATGTTTGATTGCGGGTTTTGTCTCCATTTTCAGCTCAGCCGGTATTTTTAGTGATCTCTTGTTGCCGGATATTTTTAGTGCATATCTTATCCTGAGTGTTGCAATCATTTTTATTGGAGAACATAAAGGATTCAGGAAGTTTCTCCTTTATTTTATTGCCTTTATTTCCTTGTGTGTCCATGTTTCTAACCTTTATAGTTTGATCGTAATACTCATCCTTTGTTTTTTTATGTATTTGTTTAACAGGAAAAGAACGGAATTGAGTTTCGTAAAAACATTCTCAAAAAAGTTCTTTTGCTTATCAGGGCTCTTGCTTTTTGTTTTTGTCTCACTTAGTCTTGTAAACCTTCGTTCATTTAAAGTGTTCTCACCCAATGCAAGTTCACATGTTTTTGTAATTGCCCGTTATTGCGAAAGCGGGCTTTTGAAATATATGTTGGAGGAAGAAGAGAAACAAGGTAGGATATATTCACTTACTGCTTTCAAAGACAGGCTTCCATCAACCGCTCAAGGTTTTATTTGGCAAGAGGATAGTCCGTTTAAAAAATGCGGTGGCTGGCAGAACAGCAAAATTGAGTTTAATAAGCTGATTAATCTTTCATTCTCCAATATGGGTTACTTAAAGGAAAATGTAATTCAAATTTTTAAGGGTAGCATTCAGCAATTATATACATTCAATTCTACAAAAGAATTGTTTGCTTATGGTAAGGATCTGCCGCCTTATAAAGCTTTAGAAAAGTACTTACCGCTCGATAAAAGCTCGTTTTTAACTGCCAAACAAAACAAGGGCATCATTTACGACCATTGGATTTCAAAGCTTCATTTAGTTGTTGCTATTATTTCCTCGTTTGTATGCTTGGTCTTTTTGTTTTTCTCGAAAGATCAGGTCAAAAATAAATTATTATTGCTAGTGTTGGTGTTTGGAATTATTTCAAATGCTATTATCTGCGGAGGTTTTGCAAATGTGGTGGATCGATTACAAGCCCGTGTTATCTGGATCATTCCTTTGTTTACGGCTATTTTTATTACTTCTGAAATTGTAAAAAGACTCAATAATAAAGTAAAATCGTGATAAAACATTAACTGATTATCAAATAATTACAAAATATTTCCGTTCTTGCTGTATCTTTTTATAAGATGGCTTATTATATATGTAAAAGCCAAACATTGCAAGCCCTGACTATTAATATGACGTTTTCTCCAAAGTATCACGCCACAACCGAACAGATCAGTTCAGAATTTATGCAAATAGAGGCTGCTAAACGTGATGTGACTCATTTTGGACCGATATACGATAAATACTACAAGCAGATCTTCGGTTATATTTATCAGCGAATGGAGGATAAAGAAACGGCATTTGATGTTACTTCTCAGGTGTTTTTAAAGGCTCTTACCAACTTACACAAATACGAATTTAAGGGAGTTCCTTTTGGAAGCTGGTTGTATAGGATCGCGCACAGCGAGGTAATGCAGGTGTTCAGAGATAAAAAAGCACAGCGAACAGTAAATGCTGATGTTGCTGATATCAAACATTTATGTGAAGAAATTCAGGAAAGCTACTACGAAGATTTTATGCCGGCTTTATCAAGTATAATGAAATCACTGCCGGAAGATGAATTGCAATTAATTGAGATGCGTTTTTTTGAAAAAAGAGCTTTCAAAGAGATTGCGGAGATCATGATGATGACAGAGACAAACGCAAAAGTAAAATTGTACAGAATATTAGAACGTATTAAAAAAACTTTGACGAAAAAATCAAAATAGAAAATGGAAACAAAATTCAATATTAATCGTGATAAAATTGACGACAAGGAGATTGAATCTAGAAAAGATTTTGACGCATTAGTTAAAAAATTTAAGGAGCAAAGTATCCAGGATGCCAAGGTTCGTAAACGATGGCCCAAAATGCGAAAGTTGGTTTACACAACCATCATAGCAGGATTTTTAGTTGTGTGTACTGTATCCATTAACGAACTAACAAAAGATAAATCGAATGAAAAAACAACTACTAGTGTAGCCGATAAAAAAACAATACTAAAGGATAAACCTAATTCCAAATTTATCCGCCCGGTTTTAGCAGCATCCAAAGCTCCTTATTCAAAATATACTGTAAATGCCAATACAGGAGGAACCATTAAACACACTACTGCTTCTAAGATCACTGTTCCAAAATCAGCATTCGTGAAAAAAGATGGTAAAGAAGTGAACGGAACGGTTGAGATTCATTACCGTGAAATGCATGATGTAGCGGATCAGCTAGTAAGCGGAATTCCTATGCGTTACGATTCTGCCGGAAATAAACAGAATTTCGAATCGGCAGGAATGGTTGATATAAAAGGTTTTCAGGGTGGGGAAGAAGTGTTCATTAAACCCGGTAAACAATTGGATATTGATATGGTTTCTAAAAAAGATGGAAATCGTTTTAATCTTTATTACCTCGATACAGTGGCAAAAAAATGGAATTACCTGGGTAAAGATAAGATCGTATCCTTGAATGAAGACCATCATACACCTGCTGTAACGCAAACCACAGCTGAATCTAAAGAAGAGAAGAAGATCCAGTCAGCAATAGAGAAACTTGATGAGTCTAAGGAAGTAGTGATAACTTCAACTGATAAAAAAATAACAAGCCTTACAACTCCAATTGTCCCTAAAAAACCACTTGCTGCCGATAAAAGCAGAAAACAATTTAAATTGAATGTGAACTTTAATCAGTACCCTGAATTAAAAGCATTTGAAGGATGCGTGTTTGAAGTAGATGAATCAAATACACAATATACAAAGGAGTTTAACTCTATTGCCTGGTCTGATGCTCAGATCTCTGAAAGTGATATCAAAGGCAAGTATTACCTGAACCTTTCTTTAGGGTACAGAAAAGAAAAGTTGCTTGTTTACCCCGTGTTTGATGGAAAGAAACTGGAAGAAGTGAATACTGCTTTCGATAAGAAATTAACTGAATATCAAAAAGCCTTAACAGAAAGAAAAGCGAAGGAGCAGAAGTATAAAGATGATCTTGCTATTGAGTTGAAAAGGATCGAAACAGAACAAAAAGCATTGTTAGCTAAACTGGATGCTGAGAAAAAGAAAAGAGCAGTAAGTGCTGCGGAGCAAATGTATGCTGCCAATTCGGGCAAGGTAAACGAAACCGATTTTAAGGTTCGGCGTATGTTTCAGATTAGCCAGTTCGGTGCTTATAACAGCGATTGCGCTCAAAAACTGGCATCAGGAAAAACAACCAGTGCAGAGTTGGTACACGATAAATATTTGTTGCAACCCAATTCGGTTTACCTGATCAACAACGCTGATAACATGATGTACACTTATTCTTACAACGAATTGTACAACTTTCGTTTCGATCCTAAAAAAGAGTACAGTATTATTGCTGCGGTAAACGATCAGTTGTATATGTGCGATAAAGATGCATTTAAGAATGCACAATCTACAAAAGATAAAACTACATTCACTTTTACTCCGCTTAGCCTCGAACTGTTTGATGCTGCTGAATTGAGAAAGAAGTTGGGCGTTTAAGTTAATTAGTCAAATGCCTTAACCACATAGGAGGCACATAGTTTTTACTGATTTGTTTGTGAAAATTGTTTATTGAAAAGGTAAAGCCAGTAACACAGTAGGATAGGAAGCGACGCTTCCACTATGTAAACTATATATTCTTTTTTACAACTACCTAAACCTTCTATGTGTTTAGAAAATTGAAGGAATAATTTTATGTTAAAACCTATAAACTCAAATAGTATGAAGAAAACAATTGTATTAATAAGTGTAGTAATATTATCAGCTGCCTTTACTATTTCAAAAAGCAAACAATTTATTCCACCTGGAACGGTTAACATCAACGATACTTTGTTTGTCGATGAAACAGAAATCAGTAATTTATCGTGGTTGGAGTATGTTCAATACAACAAAACAAAATTCGGTGTAAGTTCAAATGAATATCTTTCTTCTTTACCGGATACCACGGTATGGCGACAGAAGATGTCTTGCAATGAGCCTTATGTAAACTATTATTTTAGGCACCCTGCCTACAAACAATATCCTGTTGTGGGAGTGAGCTACGAACAAGCTTTGGCTTATTGCAAATGGAGGACCGAACGTGTACATATTGCTCTTGAAATAAAAGAGGGCAAAAGAAAAGCAGAAGACTCAAATAAAGAATATACCGGTAAATTTAAATTCGGATATCGCTTACCTACAAAACAGGAGTGGGAAGCTATGGCAATGCCAGGATTGGATAAAGTAAATAAGGAAAAGGCAGATAAAACCAAGAGCCCTCTTTACAATTCTATTGTTGCCTGGAATTATGCAAATACTTTAAAAGATAATGCCGATGTAACTGCGCCCACCAAATCATACTGGCCAAACAAACTGGGAATCTATAATGCTATAGGAAATGTAAGTGAATTGGTTGCCGAAAAGGGAATTGCCAAAGGAGGAAATTGGAGGACCTATCCTGAAAAATTAAACATCTGGAACGATGAGGTATTTGAAAAGTCGAATGCATGGACAGGTTTC
This sequence comes from Bacteroidota bacterium, assembly GCA_030684395.1. Taxonomy (GTDB): domain Bacteria; phylum Bacteroidota; class Bacteroidia; order B-17B0; family Aurantibacillaceae; genus JADJDM01. Next base: position 35,549 of record JAUXTT010000002.1, on the reverse strand, counting down.
CGTTGTGTTTGTGTGGTGAAAAAATAAATCTATGGTAAACCCCAATGTCAGGTCGAGCGAAGTCGAGAACCGGATAGCAGATAAATTACCGGGAATGGGTCTCAACTTCGCTCGACCTGACATAGTCTAAAACTGCCTGCTTAGTTCCCAATTCCCCATTCACCTTCCGCATTCCGCAGCTTATCCACAGTTTTGCCGAATTGTTCTTAAAAAACGCTTAATTTTTAACAAAAAACGCCTTATTTCATTACTTTTGCACCTCAATTTTAAAATGTAATGGATAAGAATTCACTCATAGGTGTTGGAATAATTGGTGCGATCTTAATTGGCTGGATGGTTTTTACCGGACCAAGTAAGGAAGAGATTGCCCGTAACAAACGTTATCAGGATTCAATAACTCAGGTTGAAACAAAAAAAGCTGAAGCAATTGCTAAAGAAGTAGCTGCTGCTAAAGTGGCTGCTGATTCGGTAAAACCGAATGATACAAGTAAGGTGGCTACAGTTGGTGCAGCCGTTGTTTTAACTGATTCTGCAATTGCAGCAAACAATCTTAAGAAACATACCGATACTTACAGAGATTTTGCCCCCGCGGCAATGGGTAAGGAAGAGTTTTATACTATAGAGAATAATCTCTTAAAAGCAGTTGTTTCTTCCAAAGGCGGAAAAGTAGTTTCTGTTGAGTTAAAACAGTACAATCGCCCGGGTCAGGAAAAACCATTGGTATTATTTAATAGCGATAGTTTACAGCAGTCATTGGTATTAAATGCCTACAATAGTCTAACTGTTACCACAGATAGCCTTTATTTTACTTCTGAACAAAAAAATGTAACCGTTGCTGCGGGTAAAAGCGGTGAGATGAGACTAAGGATGCAAACGGCTCAAAAAGGATCTTATATTGATTATGTATACAAGTTGAAAGATGATTCATACATGATGGATTATGATGTGGTTTTTGTTGGTATGCAAAGTATCATAAGTACCACTAATAATGAGGTGCTCTTAAACTGGAATATGCAGCTGCCTTCTCAGGAATTACATATAGAAAAAGAAAAACAAACTTCCGGGATTTTTTATCAAACTATTGACCCTACAGGTGAAACAGAAGTGGATAACCTGAGTTTGGTAAGCAGCGAGGATAAAACAATTTCTGAATCAGGCCTTAAGTGGATAAGTTTTAAACAGCAGTTCTTCACCACTGTATTGGTGGCAAAAACAAAGTTTAATCAGGGAACCAAACTAAATACTTTTGTTGACAAAACAAACAGTGCGGTTGTAAAAACAAATTATTCGCAGCTTGCTTTTGATTATAACCGTTCGGCAAATGAGACTTTTGGAATGCAGTTTTTTTATGGCCCTAACCAATACTACACACTTAAAGATCAGAATTTAGATTTTGAACAAATGATCCCAATGGGATGGTCGATTTTTAAATACCTGAATACCTGGTTGGTTATTCCGATTTTCAGTGCTTTCAAAGATTCTACCATGAGTATGGGTTGGGTTATTTTGATCCTTACCATGATTATCAAGATCTTGTTGCTACCTATCGCCTATAAAACGTATTTGTCTTCGGCTAAAATGCGTTTATTGAAACCGGAGATAGATGCTATTAAAGCAAAGCATGGAACAGATACAATGAAAGTGAATCAGGAAAACATGGCTTTATATAAAAAGGCCGGTGCCAGTCCGCTTTCAGGTTGTATACCTGCATTGCTGCAACTACCTATCCTGATCGCCTTACTAAATTTCTTCCCGGCTTCATTTGAATTGCGCCAGAAAGCATTTTTGTGGGCAGGCGACCTTTCTACTTACGATTCGGTTTGGGACTTTGGTGTAGTGCCCGTTATTAATACCATTTATGGTGATCACGTTAGTATGTTTGCATTATTGATGTTTGTTTCTACCATAGTTTATACCTGGATGAACCAGAAAATAATGCCAATGAATAATCAGCAAATGCCGGGGATGCAGGTAATGATGTATTTGATGCCGGTGATCTTCTTAAGTTTCATGAACAGTTACTCGGCAGGTTTAAGTTGGTATTATTTCCTTGCCAACATGATCACTTTCCTTCAAACATTCTTAATGCGAAAAATGGTTAGTGATACCAAGCTAAGAGCAAAGATTGATGAGAATATGAAGAAACCGATCAAAAAATCAAACTTCCAGCAACGTTTGGAAGATATGCAGAAACAACGTCAGGTTCCAGTGAAAAAGAAGTAAAGTACTGTGTAAACAAAAAATCCCGATTACTTTTAGTGGTCGGGATTTTTTTTGTTGGAGGCTTACTTTCCACCAAAAGTCATGGTTTCCGGATAAAATTTGACTTCACCAGTAGTTATGTCGTGAGTGCCACCAACAATTCCAATTTGGCCGTTTTCAATCAATTCTTTTAGAATTGGACTACGCTCCATTATTGATTTAACAGTACGTTTGACATTAATGGTCGATACTTTTTCTACAAAGTCATTATTATTTGAATTGCGGTTTTCTTTCGTAGTAATTTCATCATCTACAGCTGGCCTTATTTTATTGAGTAAAACAGTCAGGTTTCCCATTTCAACATGGTCGCAGGCACCTTTTATCGCACCACATTTTGTATGTCCTAATACTACAATTATTTTTGACCCGGCTACTTTACAACCAAATTCCATACTTCCTAAGATGTCCTCGTTCACAATGTTCCCTGCAATTCGAACACTGAAAATATCACCAAGCCCCTGATCAAAAATTAATTCGGCAGAAGTTCTACTGTCTATGCAACTGAGGATAATGGCAAAGGGATGCTGACCATCTGAAGTTTCATTAGCCTGCTGAAGCAGATTGCGGTTGATTTTTAGGTTATTGACAAATCGCTTATTTCCTTCTTTTAGTAATTCTAGCGCCATCGAAGGTGCAATGGCGGCTTGCATTTCTTTTGTAAGTGTTTTCATCCTCTACTGATTTTAATTGTTTATAATTGATAAAATTTTCCATCTTCTTTTGATTCTGGAATTTCACTCTCTTTTAATAGCTGCTTAATGTTGATTTCAATTTTTTTTGCAATAGTGGTTATAGCTGTATCCGTTGGTCTGTTTTCAAATGGGGCTTGCATATGAGTAGCCGATTTTTCGAGTAAAAAGAAGGCAGCGGAAATTACCAGAAGTAAAGGAATTTCATAATATCCCTCTATCTCAACTAATGAAATTGAAAGAGTAATCACGAACAAGTAAATAATGGCATGAAGAAAAATCCTGTACGTTACAGGAAATACTGTGGTTTTTATGCGTTCTGATTTGCCCTGAGCGTCGCAAAGTCGAACTAGTGTATTGTCCAATTGAAGCTGTGAAAGTAAGTCCAACTGATTGTTCTCCTTGAGATCTTTAATGTCTTTGGCATGTAAATTCAGGAGTGCCAAAGGTTTGTTTTGATGTTCATTTATTTCTTGCAAATCCTTAGCAGAAAGAAATTGTTCTAAATTTTCAGTCGGATTTAATCCTCTGAGTGACTTCCCTAATGAAAAACACCAGGCAATTTGTCTGTAAGCAATTTTCTTAATAATACTATCGTTTCCTTTTGCAGTTAAACTCATTAACTGAATAACCATGCTACGTGAGTCATTCACAATACTGCCCCAAACTTTACGAGCCTCCCACCATCTGTCATATGACTGATTTAATTTGAAGGAGAGTAAAATTGAAATCGCTGTCCCTAGAAACGCTGGAATTGTTATCGGGATTTTAGGTAGCAACTCCTTATAAGTTTCAGTAATAAAAAGTACAGTTAAGGAAACAACCAATACGTAAATAAGGTCGAACTTCACCTTGTTTAGAATGTAAGATACTGGAATTCGTTTGTCTAGGAGCATAACTGATTATTAATTGCAACAAAGATAGTATAAATGTTTTACATAATAGTAATACTATTATAAATGATTGTTAAATTAATTTTTGTAATTTCGCTTTCTTTAAAGAAAAAAGCTTAAGAAATAAGTGAAAATGAAATTACAGCTGCAAATAAAGATGAACGAAGCATTGTTTCTTCGCGATCCCGAAAGTTCGGAATTGGGTAAGAATATTATCAAATACAGTGTTCAATTGATTTATAAATATGGTTTTGAGACTCTTACCTTTAAAAAATTAGCAGAAGAAATTGGCACTACAGAAGCAAGTATTTACAGGTATTTTGAGAATAAACACAAATTACTGGTTTATTTAACATCATGGTATTGGGCTTGGCTTGAATTTCAAATTAGCTTCCAAACAAATAACATTAAGGATCCGGTTGTAAAGTTAAAGAAAGTAATAAAATTGCTCTCAACTACAATGACAGAGCAGGAGCATACAAGCTATGTGAATGAAAATTTATTGCACCAAATTATCATTGCGGAAGGGTCAAAAGCATATCTTACAAAGCAAGTAGGGGAAGATAATAAACAGCATTTTTTTAAGCCTTATAAGGATTTGTGTGCGGTTATTGGAAAAATTATTGCGGAGTGTAATACTAAATACAAGTATCCCAAGTCACTTGCTTCTACCATCATTGAAATGGCACATTTTCAAAAATTTTTCATGTACAATTTGCCTTCGCTCACTGATTTTGGCAACACGAAGAAGGAAGAAGAAATTATGGCTTTTCTAAATGACCTGGTCTTTTCCAGCTTAAAAGTGAATTAATTTTTTCGTTATTTTATCCATTAACCTCAATTAATCCAAATAGACAGTTGCATTCACAACTGTCTATTTGGATTTAATGAAAAAGCCCCCGCACTTCGACAAACTCAGTGACCGGGGGCTTTCTTTTAATTTGTCAATTTATTAATTAACTACCGGTAATAAACCGTAATTCTTTCCATAGTACATCATCTGTTCGGTGAAGTCTTTCGGATATTCAATTTTTACATCTTTAATTTTATTTCCCTCCATTACCGGAACCAGCTTAGGTTGAATGAATCCTGCGTAAGGAGCAAAGTTTAGTTTTGCATAACGATCCAATACTTCTTTGTGCATTGCTTTGTCAACTTTAACCCCGTAGTTCTCTACAAGGTTTTTACCTGCTTTGTAATCACCCTGAGATTTGATGCGTTGAATCTCTTTCAACAGTTCCCCAAACAATACTTTTAGTTTTGTGTAATCATTTACTACAAAATAAGTTTTCTCGTTTTGTTTTACTTTACTAATCACGTTTTCCTTCTGACCTTTTTCAAACACCCATGCAGCAACTAACTGACGGTTACGCATGTGGGCCTCTTCAATGTTATCTCCTAATTTTAAACGTGATAATTGTACCATTAATCCTTTTGTAATGTATTCGTCATATGATGCTTTACCATAATCCAGTGATGGAATTACTCCAAGGTCTACTAATTTTTGGTCATATAAATAATACAAGGCAACCAAATCAGCACGTGCCTCTTCTAAAGTAGAAGCGTAGTTTTTTAAAGTAGTTGCAGGTTGATCGATGCCGGGTTCAATTTGCCCCGAAGCATGCCCGATAACTTCGTGCATATCAGTATGTAATTTATCTGCTAAAGGAGCAAAGTTTTTTACGCGATCTTGAATTTCTTTGTTGATATAGAATTCACCAACAACACCTGCGCCTGCAGCCATGTCATATGCTTCCACTATGTTCCCCAGGTTCACCGATTTGGAACCATGTTGTTCGCGGATCCATTCGTTGTTTGGAAGGTTCACTCCAATTGGAGTAGAAGGGGCAGCATCACCACTTTCCATAACTACATTAATAACTTTAGCAGCTATACCTTTTACTTCTTTCTTTTTGTGATTTGGCTGAATAGGAGAGTTGTCTTCAAACCACTGAGCATTATCACCAATGGTTTTGATACGTTTACTGGCTTCCATATCTTTTACGGAAACTACCGATTCAAAACTTCCTTTGTAACCAATAGGGTCGTTGTACACTTCAATAAATCCGTTCACGGCATCAATAGCTGATTCGGTGTCTTTAGCCCATGCAATAGAGTAAGTATCAAAATCAACAAGGCTTCCTGATTTATAGAAAATGATCAGTTTATCAATAGCATCTTTTTGAGCAGGGTTTTCAGCAACGGTAGAAGCTTTCTCTAACCAGAAAATTATTTTTTCGATAGCTTGAGTGTACATACTCCCTAATTTCCAGGTCTTTTCAACGATCTTTCCGTTTTCTTTTACCAGTTTGGTATTCAATCCGGTCATTACCGGTGTTTTCAAATTGGTTTTATTTGCATCTTTATAAAAATCACTTGCTTCTTTTTGTGAAACACCTTCGTAAAAATTGATTGCGGAATTTTTTACCATATCCACATTCGAATCCAGGTTCACTCGTTTAGGAGCAACTTTAGGATCGAAGATAATGGATGAAAGACGGTCAATAAACTGAAGCTCATTTTCATTGCCATTATAAGGAAAACCATTGTTTACTGATTGACCAACCAAAGAGGCAAAGTATTCTTTGGTGAATTCAGGCATGATCTTATCTGAACTGTAATGATGGTGAATACCATTGGAGAACCAGACACGTTTTGTGTATTCCATAAATTTAGCGAACTCCGGCGCTTTTCTATCTCCTTTGTAGGTGTCTACAATATTCTCGAGTGTTTTACGAACTGTTAAGTTGTATTTGTAATGTTGATCCCACATCATATCTCTTCCGCACAATGCAGCTTCTGATAAATAGTACAACAATGTTTTTTGTTGAAGGGAAAGTTCATTGAAACCGGGAACCTGGTAACGAAGGATACGAAGGTCAGAGAATTGCTCCGTTTGATACTGGAATACTTCTACTGAATCTTTTTTAGCAACAGTATCCGTTTTTACTACTACGTCTTTAATATCGCTAATGTCAGCCTGGTTACTTTGGCAGGAAGCCATAACAACTACCAATGGGATCGATTTGAATAGATTTTTTGACAGCATAAGGTTCTAAAAATTTGATCGCAAAGATACTATTTTGGGTTTAATAAAGAAAGTGCTTGTTTTACCTTTTTCTGACCGGTAGATATGCAAAACAAATTGAAACAGCACAGTCCTTAATATATTTGATTCTCCTTGTTGTTGTAGAAGATTACATTTTTTTAAATCTTTATTCCTATAACGCAAACGTCATCAATTTGCTCCATATCACCTTTCCATTCCTCAAAACGCTTACTTAATACTTCTCTTTGTTCGCTCATTGTTTTATCCTGAACCGATAAGAGTAATTCCTTTAAAGGTTTGTACATGAATTTTTTTCCTCTTTCTCCGCCAAACTGATCAGCATAACCATCGGTAAGAATATAAATGGTATCGCCTTTCTCCAATAGTATTTCCTGTTTACTGAAAGGAACATCCTGCCTGTCGTGTTTGCCAACCGGCATTTTATCAGGTTTGTACTCTATCAGCTCACCTTTCCTTATTAGCCAAAGCGGATTGTTGGCCAGTGAAAATTCAGCTTTTGTTTTTTGTGAATCAAACACGATCAATGCAGCATCCATTCCATCTTTCCCGCCCTCCATACTTCCATCGTTGGCAAGTGTTGCAATAATGATGTTCCGTGTTTTATTTAAAATCTCGTGAGGCTCGCTTAAATTTTCTTTTACCGATTCCTTTAAACTGTTCATGTTCATCATACTCATGATGGCTCCCGGTACACCATGGCCGGTGCTATCTGCAGCCACCAAACAAAAATTACCGTTGCGTAAAGTACTTGCCCAGTAAAAATCTCCACTCACTGCTTCTTTTGGATTAAAATAAACAAAGTAGTTTCCAATGTTTTGATTCAGTAATTGAGCGCTTGCCATTAATGATCTTTGCAGTCGCTCAGCATAGTTAATAGAATCTATTATTTCTTTGTGGGCTTCCTCTACAACACGCTTTTGAATATCGATAAGAACTTTTTGTTTTTGTGTTATTTTGAAACGGTTAAAAATAAATCCTGCAAATATGATCACCAATGCCAAACCTCCGAACAGTGCGTATTGAGTATAACGTTTCGCTTTAATTTCTGCTTGTTGTTTTTGTAGTTCAAGGTTTTTTATATCTGTCTCTTTAGCATGAGCAACACTATCTGCAGCCGCTCTCTTTTCGTATTCGTATTTAAACTGTTGTTTTAAAGATGCCTTGCGTGTATCTTCATTGTTGATACTGTCTTTCATTTGAATGAAGAGTTCATAATTTTCCAGTGCTTTTTGGTAATTGCCCGTTTCTTTGTAAATATCCATCAGTCTTTCAGCTTGATTAGCGATACCTTCCGGATACCCCAACTCTTTACTTAATTTCATTGCCCGGTTCAGGTATTCAAGTGCTTTTTTGTAATTTTTCTGATCGGAATAAATGAAACCTATATTACCCAAAGAATTCGCTATTCCTTCTTTATCACCAATTGCTTCTCTTATTTTTAAGCTTTGTGTGTAATACTCCAAAGCTTTATTCTGCCCAATTTTTGCACATTCTTTTTTAGGGCTTGTGCAGGATGGGTCGCCGTGATGATAATATATTCCTGCAATATTGCTAAGCGAAATTGCTATATCAGATTTGTCCCCAACTTCTGTTCTTAAAGCAAGGCTTCTTTCGTAACAATCAATCGCTTTTTTAAACTCCCCAAGATCATCATACACAAATCCCATATTATTTAGTGAAAATGCCATTCCGTTTTTATCTCCAATTTCCTCATACAGTTTAAGATTTTTGCTGTAATATTCCAGTGCTTTTGTATTATCTCCCTGATCTTTATAGATAGTACCGATGTTATTGATAACCGAAGCAATCATTTGCTTATCACCTAATTCTTCCCTTATTTTGAGACTTTGGGTATAATAATCCAGGGCTTTTTTTATGTCTCCGTTATTTTGATAAGTATAGCCAAGGTTATTCAAACAATATGACATTCCCTCTTTATCTTTTAATTCTTCACAGATATTTAAACTTTTGGTATAGTATTCCTGAGCCTTTCCACTTTGCCCTGTGTTTTGGTACATAAGACCAAGATTATTCAATAATTCAGCACTGCCAAGTTTATCCCCGATTTCTTCCATTATTTGAAGACTTTTATTATAATAATCAAAAGACCTTGTGGTTTCTCCTTTTTGGTTAGCAATGTGACCCATATTATTCAAGGCGTTTGCATTAAATTTTTTAAATATTTTGAAAGCCGGCTGTTTTGGAGAGCAGGTTTTTAAATTGCTTTCGGTTAGTTTATAAAGTTGCTCATTAAATTTTTCCCATTCTCCTTCCGGTGCAATTTCAGCTAATAGAGAAAGAACAGTACATTTTGAAGTATCGTGTTTTGATGTTTTTAATGCAAACTTTAGCGAGTCGATATTTTGCGCAGGAGCAAATATGCAACTTAAAAGAAGCACAAAGCAAAAGGTCCCTATTTTTTTAAAGTACCGCATTTATATTTTAATGCCTATAATGCAAACGTCATCAACCTGTTCCATACCACCTTTCCATTCCTCAAAACGTTTGTGTAATACATCTCTTTGTTCGCTCATGGTTTTATCCTGAACCGATAAAAGCAATTCCTTTAAAGGTTTGTACATGAATTTTTTTCCTTTTTCTCCGCCAAACTGATCAGCATAACCATCGGTAAGTATGTAAATAAGATCATCTTTCTCCAATAGTATTTCCTGTTTACTGAAAGGAACATCCTGCCTGTCGTGTTTACCAACCGGCATTTTATCAGGTTTGTATTCTATCAATTCACCTTTTCTGATTAACCATAACGGATTATTTGCCAGTGAAAATTCACCTTTTGTTTTTTCAGAGTTAAATACTATCAATGCCGCATCCATTCCGTCTTTCCCGCCTTCCATACTTCCATCGTTGGCGAGTGTTTCAATAATGATGCTGCGTGTTTTGTTAAGGATTTCGTGTGGCTCGCATAAATTTTCCTGCACCGATTCCTTTAAACTGTTCATGTTCATCATACTCATAATGGCTCCGGGAACGCCATGACCTGTACTATCAGCAGCAATCAAACAAAAATTTCCGTTGTGTAATGTACTTGCCCAGTAAAAATCACCACTCACCGCTTCTTTAGGGTTAAGGTAAACAAAATAGTTTTTGATGTTTTTATTGAGTAAGTCATCGCTTGCCATTAAAGATCGCTGTAATCGCTCCGCGTAGTTGATGGAATCTATGATTTCCTTATGAGCTTCCTCTACAACACGCTTTTGCATATCGATAAGAACTTTTTGTTTTTGTGTTATTTTGAAACGGTTAAAAATAAATCCTGCAAATACGATCATCAATGCCAAACCCCCGAACAATGCATATTGAGTATAACGCTTCGCTTTAATTTCTGCTTGTTGTTTTTCTAATTCTATATTTTTTATTTCATTTTCTTTAGCATGAGCAACACTGTCAGCTGTCGATTTTTTCTCGTATTCGTATTTGAATTGTTGTTTTAAGGATGCTTTGCGGGTTTCCTGATTACTTATACTGTCGCGCATTTGAATATGCAACTCGTAATTCTCTAAAGCCTTTTGATAGTTTCCTGTAGCGGTGTAAATCCTGCTTAGTTGTTTCGCGGCATTTCTGATCTCCAGAGGGAAACCAAGTTCCTTACTTAAACTCATTGATTTGCTGGAGTTTTCAAGTGCCTGAGGATACTTTTTTTGAATGATGTAAACTTCAGCCATATTAAGGTATGACCAGATCATGTTTTTCTTATCACCGGTTTCTTGTAAAAAATTAAAACTTTTAGTGTAATATTCAAGAGCTACCGGATAGTTCTTTTTTAATAAATAAACAGTACCAATACTATTCAGGCTCATTCCTATTCCGTTCTTGTTAGCTAGCTCTTCTCTGAGTTTAATACATTTGGTATGATATTCCAGTCCTTTTTCAAGATCGCCCTTTTTTACATATAAATTACCAATGTTGGTAAGAGAAATTGCTTCTCCTGCTTTATTATTAATTTCTTTTTCAAGTAGCAGGCTCTGTATATAATACTCAAGTGCTTTGTCCGTTTGCCCTTGATTTATATAAATGTCAGCTATGTTATTTAGAGAAGTGGCAACTCCCTTTTTATCTTTTAACTCTTCTTTTATTTTAAGACTCTTATTATAATATTCCAGCGCCTTTTGAATATTGCCCTGAGCCATATAGATAGAGCCAATATTGTTATATGAGGAAGCTGCCCCTCGTTGGTTATTTATTTCTTCCTTTATTTTTAAACTTTGATGATAGAATACCAATGCTTCATGAATGTCACCTTTTTGTTGGGCTGAATATCCTTTGTTATTTAGTGCATCAGACTGATGTTTTTTAAATACATTATTGCAAGGGTCTTTGGAGGAAAGATCTTTTAAATTTGTTTCAGCAAGTTTTAAAAGCTGATCGTTGTATGCTTCCCATTCACCATCAGGAGCCATTTCTGCTAATAAGGATAAGGTTCTGCAGAGTACGGTATCGTGAGCGGATTTTGTGTTTAAAGCCTGTTTTAATGAATCAAGTGTTTTACCCTGTGCGAAAACAAGAGATACAACTACTACAAGAAAAGATGTAAAAATATATTTAGGATAAAAATTGGCTTTCATTTATTTTATATCCTATTCGAAATTTACTCTTCAATCAACTGATTTAGTTTGTCCAAAAAGTAAAGAGCCATTTTGTTGGTATAGGTCTTTGTTTTGTATTGTTCAACCCAACGGATACCTTTTACTGCGTTCGTTAAAAACACCTCGTCGGCATTCATCATGGTATTAAATACAATTGGAATTTCGTAACAAAGGATACGATTCTCCTGTGCGATCTTTATGATCTGTTTACGTAATACACCTTCCACACAGCCTTCAGAGAGGGCAGGAGTGTACAAGGCGCCGTTCTTTACAATAAATATGTTGGAGCTGATGGTTTCACAAATATTACCATCGTCATTGATGATGATACATTCATCCATCTTAATATCTTTTTTGTAGATACCTGCAAGTACATACAACAATGCATTTCCGCTTTTTAAATTCGAAAGTTTGTTCTTATGTTTTTTGATATCGTGGAATACTTCCATCGCATAACCTTTTTCATTAAAGGTATAAGCGCCTTTTTCTTCCAGGTCTTCTGTCTCAATCAAAAAAGAAATATCGTTTACTTTAGGAGTATAAAAACCACCTTCGTTACGAAAGATAGTAAGTCTTACACGAACATCATTTTCAATATTATTTTGCTTAATAAGATCACTGATTAAACGCGAAATATTTTCGGTATTAAAATCACCCGGCACGTTCATCCTGAGTATAGTCATACTCAATTTGATGCGGCGAAGATGATCGTTTAGAAACATCGCTTTTCCATTAATCACACGAATGGTTTCAAACAATGCGTCACCATACCTGAAAGCTCTGTTGGCAAAAGAAACCACAGGTTCATATATACTTATTAAGTGTCCGTTATAATTGCAAAAATAATCTTTGACTTCCATCTATGCTACCAAATATTCTTTAGAGGTCTTAATAAAAACGAAATCTAGTTTTGAGATGTATTCGTAATCCTGTCCCACCTCAAAAAGATCGTCGTCGTTGTAAAACCATTTAATTTTAACTTGTTTTCCTTTTTGTTGCAATTCCTGTAACTTGTATAAAACAAAGAGGATCATTTTGGAAGAAGAAATATTGAAATAGTCAAGGTTAAAGACAAATTCAGTTAATTCCAGCGGATGCTCATTGTACTCTTTTAACCAATCCAAAACGGGCTGGTAAAAATCCCTTCCATCCTGAGGCACAGAAACTCCAATGATCTCAAACTTTTTTTTGTCCGGATCCAAGATCACCAAAGGTGTCTTTTCTGTTGGCTCGATGTAATAAACACTATTCATGCAAGTTTGCTATTAGGGTTTAATTAGTATAACAGAGATGCAACCTAAGTTTGGGATAAATATAGCAATTAAATTTAAAGTTTTATTTCCATAAAATTAACAAAATGGAGCCTTTTTTATTTATATTTTTGTAGGATAGATGAAGGGATATAAAAGAATATTGATCCAGCTTTTTTTCCTGTTGTTTGTTACAGAAACATTCGGCATAAACAAGTATGTACATTTTTGTGGTTCAGAGAAAACTTCCGAGAGTTTCTTTATTGCTAAAAACGATTGTTGTTGCGGTGAAGAGGAAGATGAAATGGATGGTTGCTGTACCAACGAAACGGCAATTATTCAATTAAAAGAGGATAATACATTGGTAACGAATGATTTTGCAAAATCTCCGGATAAAACTTCTTTTGATCTTTTTTATGAAACTACCGCACCCGAATTGCTTGCTTCCAAATTAGAGGAAAAAGCAGTTTCTGAAATAATTGAATCGGAAAGCTCTGGATCGCATCCGCCTCTGGTAATACAATACCGGAAATTATTGATTTGATTATACTTTAAACAAGGTTTGTTTGAATATGTGATGTATTCATTATGCCGTATGTCAGTTCTTGTACACTCGGGAACAGACACTTGATAAGTATAAATTCAAAAATCAATCAAAATGAAAAATATAATTGTAATAGTACTTTTAACGATATTATCGCAGGGAGTATTTGCGCAGGTAGCATCGAAGCCAAAGAAAGAAATAAAAACCATTGAGTTTAAAGTAAAAGGTAATTGTGATCAGTGCAAAAAACGTATTGAGAATGCTGCCTATTTAAAAGGAGTTAAATCAACATCATGGAATGAGGAAACACAAATGCTGAAAGTTGTTTTCCGTGCTGATAAGGTAACGGAAATGCAGATTCACGAAGCAGTTGCTAAAGCAGGTCATTCTACCGATAAAGTTGAAAAAGATAAAACGGGTTATAACCAACTTCCCGAATGCTGTAAATACGACGACAGAAAACACGGCAAATAACAATGTAAGAACCCGACAGCTCTGGCTGTTTAAAAAAAGAAGTGATGAGAAATCGAATTTTCATTACGCTTGTTTCAATACTTTGTTTCTCCTCTGTGTTTTCTCAAAATAAACTTACAGGCAAAGTGTTGGAAATTAAAGGTAAAGGCGATACAAGCGAGTTACCGGGCGTATTAATAAAATGGTTAAACACTAATACTGCAACTTTTTCTAATGGGAAAGGTGTGTTTGAATTAGCTTATTCGGACAAAATGGACACACTGGTTGTTTCCAACGTTGGTTACAAAGCCGATACATTAAAAGTGGACACCACTCAACGTTTTGTTGTTTTATATCTCTCGGATATTAAAACACTTGACGAAGTAGTAGTGGTTTATAAATCAACGGGTACCGAATTCTCCATGATGAATGCGATTAAGATCGAAACTCTTGGACAGCGTGAATTGATGAAAGCAGCATGTTGTAATCTTTCCGAAAGTTTCGAGACCAATCCTTCTATTGATGTTAACTTTTCGGATGCCGTTACAGGAACCAAACAAATCCAAATGCTAGGACTTTCGGGGCAGTATGCATTGATCTCCAAAGAGAATATGCCTTATTTGCGAGGATTGGCAAGTATTTACGGGCTTTCTTTTATTCCGGGCTCATGGATACAATCTATTCAATTAAGTAAAGGGGCAGGAACAGTGATCAATGGTTACGAAAGTTTTACGGGACAAATAAATACCGAATTACAAAATCCTGCGGCGAGTGAAAGATTGTTCTTCAATGCTTATGTAAATGCAAACGCGCGTAACGAATACAATTTGAATCTCTCTAAAAAATTGACTGATGTTTGGAGCACAGGTTTGTTATTACACGGAAACTCTAATCCATTACAACAGGATATGAATCACGATGGGTTTCTGGATATTCCAACCGGAACGCAAATAAATGTAGCTAACAAGTGGGCTTACCAAACACGTAAAGGTTTTGAGGGGCAGTTTGGAGGGAGTTATGTAAGCGATAAAAGACAGGGCGGACAAGCAAAACAATTTGTTACCATGCATCATGATACCGATCTGTACACTATTGGAATTAATACAGAACGTTTTGATGTGTTTGCAAAAAACGGATATGTATTTAAAAAGCGTCAGGCTACCAGTTTTGGTTTGCAGTTAAATTATTCGAACCACAAGCAGGATAATTTTTATGGAAACAATCTTTATAAAGGTGATCAATCAACAGCTTATGCCAATTTTATTTTCCAAAGTTATTTGGGAAACACTAATCATACCTACAAGTTGGGAGCGAGCTTTATAGCGGATGATGTGAAGGAAACATACGATGAGATAGATTACAAAAGAAAAGAAATTGTTCCCGGAACCTTTGTAGAATACACTTATAATTACCTTGAGAAATTTAATTTAGTTGGAGGTTTAAGAGCTGATTATCATAATTACTACGGATTGTTTTTTACTCCGCGTTTACACATGCGTTATGCTATCAATGATGGTAAATCAGTATTCAGGCTTTCCGGTGGACGCGCATTAAAAACAGCGAATATATTTGCTGAGAATACCAACTTAATGGCAAGTTCCAGAACCTTTGTAATTACACCCGGAGATTTTAGTATGCCATACGGGATGAACCCGGAGATAGCATGGAACTATGGAGCCAACTACACGCAGAAATTCAAACTCGATTACCGTGATGCTTATGTAACTGTGGATGTGTATCGTACCGATTTTAAAAATCAGGTGGTGATTGATGTAGATGATCATGCGCAAAAAGTATTGTTCTATAACTTAAAAGGAGTTTCTTTTTCGAACACCGCTCAGGTTGAGTTTGGCTGGGAAGCATGGAAACGTTTGAACATTAAGACAGCTTATCGTTTTGTTGACAACCAAACATCTTTTTCAAGAGAATTGTTGGCTAAATCATTGATCTCAAAACACCGTTCTTTTATTAATGCAGGTTACGAAACCAGGAACGGGAAGTGGTTATTTGATGCCACTTTGCAATGGTTTGGAGCGAAACGTTTACCCAACACAGCCGCAAATCCTTTGGAATACCACAGAGCAACTTATTCACCCGATTATTATAACACCAACGCACAAATTACCTACGTTCATAAAAAGAAAAACGAATGGAACTTTTATTTGGGTGTAGAAAACGCATTTAACTACAAACAACCCAACCCAATTGTTTCCAATGATAAACCATTTGGAGCATACTTTGATGCATCAATGGTGTGGGGTTCTATTTACGGAAGGATGTTGTACGGTGGGCTGCGGTTCAAGATCAAATAGAGATTGCGTTAAACAAATTTTGAACACATAGAAACATAGGAAAATGTATGGTTGTTAGCGTTAAAAGAGGGAATAGAACTTCGTTTTGCACATAGTTCTCTGTGTGAGAAACGAGGTTTCCTCTAGCAACCTTTATACATAAACAAAAAAACTATGTGCCTCCTATGTGGTTAAAAAAAATGAGGTGAAGATTACCTAAATTAGCAATGATGAAAGAAAGTAAACCAAACAGTAACACAATAGAAGCTGCAGAAGCCGATTATTTATACGTTGGAATATCGCAACTGCCCTTCTCAGGAAATGGTTTGTTTACGGCTATTGATATTTACAAAGACGAGGTTATTGCAGTGTTTAAAGGAGAAATCTTAAGTGACCTGCAAGCCAAACAAAGAGTTAAAAAAGGAACAGATCAATACTTCATTAGCATGCTCGACGGAACGATCATGGATTCTATGAAAATAGATTGTTTCGCGAAATATGCCAACGATGTAAAAGGCAGCCTGAAACCTGAATTTAAAAACTGTTCCAAAATAGCCCTCGACGAAGCAAACGACGTAGCCATAATAGCAACCCGTAACATCAAATCAGGTGAAGAAATATTCTGCGGCTACGGGCTCGAATACTGGAAAAAACACAGAACAACATAGCGGAAGGTTTCCCGCACCTGCCCGAACAACGTTCAGTCGGGCGGGGATTTCGCTGATTCACGCAGATTTTATTTTTTGTAGAATCATCTTATTTACCCAAAAGGACGATCTGGTGTTCTTGATGTGGGGGGCCCAATCGTTTGTGCTGCGAAATTTTGTGTGTGTGACTAATAGTGTAAACTCTCTAAAAATCAGGAATAATTGTCAACAAAAAAACTAATAATTTAACCTAATCAAAAATTAAGAAATTGATTTACTTCCTGAGTAAATTTTCAACATACTCAAGGCGTTTTATAATGGCGAGTCAGTATTAGAAATAGTCAGAGATCATCCTCTATCCTTTTCGAAAAAATCCAGTTAAATATAAAATAGCAGGCACTAAAGCATACAACAAAACTGATTAATATCAGCTTATATCCTTACATATATCAGTAGTTTTGTGCTATATCTAAACAAAAACATATATACATTTGAGTAAGATTATACAAGTATAAATAAGTAAAAGTAAAAATTAGCACTCAAAAATAACACCATGAAAAATGCTCTAATCTTATTATCCGTTTTACTGTTTTCAACATTTAGTTTGAAACTGCATGCACAAGATGGTATGCTTGATTCAACTTTTAACGCATTAGGCTACGGTGCTAACGGTGATATCCATACAGTGTCGATACAAATCGATGGCAAGATGATAATAGGCGGTGGCTTTACTACTTACAATGGTTACACCAGAAACCGAATAACTCGCTTAAATACAGATGGCACACTTGACACTTCTTTTCATGTTGGAACAGGAGCTGCAGGTATTGTTTCTACAAGCGCAATACAAAGCGATGGAAAAATAATAATCGGAGGTTACTTTAATACCTTTAATGGCTTTGCTCGCAAACGCATTGCCCGTTTAAATACCGATGGTAGCGTAGATGTTACTTTTAATCCGGGCACAGGTGCAAATGGTTTTATTGGAACATGCGCTTTACAAAGTGATGGAAAAATAATTATTGGTGGTGGTTTTGATAATTATAACGGAATAGATGAAAATTACATCGCTCGGCTAAATACGGATGGAAGTTTAGATACCACTTTTAATTCCGGAACTGCTGCAGAATACAGAGTGTTTACCACCTCTGTTCAAAATGATGACAAAATAATAATTGGAGGTTGGTTCCTTTCATATAATGGAGTAACCAAAAATTATATAGCGCGGCTAAATGCAGACGGATCTCTTGATACAAGTTTTAACACTGGTACTGGATTCGACTATATTGTTTATACAAGTACTATTCAAAGTGATGGAAAAATAGTTATCGGAGGCGATTTCTCTTCTTTTAATAGCGTGAGCCGAAATAATATTGCACGTTTAAATACAGATGGATCACTTGATACAACTTTTAATCCGGGTATTGGAACAGACAACATTGTTCTCGCTTGCAAAGAACAAAATGATGGAAAAATACTAATAGCTGGTAGTTTTAACGACTATAACGGAACAGCTATTCATAACCATATTGCACGTATAAATATGGATGGCAGCATAGATAGTTCGTTTTATTTTGGCACCGGATTAAACTATGGTGAAGTAAATTCAGTTACTATTCAAAGCGATGAAAAAATAATTGTAGGATGTAGTTTTGATTATTATCACGACGCTGTTGAGTTAATAGGAAGTATTGCTCGACTGGAAAACGGAAACAACGCCACATTATTAAAATCCATTACTGATAATGATTTAAAGGTTTATCCAAACCCTATGTCGGAAACATTAACAATAGAACCGAAAGGAAACAATGAGAAGTTGGATTTTGAAATTATTAATGGCATCGGTCAAACAGTTCTTAAGGGCAAATTGACTAATAAAACCACCATAGAAACAAATCATTTAGATGCAGGTTTTTATTTTTTAAAAATTGGAAATGGAAAGGTTGTTAAGTTTAAAAAACTAGTAAAGGAGTAATGTCCGGAATATAAAAGAATAAAACACCTTACTAAATAGCAGTGCTAATACTCTTAAAAATAGTAGATGCATTCCCGGGAATTATATTCCAAATTCAGACGCCGTTCCAAAGAGGAAATACGCAGAATTCCGTTGATTTTATTTTTTGTAAGATCATCTTATTTACCCAAAAGGCGACCTAATGTTCTTGATGTGGAGCCCCAATTGTTTGTGGTGCGATTTTTTTTGTGCGACTAAAGGTTTTAAGCGGATTTTATTTTTGTAGGGTGTTCTTAATGATGCGAATGCGGCATAGCGTTGTTTAAGCGAGGGTTCACTTTATTCGTGTTGCGTAGATTTTTGCGCAGCACAGCCTTGCAAAAACCCGCAACCGTATAAGAAGTGGATCGCTTAAATAATGCCGCCGCAAGGTTTTTTGGTTACTTTTTTGCTTTCAAAAAAGTAACATGTTGTTGTGTACGAAATGCCCATTATTTCCCACAAAAACCCATTAAAGCCCCAATCTCTTTCTTACCGTGATGTTCAATCAAAACCACAGAAAATCCTTATCTTTAAGAAAAAATAACCCTATGCCAAAACACGCTATAGCAATTCACGGAGGATGCGGTACCATGCTGAAAAAACTCATGACACCTGAAAAAGAACTTGCTTATAACAAGGCATTGGAAGATGCTCTCATTGCCGGAGACGAGATCCTGAAAAAAGGAGGGACCTCCCTTGATGCAGTAGAAAAAGCGGTTTTATCTTTAGAGAACAATCACCTTTTTAACGCAGGAAAAGGTTCTGTATTCACCAATACAGGAACTCACGAAATGGACGCCGCTATAATGAACGGGCAAAACCTGATGGCAGGTGCAGTAGCGGGTGTTAGCAATATTAAAAATCCAATTAGTTTGGCGCGTGCTGTAATGGAAAAATCAGAACACGTAATGCTGGCAGCTGCGGGGGCAATTGAGTTTGCAAAAAAAATAAATGTTGAATTTGAAAAGGACGAATATTTCTTCGATCAATTACGTTACGACCAATTACTGAAAGCAAAAGAAAGTGATGTAATGGTAATGGATCACTCGGGTGATACATTAAGTAACGACGACACTTTTGAAAACGGAGGTAAAAAATTTGGAACAGTAGGAGCAGTTGCATTAGACATGCACGGAAACATAGCTGCTGCAACCAGCACCGGAGGTATGACCAATAAAAAATACGGAAGGTTAGGCGACAGCCCGGTTATTGGATCAGGAACCTATGCCAATAATAACACTTGTGCTATCAGTTGTACCGGACACGGTGAGTTTTTCTTACGCTCTGTAGTTGCTTATGATATTTCCTGTTTAATGGAATACAAAGGTCTTTCCTTAAAAGAAGCCTGCGATATTGTAGTAATGGACAAACTCGTAAAGCTGGGCGGAGAAGGTGGTTTAGTTGCTATTGATAAAAACGGTAATATCGAACTTCCTTTTAATACAGAAGGAATGTACAGGGGAATGAAAGCAGAAGGTGCGGAGATTTTTGTGAGGATTTATAAATAGGTGCTACAAACATTCGCCTATGCAACCAACGGTAGCGAGATAAGCGAATGTTTATAGCGGGTATAACTAAATTAGCAGCAAGGTTAAGACAATTACAACAAGACTAACAATGAATAAATAAATTTTAAATTAAAAGACTATGGGCAATTCAAAAAAAGGAAAATGCCCCTTTCATCATGGGGCAAATGCAGAAACGCATAATTCCGTTATGGACAAGTGGCCAAATGCGCTAAATCTTGACATTTTACATCAACACGACACAAAAACAAATCCGTTAGGAGAAAGTTTTAATTATGCAGAGGAATTCAAAAAACTTGACCTTGAAGCATTAAAAAATGATCTTAAAAAATTAATGACCGAAAGTCAAGACTGGTGGCCAGCCGACTGGGGGCATTACGGAGGATTAATGATTCGCATGGCTTGGCATAGTGCTGGGACATATCGAACGGCTGACGGACGTGGTGGAAGTAACACAGGGAATCAACGGTTCGCCCCACTTAACAGTTGGCCTGACAATGTAAACCTCGATAAGGCACGTAGACTTTTGTGGCCAATCAAGAAAAAATACGGCAACAAAATTTCTTGGGCAGATTTATTTATTCTTGCCGGAAACATGGCATATGAATCAATGGGCTTTAAAACATTCGGGTTTGCTGGAGGGCGAGAAGATATTTGGCATCCTGAAAAAGATATTTACTGGGGTGCAGAAAAAGAATGGCTTGGAAAATCCCGCTATTCAAATCATTCAGACAGCGAATCGCTTGAAAACCCTTTAGCAGCAGTACAAATGGGACTAATTTATGTTAACCCTGAAGGTGTTGACGGTAAATCTGACCCTTTGAAAACAGCAAAGGATGTGAGGACTACTTTCAAACGCATGGCAATGAATGATGAAGAAACTGTTGCGTTGACCGCTGGTGGTCATACCGTGGGTAAAGCACATGGAAATGGTGATGCGTCCATTTTAGGCCCCAACCCTGAAAGTGCAGATTTAGAAACACAAGGCTTTGGATGGATAAATCCAAAAGGAAAAGGCAATGCAGAAGATACCGTATCAAGTGGATTGGAAGGAGCGTGGACTACAACTCCGAATAAATGGAATCACACTTATTTCCATCTGTTATTGAATTATGAATGGGAACTGAAAAAAAGTCCTGCTGGTGCATCGCAATGGGAACCTATCAATATCAAAGAAGAAGACAAACCGCTTGATGCACATGTAAAAGGTGTTCGCAGAAACCCGATGATGACAGATGCCGACATGGCAATGAAAATGGATCCTGAGTACAGAAAAATATCTGAGAAGTTTTTTAAAGACCCAAAATATTTTGAAGAAGTTTTTGCAAGAGCATGGTTTAAATTAACTCATCGCGACTTAGGCCCTAAAAGCCGCTATCTTGGTGCTGATGCTCCGAAAGTAGATTTAATTTGGCAAGACCCAATTCCAATAGTTGATTACAAATTAACTGATATAGAAATTGAAGAATTAAAAACAAAACTTCTCAATTTCGGTTTGACAAGAACAGAACTTATCAATACTGCATGGGACAGTGCAAGAACTTTCCGCTGTTCTGATTATAGAGGTGGCGCAAATGGTTCAAGAATTCGCCTGACACCACAAAAAAACTGGGAAGGCAATGAACCAAAACGGTTGGAGAAAGTAATCAACAAACTTTCTGAAATCCAAAATGGATTAAACAAAAAAGTAAGCATCGCAGATTTAATTGTTTTAGGTGGCAGTGCAGCCATTGAAAAAGCAGCACAAGAAGCAGGAGTAAATATTAAAGTTCCTTTTATCGCAGGACGAGGAGACGCAACTCAAGAAATGACCGATGTTGAATCATTCGAAGTGCTTGAGCCAATTCATGACGGATACAGAAACTGGCTTAAAAAAGACTACACTGTAAAACCTGAAGAACTACTTCTTGACAGAACACAACTTATGGGGTTAACCGCTCCCGAAATGACCGCTTTGATTGGCGGTATGCGTGTTTTAGGAACAAATCATGGAGACACAAAACACGGAGTATTTACAGATAGAGAAGGTGTTCTCAGCAACGACTTTTTTGTAAATATTACAGACATGAAATACTCTTGGAAACCTTCATCTGATAATTTATATCATATTGTTGACAGAAAAAGCGGAGCCACTAAATGGACTGCGACACGAGTTGATTTAGTTTTTGGCTCAAATTCAATCTTACGTTCTTATTCCGAAGTTTATGCTCAAGACGACAATAAAGAAAAATTTGTAAAAGACTTTGTAAAAGCTTGGACAAAAATAATGAATGCAGACCGTTATGATTTGAATAAATAAACCCAACTGCTAATGTAAACGTAAATATTTTTTAGAGCATAAATAACAACAAAATGATTCGGGAAATTGATAATTATTATTTGAATCAATCAGAACCAAATAAGAGTTGTTTGCTTGCTTTACGGAGTATTATTCTTGAGCAAGACAAAGATATTACTGAGACTCAAAAGTACGGAATACCTTGTTTTTGTAATAAGAAGAAGATGTTCTGTTATTTATGGACTGATAGAAAAACGCATGAACCCTTCTTTACATTTAGCTGTTCATTTTTCGTAAATTTGTCACTTACAGAATAGATTATGGCGAAGAATAAGAAAATAGAAGTTGAAGGGAAAGAAATAACCATACTTTTTGACAACGAGAAAGAATATATTTCATTGACTGATATGCTTAAGGCAAAAGACGGAGATTTCTTTATTTCCGATTGGCTTCGTAACAGAAACACGGTTGAGTATCTTGGAATTTGGGAATCGGTTTATAACCCTGCTTTTAATTATGGCGAATTCGCCATAATTAAAAGTCAAGCAGGATTGAACAGTTACAAACTAAGTGTAAAAGAATGGACTGAAAAAACGAATGCAATTGGAATAAAAGCCACAGCAGGAAGATATGGCGGAACTTACGCGCACCCAGACATCGCGTTTGAGTTTGGTATGTGGATTAGCCCCCAATTCAAAATTTATCTCATTAAAGAATTTCAACGCCTAAAAAATGAAGAAAATGACCGCTTAAAATTAGAATGGAATTTACAACGTACATTGGCAAAAGTAAATTATCACATACATACCGACGCTATAAAAGAAAATTTAATACCAAAAGAAATCACCAAACAACAGGCAGGTGTTGTTTACGCTAACGAAGCTGATTTGTTGAATGTTGCGCTTTTCGGACTTACAGCAAAAGATTGGCGCGATAGCAACTCCGATAAAAATGGAAACATCAGGGATTATGCGACATTGGAACAGTTGGTTGTATTGAGTAATATGGAAAGCATAAATGCATTACTCATTCAACAAAATTTACCGCAAAGCGAACGACTCCTTCAACTCAACAAAGTAGCTATTTCACAAATGAAATCATTAACAGAAAGCAGAGCAATTAAAAAACTGAAACAAACCAACCCATAACAGCAAGCAAGCACAAAAAACGGTTCGACTATTGCTTGCTAAAAGGCTGTTTCTATGCATGTTTCCAAGCCGTTATACTAAACTCTTCTATGTTAGATAATGAATGATAATAAAATGATTCGAGAACCTGATAATTATTATTTGAATCAATCAGAACCAAACAAGGGTTGTTTACTTGCTTTAAGGAATATTATTCTTGAGCAAGACAAAGATATTACTGAGACTCAAAAGTACGGAATGCCTTGTTTTTGTTATAAGAAAAAAATGTTCTGTTATTTATGGACTGATAAAAACACGCATGAACCCTATATTCTTATGGTAGAAGGAAAACACCTCGATCATCCCAAACTGGAAGCAGGTAGTCGTTCCCGAATGAAGATCTTTAGAGTTGACCCGAATAAAGATCTACCCATAAAAACAATCAAAAGTATTTTGAAACAAGCGCTGGACTTATGAAATGCCTTGTTGAGAATAAATTCGGAACTTCACTAAAATTACTCCGAAGCAATTTTGTGATGTCCGATGATCAGCTTCTTGGTTTTTAGATTGTAATGATCGGCTATTGCCATTACATGAACAACCAGATTTTCAATTGACACAGGTTCACCCATTTCAACTTCTGTCATATTGGTGTGGCGCATGTGTGTAGCATCAACCAAAATAATTAAACCGGAACCTATTGCTTCCATGTCGTTGCCATTAGTAATTAATAAGCCGGTATCTTCTCCCAAACCAATTCCAATATTTATTGGGTTACTTGCACAAGCATACATCAAACGACCAATGCGTCCACGTTGTACAAAGTGAGTATCAATAATTACGTTGTTAATGAATCCAAGTCCGCCTGTAATTTTCACTTCACCTTTTAATAAAGCACCGTGACTGCTTCCCTGATAGATCATATTATTAGAACTTGCCGCTGCACCAGCCGAAGTTCCTGAAATAATAAAATGCTCATTTTCATATTTCTCCAACAACAAGTGATGGAATGTAGTTCCTCCGAAAATAGAAGTCAAACGTAATTGATCGCCACCTGTAAACATAACTACATCAGCTTTTCTCAAACGTTCAACATATTCCGGAGAATTTGCTTCTTCACGGGTTTTAATGTTTAACACACCAACGTCCATAACGTTTAGCTGTGCAAATGCTTTAATGTATTCTTCACCTACTTCTTCAGGAATGCTGGAGGCAGTGGTAATGATTTCAAAACGGGATAAGTTATTTTTTGCCGATTCGGTGGTAATCCTTTTTAAAATTCCTTTTTCAAAAAACTTTAAATTTCTTTGAAGATCATCAGGGTTTTCTGTAAAACTTCCTCTATCAACCGATCCACCTATAATTACTAATTTCCCTTTTGGACTATTCATCTTGTTTGTTTATAATACAAATTTAACGGTATGATTTCAACAATCGACGAAAGTCCAAAGCAATTATCACTTTATTTTAAACACTTAATTGTTTATTTTGAAAACAAAGATTACATTAGTGAAATTCATTATCATCCCCGGCATCGCTATTCTTGAATTTCATGAATAACAATTGCTTTGTGACCTAATGAAAAGGGCAATTAATAATAAAAACATACGATTATGAACATTATCGAAATAAAGACATTGCGCGGACCTAATTATTGGTCGAACTACAGAAAGAAACTGATTGTAATGAAGTTGGATTTGGGAAAGATGGAAGAATTACCAACTGATAAAATTCCGGGTTTTCCTGAGCGTTTGGAGAAAATGATACCTTCCATGCACAAACACCGTTGTTCCAAAAATCACGCAGGTGGCTTTTTTGAACGTGTGAAAGAAGGAACCTGGATGGGGCATGTAATAGAACATATCGCTTTGGAAATACAAACAATGGCAGGTATGGAATGTGGTTTTGGCAGAACCAGAGGTACAGGTACCAAAGGTATTTACAATGTGGTATTCTCCTATATGGAAGAAAATGTAGGTGTTTATGCAGCAAAAGCATCTGTAAGGATTGCGGAAGCATTGATTTCCGCAGCTGAATACGATCTGGAAAACGATATCATTACCATGCGTAAAATGCGCGAACAATATCGAATTGGGCCAAGCACCGGAAGTATTGTAGATGAGGCAGTAGCTCGTGATATTCCTTTTATAAGATTAAACAATCAGTCTTTAGTTCAGTTAGGTTACGGAAAAAATCAGGTTCGTTTTCGTGCAACCATGACAGACAGAACAAGCTCAATCGCGGTGGACTTGGCAAGTAATAAAGACGAAACCAAGCGTATGTTGCAGGATGCGGCTATTCCCGTTGCAAAAGGTGTTTGTATAGTTTATGAATCGGAAGTACAAACTGCCATTGACAAAGTTGGTTTCCCATTGGTGTTTAAACCTTTGGATGGTAACCACGGGAAAGGCGCTTCTATCAACGTAAAAACAGCGGAAGAGGCAATGCTTGCTTTTGAACATGCAAAAAAATACTCAAGAAAGATCATTGTAGAGAAATTTATAACCGGTTACGATTTTCGTGTGTTGGTGATCAACAATCGCTTTATTGCAGCTGCTTTACGTGAGCCTGCGCATGTTGTTGGAGATGGAATTTCTACTATTCAGGAATTAATTGATAAAGAAAATAAAGATCCGCGCAGAGGTTATGGTCACGAAAATGTGTTGACTGAAATAAGTATAGATAGAGAAACACATGATCAGATTGCCAAACATAATTATACTTTAGGTACTATCTTGAAAAAGGATGAGTTATGTTATTTGAAAGGAACTGCCAATCTTAGCACCGGTGGAACTTCTACCGATGTTACCGATATTGTTCACCCGCATAATATTTTTATTTGCGAACGTATTTCACGTGTTATTGGTTTGGATATTTGCGGAATCGACATTATGGCATCCAACTTAAGCGAACCATTGGAAGTAACAGGAGGAGTAGTACTGGAAGTAAATGCCGCTCCGGGTTTCCGTATGCATTTGGCTCCTGCAAAAGGATTGCCTCGTAACGTAGCCGCTCCGGTTATCGATATGCTTTATCCTCCGGGGAAATCATGCAGAATCCCGATCATAGCAGTTACAGGAACAAACGGAAAAACAACAACAACCCGTTTGATTGCCCACATTGTAAAGAACAATGGATACAGAGTAGGTTTTACAACCTCCGATGGTATTTACGTTCAAAACTCCATGCTTACCAAAGGAGACACAACAGGTCCCGTAAGTGCAGAATTTATTTTAAAAGATCCTACGGTTGAATTTGCTGTATTGGAAACTGCCCGTGGTGGAATTTTACGTTCAGGATTGGGCTTTGGAAAATGTGATGTAGCAGTAGTTACAAACATTCAGGAAGATCACATGGGCTTGTCGGATATTCATACACTTAAAGACATGGCAAATGTAAAAGGTGTAGTAGCACGCTCTGTAAAGCGAGATGGATACGTGGTTCTGAATGCCGATAATGAACATTGTGTTTCCATTTCCAAAACGGTTGATTGCAAAATTGCTTACTTCAGTATGGATGAAAACAATCCGGTGATAGTGGAGCATTGCAAAAAAGGTGGTATTGCTGCGATCTACGAGAATGGATTCATCACCATTAAAAAAGGCGAATGGAAATTCAGAGTAGAGAAAGTTTCGCACATACCTTTAACATTTGGTGGAAAAGTAACTTTCATGATCTACAATGTGTTGGCTGCAACCCTCGCATCATATGTTTATGGATTTATTATCGAAGACATTAAAACAAACCTGGCAACCTTTATCCCGTCGGCGGCACAAACACCGGGGCGCATGAATATTTTTGATTTCAAAGAATACAAAGTACTGATCGATTTTGCCCACAATGCAGATGGATTCAGAGGTATTAAAGAATATTTGTCAACAGTTGATTCGCCTTATAAAATTGGGATCATTACCGGAACAGGCGATAGAAGAGACGATGATATCAGGGACATGGGAAGAATTTCAACCGAAATGTTCGATCATATCATCATCCGTCAGGATAAATTTTTACGTGGAAGACAAGCTGAAGACATCGTAAAACTATTAGTAGAAGGTATTCACCAGGTTAATCCAAATCAATCGTACGAATACATTCCGAAAGAAGTAGAAGCATTGAAACATGCATTGTCTATTGCTAAACCGGGAACTTTTATAACGGCTTTAAGTGATGTAATCGATAACGCAATTGATGTAGTTCAATCCTATCTCGATAAAGAAAACGGGGATTAATTTGGAAAATTATTGACATAAATCCCCGCCGCGGATTTTCGCGGATTTTTTTAATTGGTAGGATCCTTAATAGTTATTTCTGTGAAATCCTTGTAATCTGCGTCTGCCCGTTCCGCAGGCGGGGCTAAAAAACCATGGCATTAATTCAGGTATGTCCGTCGTCGGTGGATGATTTTCTGAATTCGAGCTTTCTTTACAAGGGAAATAATTGGGAATAACATTAAATTGCATAAACCGAATTTTTGCTACTTTTACCCCATAAATATTGGTTATGAGCAAAACAGAGATACTTAATGCAAAACAAATTCAGCAAAAGTTGAATCGTCTTGCTTATGAGGTATATGAAAACAATTTCGAAGAAAAGGAATTGTTGATAGCGGGTATTGAAGGCAATGGATATATTGTTGCCAAACGTATTTGCGAAGTACTCAAAAAAGTATCTAAAGCGAAACTCACTTTAGGAAAGATTAGCATTAATAAAAAGAACCCTCTTTCTGAAGAAGCTACTGTTGATTTTACCGATAAAGATTATAAGAACAAAACCGTTATTCTTGTAGATGATGTACTGAACAGTGGAAAAACACTGATCTATGGAGTGAAAATATTTTTAGATAAACCCGTGAAAAAGATAAACACATTAGTGCTTGTTGACCGCAGCCACACCCGCTTTCCAGTGAAAGCTGATTTTGTTGGTCTTTCTTTATCTACTACTTTACAGGAACATATTGTTGCAGACTTAAGCGCAAAAGGCAAAGAGTCAGTTTATCTAATGTAATCATTATGAGAATTGACATTGTTACTATACACCCGCAATTATTAGAAAGCCCTTTTCAACACAGTATTTTGAAACGTGCCATCGACAAAGGAATTGTGGAAGTGAACCTAATTAACCTTCGCGATTATAGTACTCATAAACAAAAGTCGGTAGATGATTATGCTTTTGGTGGCGGGGCAGGTATGGTAATGATGATAGAACCAATTGCCAATTGTATCAATGACCTGAAATCAAAAAGAGAATACGACGAAATTATTTATACAAGCCCTGATGGCGAACAATTAAATCAGGGACATTGCAATCGTATGTCAACGCTTAAGAATATTATGATCTTATGTGGACATTACAAAGGCATTGATGAGCGTATCCGGGAGCATTTTATTACCAGAGAAATTTCTATTGGCGATTATGTATTGAGCGGAGGAGAACTGGCAGCAGCTGTGATCAGTGATAGCATCATTCGATTGATTCCCGGTGTGTTGAATGATGAAACATCGGCGTTAACGGATTCATTTCAGGATAATTTGCTTGCGCCACCTGTTTATACAAGACCTGCAGACTACAATGGTTGGAAAGTTCCCGATATTTTATTGAGCGGTCATACAGCCAATATTGACAAATGGCGTCACGAACAAAGTATAGATCGTACCAAACAACGCCGCCCCGATATTTACAAGAAATTTAAGGGAGAAGAGTAGGGCATGCACGAAATTGAACCATACTACAATTGGCGTCATTTGTACATTGCCTCCGAAGACCCGCAATCGCCTTTCTACGGGCGTGAATACAGTGAGTTCGAATTTAGTAATACCATTTATAATTATGTATTGCACCCTCAGTGGGACACCATAGGTTCAGAAACACTTTACATTAAGATTCTTTATGTAGATTATATTGAACTGTATTGCGTGATCGAATTAATAGGAGAGTGGAACGATGCAATAGGAAACGATATTATGCTCCTGAAACGCGATATTGTTGATCAATTGACGTATTGTGGAGTAAATAAGTTTATTTTAATTGGCGAGAACGTGTTGAATTTCCATGCTTCCGATGATTGTTACTATGAAGAATGGTTTGAAGATGTGGATGATGGTTGGATCGCATTTGTAAATTTCAGGGAGCACGTTCTAACAGAATTTAAGGATCATAACATAGATTATTATTTTAGCTCAGGTGGTGAACTCGACGATTTCACCTGGCGTAGGTTCAGTCCCGGTCAACTGTTTGGGAATATTTCTAAGATTATTTCCAAACGGTTGGATTAACCATTATTCCATCAGGAATATTCGTTTAGTAAAAATCCGTACTTTTATTCCCGTTAATTAAATCAATCAAACATGCCACAAGTAGGAATCATAATGGGAAGTGCATCTGATCTTAATATCATGAAAGATGCCGCTGAGTTTTTGAAAAAAATAGGAGTAAGCTATGAGATCACCATCGTATCTGCACACCGTACCCCCGAGCGTATGTTTGATTATGCAAAAAATGCAGTGAGCAACGGAATTAAAGTGATCATTGCCGGAGCAGGCGGGGCAGCTCATTTGCCTGGGATGGTAGCTTCTTTAACACCATTACCTGTTATTGGAGTTCCTATTAAATCAAGCAATTCAATCGATGGCTGGGATTCTTTATTATCCATCGTACAAATGCCAAACGGTGTTCCTGTTGCAACAGTGGCTGTTAATGCGGCACAAAATGCAGGAATTCTTTCCGCTCAAATACTGGCAATTTCCGATAACGCTTTACAAAGCAAACTCGTAAAATTCAAAGAAGAATTGAAAGAAAAAGTAATGAATTCTTTGAGTGAAACCGAGAAATTTATGTGATTTTCATAATTTATTGTTTGCTAGTGTTTTACGTGATATTTTTAAATTTTTACCCTAATTTTGTGACAGATATTTAATAATTTTACCCTAATTTTGTGGCAAATTTAACTATAATTTACCCTAATTTTATGTTGTATTTATGAAAAATTACCCTAATTTTGTGTTGTGTTTAATAGAAACATCATACAAGAATTAGAAAAATGGCGGGATAAAAAAAAACGCAAACCTTTGGTTTTAAGAGGGGCAAGGCAGGTAGGGAAAACGACCGTTATTGAACAGTTCTCAAAAAAATTTAAGCAATATATTTATCTCAACCTTGAACTGGCTTCCGACAGAAGAGCGTTTGAGGAATTCACTGATATAGAGACTTTAGTTCAGACTATTTTCTTTTCAAAAAATAAAGAACTTTTCAAAAGTAAAGACACACTTATTTTTATTGATGAGATTCAGGAAGTTTCAGAAGCCTTTAATACACTTCGCTACTTTTATGAAAAAAGGCCTGAAATAGCTGTAATTGCAGCAGGTTCCATGCTCGAAACCATATTTGATAATAAGCTTAGTTTTCCTGTAGGCAGGGTCGATTTTTTAGTGTTGCGTCCGGTTTCCTTTCCTGAATTTTTAGAAGCATTAGGAGAGAAGCCCGCATTGGAGCAATTAAAAAATATTCCATTAAAGACCTTTGCTTTTGATAAATTAATAAAGTTGTTTCATACCTACGCCTTGATAGGAGGCATGCCGGAGATAGTTAGCGAATACGTTCAATCAAAAGACCTGACAGCTTTAGGGAACTTGTATGAAGGATTGATCGTTTCGTACATAGATGATGTAGAAAAGTACGCTGATAATAATACGCAGATCAATGTGATAAGGCATGTTATCAAGACTTCTTACCTGGAAGCAGGAAAACGTATAAAATTTCAGGGTTTTGGGAAATCCAATTATGGCTCCAGAGAAGTAGGTGAAGCATTAAGAACATTGGAAAAAACATTTCTTCTTCACTTGCTTTATCCCACAAGCGGTATAGCCCTACCAATACTTCCTGAATTGCAAAAATCGCCGCGTTTGCAGGTATTAGATACAGGTTTGCTGAATTATTTTACAGGATTACAAAAAGAGGTAATAGGAACAAGCGATCTGCAATCCGTTCATCAAGGACTAATCATAGAACACCTTGTTGGGCAGGAATTGCTTGCCGAAAAGTACAATGCTTTAAGTGGATTAAACTTTTGGGTTCGTGAAAAAAACACCTCCTCAGCAGAAGTTGATTATCTTCATTCTTATAATGCAAAATTAATTCCTGTTGAAGTAAAATCGGGTAAAACGGGAAAGTTAAGGTCACTGCATTTGTTTATGGACGGTGCTTCTCATAATATGGCTGTTCGTTTTCATTCAGGCCAGCTTAGTGTTGGCGAAGTAATAACCCCTGCCGGAAAAAAATTCTACCTAATGAGTTTACCTTATTTTCTCGTTTCACAATTGGAGAAATACCTTGATTGGTTTGAAGAGCAGATAAGCAGTAAGAAGAAAAAGAAAGCTTAAATTTTCTAGAAAGGATAACCAATACCGAAGTTGATCACGCCTGTTGATAAAGGTTTCTTATCAAATGTAAACCTGTTTCCTTCCAGGTATTTTGGATCATAGATTTTAACAGCTGCGTCCAAACGAATAATAAAGAAGCTGAAGTCCGCACGCAAACCAAATCCTGTGCCTGTTGCAAATTCTTTATAAAAGCGGTTTAATTTAAAATCGGCCCCCGGTTTGTTAGCATCCGGTTTTCTTAGCCAGATGTTTCCTGCATCTACAAACCAGGCTCCATTTAAAAACTTGTAAATATTAAACCTGTATTCAAGGTTAAACTCTAATTGAGCGTCACCAATTTTATCAAATGTTGCACTCTCTTCATTATCCGAATTGTAAGACCCCGGACCTACAGTTCGTGCTTTCCATGCTCTTATAGAGTTGGGACCGCCACTGAAAAAACTTTTCTCATAAGGTAATACACGCAAGTTGTGAAGTGGTTTACCAACGCCCCCGGTGGCCCTAAATACAACTCTTCCAAGCTTTCTGATGTTTTTGTAAAGACGATAGTCATAGTTAAAACGCAGGAACTGAGAGAAAGGAATACTTGCAATGAGGTACCTGCCCATTGTATCTTTAGGTTGTTCAGCAAGGTTGTAAATACCCCTCAAAATATTTCCGCTCGATTCAGCATCTAATTTTATGTAACTGTAAGTTTTTCTTTTGTTAGCGGCTTGTGAAGTTTGATTGTTGTACGTAAAGGAATAGCGCGAAACAGTTGTGATGTGATCGGTAAAACTATTCTTTAAAAAATTGTCATTTGATTTGTCAAGATTATCTTCAAACGAACTACTCAAATCTGCTTTAATTACACCTACCTCCAAAGGAACAACACTTTGCCGCACATGTTGACCGGTTTTAAACTGAAATCCATAAGAAACGTTTGACAAGGTTCTCGAAAACTCCGGACGTTTCTGGAAGTTTAATGAACTATTGAATATTGTTTTTGGAGAAGCATTTTTATTGAAGCGAAAAACCGTAAAAGGAAATAATTGCTTCGGAATGTATAGATTAAATTCAGGTCCAAATTGAAATGTATTAAACCCACTTAAAAAACCTTCAGGGGTACTGCTAACAGTATCCTTTACTAAATTTCGCTGTGCAGTTAAACCACCTCTTAATTTTATTTCAAGTAACTCAGCCCCTCTGAATACATTTCTGTTTTGATAAACAAAACTCCCTGCAATACCTAGGTTACCGGAAGTAGTTGTACCTTCTGTTTCAATGGTAAAACTTTGCTTCATGATTGGCATCAGTTGAATAAAACAATCGAGCTTGTCAGATGCCCCTGCAGTTCGGTTAAATAATAAATTCACATTTTTAAATACACGCAAATCTGTAAGTTTACTATAGGTTTCTTCAGCAAGTTCGTTTACGAAAATTTCACCTTCGTGAAACATAATCTTATTGGCAATATCTTTCTTTTTGTATTTAAGTTTTTCATTAAAAAGGAAGGTAACGCCATTGTACTCTAAACTGTCTTTGTAACCCGATTTATTAGCCATTGAATAATCAGTAATCACATAAATCTTGTTAATGTAGAAACGTGTATGAGGCCTTTTTATAATGCTGTCTTCATTATTTTTGTATGCAAAGTTTTTTATACCAAGCGTTACATTTAATTGATGAGAGTTTAAATTAGTATCAATTAAAAAATAGATAAAGTCTTGAGAGAAATCAAAATAGCCGTTGTTTTTTTGAGTAGCTACAATCCGTTCACGTTCCTTTTGCAAAAGGTCTGAATCATAACGAGTCCCCCGTTTTATAAGACTGTGGATGGTATCCTGAAATACGTAATAACTCAATTGTTCGTCATCAATTTTATATTCAAAATTTTTGATGTGGTAAGGGGTAGATTTGCTTATTTTGTAGTAGGCATAGGCCCTGTTCTTTTTGTATTTAAAAAATAGAAATTTTTTGCAATCAACTTTTACTACAGAGTCCTTTGTTCTGCTATCGAAGTAACCTTTAGTATATAAAAATTTTTGTATTTGCTCTTTTGAAACTTTTGTTTGAAATGAATCAAGAACCACTGGTGATTCTCCTGCTTCCATAACGTTTTCCCGCCAGGTGAGTTTAGCTTTGTCTTTGAGTTTAGCTATTTTAAGGTGTTTTAATTCTTTTGGAGCTAAGCCCTTTTTGTCACGTTTAATGTTTTCTTCACGAATCCTTTCATTTTTCTGATCAATCTTCTGGTTTTTTCTTTCCGTATTTACTATTCGCGTAGAGTTGATCCGGTCAAATCGTAAATTTCTTTTTTCCTTATGAGGACCAACTTTCGCCTGATTTATTGTATTATAAAGCCATAAATGAAACTGAATTATTTTTAAAATTTTTCTGTTTGGTTTTTGACGAATAAATGTTTCTATCTCCGCCTCATCTAATTCAGAGTGATTATCAATGATGATATTCTTCTCTAAAAGGTATTCACCTTTTTTTAGTTTTTTGGTTGGATTACAGGAATAGACGCAAATAAGCATAAAAATTAGCACAGTTATTTTCAAATGCTTTATTTTGTAACTGCTTTTTTGCATACAGTATGCGAAGATAGAAGTTTAAAAGCTATGTTAAGTAAGAATCAAGTCAAAAATATAACTTCCCTGCACAGCAAGAAGGAAAGAGATGCCGAAAAGCTCTTTATTGTTGAAGGAGAAAAGATGGCAAAAGAGTTGTTGGCTTCCGATTTTGAAATTGAGATGTTGTTTGCTGTTGAAGGATGGATAAGCGAGAACATTGATACATTGCAGAGTAGAGGAGTTGAGTTTCAGGGAATAGATGAAGGAGATCTGAAAAAAATATCTCTTTTATCTACGCCGAACAAGGTATTTGTGCTGGTAAAACAAAAACAGGCTGAACCGGACCACTCGCTGTTTTCAGGCAGTTTGTCTTTGTATCTGGATGCAATCCGAGATCCCGGAAACCTTGGTACTATTATACGTTTGGCACATTGGTTTGGTGTTTCCCAAATTATTTGCTCGCCCGATACAGTTGAAATTTACAACCCGAAAGCCGTTCAAAGTACCATGGGATCTATATTTCACGTGAAATTAGCTGAAGCTGAATTAACTGATATAATAGGTGATGAAAATAAATTTCCGGTCTTCGGCGCTTTGTTGGAGGGAGATAATATTTACAAAAAAGAAAATTTCACACAAGGTATACTTGTTATTGGTAATGAATCAAACGGCATTTCGTCGAAAAATTTAAAATTTATTTCAGATAAGGTAAAAATTCCACCATTCTCTGAAAGCCACGCAGAATCATTGAATGCGGCTATGGCAACTTCTGTTTTTTTGTCGGAATACCTGCGCAGAAAAAAATATTTTTAGAAAAATCGAAAAAAATATTTGGTAGTTGTAAAAATGTGAGTACATTTGCACCCCCGAAAACAACACGTTATTTGATCGGGAAACAGGAGTAACAGAGGAAAAAAAATATTTTTAAAATAATTAAAATATTTTTTGGTGAATGAAAAAAGATTGTTACTTTTGCAGCCCCAATCGAA
>JAUXTT010000001.1 GCA_030684395.1 Bacteroidota bacterium | reverse complement strand
ATGCAATTAACTCAAAATATTCACTAATCGATTCTGGAAGAATCATCTTTAATAAGCTACTGTAGGACTCGTTCACAATTTTTAATTTATCCTACAAAATTCAAAATAATTCCTTTCCCCACAACTTTTTAACCTGATCCGATAAATTGCGAGGGACAGAAAGAGGGACAACAAGTATTTTAATGCAGGATTAAAATTGCCTAATTTTACTCCGTGAATTATCCTAAGCTCCAGCATACTAAGAAACAACATACAGTTCCAAAAGTTTTTCTTAAGAATTTCTCTGATAATAAAAGGGATATTTATAGGATATTTAAAAAGCCCAATAGGTCAAGAGAAATTATTGAAAAGGAGATAAACTCTCCAGTCTCATTAGAAACTGCAACTGTAGTAGATAATTTTTACACTGTAAAAAGTGGAAAAGAGCCAATGATGGTGGAGACATTAATTTATTCTCAGTTCATTGAAAATGAATATCCACAGATATACAAAGTATTTGTTGATCCAAATATTGATAAATTTGATATGAAGCAAAGGTCACAAATATTGACATTCTTTGCTACACTCCATTGTAGAACTCCAAAACAATTTGAATTGTTCTTTAATTTAATTCCACCAACTCATCTTTATGAACTAGAACA
Organism: Bacteroidota bacterium; assembly: GCA_030684395.1. Lineage (GTDB taxonomy): Bacteria > Bacteroidota > Bacteroidia > B-17B0 > Aurantibacillaceae > JADJDM01. The sequence continues at coordinate 131,321 of JAUXTT010000001.1, read as the reverse complement.
AATAAAGGAAGATTATAAAAGCTTTCATCTTGCAGAAATTGCGCAAAAAGTTATTGAAGCCCATCAATTCAAAAGACTAATTATTTATAAAATCACGGATAATTTGGAGTTTATAACCAGTGATAATCCAGTTTTAATTGTAGGCAGAGATAATAGCTTAAAAAACAATAATTATAGAGAACAATTCAATAGAGACAACATTTGCATAATTCCAATAGATAGAAAACATTGCTGTGTTTTTAGCCACTGCAAGGATAAGAATGGAATTGATGCTTATGGTAAGCTGTTTTACAATAAAATTGAAAGAAAAGACATTACTCCATCACATGTTCACTATATAAATTACTTGATGCTTGGGAGTGGTGAAAAATACTTCTATGGATCAAAAAAACATTTGGGTGCAATTTATAAGTTCCATCATGCTGCTAAATGAAAGGGCAATTTAATGTTTCCATTAAAAAGCCCAGTTTTACAATCCAATTGTTTCTTTCAGGAGTTTTCATGTTTAAAGAGCTAAAACAGTCTCAAAGAACCCTACCTTTAAGATAGGAAACCAATCCAGCATAAGGCTCTATTCATAGTTTTAGTTATTATATATAATGGTGATCTTTCCTAAGACAACAAAAACAATCAAGTTTACCTGTGTTAGTAGTTACCATCCTCTTTTAATCTTAACTAAATGAATCTTTCTGAGCCTGCTGTGAGTTATAATTTCCCTGTTTTGTAGGAAAGCAATTTTTATTGCACCTACAAGCTATGTTTTAGAGCTTTTGTAGAAATAATAGCAGCTTTAAAACACAAGGGGAAATTATGCGCAGGCGAACATATAAATATTAAACAGCAGTTTATTTGTTTATTCTCCTGAAGAGGAGATAAAATAAACAATTAAAGGAAGCTGTTTGTTAGTGGAATTACCTTTAAATACAAAATACATGACAAGCATGGAAAGTGTGAGCTTGGCGTTTATTTTGTAAAAGGTAAAGGAAGGAACACCTTATTTCCTGATTTATTTTCATCTATAAATGAACTTTCATCAGTTATCTATCCTCAATTATCAGCGGGAAAAGAATCTCCACTACATAAGCTTTAAATAAGTGTGACCATAGAAAAGCATTCTAGTCTTGAACAACAGCCATCCTAAAGTGGAGTAATAGTCAAGGTTTTTGATCTAATTTTTTAAGCAAAGGAAGTGAGTGAGCAAAAAATTAATCAAAATTCATTTTAACCTTTACTATTATGGAGCAGGGATACCTTTGTTCAAGAGTAGGAATGCTTAGGTAGTAATTTCAAAATAGAAGTAATAATATTTGTTACCCTCAATCACAAAAAGCATTAAGCCCTCCCCGCTCATTAAAACAGCTTGTATTTTATATTCTGTATAAATGAATAGTGGAGGGCATTCATCAATTAATATAGCTTTAAATGGGCAACGTAGCCTTTTTAAGACACCTTTATTGGTTACAACTAATATACTCTCGGGATTAACATTGCTGTTTACATCATCTACCATTTTGGGTGGTTTTAAGAGAACACATTTTCCTCAATGTTTGTTACTTCATCAGTAAATTCATAGGTAAAATCTATTTCTATTACCTCTCCTTTTTTAGTGGTAAATGGGTAAGGCTTTGTTGGCTTCTTAATGATAGTTCCTGGCATTTTTTGACCTACCATGCTTTTTGCAATTTCATAATCCAATGTGCAGGGAACACTTGCTCTCCTTACACTTGCATAAAATTTACCCGCATTGCTTTTGATCATTTCAATACCTGAGGATAAAATTAGCGCAACAAAAGTTTCATCCTTTGCATTTTTTCTTTGTACTACTTCAATAACTGTTACCATGATTTTAAATTTTTAATTGGTTTATATTTACTAAGGCGGGAGCTTTTCCCCAAAGCAAAGAGGGGGCAGGCGTTTTTATAGGTAGTGCAAAAAAGGAGTCCCGTATAAAAAAAACAGGAAAAAAATTCGAAATATAATTTTTGTTCTTTTTTATCCAGAAGATATAATTTTTTCTTCTTACCTTTGTAAAATAGGTTTGGAAAAATCTATGTACATGCCAAAAGCATGAATTTTTGAAATCTTTAGAATCATTGAAATTTTTAGTAATCTGTTGTAATCTTAGAATCTGTAAAATCCGTTATAATTAAGGTTCATGTTTTTGGTTTTTAATAATAAAAACTAAAGATGAAAGTAGAAAACAACAACAAAAATCAGGATTTTCAGTCTCAGACTGACAATTTACCTGAAGACATCAAGAAGCTTTATGGGAAACCAATACCAACTTACGGAGATCCTTGGTCTTCATTAGATAGGGTTAGGTATGGTATTAATGAAAAGGCATCATATGGAGATGATACTGTTTCTAATAGGGCATATACAATTCAACATGTCCAAATTCCCAAAAAATTGTATGAAGAGAATAGCGCTCCCTTACAGGCTATATTTGTTTATGGGATTTTAAAAAGACATGTGAATAATCTTAAAGGCTCTAAGTATTATGGTCTATCATTCATAATGCAGGATAATTTGAGCGCAAAGTATAAAATTAGTAAAACAACAATTGGAAAATGTGTAAAATGGCTGCAGAATAAGGGGTTTATTATTGTGAGGAAAGAAAAAATCTACAAAAAACATATTGGCAAAGTAGTTTCAAAAAACATTTATGAGTTTAGGGAGTTTCCCAATCAGACCTTTTATTCATTGCCTATGGCTTTATTAGATCATGATGTTTTAAGTTTGAATGAAAAAGTATTTTTAAGCAATATATTTGATCTAACATTTCTTGATCATGATCTAAGTAAATTGATATTAAGAAGAAACGCATATCAAATATTCCAGATTAAGAAAACTCCATCTAAAGTGACAATTAGTAAGCATCTGAAGAGTATTACAAGTAAAAATCCTCTTCCAAATTACTTGGTTTTTGATGATGTTTTAGCAGATGAAAGCAGTAAAGCTATTGACAAAAAAATAGAAACGAGAATATCTGATCTTAGGGGAGAAAATTCAGAGTATTGTTAAGCAAAAGTAAAACTTAATGATATAAATACAAACCTCCCATGTATCAATTATAGGACTTTGGTATCACAGCCAGAGTACCTATAATAGATACAATATAATAGATACTTTTAAAAAGATACTTATTAATATCCCAAAAAAGGGAAAGGGAGAAATTCCTCTCATGTGTATTGGAGGATATTTATTTTGAAGCTATGAGTAAGTTTTAGCTTCGGGATAAGTAAAAATTAAAAATCAGTTTTTGTAGATGCTTCACTTATACGGCTTATATCTCCATTGGTAAATTTAAATTCTGAAACATATTCCTTTATTCCATCTCCATCTGGATCAATGAAAGCAGGTTCAGCGGATATTTTAAAGTAATAATTTCCTTTAATCAGAGTGTAATTGTATGTACCATAAGCATCTATTTCTTCAAAATTAAAGCTTTCACCTGGGTAGTTTGACTTATAACCCTTCTTTAGCTTATCATGTAAAAGACCGTAAACTATTTCCTTTAGTAATTCATAATTTGTAGTTGTTCCAAGCATTGATATTTCAAAAGGCTTGTTTTTTGAATTTCTAAGCTTTTCAAATTTAGTAGGCAGCTTCCCCTTTACACTTGTAAATGTGTAACCTTCCGCTGTTTCATATAATTTGAAAAGCCTATCAATCTCATTGACCTTTGTGGTAGTTGTTTTTTTTGTCTTTGCTGTTTGAGATATGCAATTGATTGTTATTATAAGGAAAACAGTTGCAAATATGTAAAGTTTGGCTTTCATTTTCTTTAGAATTAAGTTCAAATATATTAAATATTCGCCATATATGACGAGATAGGATTACTCCTTACCTTGACATTTGAGTATGTCTAAGGAAAAGGATATTCTTGTTAAAATTGGTGATTACATTGGTAGAACAGCAAAAGCTAAGTATAAATCCAATGTAGAATTTGCTAATGTTTGTGATGTTAATGAAAGCACTATAAGAAGAATATTACTAGGAGAGCAAAATATTTCAATAAAAGTTTTAAAACGCATCTGTGATGCACTAGATATTAAACTGTCTGATCTTCTTAAAGAGACTGGATTTTAGATTAACGTTTTCTCAATTCTCCGCTTTTAGCTTTTTGTGATAGATTTGCCATTTCAAATGAAATCTCTTCATCATTGAAGACATTTGGGAAAGTCATTATTTTTTTAACTTCATTATTTGTGTATGCAATGTGAAATTGGACAATTACCTCTTCAAAAAAACCAATTATCTTTTTTGAGCCTCCCAATAGCAGTTTGTGCAAATTAGCAAACTCTTCCGGAACAATAGTAAAATGAATGTTTATTTCCCACTCAACAAATTCATTAATAAAGAAGAAAAGTTTATTAATCATGTTGTAAATATCAATAGCTTTTTCATTCTGGACGGTTGTAAATACTTTATTCTGAAAATACTTAAATGTCATTTCCAATAGAGTAGCAATTTCACCAAATTCCAGCTGAATCCACCCAAGAAATTCATTAAATTCTATTTCCTTACTCTTCCTATATATAACACCTTGGGTATAATCCTCATGTTTCTCAACTACTTCCTTGAGAAAGGATCTATACACTTCCACAAAAAAACTATTATTCCAATTATCAGTTTTAGTGATTGCTATCCTATATGCTAAAGGATTAATTTGTTTAACATGCCTTTCAAGGAATCTGAGTTCTTTCAGCCTGTCATGATTAAAGTTTTTAATTACCTCTTTTAACTTGGTGCTAATGGCATTTTTTTCTGGCTGTAAATCTGAATCACTTTCATTTGCTGAATATGTTATCACACTTCTAGACCTAATATCAAATGGCAACTCTTCAACTCTACCATACGCGGTATTGAATACACATATTATATTTTCCCACCCTAGGCAAGAGGCTGCATATCCTAGTTCTATAAGTACATTAGGATTGGGTGTTTTTCTTCCCTCTGTGTCTCTGTTAATTATTGAAACATCTGCAATAAAAAGATCTGAATCTCTTATCTTTTCAAATAGTGTATTAGCAATATCAGGAGTTCCATCAACATTTTGAATGTCTCTATCTAAGCTGAGCTCTACAAAAAATTCATCTTCTTTTTTTAAGCTTTTAATAGATTTAACAATGCTTTTTTCAATAAAATCTCTATTAGTTCTGTTTGGTAAAATTGCCTGCCAGGAATAAAATATGGTATACATCTTTCTGTTTTAATAAGGTAAATTTTTATCGGTTATAAAGCATTAAACTCATCCAATATTCTAATTGCGTGGTGCAAATCTCTCCAAAAAAAGACATGACCATGTGAATAAGGTTTATCTGTATTTGCAACTAAATAGTCTAATTTATTAATACTCTTTTCTTCCTTTATTGTAATTGTTACAAGTCCGCCATTTCCTGGAGAATAATTAAGGCCACGGGCTTCAAAACTATGCTCTTTGTATGTTATAGCTGGAAATATATACATCCTATAATACTCTCCAAATTTATGGGAATTATCAAAAATGTCCTTTTTATCCTGTCTTTCATAATAGTCTTTTACATCCTCTATCCTGTCCAGTAAATTATAATGATCTCCAAACAGAATTTTTAAAATATAACCAATTTTAGAAATATGTAAGTTGAATACTTCCTTTTTCATTGCTTTCTCATACACTTCATCAAATCTCTTCATCAAATCTTTGTATTCAAGCTTTAATATATTTCTAAAATTAATTTTCCCATGAATTACAAAATAGTTAATAAGGTCAAAAATAAATATAGCATCCGATTTAGTTAAAATTGGGCTATTATTAGAGACTAGATTTGTCTTATCTGTTAGCCAATTCTTTAATGCTGTGATATTATAAAAATGGTAAATTTCTGTGCTGAAAAACTTGTCCATGTAGCCCATAAAATCTACTTCTTGTCCATATCTATGTTTAAAAATTGATTTTATGTTCTGAATATCACAAACCAATATAACTTTATCAAAATTAAATTTATGCTTGTTGTCAAAACTGTGGTAATGAGAACTAAAAATATTCAAAATCCTAAAGATATGTTCTGGGTCTAATCTATCTAGATCATCTATCATCAAAACCACTTTCCTTTCATTTGAAGACACCTCCAAAATCAGATCCTGTATTAGGAGAGTTACAATGTCCTCTTCATAAATGTTACCTTCTTTAGAAGTGAAACTTTGAAGAAATTGAATTAATTCCTTTTTCTGACTTTTCACTTTAGGTTTTTCAAATGCTTTGGTGCATTTTTTAAGTATTGAATATATTGGCTCTATATTATCAACTAACATATTTCCTGTTTTTGGAGCGAAGCTTAAAATGGAGCTAAAAAGCTCATCCATTTTTTGAGGAAAATACATTGCAAGTGTTTCAAGTCTAGTGAATTTTATTTCTTCAAGAGGAATCTTTGAGCTGAGAATATTGAATAAAATGTCATGCTTTATCAGCTGGAATATGTCTTCATTTGAAGAAACTGAATAATTAATTGGATTAAGCTTTATTGTAATGTAGCTCTGCTCCTGATCAAAATATTCTCGTAGAAATGTAGTTTTCCCAATACCAAATGGTCCAGAAAAAATAATTCTACTGTTTTTTTCATTTTCCAGATGTCTTTTGAAATCAATATAACTCTGTTCTGAGGCCATGCTTATAAGGTTAGTTGATCAAAAATACAGAAAAGCAGGGGAGTTTTAACTCTCCCCTGAAATCTATTTAAAAAACTCATGCTCACTAATCAGCTTAGCATTCTCCTCTTTGGTTATCCTGATGTATCTCAGAAAACTCTTCTCTGTTCTATGCCCAGTTATCTTCATGATACTAATTGAAGGGACTCCTGCTTTGAAAGCATTAGTGGCAAAGCTCCTTCTTGCACAATGAGAAGTAATTATTTCATGCTTTGGTAGAGAATAAGTAATTTTTGTATTACCCTTAGTTTTGGTAACATTTATAATCTCATTTATTCCCGCAATCCTACACACTTCTTTCAAATAAACATTGAATTTTTGATGGGAGATCACTTCAATTTTACCATTGTATTTTTGCAATAGGTTGACTGCATTCTTATTCAAAGGTATATACACTTCTTCCTGTGTTTTTTCTGTTATTACTTTCAGGATTGTGCTATTTGGAAGCAGATTAGAATGGCTGATCTTATTATAATCACTTATCCTTAATCCAGTGTAGCAGCCTAACAAAAAAATATCCCTCACCTTCTCAAGCTTAATGCTGCTGTAAGAGGTTTCACTCAGTTTGGTTAATTCTTCTTCTGAGAGATATACAGTTTCTACATCTTCGGAAGGTTTTTTGAACAGCTTTCCATTGAATACAAGGTTATCTGTTATACCATTTTCAATGCCTATGTTCATGAAAGTTTTAATGTTCTTTATATGGCCTCCAATTGTATTTGGAGCCAACAGAAGATCATGTTTGCAGAAGTGGAGAAAAGCTGTATAAAAGTGATAATCAATGCCCTTAAAGCTTAATTTTTGTTTAAACCTTGCTTCATACTGTAGTATTTTATGCAGGGTAGTTTGGTAATGTAAAACTGTTCTTGGTTTCTTAGTTATTTTAGAGCTAGTGATGATGAACTTTATGTAATCAGTAAGAAAATCCTGTGAATAAGACTTTCTGAATAATTTATCCAGCTCAATTTTAAGATTTTCTCTGCTTAAGCTTCCATCTTCATTGATATTCCTAATTAATCTTCCAATATCTCCCTCATATTTTATCAAAAGCACGTTAATTTCCTCTGCTTCTGGAGCTTCAGAGTTTAATCTTTGTTTCTTTTCATCAAAAAAGGTTGATTTAACTGATAATTTAATGGAGTATTTTAAGCGGAAGCTATTAACACTGATGTCTGCAAATAAGTAACTAAAATCCCTAGACTTGTTTTTTAGTCTAAAGGTGATTTTCATAAAATGTTGATTTAAAAAGAGGGACAATTAAAGGGACAATATGGTGGAAAGAGCAAAAAATAGCTCTTGGGACAATTTATAACCCTCTGATTACTAGTATAAATATAATATCTGTTGGTCCCGCCGGAGGTACAGATGAGTGAAAAGGCTTATGATTAATTTCATAAGCCTTTTTTTTGTTTATAGGGGTTTCAGAGGATTTTGTTTTCTTACAAGAATTTAATCTGGGGACAGAAAGAGGGATAGTACGGAATATATTCAATCATGCATGATCTTTATTATGTTTAAAATGCAACTATTTATTCCCTGAAAGAGTGATAAAATGAACTTCATTTTTTTGTTTTCCATATAAGGTTTTGCCTTCACCTTTGGAAAATCCTGATTATAATCATAATTCATGGTGATAGCACTCATATTTAATGAGATGAAACCAAAATACCTTTACTTCACAACCCCCCAAAAAAAATTGAGTTATGAAAACAATTCTTGTTCCAACAGATTTTTCGGAAGCTTCTGAAAATGCAATTGAGTATGCCGTTCAGTTTTCGCATCATGTGGATTCTCACATTGTTTTATTTCATGTTTATCATACACCTCCTGTGGCGGTTGAAGTTCCTGTAGTTGTAATTTCACTGGAGGAGCAAGAGAAGGTATGCATGGAAAAATTGAACGAAATCAGGAAGTCGATTCTTTCAACATCTAAAAAAGACCTGGATATCGAATGTGCGTGCGAATGCGGTTTTGCAGTTGACAGAATAATGGAATTCACCAAGGAAAACAAGGTCGATCTTATTATAATGGGAATGCAGGGAGGTGGTTGGTTAAGTGAAAAATTAATTGGCAGCATTACTACTGCGGTGATAAGAGACGGTAAATGCCCGGTTATTTCTATTGGTTCGGGGGTTAAGTTTAATGTTCCTAAAAAAATAGCAGTTGCACTCGATGGGCATGCAGTAAGAAAAGCAACATTTTGGCCATTAAAAGATCTGGTAAAAGCTTTTGGTTCTCATGTGTATATACTGAATGTTGTAAATGAAGTAAAAACTATTCCTGTTTCAAGTGATGCAGAGGTTATAGAGGGGGAAGATGTATTTGCCGACTTACCACACTCGGTACATCAAACCGTACAAGAAGACGTGTCTGAGGGAATAAGTGATTTTATTGCCGAATATGGAATTGATATGTTGGTTATGGTAACAAGAAAAAAATCATTAATCCAGAACCTTTTTGTAGAACCGCACATTAAAAAAATGGCTTTTCATACAAGCATTCCTTTGCTGGCAATCCATGAATGAAGTACTTGAATTTAAGTGAAGCAAACTTTACAACTGCCTTGATTTTCGTTTTCCGATACGCCGCGGGTTAATACTTGATTTGTTTTGGAACCATAACGAAATACGGTAACGCCTTTCGCTTTTTCTTTCCATGCGAGAAGGTAGGCATCGTTTACTTCTTTTTCCGTTGCACTTTCAGGAAGATTAATGGTTTTTGAAACTGCATTGTCGGTGTATTTTTGAAAAGCAACCTGGTGCATGATGTGCCAATAAGGTTCGATCTCAAGAGAAGTCTTAAATAGCTCTTTCACGTTTTGAGGCAGCTTAGTTTGGCTTATTGTGCCATTCTTTTTTACTTCATTGATTACTTCTTCGGAGTATAAATTATGATCTTTTAAGTAGGTAATAAAATTCTCGTTTATTTCAAAAAGTGACTCGTTGTTTAAAACATTCTCTCTGTGGATAGCTAATGCAAAAATTGGTTCTATGGATGAACTTGTTCCTGCAACAATAGAGATTGTGCCGGTTGGTGCAATACTACTGCGTGTTGCATTTCTCATTGTATGATGAGGTGAGAAAATACTTTCACCCCAGTTCTTAAATACACCTCTTTCTTTAGCCAGATCCTGTGATGCCCGGTCACATTTCTCTTTCATAAATTGCATGAGTTTTTCTGCAAATTGTAATGCGTTTTCGGAAGCATAAGGAATTTCCATTTTAATCAGCAGGTCGGCCCAACCCATTATCCCCAACCCAATTTTTCTGTTTCCTTTTACAATGGTAGTAATTTCAGGAATGAGGTAATTATTCATGTCAATTACATTGTCGAGAAACCGGATGCTATTGATAATAATTTTGGAAAATTGGTCCCAATCAAATTCTCTTTTCTTCGGGTCAATTAATTTGGCCACATCTATGGATCCCAGGTTGCAAGCTTCGAAAGCCAACAGTGGAACTTCTCCGCAGGGGTTTGTAGAAATTATATCACCAATAGAAGGAGTTGGATTGCTGGCATTGATAGTGTCAAGAAAGATCAACCCGGGATCACCACTTTGCCATGCGCAATGCGTTATTTTATTCCAAAGTTGTTGAGCAGGAATTGTTTTAATTACTTTACCGGTGTTTGGATGTTTTAACTGCCAGGGCTTGTTTTCTTCTACCGCTTTCATAAAGCTGTCATAAATCCCTACAGAAATATTAAAGTTACTTAATGTTCCTTCTTCAAGCTTAATGGAAATAAATTCTTCAATATCTGGATGATCAATGTTCAAAATTCCCATATTGGCTCCACGCCTTTTTCCACCTTGTTTTATATTGTTGGTGGCAGCATCAAATATTTTCATGAAAGCAATTGGCCCGGAAGAAATACCGGAAGTAGAGTGAACAAAGTCTCCCTTTTGACGTAACCGTGAAAAATTAAAGCCGGTGCCTCCTCCACTTTGTTGGATTAAAGCTGTGTTTTTTAGGCTGGTGAAAATTCCCTCTATACTGTCCTCAATCGGTAATACAAAGCAGGCACTTAATTGATTTAAGGGCAAACCGGCATTCATTAAAGTGGGGGAGTTAGGCAAAAAATATAATTGCGCCATCATGTCAAAAAATATTTTCTCCCACTTTAGTGCAGATTGCATATCACCATAAATTAATTCTGCTTTTGCTATGTGTTTGGCAACTCTTTCAAAAAGTTGCTCTGGAGTTTCAATAATTTTCCCTTCGTTATTTTTTAATAAATAGCGACTCTCAAGAACTTTAATGGCATTTTTATTTAAGCGATTCATAATTAGTGCACCACTAATTTAGTCAATACTATACAATATCAAAAGGATTTAACTATAATTGCCTGTGAAATAAAACCAATCATCATCGCTTACACAAATGAGCGGCTAGTTGAGTAAAAGATATTTCTTCTTAAATCAATTTTATTGCAGATTCGTTAGTGTGATGAAATGCTATTAAAGGGGTTTTTGTATGATAGGCCATGTGCTTTGTGATACTTTTCCCGAAAAGTTTATCAAAAAAATCCCGCTGATGAGTTGACAGGGCAAGTATACTCGTTGAATCCTTTTCAAGGTATTTTTCCAATGCTTTTTCTATTTTTTTTCCGCTTAATAACTGAAAGGACATGTTGGTGTATTGAACTTTTTCATTTACCTCATTCATAAATTTTTTCATCATCTCCTTTTCACTATCTGGCGACTGTTCGATGTCAGAAATATGTAAAACATCTATTTGAGCATTGAAAGGTTTAGCAATTTCAATTATTTTCTTTAAACAATTAATATCGCTATGGTGATATGCAGTTGCATAGGTGATCTTTTTTATAGGATTGAACTCAACGCCTTCCGGAACCGCAATTACGGGGCATCGTGCTTTTTCTATTATTTTGGCAGTATTGCTTCCAAAAATCATGTTAGAAAGACTTCCCTCTCCTTTGGTTCCCATAACAACCAAATCAACTTCTTTTTCTTTAATTACATTGAGAATTGTTTCAAAAATAAAGCCCTCTTTGATGAGAGATTCGTACTTGATTTTTCCGGTTTGAGTAATTTTTGAAGTAAGATCATCAAGCTCTTTTTTTGCTTCTTTTTTTATTGTTTCTATTGCTTCGGGATAAAGAACATCAGGATTTGCGGTTTCAGTTGGATCTACATGAAGTAAAATAAGTTTAGCATCTTCTGCTTTTGCCAACTCTATTGCATAAAGCAAGGCATTTTCGGAGGTTTTTGAAAAATCTGTTGGAACTAATATTTTTTTCATGTTGTTTTGAGTTTAGTTTTAAAACGCGATTCCAATTTGAAAAGAAATTTTTGGAGCAATACCGGTGTATCCCACTTGCAAGAAATCGGCGTATTTTTTGTTCCCATTTACATCCGAATACCTTAGTCCGCCCCCGGCATAAAGGTTAAAACAAAAACGATTCTCAAGCGCAGTTAATCTGCATCCAAAACCAAGCCCGCCAAACCCTGAGTTCACAAATGTGTTTTCAGTTTTCAAAACATCGCCTACTATATTATCTTTTATGTCCTCATATTTATATTGAACAAATGGAGCAAAATATGCAAAGGTGGAATATTTTCTTGCAACCGAACTTAATGCTTCTTTATTATAGAGTAAATTTATTCTATATTGAAGTTCACCGCTTCCACCAAGACGATTTATGATCTCATCTTTTTTTGACATTTTGAATCCGCCAAAAAGAGCAATGGTATTGTGGTTTTTTAATCTTTTCTCATATCCCAGTTGAATGGTGTTCAGAAACAGGTCAACAGGCGCCACATAAAAGTAATCGTCCCTTTTTTTTGGTTCATTTAAGGGATTATCCTGAGCAATTGAATTTTCTATAAATCCAATACAGCTTAAAAGCATTAATAGTAATTTCATTTAATTTAGTTTTTAGTGGTCTAATAAACATAGTAAAAGAGTATTTCCAAACTTCCGGATTATGTGTAATCTATCCATAATATTTTGAGCCGAAGGAACTCTTCTACAAGTCAAATGTATTTTTATTGGAATTAATGCGAAATGAAGAATGTCAGCGGATTAGCTGATTTTAGTCAGCACCTGTTTAACGCAATGGATGTACATTTAACGGTGGATTTTGGAGAAGTGCTGAACTGCGATGAGAAGTTTAAAATTGCTGTGTGATTTTTGTTATACATTCTATTTCCCCTTTTCAAACCTTTCCAAAAACTCATCTTTTTTATTTGGAGAAACATCAATTACAGCGTTATTAGACATCGTTACCTGCCCGCCTTTGCCTCTGGTATATTTAACTACATGATTGAGGTTAATCAAATGCGATTTGTGAACTCTTAAAAATCCGGATCCGGATAATAATTCTTCATAAAATTTAAGTGTGCGACAGATCATCATCTTTTGCTTGGAAACAAAATAGAAGTCGGTGAAATTATCGTGTGCTTCGCAATGGATAATATCGTGCATACTCACCACTTCAAATCCATCTTGTAGAGGCAGCATAATTTTTTGCTGCTGAACACCTGTAGCATGAATGTTTTCCAATAAGATTCGGGTATGCAAACTAGGTTGGTTCTTTAATCGTTGATTTTTTATTTTTTCAACCGCAGCTACCAATTCATCAATACTTACCGGTTTTAAGATGTAATAGGCCGCACTGTAGTTCAACGCCTGAATAGCGTAGTTATCATACGCGGTAACAAACACTGTTTCAAATGTAATTTCGTTTAATTGCTCAAGCAGGTCAAAACCATTTCCTTTAGGCATCTCTACATCTAAAAAAACAATATCAGGTTTGTGCTTTTTGATTATCTCTACGCCCTGGTCAGCAGATTCAGCTAGCGCAACAATTTCAACATCTTTGCAATACTTCAGGATGTAATCACGCAGAATTTCCCTGCTGATCTTTTCGTCATCAACTATAATGGCTTTAAGCATGTACATTCTTTTTTTGTGGGATCAATAATTTCACTTGTGTGCCGCAATATTTCTGCCCGGGAAAAGCATCCCGGATTTCTACCTTGATGTTGGTATGAAAAACCTGATTCATAATGTCAATTCTGCTTTCAATATTTTGCATTCCAAGGGAAGTTTGTTTTTTCTGGTTCTGTGTTTTTATTTCCTGTGATTTGGTCCTTCCAATTCCTGTATCGGTAATAGTAACTAACAAATCAGAATCCTTTAGTGACAAATTCATCTTCAAAGCCCCTTTCCCTTCAATGTATCTTAATCCGTGCCAAACAGCATTTTCAAGATAAGGTTGAATAAGCATGGGTGGAATTTCCCATTCGCCTTTTTCTATTTGTTCACCCACTTCAATCTCGTAATCAAATTTCTCCTCGAAACGTGCATGCTCTAATTGTAAATACAAACGAAGCATTTCCAATTCATCTGAAATAGAAATGAAATCGAACTTCGAACTATCCATCACCAGGCGCATCAATCTGGAGAAATCGGAAAGATAGCGGTTGGCCTGCCTTTCATCATTCTGTGAAACATAATGATTAACTGAATTTAGTGCGTTGAAAATAAAATGCGGGTTCATTTGCCCACGCAATGATTTCAAAGCAAGAAGTTGATGGACTTTCCTTTTTTCACGGGAACTTCTGATAATAAAAAATACTGCTAATAACATTAAGGCAATTGCAATGCACAAAGAAATGATGATGATGTTTTTTAAACCGAGTTGGTCTTCTTTTAGTGCTTTGTCTTGTTTTAAAATGTCAATCGATTTTGCATTCAACTCTCTTTCTTTCTCCAACAGGTCAACACGCTGCTGGTTTTTACCGATAGTAGTGCTGATAGCGATTGCTTCTTCCAGTTCTTTTGCCCTGATCTGTTTTATGGAATCCTGTATGCGCGCATACTTTTCGAAATAAATTGTAGCCTTATCAAATTCTTTTCGTTTTACATATTCTTTTGCAAGCGTTCTGTATGCCTTTGAGGTTTCATCGAGGTCGGCACTTGTAGAAAACGATAATTGTGGTTGAGCTTGTTGTGGGTTTGTCCAGTTAAATGTTGTAGCTGAAACACCGGTTGAAATGCTAGTTGAAGTGCCGGTTACCTGTTGAAATCCCATGTCATAAAAACTAACTGCTTTATCAATTTGATTGTCGTTTAAGTAAGCATTCCCGATTTCAATATTTTGAAAGGTATTGGCCTGAAAATTATTAGTGCTGTTATTAATTGCAATATTCGAATTTCTTGTTGCGACTTCTTTATCCAGTTTCTTTTGTTTTCTGTAAACTGACGCAAGTTGTTCATTCGCCTCAAGCGTATAGTTGCTTTGCTTTGTTTTTTCCGACAATTCACGCGCTTTTGTATAATATTCGATTGCAGTGTTTTCGTCGTTTTGTGCCTGATATGTTTTACCAAGAGCTAATAGAGTTTGTATTTCTCCTTGTGTGTTTTTACTGCTCTGTTCCTGTAGCAGCACTTCAATTAGTAATTCCTTGCTTTCCTGCAGTTTGCCCTGTTTTGTATAAATGGTAGCTAACACGCGTTTAGCACCTGAAATGTCTTTAGCAGGAATGCCTGAAGTAGATTTGTCTATGCTATTGGTAATATATAATAATGCCTCATCAAGCTTTGAAAGTTCGATGTAGGACACTGCTGCGTGTTTATATGAATTAAATAAAGTTGTTTGATTTGTGTTGCCAAACGAACTGAGCTTTTTTGGGTTTGATAATTCCTTGATCGTTTTCTTATAATTTTCGATGGCAAGATCATGCTGACTAAGGTGTTGTTGTATATCTCCCAATATCAAATAGGCCAACGCTCCTTTTTCGCGGTTATTTGTTTTAATGCTTTCTTCGATGGCTTTATTAATAAATTCCACAGCGCGCATGGGTAACCTGCTTGAAAGATAACGTGCCGAGTCGAGGTACATATCAAGCATACCGTTTTTTTGAAACTGGAAAGATTGTTTTTGAGGAGTGGTATTTTGTTGGTTGATAGAATTCTGCTGATTCAATTGACTTTGCGAAAAAGCAGTTGGGTGCAATAATGCAAACAAACAGAAGGCAATCAACCCGATACTTCCTTTTATATGATTCCACTTCCTCATTCTGATGTAAACTTAGTAAGGAATTTGCAATTAAAAAATTTTATTTCTGGCCATTGCTCAGTGTTTTCGGCTATTTTGACTGCTTTACGGAGACATAATATCATTTCACCATGTGAAAAGGGGCTTTCACTAAGTGCAGCTTTTAATCGGGCTTTTATGGATGTAGTTTTACCCTGTAAATAACCTGATTACGATTAGTATTGATGCCAAAAAAAAGTAACCAAATAAATCAATAAATTATGAAAACTATAAAAAACAACTTTGCTAAACTTTCATTCATCCTGACGTGTATTTTTTCAGTTTCAGGTTTTTCACAAACCCAGCTGGCATTTGCTCCGGCTAAAGTAGACTTTGATGCTTATGAAAAACTGGTAAGCGAAGTAAAAGAGCACAGAAAGGCACGTTTAGTTAATCTCCAAACATTTCAAAAAATGGCAAAAGAGGAAAAAGTAATTGTTTTAGACACCCGCTCAGATGCCATGTACGCAAGTAAGCATGTAAAAGGGGCTATTCATTTGAATTTCGCTGATTTTACTCAATCGAATCTGGCGAAAATAATTCCTTCTGCCGATTATAAAATATTGATCTATTGCAATAATAATTTTGATAAGGATGAGATCAATTTTGCGAGCAAGGCATATATTCCAAAATTCACGAATAATGAGCAAAAAGCATTAACGCTTGCTTTGAATATCCCAACCTATATCAATCTTTACGGCTACGGATACAAAAATGTATATGAACTGAATGAATTGATAAGTGTTTACAGTAACATGGTTGAATTTGAAGGAACTTCTGTATACAAAAAAGCTGGTAAAGGGTCGAACTAAACAGAAAAATAGCTTAGAAATAAGAAGTTTAATTTAAAATCATGAAGCAATGAAAACCATTTATACAGAAATAGAATCCTTGGTGAAAAATAAGATTGTTATTGCAATAGGAATTTTCACTTTAACTTTTGTTGTGTTCTCTTCACATACCTGCAAAACCGATGAACGTACTAAAGCCGAATTATCGGAGCGAACCATACAAGTTACAGGAAGTAGTGAGATGACTATTGAACCGGATGATATTGAATTTATTATTGGAATTTATGAAGACTATTCCGGAAGTGCGTCACCAAAGAGATCATTGGCGCATATTGGGAAGATGGAGGCTCAGATTCGTGAAAAACTTACATCGCTCGGAGTTAAGAAAGAGGATATTAAAACAGAATTGAGCGTTTACAGTTATTGGTACTGGTACGAGAACCAAAACACCAACGTAAGTAAGCAACTAAAGTTTAAAGTATCAGATTTCGCAGTAATAAATAAGTTTGTTGAAGGTTTGGATGTAAAAGGACTTCAATACATGAGGTTGGGTGATTTGTCGCATAAGAAAATACTGGAATACCGTAAACAAGTGAAGATAGATGCTTTGAAAGCAGCTAAGGAAAAAGCTTCTTATTTGTTGGAGAGTATTGGGAAAAAGCCGGGTGACGTAATTAATATCACCGAGGTACAGGAGAAAAGCAATGATGGTAATTGGTGGGGATATTATCCTTCTTATGGCAGTAATTCAAATATGCTTAGTAACTCGGCAAGTTCTGTAAGTAGTGGAGGAAGTTCTGCAAACGGTGAGGTACGATCTATTAAATTAAGATATGAAGTTCAAACAACTTTTCAGATCATGAATTAAATTTAGAACGGATTCTTTTATGTTTTATAAACAGAGATCCCATTAAACTCATTCGCCTGCTTTTCATCCAGCAGGTAATCTTTTACTGCTATGAGCAGAGCTTTATTGGATGTGAATAATTCTCGGTTGAAGTTTATAATAATAGTCATATCAAGGTCCTCCATGGGAGCCTGTTGAGCTTCTTTGTAAAAATTGTTAAGTGCCGAACTATAGTTTTTCTGAATTTCATTATAGATGCGCTGAAGTTCTTCAAATCCTGCTTTTTTTTCCTGGGAAAAGAAGGAATGTAATTCACGGTACAGTTTTTCAGTGTCTTTTTTGTGATGGATAAAAAAATCGAATTTAATATTTTTTGATGAACGCCTTAAGTTGGAAATATTACTTCCAATATCAGTTATACTTTTGGCTGAATGCATTGCGCTTCGAACAGATGAGATCAATTGGTTAAGTTGTGGATTTTGGTTTTCACTAAGTTTAACCCTCAATTCTATATAAAACGCCTGCAATTCACCTTGCAATTGCTTCAGGAAGTCGTATTGTTCTTCTGGGGTTTTAGAGAAGAATTTTTTTCTTTCGTTTACATCTTTAAAATCCGGATTTGATTGAAATGATGTGATGTCAATATCAAATTGCATCAAATTAAACAACATAGAATTATGGATGAAGTATTCCGTTTCTCTTCGGAACAGATCCAGGGCCGTTTCCGGTTCCGAGCTATTTGCGTTTCCTATAAATGCAGCAGCTGATGCATCTGTATCTTTGAAAAATCTCTCCAGAAATTTTGTAAAAAGGTCAAGTATAGGAAGAAAAGTAAGAAGACTCAATAGGTTTACAATGCTCGAAAATGCAACCAAACTGATAAGGGGATCATAAATTCTAAATATGGAAGAGATAGAAGATAAAATGAATGGTAAGAAAATAAAAGCTGCAACGGTTAGAAAGACATTAAAAAATAAATTGCCAAGTGCCACACGTTTTTTTGCAGCGGTTCCGCCAACAGAGCTTAGTAATATTTTTATTGTTGTGCCGGTTTCTGATCCTAATATAATTGCAGCAGCGGGTGCTAATTCAATTGCCCCGGCATGTATAGCACTTAGTGTAAGTGCCATTGTTACGGAGCTTGACTGAACGAGTAGAGTGAGGATAAACCCTATCAATAAAAAAATAGCTAAAGGCATTTTTGCATATTCTGAAAAGTCGAAATTTTTCACTTCTGACTCCATAGCTGTTTTCATAAAGGATAAGCCGATAAACAGTAATCCAAATCCAAGAAGGAAGTATGAAAGATATTTTAATGCTTTTCGGTTTGAAAATAGCATTAACAGAAATCCCCCGACACAAATAGCAGGATAAGCAACCAAATCAATATTTGCTTTAAATCCAATTGTAGCCACTACCCAACTATCAATAGTTGTTCCGAAATTTGCCCCCAAAATAATAGCAAGGGCATTTCTCAGGTTAAATACACCTGCGCCAACAAAAGCTAAAACCATCATAGAAACCATGGAACTGCTTTGAAGTATGCCGGTTACTACTGCTCCACCTGCCGCTGCACCTATTCTGTTTTTTGTAGCTCGTTGAAGGAAAAGTTTAAAATTCCGACCCGAAAGGTTTTTCAGAGATTCCTCTAATAAGTACATGGCAAACAAAAATA
This sequence comes from Bacteroidota bacterium, assembly GCA_030684395.1. Taxonomy (GTDB): domain Bacteria; phylum Bacteroidota; class Bacteroidia; order B-17B0; family Aurantibacillaceae; genus JADJDM01. The sequence continues at coordinate 112,255 of JAUXTT010000001.1, read as the reverse complement.
AACCTGTGCCGGCTGTAAGCTTCAAAATATTAGTAAGAGTTTCCATATAAGTAATGTAAATATAGTTACTAATTATAGGATGATTACATTCTTGTAGAGAATAGTGCAAAGGCGATAAATAAAATTTGCCGGAATAATGTCAACCGACCTTGTTTAGACTGATAAAGATCAGCTATTCGGATGATGAGATCATTGGTATCAATAGGTTTAATTCAGTAATTTTGGTATAAGCAGGTTTTTTCTAAAGCACTTACCTGTAACATAATTGCCTTAATTATTAACCAAAAAAATGAACTCATGAAAAAGCAAGCCGGAATATGGATTGATGGAGCAAAAGCTGTCATCGTAAAATTAGAATTGGGCGGTGAAACAATAACCGAAATAGAAGCAAATATTGAAAACCGCATTTATCACGAACATCAGGGTGATAAAGGTGATTTTTCCGGTAACCGCCACATTAGCAACGAAAAGGTGTTTGATGAACGAAAAAAAAATCAAACGAAAGAATATTTAGATGAAGTAGTTGCTCAAATGAAGGATACAGAAGAACTATATGTTTTTGGTCCAGCAGAAATGAAAACTCACTTGCAGAAAAAAATCCAGGAAGAGAAGCATTCAACAAATATTCGTACCATTTCAACTGAAGCATCTGAAGCTTTAACGCAAAATCAGATTGTTGCCAAGGTAAAACACTTTTTTAAAGTATAAGGTTTTGCACTGTCGATTATTGCCACAGACGTTTTCAAATCATTAAGCAAGACAAGCGGAGTTCTATTTTTTATCCTTCGCTTGTTTTTTAAAGTACTTCCTCAAAAAGATACTATGCTTTAACGCTTCCATGTTTTCAGAAAAACCTTTGGTGCCTGTATTCAGGTTTTCCATACTCTTGTTCATGTTGTGTACGAATGTTGTATCCATCAAAAGTGTACCCACAGCACCTTCACCATTTTTTATCCCTTTGGTAATGTTGCTCAGATCTCCGGAAACAATGGCAAGGTCGTTTGATACAAGTTTAATATTTACAACGGATTGGCTAAGATTTTTTGATAAGGAAGTATCCATCAATAACGCGCCTAAAGTTCCTTTTCCTTCTTTTACACCAGCCATCAATTGTTTCAGATCACCGGCTACGTATGCAGTACGATCTCCGGTTAATTTTATACTTACAATAGTTTGACGCAGGTTTTCGGTAAGTGTTGTATCCGCTAAGAAATTCCAAAGCGAATTGTTTTTATTAAGTTTGGATGAAATCTGCTTAAGATCTTCGGTAATAATTTTTATGTTTTCATTGGTTGCGCTCAGAGTTTGCATCATCTCCGCAGCACTAATCGCTTTAAAGGTTTTTAACTCATCACCTTCTTCAATTGTTTCTGCAGCCGCACTCACCGATCCAATATTTACCAATTTATTACCCATCAATCCATCGGTACCAATGCTGGCTATCGAATTTTTTTTGATGTGTGTGGTAACTTTATTCTCGATAACCATTTGTACTAAAACCGTAGTGTCGTTTATAATCTCAACATTTTTTACGGTGCCAATATTAATTCCGGCAAAGCGTACACTGTTCCCACTCATCAAACCGTCTGCATTATAAAATTTAGCGGAGATAAGAATGTTGGAGCTAAAAAGATTGCGTTTGCTTCCAATCATGTATAGCACTCCAATAAAGAAGATTGTTCCTGCGAAAACAAAAATGCCTAGTTTAACGTTTCTGGAGAGGTCTTTTATCATTGTTTAAATATAGAAATTTTTTACTTTTTCATCTTCACTTTTACTAAGCTCTTCATATTTACCTTCCGCATAGTTTTTTCCGTCGATAAGCATTACAATTTTGTTTGCTGTAAGCTTCACACAGTTAAGGTCATGCGAAATAATGATAGAAGAAGTATTGTATTTTTTTTGAATATCTACCATCAGGTTACTGATTTCCCTTGCTGTGATAGGGTCCAGACCAGTAGTTGGTTCGTCGTATAATATAATCTCAGGTTTCATTATTAATGTGCGGGCAAGTGCAACCCGCTTACGCATACCGCCTGAAAGTTCGGAAGGCATCATATCGATGGTGTGAGCAAGCCCCACATTTGTAAGAGCCTCCACAACCAAAACATCTACTTCTTCTTTTGTGGTATTTACCCAATGCCTGCGTAATGGAAATTCAAGATTCTCTCTAACAGTCATGGAATCGTAAAGAGCATTGCTTTGAAAGAGGAAGGCAACTTTTACCCGCAAACGATCAAGTTTTATGTGATCGAGTTTTGTAACTTCATTTCCTAAAACATTAATACTTCCTGAGTCAGGGTCGATCAAACCAATAATACATTTAATTAACACGGATTTTCCCGAACCTGATTTTCCAATGACTGCCACACTTTCTCCACGCTTTACATCCAAACAAAAATCACGCAAAACTTTATTACTTCCAAACGACTTATGAAGCCCGGCTATAGAAATAACTATTTCTGTAGAGGCTACTGCCGGTTGTTTTGATATGTCAGTTTTTGTTTCCATTAGGTTAAATTGAGAATATCAATAATCTGAACTGCTAACAGATCAATAATGAAAATTAAGAGTGATGAGAGCACAACGGCAGAGTTGGCTGATTGCCCAACACCTTCTGTACCTTTGCTTGAGTAATATCCTTTAAAACAACCAATCACTCCAATTGCGTAACCGAAGAAAAAAGTTTTAAGAACGGATGGGATCAAATCGCCATAAGTAATTGTTTCAAACACTTGATTCCAGTATAACTGCCAGCTTACAACACCACGTATATTACACCCAAGGTATGCGCCGTATAAAGAAATTGCATCGCCTAATATGGCAAGTAAAGGAATCATGAGAGTTGTAGCGAACACACGGGTAACAACTAAATACTTAAACGGATTGGTGCCGGATACTTCCATGGCATCTATCTGTTCCGTTACTTTCATTGAGCCTAATTCTGCACCCATACCTGAACCTATTTTTCCTGCGCAGATCAATGCTGTAATAACTGGTGTGATCTCACGAAGAAGTGAAACAGAAACCATTTTTGGTAACCAGTCCTCAGCACCAAATTCTACCAGAGTAGGGCGTGACTGAATGGTAATAACAAGGCCCATAATAAATGCGGTAAGGCCAACAAGTGGCAGCGAACGATAACCAACATAATAACATTGGCGGATCATTTCACGGAACTCATAACGGGGAACAAAGCCTTCTTTGAAAAAACGGAAACCGAAGCGGGAAATCGAACCCATTTCATCAAAAAAGTTGTTCAGAACCTTTGGCAACATGGTTTAAAGGTAGGGAATAATTTTCGGAAAGTATATCTTACCCGCTGATTTATATCAGAACAATACATGAGGAATGTGTGAAATTGGTTCATTGAATTTTATATCCGCTAAAGGTGATTGCATAAAAACCGAAATGGAGAACACCGATTTTTTATAAAAAGTCCTTTGATACCAAATTATTTTGGATAGCATAAAGAACAATCCCGGCCCGGTTTTTTACACCCATTTTAAGCAAGAGATTTTCGCGGTGCCTGTCGATTGTTCGTACACTTGTTAACAAGCGGTCGGCAATTTCTTTATTGGTTAACTGTTTGCACATCAGGGACATTACTTCCAGTTCACGATCGGTAAATGTAGGTTTGTTAAAGGAAGGTATTGTATGGATGTTTTTTGCCAAACCTTTTGCCAATTGTTCGGAAATACTTGCGTTGAAATAATGACCTTTTTCAATAACGGCATGAATGGCATCTGCCACTATTTCAATATCCTGATCTTTCAGTAAAAAACCATGGGCACCTTTTATCAGCAGATCGGCAACAAATTCTTCGTCGTTGTGCATGGTAAGTATGATTATTTTTATTTGTGGATATTTTTCTTTCAAAGCTTTGGTGGTTTCAATGCCATTCAGTACGGGCATTTCAAGGTCCATTAGTACCACATCCGGAATTTCTGTTTTTAGTTTATCCAACAAGTCTTTTCCATGCTCTGCTTCAAATACTACATGTAATTCATTAAATTCTTTCAGCAAGGAAACAATTCCTTTGCGAAACAAGTGTTGATCATCAACTACAGCTATTTTAATCTGGCGCTTCATACTTCAACTTAATTTATTGTTTACTTTCTTTAAGAGGGACTTCAATTTTTATTTCTGAATTTTTTTCATGGGTTGAGTATTCTATCCTTCCATTCACAACCTGAACCCGGCTCAGAATGCTTTTTAGTCCAACTCCTTTTCCTTCACCACTTAATTTTTTAATATCCTGATCATTAATGCCGTTGCCATTGTGAGCTACAAGAACAGTATAGCTGTTCCCCTGGGCACTTAGTTTCATACTGATATGGGTGGCATTTGCATGCTTAATAATATTATTGACTACCTCATTCACAATGCGGTAAAGTTGTAATATTATTTTTTGGTCAGGAGTCCTGCCTTCACTCATTGTTGTGAAATCAACATAAATACTATTACTGTTGTTTATATTCCGGCACAATTCGGAAAGGGCTTTTTCAAAACCGAGATTCATTAACACGGGAGGCATGAGGTCTTTACTAATGCCTCTTACTTGTTGAATAGTGTTTTCGAGCATAGCCTTCGACTCATGTAATAACTCGGCTACCAGCTCTTTATCTGCAGGGTTTCGGGAAATTTTGGTGAGTTGAAGTTTTAATACATTCAGATTGGTTCCAATATCATCATGAAGGTTTTTGGCAATACGTTCCCTTTCTTTCTCTTCTACCATAATTGTAGATCCTAACAATTCTTTTTGGTGATTTGTTTCTTTTTCATTGATTTGAAGCGCGTGTGTATTCATTTTTTTCTGATACATGATGATAAACAGAAATATAAAAACAATCAAAACGATCATTCCTAAAGATCCCAATGCAACGAATTCCGTTACGCCTGATATTTCCTGGTTTTCCAAAATGCTACTGCTATTAAAATGTAAAATAAAATGTTGAGGGAAGAATGTATTATACTCCAAAGCTCAAAAAAGGTATATAAAGAGTGTTCGTATAGATAATTGCCAAACCCATGTAAAAAAAGGTTTCCTCCAAAATACAAAAGGAGTGCTGAATTAACCCAAAAAACAGGAATGTCCCAGATGTTATTATTCTGTAATTTTTTGAGTAAAAAATAGAAGCCAAGGAGACTAAAAATCATTACGTAGATGGATTCAATTCCGAATGCAACGTCATTTAAACTGTTCCTGTTTGGGCCTAAAATGAAGTAGAGCGACCAAATGCAAATCCCTGTGCATAGTAGGGTTATTAAATAACGCAAAATAATAGTAGGAGTGGTAGAACGGAAAAAAAGTGTAATAAGAATTGTTTCAACGATCTGATATATATTAATGTAAATAATATTTCCCGACTTGGTGTAATGATGCATTATAAGACCAATCAGCTCTGCAAGAATTGAGGCCAGTACAAGAAAAAAAAGCCATTTAACTTCAGTTTTCAAACAATTGATACAAATGAGTGCTATAATAAAGGGCAGGAAAGTTGAAGCAGTGGATAGTCCGGGAAGGATTTCAATAATGTATTCTTTTAGTAGCACAAATCTCAGGTAGTGTGTAAATATAAAAAAAGCGGGGGAAAGCCCATAATTTAATTAACCTTTCGTTTGGAAATTACGAGTCTGGTAATATGGTGGGACGTGTTGTATACACACGTGCTAAAGCATAAGTACAAATTATTTTATGCATATTGGGCTTTTGAAAATTAATCTGAAAATCAGGAGGATTATCGAAATGGATAATTGTTTAGGGTTAAAAAACCTATAAAAATGGGTTAAATGACCCATATAATTAAATGGGTTAAATGGCTCATGGTTTTAAGTTTACCATATAGTATTTTTGTATAAACACTTTTACTGTGAAAATGAATGATGATTGGGAGGAGGGATCTGTTGATGTAACGAACGACGAAGAAATCGAACGTTGGTGTAAAGTATTCGACTGTGACAAAGAGGATCTTTTTTTCGCTGTAAGAATCATAGGAGATTGTCCTAAATTAGTAAATGAAATTCTGGAACTCAATAGAAGAAAGCACGAAAACGGTAATTGAGACCCTGCTTTATCAGACGGCGTTTTCACTTTTCGATAAAAATTACTTGTCAAAAGCCCATAATACATAAAGGACACTGCATCCATACACTGTATTTTTACGGACAATGATTTATTAACGGATGTGGTTGAGTATTTGTAAATGCAAAACCCTGGTAATTTTACAACTCAAGACTAAAATTCTACAATTCATCGGTTTTATGCTTTAGTACCATATACAAGTGAAGTACTATTGTATCATAAAATTCAAACAGATGAAAAAAAATACTCTAATTTTAATTACCACTTTACTTAGCTTTTTCTACACGGGTTTATTCGCACAGTCAAATACTCAAACTGTTAAAGGAACGGTAATAGATAAACAATCTCAAACTCCTTTGCCTGGTGTAAGCATTATTATCCTTTCAAGCAACCCTCAAAAGGCAACTGTTACTGATATAAATGGGTATTTTAAATTAACGGAAGTAAATCCGGGCCGGTATGATATTAAAATTACTTATTTGGGTTATAAAGAAACGTTAATCCCAAACGTGGTTGTTACTTCCGGAAAGGAAGTATCTCTGGATGTTGGCCTGGAAGAGAACGTTACTTCCTTAAACGAAGTAATAGTTGCCGGCACTAAAAAAAATGAAACAACTAACGAATTAAGCACGGTGAGCGGTCGCTCTTTTTCTATGGAAGAAGTGAACCGGTATGCAGGAGGGCGTTCTGATCCTTCCCGATTGGCAGCTAACTTTGCGGGTGTGAGTTCACCGGATGATTCGCGGAATGATATTGTGATTAGAGGAAATTCTCCTACAGGTGTTTTGTGGAGAATAGAAGGCTTAAATATCCCGAACCCTAATCACTTTTCTACAGTAGGAACAACAGGAGGTCCGGTAAGCGCTATCAATACTAATCTCTTAAAGAATTCTGATTTTTTTACCTCTGCCTTTCCTTCAGAATATGGAAATGCAAATGCAGGGGTATTTGATCTTGGATTCAGAAAAGGTAATTCAGATAAGCGTGAGCATACTATTCAGGTTGGAGCATTAACAGGATTGGAAGCGATGACAGAAGGGCCCATCAATAAAGAAAAAGGCTCCTCCTATCTGATAGCTTATCGTTACTCATTTACCGGTGTAGCACAGGCTATTGGTATTCCAATTGGCACTACGGCAACTCCTTTTTATCAGGATCTTTCATTTAAAATAACAGGTGCTAATACTAAGTTTGGACGCTTTACATTGTTTGGGTTAGGTGGAAAAAGTAAAATCGATTTTGTACACGATAAAATAGATAGTACCGATTTGTTTGCTGATCCTACAAGAGATGCCTATTTCACAAGCGACCTGGCTTTAATTGGATTGAAGCATTTTATTAAAGTTGGAGAGAAGTCATATTTCAATACCGTGATTGGTTCCACGTATGCAGCTTCTAATTACAACGAAGATTCTATTGCAACAGCTGATGCAAAAACAACGCGCATATTGGAAAATAAAACAACACGTATTCATTATTCTGTGAATACGTCTTTCAATTCAAAAATCAGCTCAAAATTATTTGTAAAGGTAGGCGCAATAGGTGAGGTGATGAACCTGAATTTGTTTTACCGTAATCGTGAGTTTACGCCTGTTTGGCAACAGATATGGGATTTTAATGATTTCACAACCCTGGTACAAGGTTATGCTCATGCTAAATATAGTTTTAATGATAAGCTTACTTTAAATACGGGTGTTCATGCGCAATACCTTACATTAAACAATTCTGTTTCTGTTGAGCCCCGTGCAGGTTTAAAATACCAGGTAAATAATAAGAATACAGTAAGTGTTGGTTATGGAATGCACAGCCAGATGCAACCGACCGATGTATATTTTTACCGCACATTGCAAGCTGATGGAACTTATAGTCAATCCAACAAAGACCTTGATTTTACCAAGAGCCATCATTTTGTTTTAGGATACGATGTGTTGCCGGTAAAAGACTGGAGAGTGAAAACAGAAGTGTATTATCAAATGTTATATAATGTTCCGGTGAGTATTACTCCCGGTAGTTTTTCTATGCTGAATGCAGGTGCAAGTTTTAATCCGAATGAGCAGGGTTATTTAAAAAATTCAGGAACAGGAACTAACTATGGCGCTGAGTTAACCATTGAGAAATTCTTCAGCAAGGGATATTATGGTTTGATAACAGGAACAATTTATGAGTCTAAATACAAAGGAAGCGATAAGATAGAACGTAATACTGCCTTCAACGGAAAGTTTGTTTATAACGTATTGGTTGGGAAGGAATTTAAAGTGGGTAAGGAAAAAAGAAATTCATTTACTATTGATGTGAAGATGACGCAAGCCGGAGGAAGGTATTACACACCGGTTGATTTGGTTGCTTCCCAGGCAGTAAAACAACAAATCTTAAAGGGAGATGATTATGCTTTTACTTTGCGTAACCCTGATTTTTTCAGATTGGATGTAAAAACAGGTTTTACCATGAATAGTAAGAAAAGCAAAGTGTCTCAATCTGTTTTCTTTGATGTTCAAAATGTGACCAATAATAAAAATGTATTTGCACAACGCTACAACCCCTTAACAAATACAATTAACACAGCATACCAAATAGGGTTGTTTCCAAATTTTGTTTACAAAGTGCAGTTTTGATCTTAGAATATTCTTTACATTTATAACATGCGAAAAAGGAAGGGTAGGTTTATTTATATGATTATTGTGGGAATTGTCGTTGGCCTTTTCCTGGAACTGATCAAGCCTATTACCGTAACAAACAAGCAATTGTTCTTTCATTTCCTGACTTCGGTTGTTATTACCATTTTGGTGTGGGAAGGGAACCTGCGCATAGATTTCCTGATGAACAAAAGATTCCCCTGGATTCAAAAACCCTTAAGGCGGATTTTGATTCATGCACCTGTTAGTATTGTTTTTAGTACCCTCACAATATATGGTTCCATGCTTTTGTTTGATCGATATATGTGTGAAATTCCAAAGGCAGGTAAAGATACGCTGATGATTGTCTCAGTTTCTGTGGGAATGTTGATTACGTTTATTATTTTGTCTATGGAAATTGGAACGCAATTTTTCGGTAATTGGAAAAGGTCATTATTAGAAGTAGAGAAATACAAGGCGGAGAGCCTGCAGGCACAATTGCAAAACCTGAAAGACCAGGTTAATCCACATTTTTTGTTCAACAACCTGAGCGTATTGTCATCATTGGTATACAAGGATCAGGATAAATCGGTTGATTTTATTAATCAACTTTCAAAAGTATACAGGTATTTATTAGACAACAGAAATAATGAACTGGTTACTTTGGAAAACGAACTTACATTTATAAAATCATACACCTATTTGCTTCAGATTCGTTTTGACACGAACATTGCTTTTGATTTTCAGGTGCCGGAAGATAAGTTGCAATTAATGTTGCCGCCAATGGCATTACAGATGCTGATTGAAAACGCAATTAAACATAACGAGGTTTCTTCTGCTTTTCCTTTGAAAATAGCTATTATGGTTGATCAGGATATTTTGCAGGTGAGTAATGATCTGCAGTTAAGAAAAGTGGAAGAAGAAAGTTCCAGGACAGGATTGCAGAATATAAAAAAGCGCTACAGCTATTTCACAAGCCGGCAGGTAGAAGTGATGCAAACAGAAAAACAATTTGTAGTTAGAATTCCATTACTCGTTTCAAAATGAATGTAATAATTATTGAAGACGAAAAGCTGTCGGCTGAACATTTAGAAAACCTCTTGAAGAGAATTGACCCTGCTATGAAGGTAATAGCTAACTATGATTCGGTGAAGGGAGCTGTTGCAGGAATTCAGAAGGGTGAAAAGGCTGATCTTTTGTTTGTGGATATTCATTTGGCCGATGGTTTGAGTTTTGAAATCTTTTCTAAAATCTCAATTGAGACTCCCGTGATTTTTACAACCGCTTATAATGAATATGCAATAAAGGCATTTAAAGTGAATAGTGTAGATTACTTATTAAAGCCAATTGGAATAGAAGAGTTACGTACTGCAGTCGAAAAATTCAAACGATTGAATAAAGATGAATATACAAAGCTGATTGAAAACATAACCGCATCATACCAAAATATTACAAAACAACACAAGGCACGTTTCATGGTGAAAATAGGTGACACAATTGTGTCGGTGAAAACAGAGGATGTGGAGCATTTTGTTTCTGAGGATGGCTTGGTGCTATTGGTAAACAACACCGGAAAGAGATTTGCAGTAGATTATACTTTAGATCAGCTGGAGGAATTAGTTGGCACGGAAACATTTTTCAGAATCAACAGAAAAGTGCTTATTAGTATTAATGCCATTCAAAAGGTAAGTTCTTACTTTAATAGCCGGCTTAAGATCAGTGCAAATTTACTGGAAGATGAAGCGGCAGTTGTGAGCAGAGAGCGGGTAAACGAATTTAAACAATGGCTTGATAAGTAGCTGTTTTTTAGAACTCTTTTGGAACCGCTAAATAAGCAATGTGAAAACGTTTTGTACTGGCAGTTGGACTTTGTTTAATGTTCATGATCATAATCCCGTTTTTGTAGGAAAGAATTTGCTGACTTTCTTTTTCGCCATAAAATTCTGTTACCATCATGCTTTTCGCGATTCCTTTCGTAGGGATTAATTTCACTTCAATAAGTTTTTGCGCTGTGTTCTCATCAAAGGTAGTGGTGGTTACTTTGAATGAACCATTTTTGAAACGATTAAAAGACATTTCATATTTAGTTCCTTTTGCAGTATAACGCGCAAAATTGAATTGCAAATTGGCCTGGCTCGTTTCTTTAGCAGTGAGGTCGCTTGGAAAATAGGTGCTGTATGCTTTATCAAAAAAGTAATAACTGGCTATTTCGTACCAGTCGTATTTCAATAAAGTGTCTTTAAAACCGGCAGGAACTTTATCTGCTTTTGCACTTATCATGGCAGCCTCAGTGGGAACCACCGGCATTACCATTGCTTTTAATTTCTCATAATACCCTGCTTTGGGCTGAGTGGGGTAGTCAACTTGCCCATGAAGCGTAGAACAAAAAGAAACAAGAACAAAAAGTAAAGTAAATAGGTTTTTCATAATTAAAGTAATTAAGTTAAAAAGAAATTTCCATTCTAATCTGTGTTTATCCGTTGCATCAGTGTCATCCGTGTTCCATTTACTTAGGACAACCTGCTTCAAAAAAGTCGACTTTAATCTTAGGGTTATCCAATACCTGAAAACTCATGAACGGATCGCCAAACAATTTACAGTAACGTTCTTTATTAATGTCTCTTGCCTTCATTAGCGCATCACTAAACGAACGCGCAAAGAATTTTTCGGGAACATGGGATGACATTGATATGTATGCAAACAATACTTTTTCATAATCAGCACCAATAGGAATCTGGCTAGGCTTAGGCGGCATTTTTTCTTTCTCAGGGAAGATGTACGGTTCTAAAATAGTAGTGGCAAATTTGTAGTCTTTAGCCCTGCAGAATGCATATGACAATTTCAGTGCGTTTTGCCAACTGCCATCCTTAAAATTATAGAAGCTTTTTATTTTTCCAATGATGGCTTCTATCTGAGCTTCCGATCCTTCAACTGTATCAAGCGCATCCATTAATTTAAATTGCCATTCCACATTTAAGGCATTGATGATGTTGTGCGGGATCTCCGATTTGTACATTGCATCAATTCTGTCTTGCATATCTTTTTGCGCAACTTTATCACCAATAGTACTGTCTAATTGTACTTTACATAAGAGAGAGTTAAATTTGATAATGTTGTTGGAAGGATCTAGTTTTTCCAGTTTTTGAATTTCTTTGTAATTATCTTCATCAACAACTCGTCCATGATCAATATAATCATAATAGACCTTATTCATTAAAATTCCTGAGAATTTAGCTTCTTGTGGAATTACCAATTCATCCCAGGCATCTTTGGTGTATTTATGATTAGCGGTTTTTTTGTTTATAAAATCCATGATCTTATAAGCCTGACGATTGTTGCCCGCTTTAACAGCACGGTTAAACTGAACTACAGAAAATTTCTGTTCTTTATTTCCACTGATATCATAAGTAACATCCATTACAATCTGGGCAAAACGTTGTTTGGAAAGAAAGGGTTCTAACTCCTGAACCAATCCACTTTTACTGTTAATTGTTTTGATAGCCTCTTTTTTACTCATCTTGGTGAGGTAATCGTACTTGCCATCTTCCATTTCCAGTTGAAATAAATTCCATGAATCGTTGGTGATGATAGCAGGAGTAATTTTACTTGACTGCATTCCTTGTAATACTTTTGTAACGCCCTCGGCACGTTTGCGTTGAAGTTTAGCATTGCCAACCGAATCACCTTCAATAGAAGAGTAAGCGTAAATAAATAATCCGTCGATAATAAAATCCGGTTCCTGCATAGCATCAATAAACGGCTTGATGTCTTCGGGTTTAAAATCATATTTATTTTTCTCAAAAGGAATAATGAAATTCAGGATCGTACTTTCTGAACGCGGCTCAAACGGAGGGTTTCTGGCAGCAATACTTTCCGTAGTTGGCAATAATTCCAAAGGAGTGTTTGACTCCTGGTCACCTTGTTCGGTATAAGCACGTAATAATGTTTTGCAAACAAAATTATCCTGGATCACCAATAAATTCAACTCATACGAACCTTTAATCCCCGCAGGGAATTTCCCCATTTCAACCAATAATTTATTGATCTTCTTAGGTTTTTTATCTTTTTTATCCGGTACAATTAAATTTTTAGCAAACAATTTATCCTTGTAAACAACCTTTTGCATCACACCTTTGTTACGAAGTGTATTGTCCATGATGTTGTATTCCGCTTTACTGTACTGATCTTTTTGAACAATATCAACAGCTAAGCCATCGGTTGTTTTCTTCAATAGCCTTTTAAGATTTTTAATGTTGTCGTATCTCAGATAAATTTTTCCGTTCTCCACGTACAGGTTATTACGTAAAGTTTCCATGTCTTTAAATTTGTCACAATTCTTACATTTTTTTACATCCGGTTCTTTTAGTTTTTTTGATTTAGTATTGAAAGGAACAGCTAATTCACTTTTCTTTTTTGCGCCGCTATTAAAGCTTTGAAAGTTTCCAAGGATAATAGAAACATATACTTTTTTGTTTTTTTCATCAACCCTTCCGCTTATACCTGCATAAACATTGGCAGGATTTAGAAGCACCAGTTTTTCTTTTTTTCCGGTAGGCCATTTTAAAGCCGCCAATTTCACAAGCTTTTTAGAATCATTAAAATTTTTCCCCTGACCAAGGGGAATGGATATAACAATTTCTTCACCTTTGTTGGTGCAACCTGCCTTTTTTAAATATTTCGGGGTTAGTTTAGATGCATTGTTTATATCGGCTTTTTCAACTTCGGCCATATCAGTGGCACTTAAATCGGCAGCAGTAAATAATTGCGGCATAAGATCTACCGAGTCGATACCTTTTTGAGCACGAAAAAGATTCAGTTCCTGTAACAACAAACGATTAAATTCTTCCTGATTAAATTCCGAAGGAGTGGCATCTTTTTGGGCCTGTACTTGAAAAACAAACACAGAAAAAAACAATAATAGTGCAAGTATTTTCTTCATAAATAGGGGCATTTGCAGGTAACAATTATAGTAAAAATAAAATTGATTTCAGCAAGAGAGACTTAAAAATTGTTACGCTATGGAATACCAGCCGCAGATTACACAGATTTCGCAGATAATAGGGTTGTGAATCCTTGTGATTTAGAGCATTTATGATGAAGGGATCTTTATTATTGATGAAATTTCAAGCAATACTGAATTCGTAGTTTATATTGTTTTTAATATTGCAATATCAGCGTAATCAGCGGCAGATTCACCCTGCCGGATTCGCCAAAGGCGAGGGCTTATTAAAATTCCACGCAAGACTGTTCAAGTTTCCCAAAAATGCGTATTTTTACTTTTATATTATGGAAAGAATAGACGTACTCAAAACTTATAAGCTGTTTATTGGTGGGCAATTTCCCCGTACCGAAAGCGGCAGATATTATCCTCTTATGAACGCTAAGAACGAAACAATCGCAAATATTTGCCTCAGTAGCCGTAAAGATTTCAGAAATGCAGTAGTAGCTGCTCGTGGAGCTTTTGGTGGATGGGCAGAGCGTGCTCCGTTCAATCGCAGCCAGATCGTTTACCGGATTGCAGAAATGCTGGAAGGAAGACGTGAGCAGTTTGTAAAGGAATTAGTACTTCAGGGAACTAAGCCTAAAGCAGCTGAAGAAGAAGTGAATCAATCGATAGATCGCTTGGTTTATTATGCAGGTTGGTGCGATAAATATATGCAGTTGTTCAGTTCGGTAAATCCGGTTTCAACCCCGCATTTTAATTTTTCGGTTCCTGAACCAATGGGCGTTGTAGCGGTTGTAGCAGATGAAACGACTTCTTTACTTGGATTGGTTTCTATTATTGCCCCTATCATCTCCGGTGGAAACACTTGTGTGGTTTTGGCAAGCGAGCACAAACCATTATGCGCGGTTACTTTTGCTGAAGTGCTTGCAACCAGTGATCTTCCGGGTGGAGTAGTAAATATTCTTACAGGCAACAGTAAAGAATTGCACAGTCATTTCTCATCTCACATGGATGTAAATGCTATAGTATATTGCAGAGCAAGCAAAGAAGAACAAAAGCTAATTGCTGAAAATTCCTCATTAAATGTGAAGCGTACATTTTTCTGGGATAAAGACTGGAGCAAAGAAGAATCTCAAAGCCCATACCTGATTCAGGATCTGCAGGAAATTAAAACCACATGGCATCCGATTGAAAAGATTGGTGTTGGCGGAGCGAAATACTAGGAATGTTGCCCGCAGATTTCGCAGATTGCCGCAGATTTTTTTTATCGAATCAGTATTGACGTCTGCGCTAATCTGCGGGAGCTTTTTGTTATAACCTAACTTCAAATACACTTCCACTCGGAGTATTGTTTTTTAATGTAATCTCTCCGCCATGCATTTCAACGGTTTTCTTTACAATAAATAAACCTAGCCCGGTTCCTTTACTGCTGCGGGTTTCTTCGTTTCCTGAACGGTAGAATTTTTTAAATACTTTTTCTTTTTCCGAATCAGGAATTCCTAGCCCGCTATCTGCAACACTAAACACAATTTTACTGTCTTTGGATAAATTAACCTGTATTGTTGAATCAGCCGGAGAGTATTTTAATGCATTTTCAACAAGATTAATGATGATAGAAGGAAATACTGCTTTATCAGTTGTAAGAAAAACATCAGCTTGTATAGAAGATTGAATTCTCTTTTGTTGGGCAACTGTAAATGCTTTGGAAATGGTTTCTGAAATAAGTGCAGATATATTTATATTCTCTTTATTGATCAATAAATTACTTGAATCTTCTACATCATCCAATCTGGTGGAGATCAAAATGTTTTCTATTAATTGGGTAAGCCGTTCATTTTCTTGTAAAGTATTCGTGATGATCTGCTGCTGCATTTCTTTGGTCAACTCTCGTGATAATAAGGTTTGCAGACTCAAACGGCTTGTGGCTAAAGGCGTTTTTAACTCATGAGAAACAGAAAGCAGGAAGTTTTTTTGTTGAGCAGCAATTTCTTTTTCTCTGCGGTGCGCTTTAAATACACGGATCGTTCCAATAGTTATGATGATCAAAAAAATGGTCCCTTCACCAATGATCATATAAATATTTTTCTTCTCCTTTTTGTATAGAAGATCAAGTTCGCTTTTCAGTCGTTCGTTATCGCTGATCCCTAAAGCCAGTATTTTTTCTTTCTCTGCGTGGATCTCACGGTTTTGTTTGGCTAATAATACTTCCCACCATACAAACTGAAAAAGTATGTACACTACAAGAATGTAGAAAAGTGTATTGGTATTTAATTTAAATTTAGCCATTCTTTTTTGCCACAGATTCACGCAGATTACACAGATTTATGTTGGAGAGTGAAGATAAAGCGATTTATGTTTTTATTCATTAAATATATTTAATATTTCACATCTGCGCAATCTGCGTGAATCTGCGGCTACGTTTGCCACGCCTTAACCTTTCGTCGCTATCTTTCTTTCCAGTTCTTCTACATAATTAAAAATGCCAATCACATCTTTAACCGACTTCACATTTTGAATACTAATATAGAACTTATTATTTTGTTCTTTCAACGAGCATAAATTAGGATATTGTTGGGCGTAACTTAATACAGCTTTAAACATAGGTGAGTTGTAGTATTCAGAATCCGGTTTGCTCAAAAAATACCCCAACATTCTTCCATTCTTCAAAATGAGTTTTTCGAAACCAATTCGCATTGCCTGCCAACGCATCCGCATTGCAGAAACCAGTTCATGTACCTGTTTCGGCAATGGGCCAAAACGGTCTTTTAAATTCTCTTCAAATTGGATCAGGTTTATTTCTTTGGAAATATTATCGAGTTCACGGTACAAATTTAAACGCTCCGTTATATTACTTACATACGAATCAGGGATGAGCCACTCAAAGTCGGCTTCGATCTGTGTTTCTTTTACAAATGTTTTAGAGAAAGTAGAAAGTGAATGCTGTTTGCTGTCACTTTCTTCAATGCCTTGTTCCTTGTACCAGTCTTCGTCTTTTAATTCGTCAATGGCTTCGCTTAATATTTTCATATAGGTTTCAAAACCCATATCGTTAATGAAACCGCTTTGTTCTCCACCCAATAGATCACCTGCGCCACGTATATCAAGGTCACGCATGGAAATTTGGAAACCACTTCCCAGATCAGAAAATTCAGTGATGGCTTTTAAACGTTTACGTGCATCGTTGGTTAAGATAAGGAGGGAAGGAACCAGTAGATAGCAGAATGATTTTTTATTACTTCTTCCTACACGTCCGCGCATTTGATGTAAATCGCTTAATCCGAAATTTTGTGCATCATTAATGATGATGGTGTTTGCATTCGGAATATCTAATCCCGATTCGATGATGGTGGTTGCAATTAAAATATCGTAACGACCTTCAATAAAATTCATCATCACATCTTCCAGCTTGTCACCATCCATTTGTCCGTGACCAACACAAATTCGCGCATCAGGAACCAAACGCTGCAGAATACCTGCCATTTCCTGGATGTTCTGAACTTTGTTATGAATAAAGAAAATTTGCCCGCCTCTTTTTATTTCAAAGGTGATTGCATCACGAATTAATTCTTCATTAAAAGGATGTAATTCGGTTTGTACCGGATAACGATTGGGCGGCGGAGTAGAAATAACAGAAAGATCACGTGCGCCCAATAAAGAAAATTGCAAAGTACGTGGAATAGGTGTTGCAGTAAGTGTTAGTGAATCCACATTTGCTTTTATGGTTTTCAGTTTTTCCTTTACTGCTACTCCAAATTTTTGTTCTTCATCAATGATCAATAAACCAAGGTCTTTAAACTTTACATCCTTGCTTGCAATTTTATGTGTACCTATCAGAATGTCAATTTCACCTTTTGCCAGTTTTTCAAAAATTGCTTTTTGTTCTTTCGCTGTTTTAAAACGATTGATGTATTCAACATTACAAGGAAAATCACTTAAACGGTCGCTGAATGTTTTATAATGTTGTAATGCTAAAATAGTGGTGGGAACCAAAACGGCAACCTGCTTACTATCGTTCACCGCTTTGAATGCAGCCCTGATAGCAACTTCTGTTTTACCGAAACCAACATCGCCGCAAACCAATCTGTCCATTGGGTTTGGTTTTTCCATGTCCCTTTTTACATCGTTGGTTGCTTTGTATTGATCGGGAGTATCTTCATAAATAAAAGATGCTTCCAGCTCGTGTTGTAAATAAGTGTCTTTATTAAAACGGAATCCCTTAAGCGTTTTACGTTTTGCGTAGAGTTTAATTAAGTCGAAAGCAAGTTCTTTAACCCTGCGTTTGGTTTTTTGTTTAAGCGTTTGCCAAACAGTAGAACCGATTTTATCAATACGCGGAGCCTGTCCTTCCTTACCGGTGTATTTTGCCACACGGTGCAGGGAGTGAATACTCACATATAAAATATCGTTGTCTTTGTAAATAAGTTTAACGGCTTCCTGTGGTTTTCCGTTCACATCTATTTTTTCTAAACCGGCATAACGTCCAATACCGTGATCAATATGTACCACAAAATCTCCCGGACTTAAGCCGTAGAGTTCTTTAATGGTAAGCGCTTCGGCTTTTTTATGCCCTGTGCTTTTTACTCTGAACTTATGATAACGTTCAAAGATCTGGTGATCGGTATAAGCTGCAATTTTTTGTTCAAAATCAATAAAACCTTCGTGAATTCCTAAATAGATAGGTTCAATTAATTTTTCAGGAAGTGATTTTTCTTTCTGAATATCTTCAAAGATCTGCTGTAAACGTTCCGCCTGTTTTTGTGTGTCGGTAAAAAGGTAATTGGTAAAACCTTTTTGTTTGTTCTCGATCAGGTTGGCAAGCAACATGTCGAAGTTCTTATTAAAGATCGGTTGTTGGCTTTGAGCAAAAGTGATGATGAGGTCCTTGTGTGTTACCCGCGTTCCAAACTCAAACCAGATATTGTTTTCCAGATCAGCGACTAAGTCTTTACCTGTACAGTAAAGGTCTTCCGGCTCTTTTTGAACAGTGTCGCGCAAAGAAAGATAAGTGTCTTCTGCTTTTGAATAGAGTGTATCCAGCTTACTTTCCAATAAGGAAGAATCTTCAATGAACACAATGGTGTCTTCACCAAGATACTGCACAAAATTTTGCTTGTTCTCAAGCAATGCCGATGCATTTACATTGGGAACAATTTGGATGCGGTCGTATTTTTTTTCGGAGAGCTGACTTGTAGAATCAAATGTTCTTATAGATTCTACTTCATCGCCAAACAATTCTATACGAAAAGGAAAATCACTTGCAAAGGAAAATACGTCAATAATCCCACCACGAATAGCAAACTGCCCCGGTTCGTAAACAAAATCCTGTAGTTCGAAATTAAAGGATTGTAAAAACTCGGAGATGAATTCGATGGAAAGTTTTTCTCCCACTTTTACTTCAAATGTATTTTTTTGAAGGGTTTGTTTGGTAATTACTTTTTCAAATAATGCTTCCGGAAAAGTAACCACTATAAAGGGCGAATGTGTTTTGGAAACGTGGTTCAATACCTCCGAACGTTCCTGTATATTAGCATTCGCAGTGCGCTCTTCTTCATAAGGCCGTTTGTAGGAAGCAAGGAAAAAGAAAACCTTATTTTCCTCTACAATGTTCTGAAGATCATTGTATAAATAAATGGCTTGCTCCCTGTCGTTACAAATAAATAACTGGCTTTTCGAAATTTTTGAAAATAAGCTTCCCGAATAAAAGGCGAGTGCAGAACCTTTTATGCCATCCAAATAATATTTTTTTTGATCCGAGATCGGCGGAATCTTAGCCCCGAAATGAATCTTTTCTAACACATTAACCAAAACGGTTATTTAAAAAGAGGAGGCAAAGATAGGATTAATTTACCTGTAATAAATAGTGCAGACTATTTTAAATTTTTGAGTGAAAACACCGAAGTAAAAACGCCATTTAAATGCTCAAAATCATTGTCGTTTGTTAGAATTGTAGAGTTTGTTACAACTGCGGTTGCTGCAATCCAAAGATCATTCTTTCCCATGTTTTTTGCAGTAAAACCTTTTGGATATTTATGCGTTTTACTTTTGCCCTGACTGTAGTTGTCTATAGATGCGTACATCTCGATTAAATCATTTGACTGAATTGGAACTTTTAAAAATTGTTCTAAAAACTTATTTAGGTTTTCTGTTTTTTTAATGCCCCAATCTCTTTGCATAGCTAATGATAACAATTCAGCTTCTGTAACAACAGAAATTATAGAAAAGTTTTTATTATCAAATGGCTTGAGTTGTTCCTCTATTTTTTCTACAATTGTGTGCTTTGTTAAATAGTATAGAATAACATTAGTATCAAAAACAATATTCATTGGCGTGTCAACTATGCTGTAAGAGTTTGTAATAATGTTTCTAAATCATCATCAACATCAATTTCCTTTATAAGCATATTGATTTTTGCGGAAGTTGTTCCTTTGTAGCTTTGTTTTACAGCTAATTCAGTTAAGTCTAATTTTTCCTGAATGGCAAAGCTTGTATTTGTAAAGTAAGAGGCTGATTTATCAGCGGCAGTAATATTATTGATTTCTATAGAAGATATTTGACCTTTCGGATTAAAATGTGCCAGCCCTGCGCATGTTATTTCTTTGCCGAAAAAAGGTAAAGCTTTTTCAAAAGAATAATCGTGACTTAGGTGCGCTTTAAATTTTCCGTTTTCGTTAACTAACTCTAATAAATTACTTGAGTGTTTCATCATTTCCAGCTTTCCGGTGATTTTAATTTTTTGGTCGGCAGGAGTTTTTTCTTCTAAGATTTTAATTTTTTGAAGAGTATTTGGAGCAATTTTAATTTTCTGTTTTAAAGTTCCGTTAATATTAATAGAAGCTTTAGTGTCGTGTCCAAAAAACTTATTAAAACCTAACATAATTTTAAGTAGGTTTTTATCTAATGTATCTATACTATCGGGGTTTTCTGTTGCTTTTTCGTATGCTGCAATGGCCAAGCCTATGGCTGTTTGATTTGTTAAACTATCTAATCCCAATTCATCATAAAGAGGTTGTTGGTAATTGCCTAGTGTTTCTGTAAGATATGGAGCTTTAACTTCTAAAATTGTTGAGCCTTTTTTTATGCCAGATAGCGTAAAATCTAAAGATTTCTCAACCCATTCAGGATCTCTTCCTCTCTTGTTACTGCTACGTCCTTCAATGTATAACCTTAAAGCGCCTTCTGAAACTTTCCGTAATTGTTCAGTAATTTTTGACAATACAGAGAAAGGAATTTCGCCATTAGCAAATTCAAAATTCTTTAAACTGATAGTATGTATTGCCTTATTAGCCACGAAAACAATTTATGATGAATTACCTTAAGTACTTAAACGAAAAATAAAGGATTGGGTTTGTTGTTTAATACCGTAAAGTTAATAATCTATTTTATGATTCCGAAATTAATGGTAATTATTTGAATATCAATATAATGTACGTTGATTGGGATCAAAGTGGATCTGATTCGTTACAAGGGCAGCGTTAAACTACCATAGCTTTTATTATAAGGACAGATACGATACACGCTTCCACATCAATTCCCGTTTCAGTAAAATGCTCATCGAAGAAAGAAGATAAGCGGAGAGTTACTCCCGAATAAAAGGCGAGTGCTGAACTTTTTATGCCATCCAAATAATATTTTTTGATACGAGATCGGCGGGATCTTTCCTCCGAAATGGATTTTTTCTAGCACATTAACCAAAACGGTTATTTAAAAAGAGAATACAAAGATAGGATTAAATTGCGATGATGGGAAAAGCTTGTACTGAGGAATAAGCAGCGGTGTATTGCTTGGTGTCCGCCTCTTCCATATAAAAGGCAATTACCGTTTCGGGAAAATGCGAGTTGAACGAAGGATACAAATGGAGAATGATTTCAAAATTAAGATTGGGAGTAATGTAGTTTGCGTTTAACAAGGCTACTGGAACCTACAAATATTAAGCGTTAGAAATAATAGACTCGATTAAAGACTTTATGTATAGATAATCTGCATTTTCAGAATTTAACCAATTTCTGATAAATAGCCTTTGTGTACTTAAAACTTTATCAGCTTCACTGCTGCCAAACAATATTTCCGAAATGAAGACAAATTTCTTTTTTATCGGCTCATTTATTCCCAAATCACTTATGTATTTGGAAGATACTTCAGAATCATGAATGGTTAATTTTATTTGATTATGTGCATAAATAGGATCCCAAATGAGATCTTCGGGAAGTAGGCTTGGTATATAAAAAACATTACTAGAGTAATAATCTAAGTATTTTTTTAATAAATCTATCTTTTGCTTTTCATTACCACCTTGAGCACCTCCATCAACCGAGAACTCTATTGTTTCTCCTTTGGTTTGTTCTTTGATTTTTTCGGTAAGAGTCTTCAGATTCAGTGAGGAAGTAGGGAAGCTTCTCCAATCATAATGTGGGAAAATCACTTTCTGATCTCCATCAAAAAAAACAAAATCTTTCGAATTGGACTCTCGACAGAAAACTGTAATAAACTCCTTTTTTACAACAGACTCACCTCCTGGATTGAATTTAATAGTAAATAAATTCTTTGTCTCTTTTCCCATTTTATCTAATACACCAGCAATAATTTCTTGTGCCAGAATATCCTCTACAATAATATTTTTTCTCTCATTAATGGGATATTCAATATGATAAAAGGCTTCTTCGGGAGTCAAATTTTCTTTTACAATAAATCTTCCGTTATTAGGATTTTGATAAAAAACTTTAATGGCTTCTTTTGGTAAGCCTTTTACAATAGATGGGGAATGACTAGTCAGAACAACTTGATGTTTTTTTTGTTTAATTTGATCTAATAGAAATAATTTCAACCTGTTTTGAGCACCCGGATGTAAAGAAACTTCCGGTTCATCCAGTAGAATTAAAGAATAATCAGGGGCATCCATAACGCGCATAACCAATCGTACCACTGCCACCTCTCCACTGCCGGCAAAAGCTTCTGAATATTTCGCGTGAGATGTATTAAAAACAACGGAGTACCCATCGTTTCTAAAAAACGAGTGTTCAAGAAAGTTTCCAGATGTATAGTTTTTACCTATGATAAAGGAAATAGCACCAAGTTCTTTAGTAGTTATTTTTCTAAGTTTTTTATTTACAACATTTGTCGAAGTATCATACTGCTTTACTTTGCCAGACAAAACATTGTTTAATTGGACCGACTTCCTTCGGATAAATTCCTGTTTGTTTTTTGAAGAAATGCCCTTAACATTACCAAAATAGAAGAATTTATCAAAAGCGCTCAATTCGGCTCGAAAATCTATATAAACAACATTTTTAGCTATTGGCTTATCTCGTTTACCATCATTTCGCATTTTCATTCCAGCCCAAGTTAAAGGCCTGCTTGTTTCCCAATAATTAGGATCATCTCCCCTTTTTATTCTGGCTTTTATAACTTCCCGTATTACATTTTTTTCACCTTTAAATGAATACCAAAAAGAATGTCTTTTTTTCTCATCATTGTAATATGCTATTGGATCAACATTAGTATCGAACCAAAAATCAAATGGCGTACGGCTTTTGGGAGCGCCATATAATGCATGTAAACATGAACTCTTTCCGCAACCATTTTGCCCTATGAATACCGTTAAAGGAAAATCGAAATTAATTTTGGTGTCAATTTCGAGATTTCTGTAGTAGGGAAATCGAATGAAATCAATATATTTTTGAAATTGCTTCCCTAGCTTTATTTTTTTGATAGTAGCAACTAGCTCTGGTAATTCTGTATTCATAAGGCTTTTAGTTTCCTGCCCAACGTCTTAACCATTCGGATTCATCTAATCCTATTCTGGATAATTGATAGGCGTAAGTGTTAGCAATTCTTTGTGCATGTGCATCCTTTAAATCGCAAATCCAATCGAGTTTTTCATTGTGTGTGGATATAAAAAAGAAACTATTATCTCGAGTACTTGCAATAATATTTTCACTTCCGGCTTCCGGTTTAAATTTGATAGTTCTTATTTCAAACGCATCTTTTACGACTTGCAGTCTTTTAAACACCTTGTTCTCTTCAATAACTAAATGAAATTTTTTATCTTCTTCGGAAATTTTAAGAGGTAAAAAGAGGAATTTTCTTTCGGAAAGCACTCTTGTACTATCACATTTTGCTTGAATGCATAAAAAATATCCGCTATCGCCTTTGCTATCTTGTTTTACAATTGTTCCTAAGGAAAGTTTTGGAATGTTTGATGGCTGTTTTAGATTGCTTTTATGATGAGTTAAAATAGAAAATTCACTGTCCTGCTTATTGCTCTCTTTTCCGTCCATTAAGAGGGAAGATCCTTTTTTGTGAAAAATAGTCTGAAAGTTGGGGATCACACTTTTACTCATTTCACCGAAATTCTTTGTTCCCCAATAATCAGTTATAGCCTTATCTATCCCGTCAATACTCCAAGATTTAAGGAATTCGTTATCAAGAATAATGTTGTTGTTTTTAAAAAGAGGTAAACTCTCTTTAAAAGTGTTTTTATCAATCCATGATTTAATGTTTTGTATTGAGACACTATTTCCAACTTGATTGTAATTAAGGAGTGCTTGTACAGAACTAGAAAGAATTTCAATTAACTGTTCTTTTGAATCTTCCTGATTGGGCAGTAGCAGACGATGATGAACAAAAGAAGGATCAAGATCTTTATTGTATAGTTTTACTAAACGGAATGTGTTGTTTCTTAAAACAGTTAACGCCTGGAGTACAAAGTTAGACAATAAACCACTTGTCATTTCTGAAAACTCAGTCAAAATGAACTCGGGTAAATTCTCATATTTTATAATTTTTGATTTTAATTCACTATTATGTTTGAATTTGTTTCCGTTTTCGTCATCTGTCGATGCTTTTGCGACTATCAGTATTTTCACGTTTGGAGTAAAGACCTTGCAGTCGCCAATTTGAAGACCTTCAATGTTTTGGGTGGTTAAATCGTCAAATATTTCTTTTGTTATATTATAAAGATCTGTGTCGCCCGTATAGACTAAAATTAATTTTAAACTTCCCTTACCAGTGAGAGGGTCGGACAAAATCCCTCGAATTATTTTTCGTGTATGTGAGCCTCTAGGATCATCTTCTTCAGCATCTTCCTCCTTATTTTCTATTGATGTTTCCGAAGTTATATTGATTTGCCAGTCAATTACTGTAATGTCAGCTTTTTTAACTAAAACTGTTAAATCATTAATGTCTTCTATTGTTCTGGGTTTATAAACAGCGCATATTTTTTGACTTTTTGCAAATGCTTGAGTAATTTTTAATGCATCAAATTCATGATAGTTGTTTTCATGAAGTCGCTCCTTTTGGTCTGGATCTGGATAGGCCCGGTCATCAATAAATACGATGCTCTGTAAAAAGTCATTTGCGACCGACTTAGAAGTGTCAAAAAAAGAATTATTCATCACCCGAGGATTTAATCTTTTCAATTTTGAAAGTCACTGTACTTTCCGGCCTAGGAGCATCTAAAAATAGATTATATTCCTCGGCATTTAATACCTCCTTACTAATGTGAAGGCCCATTCCACGGCCATTTGCTTTTCGCGTAAATCCAAGCTCAAATATTTTGTTTTTGTCCTGACTCTTAATTTCAAGGCCATTATTAGAAATATAGAAGCCAGTTTGATCTGCGTGAAGTCGGATAATCTTTTCGTGATCTTCTGAGGTTTGGTTTAACCAATGAATAGCATTGTCAATAATATTAACAAATACAGGATAGAATGTTGATCTAAAACCGAAAAGCTTCTCGTCAATGAATCCCTTGGTATGTTTAAATTTGATATTGTGGCGTTCTAATCTGGTTCTAAACAAATCAATTAGAAAAGTTTTAATTTCCAAGGAGTTGATACTCTCTCTTTTCCTATTTAGCCTTCTATTAAGTGGGGTGAATAGGTTTAAATATCCATCTAAATGTTCAAAATTTATTTTAATGTTCTTGTATACACTATCTAAATTTTCATTGACGTCTGCCCACGCTCTTAAATCTTTTATGCTGCCTCTAATTGATTTGATTGTGCTATTAAATTCATGATGAATAACACCTACTGCTAAACCTAATTGACTCAATTCAACATCTGCGTGCACCCTCTCTCTTAATTCTTCTAACTCCTCCGAAATTGCATCGTTAATTTGATCGTTGGTTATGAATTCGTTATTGGAATCTTTATCCCAATAGATTGATTGAAGTTGGGAAATGACACGTTCTAATACTTGAGTAACTCTATCTTTTCCACGAGTTATATCAGTTTCCATTGACTGTCTTTCAGTAACCAAATCAAAATCATTTGCGGAATCTAAAGTCAGATTTTTGAAGCGATCTTTGACATCCCTGATTTGATTATCCAGATCAACCATAAGTTCATTGGTTAAGTCTTTGACTTTTGAAGTTATTTCTGTTACGGCCTCTTTCGCTTCCTTTTCTTTACTCGAAGCTACTTTTTTTGCCTCAACGGAAATGAAGTCTACCGCTTGTTCAAGGCGTTTTCTTTTGCTTATCTCAATTTTTAATTTGGAAGTATATTCATCTATTCGAGCGTCAATTGCTAAAATTGCATTTTGGAAAAGTTGCGACTCTAATTTTTGCATTTCTGTTAAATAGGCTTCGTAATCTGAACGGGTATCTTTAGAAATAGTAAAACCTTTTGGCTGTGAAATCTTAATTTTTTGCCTATAAGCTTCGATTTGTCTTCGAGCGTCAAATTCGTTGTCAATCAAAGCTTGACTTGCCTTATCGGGATCTTGAATATGCGCAACGGAACCAAATTTTTTATCAATTTCCTCTAAGATTTCTTTTATCTCCGTCTCATGTTTCTTTAAACTTAAATCATTGAAAAAACTAGTTAAAGAAGCTTGAAATTTTTCTTTCCTAACTTTTGATTGTTGATCTCTTCTTTCTAAAGCTTTATAGTATGACTCTCGTTCAGCTCGTTTTTGGGTCCAAAATTCTGCTTTTGGACTAGTGCTATTGCCATCTCTAAAAAAATCACCAGCTAACTGAACGAAAAAATTCTTTAATATTTCTTGTAATTGTCTATATGCTTTATTCTCAATAAAGCCTTCCCTTCCCGCTTTTTCTTTTAACTTAAAATTGTTGTTTTTTGAAATGTCAATAACTCCAAACATTCTCCTGTAAGAGAAAAAATAGAATGCAGCGCTTTTGGAACGATTTTTTTCGACATCCAGAAAATCATAATTAGAGTCGCCATAAGGTAAAATTCTGAT
Source organism: Bacteroidota bacterium (assembly GCA_030684395.1). Taxonomy (GTDB): domain Bacteria; phylum Bacteroidota; class Bacteroidia; order B-17B0; family Aurantibacillaceae; genus JADJDM01. The sequence goes on along the minus strand of JAUXTT010000001.1, from coordinate 85,407 downwards.
ATTATCACGGTAAATATATAGACCACCAAATTTGTCTCCTTTAGCTTTGATTCGATTCCAGTTTTCAGCGTCAATAATTGATTGCCTCAATGCACCTTGAATATATGCTATATTAATTTCGAAGGATCCACAGTCAGTTTCTTTATAATTATTTCCAGACCAATTTATTTTATGATCAAATGTTTTCTCTCGATAGATTTTAATTATTCCGGCAAATTGACCATATTCATCGAATTTACCTTGAAAATGATGGTCAGCTAGGTCAAAGTCTTCGGGACCAAAAAAATTATCTTTATCAAGAATATTATAGTAGGTGCCATCATCATTACGATAATCGCGAAACGCAATTTCAACTAGTGGTTTAGGATGGTCAGGAGTCATTGTGTTAGTAAAACCAACTAACATTTTTTCTATTTTAGTAGCGTCGGAGGAATCTTTTTCTGAATCTATATTGTTATTTAAAATTTCTTCTGTTGGGGAAATGTAAAAGTGAGTACCTCCATTATTTTCAAATGCAAAATTTCCGACTAGCTTATTATTAATTTCTTTGGGTGAAATAGAAAATTCATTTATGTTTTTTATTAGATAAGCAGCTTCTTCTTTTGTGATATCATCTTTAGTTAGCAATAATGATATTGAATCGCTGAGTTCTTTTTTCATTCCCTCTATGTCAGAGGATGTCGGTAACTCGTCAAATTCCCTTATAGGAATAATTATGTCATCTAAATCTAGGCCAGGTAATTCAAACACATTCCAATTTATGAAAGCAGCCACAATTTTATGCTTCTCTTTTTCTCTCTTAGCCTTGGTAAGAATTAGAACCTGACTACCAATGCTTGCTATTGCAAGCCTGCCAATACCCTTTTCACCCATCATGGGTCTTTCTGGTTTAGATGGGTCTTTAGGTGGAGGAGGAGTTTTCCTATTTGTAAATTTGCTTTCAGTGCCAAGAGTTAACCATCTGGATTCAAAATCCTTTTTAGTCATTCCAAGTCCATTATCTCTTAAAACTAAGAGTTTTTGCTTTCTGAAATAATCAATTTCAACATTATCGGCGTATGCATCATGAGCGTTTTTAAATAACTCATTGATTGCAGTTGGAATTCCGGCTATTTGTTGCCTTCCGAGGAGGTCTAAAGCCCTTGCTCTTGCTTTAAATTTTGCCATTTATTCCAGTGTAAGTTTAGTGATAGTCCTATAGCTTCAGCCAATTTGGGAGGGACAGCGTTGCCAATCATTGTAGCAATTGCCCCTTGATTCGAAGAATGAAATTTGTAGTCTAGCGGAAAAGATTGAAGTGTTGCACCTTCTCTTAATGATAAAGCGCGGTTTTGTTCTGGGTGAGAATATCTGCCAGTACTAGTGTATATAAATCTAGTAGTTATTGTTGGTGCAGGTTTATTCCAAAACAATCTGCCGTAAACATCGTAATGACCCTCATGATCTTTATAGCATTCTAATTGAAGTCTATTATTATTGGCCCACGCTCTTCTTGTTCCGCCATTCTTTGGCGTTGCTTTTATTCTTTCAAGATTTAAATCGGAAAGTCTCGCAACTGAGTGTTGAAAATCGGATTGATCTTTGTGACCCATACTTACTTTCGGAAAAACTTTATAGTTTCCGATTGCCTTTTCTACCGTAACAACCTGTGATTTTTTTCGTGTTTGTTTCGGAAGGTCAATTTTATCTAATAAACGTGTAGCAATTAACACAAACCTTCTTCTGCTTTGCGGAACTCCGAAATATTTTGAATTCAACACGTTTTGATCAAACGCATAGCCTTCTTTGCTAAGTTCTTTTTTAAACCTGTGTAGGGGGCTACCAGACTTAGTTTCCAGTCCTGGAACATTTTCGATAAAAACAAACCCTGGTTTATAATGGAGCACGAAGTCTTTAAAGTCGTCTAAAAGCAAACGCCCCGCTTTAGATTTTGTTTTGTCTGATTTTAAATTTGAGTAATATTGGCACGGGCTACATCCAACAAAAATCAAATCATCCTGATTTGTTGAAATAGGTAATAATTTCCCAAGCTTTTCTACCTCCATATTTGAAACATCTTCATTTATGAAAACTGCTTGATTATTCTCCTCGTAAGTCTTTTTGAATTTATTGGAAATATCGATCCCACCTAAAACCTTAATTCCAATATTATTAAAGCCACAAGTTACACCTCCAGCACCACAAAAGAAGTCAACTGCTTTTAATTGGGAGTTTGATAATTGATTTGCTAATTCAGTTTGTTTTTGCACTTCCTTAATACGACTAACATTCACCGTTTTAGGCATAGTATTTTGTTTTACACAAATATAAGGAAAATAACATGTTTTAGTGAGCCGGGGCGCAACGTGTTGATTAACAAGTAACTCTGCGCGAATCAAGGATTTTTATTTAGCCTAAGTTGGAAATTTTAATATACTGGAGTTTTCACCCGAGCGAATTTCAAATTCACTCAAAACCAAAAATCCCCAATTATAGTTGCCAACTAAAAAAACGCCCGCACCTGAGCGCCGCCAATATGTATGATCTTCGAATTAGGAGTTTTTCTTCCGTCATAATTAAAACTTATTTGCAGGTACTGGTTCAGGTTTTGCTGGTACTGCATGGTCCAGGTAATGTTTTGTCCGGGTTTTAGGGAATTGAGCATTTCAAAAGAGATGGGAGAGTTTTGAGAATCGTTGTAGGCTATTACTAAATAATCGGCACGCATAGTAAAACTTCCTTTGCTGAGTTTGTTGTATTTAATTTCTAAAAGGATATCATCAATAGTTGCTTTTTGATTTCCGTATTCTTTTGCATTTTGTTTTTCGCTGCGTTTGTAGCCGGTAGCTATTCGGAAGGAAGTGTTGGGCTGAAATACCAGTTTGGGTTCTACTTCATAATAATTAATTAAGTAGTTACGTGTGGAGAGGTAAACAGAGTAGGTTCTTTTGTTACCATAATTTGCCGTAGTAAAAAATCCCCATGATTTGGTGAAATTAAAACGTGTACGCAATTCATGCATTTCGTTTTCTCTGCTTTCCAAACCGTTTACCAATAACTGTTTGCTTTTGTTTTGTTGATAATTATAATCAAAACCACCCACCGAAGAATTCTGATTAAAAAAGAGTGCTTGTCTGAAAAGTGAATTGGTGGTAATTAATAAACTGTCGTTGATTCTTGTATCAAAAGGATTATAGATCATTGAGTTTTCATTCTCCAGTGATTTGTTGTCGGTTCGGTAAACTGTTTGAGTAGAAAACCTTCCTATGGCTTTTAGTAGTTTCTTGGATTCAGGTTTTACAAAAACAGAAGGACGTAAGTAAAAGCTGCCGCTGAATTGGTTGTGCGCTGCTTTTACGTAGTTATTGGTGGGAGTAAAGATCTTGATAAAAATGGCCTGATCGCTGTACTGCGCAATTTCAAATTCGTTTAATTCTTTAATGCCGTTGTTATTATAATCGTTCCAGTAATATTGTCCCTGCCCCGCTGCTACCTGCACGTATGAATATTCTTTCTTTTGTTCTAAACCATAACCAATTTCATAAAACAAACTGCTCTGAATAAAACCTTTCATAATACGTGGAGAATATTCTAAACGACTCAGCAAGGTATTATCAGGAGTATTACTTATTAAAGTAGAATCTAAAATTTTTAACTGGCGGTAAGTGATAGTAGTTCTTATCGGATGATTTTTTATGCTGTTGATGTTTGCGCTTGCTCCATAGTTTTGTGCATAAGCAACTGGTTTAAGAATATTTCGTGTAGCTTTTTTATCAGTACGTTCACGGTAAAATACTTTGTAGGAATTACCTGTAGAGTCGGCACTTTCAATACTTCCTTCCCGTTCCCAAAATCCGTAACTGCGTGCAAGTATGGAGTCTTTGTTTTCGTAATTAAAGGTGTTGTTTTCAAGTTCATCGGTATATGCAAGTAGAAAATTTCTGATCTGTTGTGTTACCCTCGATTTGTGTCTGTAAAACTGTGTAAGGTTTTTATTTTGAGAATTATTGGAACTTAAGAAAGTGGGGTTGAACTGAATTTTTAATTTTCCTAAATTGTAATTGTTTTCCAATATGTGTCGCATACCGCTGTAGTTTCCTTCTTCTACAAAACCATTAAAGGTGTATAAAGTTCGTGCTTTGTTAGAATGCATAAATCCCAGTTGTGCACCGCCAATGTGCTGCATGTTTTTTACGGAGTCCGAATTCCGGTTCCAGTCGCGGGTAAATTCAACGGAACGAAAACGTTCTATCTGCGAAAAATTTTTGTGCAAATATTCGTAGGATAACCCGGTGAGAATTTTTGTTTTAGTTTCACTAAGCGAATCACGTTCTCCTACTTTAAATTGATTGCTGAAATTAAATTTTCCTCCAAAACCTTCATCATCTTTTGCATTAAATGGAGAAAAAGTATTAATGTCATTTTTTGTATAAGCTCCTTCCCAGCTTATTTTTCCCTGCCCTGAGCCTGTCGAATGGGCGTTCAATAAGTATTCACCATTCACAATTGCCATTTGTTTTTTCTTCGGTGTTACTAAAACAATAACAGGTTCGTAATTTCCTTGTCGTATTCCGCCAACAGGTTCGTACCACTGATACACTTTCCCATTCGCTAAACTTTGAATTTGTTTGTAATCTCCATTGCCTTCACCCACGTAACTGAAACGAACTCGGTAAGCAGTATCTGGAGCGATTGAGTAATTGTAAATAGAAAATGTTCCGCTGCCTGTTAGAGTATCTTGTTTTCTGTAAAAAACTTCTGTGGTGTTAAAGTCTGCTGTTTGAGCTCCATCTGTAACGGCTAAATTTAGGGTGTCACCAATGCTTCTTAATAATAATTTTTCTTCCAAACTTAATTCCTGCTGAAAAGGCTTGTTTTTATTATCCTGTTCACTAAAAAAATGGAATCCCATTTTCAGTTTGTTATTCGTGTATTCTTCACCAACATAATAAAGCGAACGATTGTAATTTCTTTCCGAGTATTGAAACTCAACAGTGATCCGTTTATCCTTTGTAATAATTTGTTTGGCAGTAAAAGTTATTTCAGATGTATTGTAATCAATAATATATTCGTTCTCCTGCCCACGTTGGATCAGCTTTCCATCGATATATACTTTTTCTGTTCCCGAAAGAACGATGATGAACAATTCGTTGTCTGCTCCTTTTAAACGATAAGGTCCCTGATTATTTTCTACCCCAACAATTACATTTCTTGCAAATTTCCCACGAGAGATCGCACCCGATAAGCGTGTTGAGAGTTTGGGTTTATTTTTATCTAATGAATCTATCAGAAAAGTATTTTCAAACAATAAACCCTGCGTACGTTTATAAAAATTCAGGAAATAACTTTGTGGTCGGCTCAACTGAAAATCTCCCATCGTAATTTTAGAATCTTCATTATTTACCTGAATAAATACTTTATCAAATTCCTGCAATTGCTGTGTGTTCCCATCCGGCTGAATAGGAATGTTATTATCAGTAGCAGCAAGTACCAAATTGAGCTCTTTACTCAACTTACCCGATACCTGTAGGTTCATGTTCGAATTCACTACTACATCCTGATTGTTCCCAAAGCTTATTCCGCGCGATACACTTCCATTTTTTGTTAAGCCATCATTTTGAAAAATGGGTGAATTAACTGTTTGCGCATTGTAATGAATAGTGAAGGGATTTTGTGCTAAGCTTTGATCACGGTTTAATAATGCAATATCTTTTTTGAAATAATTCTTCTCAAAATTTACCGGAAACACTTTATAAGAAACGCGAATACTATCTGTTGAAGAAGCCGCATTCAATTTCTTTTTATTGAAGATGAGAAATTTCTTTTTTGGATCAAGTTTATAGGATGTACTATCCAGTGCCTTTCCGTTTAACGAAATAAAAAGAGACCCGGGAACTAAACTTAATGAATCTAAAAAAAGGGTATCGGTTTTTAATTTAAAATACTGCAAGCGCTGGGAACCTGTTTGTGCCTTCACAAAATTGCAAAGCAAAACAAGTACAACAAGTATTTTTATCCACTTCAACACAATCTGTTTATAACGTATCTAAAAGTACAAAATTGTTTGAACCAAGCTGACTTAGCCGCAGATTTGCGCAGATTACACAGATTTGTTCGAGGCATTTTAACTGGATTATTACAAATCAATCACGCGAACTTTCTCAGCTAGGCTAAATCTGCGTGAATCTGCGGTAAAAGAAAGGATGTTGTTGAAAAAATGGAATAAAATCCCCGTAACCCGTGCAATCCGCGTCAAAGTATTTCAAATTAAAAACTACTTTCGTAAAAATCGAAAAGTATGCCTCGTATCATAACATATAATGTAAACGGAATTCGCGCTGCCATGGGCAAGGGATTAATTGACTGGATGCGTGCTGCTAAACCTGACATATTATGTGTTCAGGAAATCAAGGCAAGTCCCGAACAAGTAGGAGTGTTTGAGTTTGAAGAATTAGGCTATCATCATTACTGGTATCCTGCACAAAAAAAGGGATATAGTGGAGTTGCTATTTTCTCTAAGGAAAAACCCGATAAGGTAGTGTATGGCTGTGGTATCAAGGCTTATGACGATGAAGGGAGATTTATCAGAGCAGATTTCGGGGATGTCTCTGTGGCGAGCATCTACCATCCAAGTGGGAGTAGTGGAGAAGATCGTCAGGCATTTAAAATGAAATGGCTTTCTGATTTCCATGAATATGTAAATGAATTAAAAAAAGAACGTCCAAAACTCATTTTAAGCGGCGATTATAATATTTGTCACAAGGCAATTGATATCCATAATCCGAAGTCAAATGCCAACACTTCAGGATTTTTGCCCGAAGAGCGCGAATGGTTTGATAAATTTGTGGAATCCGGATATGTAGATACCTTCCGTCACTTTAATCATGAGCCGCATCAGTATAGTTGGTGGAGTTACAGGGCCGGGTCAAGGGGCAAAAATTTGGGTTGGCGTATTGATTATAATATAGTTACGGAAAACATGGTCGATAAATTGAGACGATCGGTCATTTTGCCCGAAGCTATGCATTCCGATCATTGCCCGGTTTCTTTAGATATTGATTTTTAGGTAATTAGATAAATGTGTATAGGCAAATTTTGTTCATGTTCTCTGTCTAAAAAAATTAGTATTTCTCTTTATTTTAAATATATTTGCACCTTACAAAAAGAAACAATTAATTGAATATTTCCATTTTATGAAGAAACTGATAGTATTTGCATTGGCAGCAGGCATTTTAGCGTCTTGTTCAGGGGGTAAAACAGAAGGTGTATCCACTGAAGCCAAAGGCGGCGTTTATTACGGTGGCGTTTTTCGTATGAATGAGCTGGAAGACTTTAAAAACCTATATCCTTTGGCGATCATTGATGTTGTGTCGCATAGGGTTGCTAATCAGGTTTATGAAGGTTTAGTGAAATTAAACCCTGCTGATCTTACAATTATACCCGGTATTGCATACAGATGGGAAACCAACGAAGCTAAAAACGTGTGGACTTTTCACTTACGTCAGGGAGTAAAATTTCATGATAATGCTTGTTTTGGAGGCGGTAAAGGGCGTGATGTAAAAGCAAGCGACTTTAAATATTGTTTAGATAAATTATGTGAGTCTACTGCAACCAACTCGTTTTTTGAAATTACTTTCAAAGATCGTGTAAAAGGCGCAACTGAATATTTTAATGGGTCTAAAGCAGGGAAGCTTGCAGAAGGCGGTGTTACAGGAATTAAGGCTTTAGATGATTCAACTTTAACAATTGAGTTAATCAATCCTAATGCAGGGTTCTTAAATATCCTTACCACACCGGGTTGCTACGTATACCCTAAAGAGGCTTTTGATAAATATGGTGTTGATATGCGTACACAGTGTGTTGGTACAGGTCCGTTCATGATCAAAACAGTTAAAGAAGGTGACGTTGTTATCCTGGAAAAAAACCCCGATTATTGGGCAATTGATGAATTTGGTAACAAATTGCCTTATTTGGATGCTATCAAATACACTTTTGTAAAAGAGAAAAAATCAGAGATGTTGGAGTTTCAACGTGGAAATCTAGATATGGTATTCCGTATTCCAATTGAAATGTATAAAGAGATAATGGGTGATTACCAAAATGCAAATGCTCGTAAAACTGATTTTGAAATTCAAACAACAGCAGCTTTGGCAACTAACTACTACGGTATGTTAACACCACACCCGGCTTTTAATAAAAAAGAAGTTCGTTTGGCATTTAATTATGCAATCGACAGAAATAAAATAGTTGACTTTACTTTGCAAGGTCAGGGACAAGCAGGAACCTACGGCGTTATCCCTCCGGTAGATGCGTTTAAAAAAGGCGGAATGGATTTCGAAGCTTTAAAAGGATACTCTTATGATGTAGATAAGGCAAAGGAATACATGAAACAAGCAGGTTATCCTGATGGAAAAGGTTTCCCTAAAATTGTATTAACTATTAATAGCGGTGGTGGAGAACGTAACCAACAAGTAGCTGAGGTAATCCAAAAAATGCTGAAAGAGAACATTGGGGTTACTGCCGATATAAATGTTGTACCTTTTGCTGAGCAAATCGATGCTTATCAATCAGGTAAATTAGAGTTCTTCCGTACTGCATGGATTGCTGATTACCCGGATCCTGTTTCTTTCTTAGGTTTATTTTATGGAAAAAGCGTACCTGCTACAATGGACGAAAAATCATTCACTAATACTTCCCGTTTCTCAAGCCCTGCATTTGATTTAAAATTTGAAGCGGCTATGAAAGAACCGGATGATGCAAAAAGAGCGTTGTTGTTTAAGGAGTGTGATCAGATCTTATTAGATGAAGGAGCTTTATTACCTTTATTTTATGATGAGAATGATCGTTTGGTTCAAAAGAACGTTCGTAATTTCCCTATCAATGCAATGGAATACAGAGATTTTACTCGTGTGTACATTATTCCAAAAGATAAAATGAACGCTACGGCGAAAAAATAAAACCGACTTTAAAAGCTTTAGGAGCCCTGATGATAATCTCATCAGGGCTTTTTTTATGCGTTTTTTTGTGGAATCTGTTTCTGTATTCGTCTTATGTATAACGAATCGATTCAGAAGAAAATATAATCACTAAAAAAATAAAAACATGAAAACGAATATCAAAAAAATCGCAGCGATCTTATCACTCTTTATGTGTAGTGTATTTGCTTTCTCACAAAGCAGCCAGGGGGATATAAGAGGATTAATAACAGATGAAGTGCAAAATCCGGCTATAGGGGCGCAGGTAACAGTGCTTCAGGCAGGAATAGTTGTTAAGCAAACTGTTGCAGACATTGAGGGTAAATATACAATAAAACCTTTGCAGCCTGGAACATATGAGGTTTCGATCTCTTATACCGGTTATAATACCAGTCATTATGAGAAGGTGAAAGTAGTTGCTGAAGAAAGTTCTTACCTGGATGCAGAATTGGAAATTAATACGCTTACAGAAGTTGTTATTGTTCCTAAAATCTGGAATAAATCAATGGTTGATAAATCCTACATCACTATGCATAAGATAGATTATGATCAGATAAGTAAGATGGCTGTAACTAAAGGTGATGTGAAAGGAATGATCGCTAATATTTCTTCTGATATTTTTGTAACCGAATCAGGACAGATATATTCAAGAGGATCGCGTGTAGGTGCTTCTAAAACTTATGTTGATGGTGAATTGCTACCCTTTGCAGATTCTGATGTTACAGGAATGGCCATACAAAGTTTAACGGTTATAACAGGAGGTATCCCTGCTCAGTATGGTGATTTAACCGGTGCGGCAATAATTGTTACAACACGCGATTACTTTAGTGGAATAGCAGAAAAAAATATCCGCATTGGAAATCGAAAAGAACGAATAGAAAATTCGAAAAAGGAAGCTGAATTTGAAGTGCAAAAGAAAAAGAGAGAAGCAGAAATAGAAGAAGAGAAAAAACAACAACAACTGCAAAAGTAAAACTAAAGCTCGTGAAAAGAATCCTGATAGTGCAAGCAGGGTTCTTTTTATTTATGATTGTTTGCAGCACCTTCCTGTCCGGCAGATTGGTTCGTATGTTTAAGGATCATCTCCAAAAGATCTTTTGATTCAAATGGTTTTGCAATGAACCCATTCATTCCCGAAGTGATACAACGCTCCGCCTCCAGTTTGGATGCATGCGCTGTTAATGCAATAATAGGTACCGAATTTTTTTTAGGATCAGGATGTTGTCTGATGTATTGAGTAGCAGTATACCCATCCATTTCCGGCATTTGAATATCCATCAAAATAATATCGTAATTCCCGGAGTTAAATTTTTCAAGAGCTTCTTTCCCGTTTTTACTTATATCCAATCGGTACGACCACTTTTCCATAATCTTTTTTACCAATAGTTGATTCAGCAATATATCTTCTGCAAGTAAAATGGAAAGCTGTTTATTGGAAGGAAGTGTTTCTATAGTATCGGTTGAGAAAGTAAGTACTTGTTGTTTATGTAAAGGAGCCTTTTTAAATGTTAATGTAAATGAGAAAACGCTTCCCTTACCGATTTCACTTTGCACTTGTATTTGTCCGTGTTGCAATTGTACCAATTGTTTTACGATTGTAAGTCCAAGCCCAGTGCCTCCATATTTACGGGTAGTATCCGGATTGGCTTGCGTAAAAGGCTCAAAGATGGAGTTGAGTTGTTCTTCCGGAATACCTATGCCGGTATCTTCAATACTAAAACTACAGGTAATTTTTGTGTTGGTTTGTTTAACGATGTTAGTACTGATGGTAATTCCTCCTGATTCAGTAAACTTTATACTATTGCTCAAAAGGTTCAATAAGATCTGACTGAGTCGTGATGGGTCTCCGATCAAATGCACAGGTATCTCTTTTGAGTTGGAAAAGCTGATCTTCAGGTTTTTTTCCTTAGCCCTAAATGCGATCAATTCAATAGCTGAATAAACGAGCCGGGCAAGGTCAAACTCGGTTTCATCAAATTCAAATTTACCCGATTCTATTTTGGAAAGATCCAACACATCGTTAATCACAACCATTAAATTTCTTCCGGCAAAATCAATAGCGTTTGCGTATTCTTGTTGCTCTTTTGTGAGAGGAGTTCCCCTTAATAATTCCTGAAATCCTAATATGGCATTCAATGGAGTTCTTATTTCATGACTCATATTAGCAACAAACAGCTGGCGAATTTTTTCTGATTTTTCTGCACCTTTTTTTGCCGAGATCAATTCTTTTTCCTGCTCAATTTGCTTTGAAATATCTCTTCCCACACCAATAACTCCGGCAGGTTGCCCGTTTTCATCAAAATAATAAACCGCCGAACTGTTTACGGGAATATAAGTATTGTGTTTAGAATGTATAATGGCATCACCTCTCCAGATCCCGTGTTCCGAAAGTTGTCTGAAAATATCTCCCTTAATACCCATAACTTTATCCTCTTTTACCAAGTCCCAAACAGATGTACCCGCAGCTTCATCCCGTGTATATCCAAATAATCTTTCAGCAGCTTTGTTATAATATACAATTTTATCGTTCATGTCAAAAGCAATAATGTAATCTCCTATCAGGTCAACCATTTGAGCCTGAAAAGAGAATTTTTCCTCCATCAATTTGCGTTCAGTGACATCGATAAATGTTATTGCGGCGGAAACGATTTTTCCATTTTCAGCTATGGGTGATATCTTAACATCGTGCCACCCCATTGTTTTATCACTTCTGTATCCCTGCGTTATAAATTTAACGGTGCAACCGTCATTTAATACGTCCTGTAGCTTTTGTTTATAAAGAGATATAGAATCAGGATGGATAAAATTGTAAACGGAGGTTCCAATAATTTCCTCCAATTTGAACCCGGACCCGACTCTGCTCACATATTCAATATTTGCATTACTATCTACACGCACAATAAATATGGCGAAACTTTCCGCTACATCTAAATACCTCTCGTGGTTGGCGGCAATAACCTGGAATTGTTTTTTTTCTTTTTCGCGGGTTTCTTCAATAATATCCACTAACTTATTTAGTTCAGAAGCTATCTGATCAATTGGGTCGCTGGGGTCAGAAACAGTAACCCTCTCCGAAAAATCGAGATTTGAGTATCTTTTTAGTAGTTGAAGCAGTGCTTCTTGTTTTGGGTTTGTAGTGCTCAAAGGAAGTAGGTCGTTTCTATTAATTGCCGAATAATGTCGACAAAATTAGCATTTTATATTACTAATGTAATAAATTAATACGAATAAGGCAAGTGGAGCCTGTGAATCTTTACAATTTATTGGTGTAAAGCAGAAAACGGAGGGTGAGTATTCAGCCGACACCGTTTTGTATCATAGAACGCAAATTTTGAAGATTTACTCAACTTTATTTTTTCTGTATTTAAAATATTTAATTGTTTCAAGCATTAAAAGAATAACCATTGCTCCTGCTAAAGAAGAAATGAAATGCTTGTACCCCGGGAACTGGAAAGAAAAGACCTGTTGCAGATAGGGAATAGAAATAATCAAAAGCAGCATTATCAAAGCGGCAAGCAGGATTAAAATGGCAGCCAGGTTTTTTTCGAGGAATACAGAAATAAAACTTCGGGTTTTAGAAAGGCTGGTAAGAATAAGAAAGGTATTACCAATTATAAGAGAGGAAAAAGAAATAGCTCTTACCTCTTCAGGGCTGTGGCCTTCATTAATGGAAAGAAAATAAACAACAACTACCATTGCAGATAAAAGAAGGCCCTGAATGAAACTCAGTAGTATTTTTTTTGTGCTGAAGAATTGTTCATTTGGATTTTTAGGCAACCGTTTCATGATGCCCCTTTCTTCTTGTTCGGATTCAAATGCAATAGAACAAACCGGATCAATAATTAATTCCATGAAAACAATGTGTAAAGGCATTAGAAGTATGGGAAGTGATGTGATAAATGCCGGCAGGAGTGTAAGCACAATAATTGGAATATGAATAGCAATAATATACGACATGGCCTTTTGCATGTTATCAAAAATCCTTCTTCCTGATCGAATGGCCGCAACAATGGAAGCGAAATTATCATCCAACAATACAAGTGAAGAAGCTTCCCTGGCAACATCAGTCCCTTTATTTCCCATTGCAATTCCAATGTTTGCTGCTTTCAGGGCGGGGGCATCGTTTACACCATCACCCGTCATGGCTACAATTTCGTTGTTTGCTTTTAATGCCTGAACAATTCTTAATTTTTGCTCGGGAACCACACGTGCAAAAATGGTGGTGTTCATTATTTTTTTCTTTAATTCTTCATCATTCAATTTTTTTAATTCCTCTCCCGTAATAATACTGCCTTTAGAATCTAAACCAATTTGCATGGCAATACTCATAGCCGTAGCCGGGAAGTCGCCGGTTATCATAATAACTTTTATCCCGGCTTCTTTACATTCTTTTACGGCTTGAGGTACTTCCGGACGAATTGGATCTTCCAATCCCACGAGTCCAATAAAATTAAAATCAAAGCCATGTTGGGTTTCAGGAAGCGTAGCACCTATTTGTACACTATTTGCAACACCAATTACCCGGTATCCCTGTTCAGCCATTTGTTTTACAATCAACAGGTGTTTTGAAATTTCCTGTTCATTCATTTTACAAAGTTTGAAAATGGTTTCAGGAGCTCCTTTTGTGGAAACAGTAAAAGCGTTGTTTGGTCCTTCCAATACCCTGGTCATTGCTAATAAATCACGGCCCAGTGGGTATTCTTTGATGAGTTTATAGTTTGCATCGTTTTTTGAAAACAGATTTTCACGGGCATTTGTAATTGCTTTTTCCATTGGGTCAATGGAGTCTTTTTGTGAAGCAAAATGAGCCACATTTATTAAATCGCCGATGTCGTCTTTTTTTTCTGAGAAGTGGATGCTTTTAAACAGATCCTTACCATTATACAAAACAGCAACTTCCATTTTATTTTGAGTGATGGTGCCTGTTTTATCGCTACATAGTACAGTTGCAGAACCCAATGTTTCAATTGCCGAGGGATTTCTTGTCAGTATGTTTTTTTTAGAGAGCCTCCATGCCCCGAGTGCAAGGAAAATGGTCAGTACAACAGGAAATTCTTCCGGTAAAACGGCCATCGAAGTTGCAAGTCCGTTTAATAAGGATTGTACAAAATTTCCTCTGGTGAAATAATACACCAACACTGTTCCAACACTTACTATTCCACCAATAATAAATAAGTTTCTGATCAGGGTTTTCATTTCTTTTTGTAAGCGGGTTTCATCTTGCCCGATGCTTTGTAAAGACACCCCTATTTTTCCAAACTCTGTTTTAAGGCCGGTTGAAATAACCTTTGCCTTCCCCTTTCCCTGAACTACCAATGTTCCGCTAAAAATAAGTCCATGATTGTTTGATGGGTCGGATTGAATACTTTTTGTTACTGGAATAGATTCGCCGGTTAGTAAAGATTCATCTATAACAAGATTTAAAGTGTCAAGTAATTTTGCATCAGCAGAAACACGATCGCCTTCGTTTAATAAAATAACGTCATCCGGCACAACTTCACGCCCGGAAATTCTTATTTCTTTTCCATCCCTTATTACCAGTGCCCTGGGAGATGAAAGTTTTTTTAAAGAGTCTAAAGCTTTTTCGGTTTTCTGATATTGATAAAAGGTGATGAATATAATTATGAAAATGGTGGAAAGTAAAATAGCACCTTCCTTGTAATCACCCAGAATCATATAAAGAGCTCCACATGTAATCAATAAAATAAACATGGGTTCCCTGATTACTTCAAGCGCAATGCGTATTATATTTTTTGACTTTGCAGATGGTAATTCATTATACCCGTAATGTTTTAGTTTTTCTGCTGCAGCCTCGGTACTTAGTCCTTCCATTAATTTTGAATAAGTTACAAGTTACGGATAAAAAAACAGATGTATAAATGCCCAATGTCATAAGAGATATTGACATAAATCATCTTGTAAGATCCTGTATTAATTGAACTTTACACCAAAAGAGTTTGATATGATTAGGGTACTGTATGATATACTTATTAAATAAAATGTTAGAATATGGATTTGGTTTTTCCGTTTGATAAAGTAGGAATTAAAGATGTTCCGTTAGTAGGAGGTAAAAACGCATCGCTCGGTGAAATGGTGAAACACCTTCAACCTTTAGGGGTTAATGTGCCGGATGGCTTCGCAACCACAGCTGAAGCATTTCGGTTATTCATTTCGGAAAATCAATTAGCAGAAAAGCTTCAGAAGGTTATCGGTTCGCTGGATCAAGTAGAATTTAGAAACCTGACATCGGTTTCCAAAGAAGCTAAACAACTCCTTTTAGCTGCTAAACTTCCGCAGGTTTTAAAGGATGAGATTATTTTGTATTACACTCGTTTATGTGAAAAACACGGGCGCGTATTAGATGTTGCGGTCAGAAGTAGTGCCACCGCGGAGGATCTTCCTACAGCAAGTTTTGCCGGACAACATGAGTCTTATCTGAATATTAGTGGTGCTGATGCTGTTGTTAAGGCTGCACACGATTGCTTTGTTTCTCTCTATAATGCAAGAGCTATTAAATATAGAATTGACAATGGTTTTGATCATAGTAAAGTAGCTTTATCCGTGGGTATTCAATTAATGGTGCGTTCGGATAAGGCGTGTTCAGGCGTGGCTTTTACCATTGAACCTGATTCGGGTTTTAAAAATGCAATTGTAATTACCGGTTGTTGGGGATTGGGAGAAAACATTGTTCAGGGGGCGGTTACTCCCGATGAGTTTCATGTGTTTAAACCTTCTATCGGTAAATTTGAAAAATCAATTATTTCAAAAAAATTAGGATCCAAAGCAAAAACACTCATCTATAAAAGTGATGGCATTGGCACAGTTAATATTGATACACCCATTGATCTACAAAAAGCCTGGACATTAAGTGACAAGGAAATTGAAACTATTGCAAAGTGGGCTTTGATTATTGAAGAGCATTATAAATTGCCTATGGATATTGAGTGGGCAAAAGATGGAGTTAGTGGAGAGCTTTATATTGTTCAGGCAAGGCCTGAAACGGTTCATGCTGCTAAAAACCCTTTTATTGTGAAGGAGTATATTTTAAAAGGGAAAGGAAATAAAATTGTAAGTGGCAATGCAGTGGGAACAGGTATTACTTCCGGTTATGCGCGCCTAATAAATTCGCCTGCCGATTCTGATAAGTTGAAAAAAGGCGAAGTACTTGTAACGGATATCACCAATCCTGATTGGGACCCGATTCTAAAAAGAGCGGCGGCTATTATAACTAATAAAGGCGGGCGTACCAGCCATGCTGCTATTGTAGCAAGGGAAGTTGGTGCTATAGCCATTGTGGGTGCGGAAGGAGCAACAGATAAAATTAAAGATGGAGACCTGATAACTGTAGATACTTCCCAGGGAAAAAGCGGTTATGTTTATTCAGGGAAGTTGGATTGGGAGGTAAGAGATTTGGATTTCAAAAACACAGTAATGCCCCAAACACATGCTATGCTTATTCTTGCTGACCCGGATAAGGCCTACAAATTATCTTTTTATCCAAACAACGGGGTGGGATTAATGCGTTTGGAGTTTGTGATCAGCAATGCAATCAGGATACATCCAATGGCCTTGGTAAAGTTTAATGAGTTAAAAGATCTAAGTGCAAAAAAAGAAATAGAAGAACTTACTTACCAATACAATGATAAAAAAGAATATTTTATTGATAAGCTTTCTCAGGCTATAGGAACCATTGCAGCAGCATTTTATCCAAAAGATGTAATAGTACGAATGAGTGATTTTAAAACCAATGAATATGCTAATTTAATCGGAGGTAAGCAGTTTGAAGCGAAGGAAGAGAACCCCATGATAGGTTTCAGGGGTGCATCAAGGTATTATAACGATAGGTACAAAGAAGGATTTAAACTCGAGTGCGAAGCCATGAAGGTAGTGCGAAATCAAATGGGTTTAACAAATGTGAAATTGATGATACCGTTTTGCAGAACTGTTGATGAAGGAATAAAAGTTGTGTCTTTAATGGAGAGTTACGGTTTAAAAAGAGGAGACCACGGGTTGGAAATTTATGTAATGGCTGAAATTCCAAGTAACGTTATTTTAGCGGAAGATTTTGCCAAAGTATTCGATGGTTTTTCAATTGGCTCAAACGACCTTACACAGCTAACATTGGGGATCGATCGCGACTCAAATGTGATCAGCGATCTTTTTGATGAAAATAACAAAGCGGTGAAATATATGATATCACATGTAATTAATGCCGCAAAGCTTTCCGGATCTAAAATAGGTTTGTGCGGACAGGCGCCAAGCGATTATCCAGAATTTGCAGAGTTTTTAGTGAGCCACGGAATTGATAGCATTTCATTTAATCCGGACGCTCTTTTAAAAGGAATCGAAAACATGAATAAAGCAGAAACAATTTAAAAATAAAAGCCATGAAAAAATTAGATAACAAAACAGCTATTATAACAGGTGCAGCATCAGGAATGGGCAAAGCAATTGCGCAATTGTTTGCAGCTGAAGGAGCAAATGTAATTGTTGCCGACCTCAAACAAAATGAGATTGATGAGGTTGTTAATGCAATAACAGCCAAAGGAGGTAAAGCTATTGGAGTTGTATGCAATGTTGCAAACGAAAATGAAATAACAAACCTGATGGATGCAACAGTAAAGAAATTTACTACCATTGATGTTTTGGTAAATAACGCAGGGGTAATGGATGATTTTGTTCCTGTAGATCAGGTTTCCAATGATCTTTGGAACCGTGTTATGGGTGTTAATGTAAACGGGCCTTTTTACGCATGCAGGTTAGCAGTGCCTGTTATGCTAAAACAAGGAAGTGGTGTTATTATTAATATTGCATCCGTTGGTGGCTTATTCGGATCACGTGCGGGCCTCGCATATTCAACTTCTAAACATGCTTTAGTTGGCTTAACAAAAAACATTGGATTCATGTATGCCCAAAAGGGAATTCGTTGTAATGCAATTGCACCGGGTGGTGTGAACACTAATATCGGAAAAGACATGAAGCCTAATCAATTTGGATATGAAAGATGTGTTTCAGGTGCAGGAAGCATGCCGCGGATGGGTGAAGCAGACGAAATTGCAAAAACCGCATTGTTTTTAGCAAGCAACGACTCCAGTTTTGTGAATGGGACAGTTGTAACCGCTGACGGCGGATGGACAGCTTACTAATTGATTTAAGTATGTTTCTAAAACAAAAAACCCGAAATTTCCGGGACTTATTTGGTTTGTTTTGGTAAACAGTTTTGTAGTTTTTTATTTAAGACATCGGTTTTGAGGAAGTTACCTTTTAGAACAGGCAACCATTTGTAGTTTTTGACTTCCTCAATGATAAAGGGGGATTGAGGGTTTTGGGAGAGTAAAAAGTCAGAAAATTGACTCTCCATTTTTCTTAGGCTATCAATACCACACGCATCCAATTCGCCTTTCGTAGCTAATTTACCCAAGCTATCAATTGCCGTTGGCAGTATACCGGGTTTCAGCTTAACGCCATATGTTTTTTCATTATCAATACGCTGAACAATAAAAAGGTATTTAATGCTATCAGAAACATAGTAAGTGTTGTATTGGTATCTTGCTCCGGTCATAAAAATAGCAATGTCTGTTAAACAAGGAGATGGTTTACTAACTATTCGATTATTAGTTCTATCGATGATACTATCAGGGTATAATTTGTAAAGTGTTTCTTTTAATCCTAAAAAACCTACAACCAAGCCATCACATAAATGCCCGTGTAACTTAACAGCATCGTTCAAAGTAATGGTTTGTACATTTTGCAATCTGCCTTTGGAGAAGTCAGTATCCAAAACTTTTATAGATGGGTTTTGTGCATACAGAAAGTTTGTAAACAAAGCCAGGAATATCAATTTTAGCCACTTCATTATTCTATTACTTTCAAATAGATTAAAATATAGTACAAGCCTGTTAAAACAAACAACAATCCGGCAATGATTCGCATTACTTTTTCAGTTTTCTGAATTGCTTTAAAATACTTTCCTAAGTGCGAAATACTAAAAGCAATAATACCCGTAAAGAACATTACCAATGTTCCTGCGCCAAGTGCGTAAAAAAGCGGGTACATAATTCCTGCGCTGCCTTTGATGCTCATTGGTATTAAAGCTCCAAAGTATAATGCCCCGCTATACGGACAAAATGCCATTGCGAATAATGCGCCCAATAAAAATGCTCCAAGTAGACCTTTCTCTTTAAACTTATCGCTCCACTTTTCTGTAAAGTTTCCTTTTCCTAAAAAATTGAGTTTTATTACATTTAACATTACCAAACCCACAAGAACCATAATCGGGCCGACGTACTTTTCCCCATTGCCCTGAAAAAACTTAGCAACGTGAAATTTACTTGCACCAAAAATAATAATGAGAGCAATAGTTGTATAGGTAAAAGCTAAACCTAAAGTGTAGAGTAAACCACTCAACAAAACCTTCTTCTTGCCTTCAGAATTATTCTTTGAAATAAAAGCTATGGCTGTAATGTTTGTGGCTAAAGGGCAAGGGCTAATTGCTGTAAGAATCCCTAACAGCAAAGCAGAAACTAAAGGAAAGTTACTGCTGTTCATCCATTGATAAAGTGTCTCAGTCATTATTTCAGAATGCTATCTATCATTGTTTTTAACTCGGAAATAAATACTTCATTGTTATTCGCTTTCTCAAAAGCAAAATCACTCCAATCAACAATACTATCTTTTCCATTCACTACTTTGTTGATCATTAAAGCAGTTCCCGTTGCTTGAAATTTTTCCGCTAACTTTTCATTTTTTTCATCATCCACATCAACTATTGAAAACACAATAGTGTTGTCTTTCAATTGAGAGGCAAAGTATTTATCTAAAGCTGTTTTAGTATTTACTTTCATGTTTTTGCAAGTCTCACATTGGCGAGTACCATGAAAACAATACACCTCTAAGCGATTTTGCTTTGTAACAGAGGTTGTGGCTTCAATTTTAGCAGTTTCATTTTCGGTTTTAGGAGCTGAGTTTTTACAGCTTGTAAATAACCCTGTGGCAATTGTAAGAATTAATATTAACTGCTTCATTAGCTTGCGTATTTTAAAATTAAACCAATTTGCCCTGCATGATATGCAGTATGAGAAATGATACGGGATAAAGCCTCTACTTTTGTTACAGTTCCAAATTCGGCAGTTGTAACATTAGCTTGCCAATCACCATCAGTTTGCTTTAAAATTGCCTGTTCTAATACGGAAGCAGATTCATTTAATAATTCAAGTTCTGCATTAAGCCTGGTGAATTTTCCTGTGTCGTGAATTGTTTTTCCAACAGTTGACATAGTTACTCTGATATCTAATCCAAACACATTTTTTGCAAACAATTGCTCTACTTCAGCTATGTGTTGCATTAAAAAACCAATTGAGTTTGAGTTGGGATGTAGTTTTTTAACAAGATCCGCTTCTTTAAGATTTGGTAGTTGATTGGTTAAACGGGTTCTACCCATTTTAAACATCTTTAATAATTCTTGAGTCATAGTTTTATTTTTTATCAGTCGTTTTTTTTACAAGTACCGTCCGGATTACAATCTTTACTGTTTGGATTTTCGCAACACGCTTTCTTTTCGCCTTCTGCAAGGGTTGGTAAACCTTTCTCACTCCAGGCATCCATTCCGCCTTCCATGTTGGCTATATTCTCAAATCCCTTTCCTTTTAATAATTCATAGGCTTGGGAACTTCTGCCACCTCTTTTACAAACCACAATCACTTGTTTGTCTTTGGGCACTTCTGCTAATCTTGATTCTAATTCTCCTAACGGAATATTTTTGATATCCTTTACATCATAGGCCAATTCAGCTAATTCATCCGGCTCTCTTACATCTATAATTAATGCGCCTTCTTTACTTAAAGCCAGTGCTTCATCCACTGTAATATCAGTTTTTGGACTTTTGAAATTAGTTGATGTAGAATCCTTTTTATTAACTTCTGCACTGGCAGTTTCAGTTTTACTATTATTGCAAGCAACTAAAAATACACTTGCTACTACTGAAAGAATTAGAATTGTTTTTTTCACGCTTTGTTTTTTTATAAGATTAAATTGAACAAATATCCTGAAATGATAATACACCCTGTTACTACTCCGTAGAATATCAAAAGCATTTTTGTTGACATTACTTTTTTAAGCAATAAGCCTTCCGGTATTGATAACCCAACAACTGCCATCATAAATGCAATGGCTGTTCCAATTGGAATTCCTTTTTGAACTAACACTTGCATAATTGGTAAAACACCTGCGGCATTACTATACATAGGTACACCAACTAATGTTGCTATCGGCACAGCAAATGGATTTTCTTTAGTAATATATTGCTCGAAAAATCCGGTTGGAATAAAACCGTGCATTAAACCACCAATGGCAATACCAATTAATATGTAAATCGAAACGCCCTTAACGATTCCTAATGCTTCTTTTCCAATATCAGGTAAACGCTGCATGAAGGTTTGTTTTTCTTCTTCGTAGTTTTCATTTGCAATTTGTTTGTTCTCTAATATTTTTTTAACCCAATCTGTAAGTAGGTGTTCTAATTTTAACTTCCCGAGAATGTATCCTGAAATCATTGATAAAACAATACCACTCACTACATACACAATTGTTACTTTCCACCCAAACATACCAAGAAACATTGCAACCGAAACTGCATCAACCAATGGGGATGAAATTAAAAAGGCTAGTGTAACACCTAAGGGAATACCTCCTTTTACAAAGCCTATGAATAAAGGCACAGAGGAGCAAGAGCAAAACGGAGTAATAGTTCCGAAGAAGGATGCTAAGAAATAATCTAAGCCATACCATTTACGTTTGGTTAAAAAATTACGGACTTTATCAATTGGGAAATACGAATTAATGATGCCCATCAAAATGGTTATAAACCCTAACAGGATAAAAATTTTTATTGTATCAAATACAAAGAAGTTTACTGCATCGCCAATTTTAGAGCCATGCGTTAAACCAAAGACGGAATAGATTAACCAATCTACTATATGTTGTAACCAATCAAACATGGTATATTTATTTTAGCAACATCCGGGCTTGTTGCAACAGCTATCACCTGAATTATTTGTGTTAACTTTTTCAGTTGTTGGAGTGCAACATGATTGTGAGCTGTCGGTTGTATCACAACATCCGCTGTTTTGAACATTCCCCAACACAGATGAAGGATCTCCTTTAGTTGGAAATCCTTTTGTTGCCCAGCGGATCATACCATGCTCCATATTTACCACATTGGTATAAGCATGATTCACTAAAAAACCTGCTGCCCTTAAACTTCTTCCTCCACTACGACACACCATTATTACTTCTTTGTCTTTTGGTATTTCATTAAAGCGTTCTTCAAATTCGCTTAATGGAATGTTGATGATATTTGGCACATCGTAAGCTAATTGTTCCACTTCTTCTTTTTCTCTTACGTCAATAAGTAGTGCGCCTCTTTTAACCCATTCTTGAGTAGTTGTAGGGCATATTTCTTTTACAAAGATTTGCTTTTCCATTGTTATAATTTTAAGCGGTTAGTAATGTTTTTATTTCATTAATGTCTGCAACCCTGCCTTTCACTTTAATTACATCGTCAACCATTAATACAGGTGTTGTAAGCACGTTGTATTTCATCATCTCTTCAATGTCTTCTATTTTTGTTACATCTGCTTCAATGCCTAATTGCTTTATTGCTTCTAATACGTTGTTGTAGGTAGTTTTGCATTTTGCACAACCCGGTCCTAATACTTTAATATTCTTTTTCATATCGTGTTTTATGTTTTGTTTCTATTTATGAATTTACTTATTGTTCGTAGTTCGTAAGATGACGAATGTCATTGGCAAATTTTTTTAATCAAAAAACCCTATCATCAAACCTTTGGCTAAATGCCAGTTATCTTTATTTATGCAGTATTTTGTTTTTGGTGGATCAATTTCACCTTGTATTAATCCTGCTTCTCTTAATACTTTTAAATGTTGTGACAAAGTACTATTAGCAATAGGAAGGACTTCTGCCATATCACCGTGGAAACAGCAACTTTGCTTAGACAATTGTTGGAGTATTGCTACTCGAACGGGATGTCCAAGTGCATTGCTGAACTTAGCGATTAGCTCCTGGTTATCGGTGTATTTTTTTGTTTCGACTGCCATGTGTTTTTATTTTCATTCGTAAATATACGAACAACATTTGCTCACAATGAGATTTGAATGAGAAAATTTGTTAAGAGCTTATAAGACTTGCTTGTTTTTTTCATAACCTGAATTATGAGAATGTATACGTTCAACTAAATTTGAAGTAAGTCCAGCGTAAATGTGTTTTCTGTTTATGATCGATATTGCGTATATGGTATACATCATTGGTTTAATTAAAAATCTTGCATTAGTGGGATTTTAGGAATTAAGCGGAGACTGAGGGATTCGAATCTACCTGTCGGTAGACAGGCCCTCGATTTCTCTAAGTATCTCTTTTCCCATACCACTTTTCCAATATTTTTCTCTAACTCTTGCTTCAACACGGGTGTTGCATTGTTCAGTAGAAATTAGTACTTTTTAAAATTTAGTTTAGTATAATTTTTCGAAGAAAATTCCGTTATTAACACATTGAAAAAAAATCTTGTTATAATAGCAATTTTTAATTGTGTCTGGCTAGGCGCTCAGCATGGCTACAAGTCACCATATCGCGTTGGGCTTAAGCTGGGATATTCGCTTCATACGCTCACGGGAGATCTTACTAAAACTAAACCTGGCGGAAACTTGTTAGGAGGATTCTGGTTCCAGCTAAAAATGAACAAAAAATGGACGGCTCAGACGGAACTTTTACTTTTAGATAAAGGAATCGGTGTTAGGGGAACCGGAAAGAGTCCACATTTTGTCAACCTCCATTATTTTGAAGTTCCTATCCTTTTTCAATACCATAGAAAGATGATCAATTTTGAATTTGGTCTGGGTTTGGGATATATGATCAATTATCGTGAACATTTATATGGTAATGAAACGCCGGACCTAGTAAATAATTATCCATTTATAAGACGCGAACTTTCATTCAACGTTGGTATTGGCTGCACATTAAATGATAAGTGGGCACTCGGAGTAAGACTTAGCCATTCTTTATTGCCGGTGAGGGGCGCTGTTCCTTTAGTCTCTAAAGAGTCTTATAATCGTTTATTAGCTTTAAGCGTAACTCGCCAACTAAAGAAAAAGAAAGCGAGTGATCCACAAGAATAATAAGCAAGTAAAACTTAGTACTGTTGCTTGTATTTACCCTTCACTTAAATGTGATTCGAACCGAAAAATTATTTAAATGAAGGTGAATAAATTCATCGTTTTGACCTGAATAAAAGACAATAAAAAGAGGTCAGCAAGAGCTGACCTCAATTCAATCTGATTCAATGTGCACTGGCGGGCTCCCTTTTACAAGGTTCAAACCCCAAAAAACATAAAAGTCCTCCTAATCAGGCTTCTGCAAAGGAAGGAAAAAACTCGGTTCGGTTTACCGAAGACTTAATAAAAATTCACGAGTTCTATAAAATCTTCATTAGGGAGATAACCGCTATTTTAGAAAAGGGCTAATAATAACCGGATTTCTTAAAAGTTAAGTTTTCTTTATCCACCCCTTCCATTAAAGGGTCTTGTGCTTCAATGTTCGGATCGTACCAATCCACCTTTTTGTGCGCCCATTTTAGCCAATCCTTTAGCTCATCGGTCAGACTCTGCTCCTTAGTGGCTTTTTCCTCTAAACTGCGCAAATAAGCCCGAATTTCGCCAGCTTCCCTCCATAGTTCAGCCTTTTTCTTAAGCAACTTGAATTTCACCAATTCATTCTCAATTTCCTGCTCTTTTGCCTTCTTTATTCGATCTTGCTCTGCCTGAATTTCCCTTTCTTTTTCCCATCTCAAATGCATTTCTTTTTCCTCAGAACCTTTTATTTCAATCTTGGCTACTATTTTTGATAATTGATTCTCTAACGGTAGTCTTCCGTCTGTCCACTCAATATTATGATAACTAATTCTTACTGAAAAGACTAATATTCCGGAAGGGATATAATCATATTCTTGCCAACTACCAGTTTTTGGTTTTGGAATTCTATTGTTTTTTTCTCTAATACTAATTGCAAATTCTTCACCATATATTACAAGGTGAGCTGAATCGTTCTTAAATTGAAATACATGCCCTCGCTGCTCCATAGCTTTAATAAACGTATCCATTATTCTTAAAGCTCTACTATAATTAAGTTTGGTTGCAGAAATACTTAATGGACTCCTTAAATAACCTGTGAAGTTTTTGCTATGGCGGTTTTCATTATTAATATGTGCATTTTTAGTTTCAACTATTAACTTATGTGGCTTTGTGAGTATATCCGGCACAACAATATTCAGTGATGAATCAGATTCAATTTCATCTTTTAAAACTTTTTCGGGGGATTGCTTACCCTTCAAGTTTTCATCTCCTTCTTTTCTTAACTCAAGTGAAATTTCATTATTTCCATTGTAGTTTGTTGACAGTTTAATAATCTCAACTTCTTTCTTGGCTTTTAATTTCTCCCAATGACCTGCTTTTGGCAAAGGAATTTCCATTTTAACACAGATTTTTCTTAATCCGGAATCCGAGATTAAATACTTCTTTGCAAGGGCAGTCATTGGCATTGACCAAACTAGATCATATAGTTCCTTTCGATTGAGCTTAACGTTATTCATTGTTTAAATATTAGTACCTATGAAAAAACTCAAAATTATCTCAAAAAATGAGATAATTTCAAAAATATCAATAGATTTACAACGCATGAACAGGATTAAAGAGGTTTTAAAGGAGAAGCACCTTACACAGACATGGTTGTCCATGAAACTGGGAAAGAGTTATAATATGGTGAATTCGTATGTGCAAAATAGAAGACAGCCTAGTATTGAACTTTTATATGAAATCGCAGGCTTGTTAAAAACCGACCCGCGCGAATTGTTAGTAATCAAAATGGACAAAGTTAAAAGTAAGTAAGTCTTTAACTAGGAGTTTAACTTTTAAAAATAAAATATTAATAATTAATTATGAAGAAACAGAAGAGTAAAAATAAATTAACAGTAATTGATTTTTTTTGTGGCGCTGGCGGTTTTTCAGAAGGATTTCGCCAGCAAGGTTACGAGATTATTTTGGGTGTAGATTTTTGGCAACCTGCAATTTCAACGTATAATCATAATTTCAATAAAGAGTTTCAGCCAAAAAATGTTTTAGATTTTTACGATTCAATTGAGGAAATCGAAAAATTACCAAACAGTGATGTAATTATTGGCAGCCCACCATGCGTAAGTTTTTCAAGTTCGAATAAATCCGGAAAAGCCGATAAAGAATACGGGTTAAGACTAACCGAAAGTTTTCTTAGAATTATTGCAGTTAAAAAGCATCAACCTAAATCCAAGCTCAAAGCTTGGTTCATGGAAAATGTCGAGAATTCTAAAAAACATTTGAAGGAATCGTATTCATTTTCCGATCTTAATCTTACTTCTTGGGCAAGGAGTATGAAAATAAATCCTAATCAAATTGCTATTCAAGTTGAAGGAAATAATCATGTTATAAATTCAGCAAATTATGGTTCATTCCAATCTAGAAAGCGTTTAATAACTGGAGAAATAATTAAAAAAGGTAAATTCATTATTCCTAAAATTGGTTTTAGTAACAAAACAGAAGACTTGCTTCCAAATTTCAAATCACTTGGAATGTTATTGAAAAGTTTTCCCAGTCCATATGATAAATCTAGTGAAAGACTGATAAAGGATCCATCTTACGATATTCAAATTCCATTAAATAAAATTACGGATCATTTTTATGATACTGGCATATATACATCCGATTGGGATAATTCAAAGTATTTGAAAACGAATCATCCTTACATGGGCAAAATGTCTTTCCCTGAGGATATTAATAACCCAAGTAGAACAATTACCGCTACGAAAATCGCAAATTCTAGAGAAGCTATTATTTATAACTGTGAACTAAATAGAAATGGGAATGGGCAATACAGAACTCCTACCGTTAGGGAGGCTGCGATAATAATGGGTTTTCCAATTACATATCAATTTGTTGGTTCTGAAAATACTAAATGGAAATTAGTTGGAAATGCTGTATGTCCTTCAGTTAGCAGGGCTCTAGCCAAAACTTTAAAAGAAATATTATTTTTAAAATCAAACAGTAAACTTACTGTTTTCAAAAAGCCAAAATTAGAAGGCGTTTCATCTCTTAATACATTTTCTATTAAAACTTTTGACAAACCGCCAATTAAAAACAAAGGTTCTAGATTTAGGAGACATCCATTTAAGGCTGGAAACATGACCATTGCGCTCTCTAATTATGATATCGAAAAAAATGAAAAGATAATTGGAAAATGGAAGTCTACAGTTTTTTATGGTACTGGAGAGGGCTTTGGTATTAGTAAGTTTAAAGAGGGGGATTATAAAAAGCTTGAGCCAACTATTAAAAAGCATTTCGATGATGGAGAAAAATTTATGGCAATTATAAATAACGGTTTTAGCGAAAAGATTGCTGATAAGACTCTTTTGCAAAAAATGTACGAAGAACACAAGTCTATTGGCGATTTTTTGGAACCAACTAGACTGATTAATGAAGTTGCAAAAATTGTAGAAAAATTTGATTCGAAAAACGAAGTGTATGAGCAAATAGGAGTCAAATTTTTTGAGAAAGATATTGTGCCAAAAAAGCAACTTTATGCCCTTTATGCAATAAATAAAATTATTTCTACAGCTAACAATAAGTAATAAATGCCAGTACATTTTATTGATAATTACCCAAAAAACAATTTAGAATCTGTTGTTATCAATCAAGATGGTGATACTCTATTTGGTGAACTTTGGTTGTATAAGCAGTTTTTATCATTCAATGAAAACAAATTTATTGAGGATGAAACGTGGTATTTGAAACATAATTATAATTTATCAACTCATCCGGCAAGCAAGAGAAAGGTCGAGGGGCAGGTGGATTTTATCTTGCTCACTAAACAGGGTTTGTTAATTATCGAAGTTAAAGGCGGTGGATTAAGAGTGGATGAAAACGATTGTTATTTTTCATCCGGTGAAGGAAAAGAATACGAAACTCAAAACCCATTTACACAAGCAAAAGAATATGTTCACACATTTAAAAAGTTAATTGATTCTTCTGTTTTCGTTTATCGTGCAATTGTACTTCCACATGAAGCGGGATTTGTATTGAGGAGTCCTCAACTTGCAGGTTATAAAGATATATTCTTTTCAAAAGCTAATATATCAGGGCTAGATGTAAGAGCAGTTCAAAATATTTTTTTCAAGTTTATAAATGAATTAGGCCGAAAAGAGAGGTTTAGAACATTTAAAAGATTTTATCCAACCCTGAATGCTGATGATGTTTCGAAGAAAGCATACGAAAACTATCCTTTGTTATGTGCTAAAGATATTAAACGATTAAAGTCCGAGTTATTTCCTACTCAATCAACATATGGGTACAATCCGGATAGAATTAACTCTGAGCTCATCTTAAAAGAAAACTATGAAATTCTTAAAGGATTAAGGCGTAATAGAAATGTTATAGTTCAAGGTGCTCCGGGAACAGGGAAAACAGCATTAGCCGTTAAATATTTGGCTGAAAATTTATTAAAGCAGCAAAAAGGAATAGTTTACTGTGCTAACAAATTGATTAGAGCTAGACTAGAACATATTATTCTTAATGACTACAAGCTAGATCCAAACAATATAGCTTTTAGAATATTTTCTGACGCAGTTACACAAGAAAGCGTCACTAGTGATGTTGACTTTTTAATATTTGATGAAGCGCAAGAATACTTTGATAAAGGATTGTATGATTTTATTGAAAAACTAAATATAAAACTTGAAAAGCCGAAAATTTTAGTTTTATATGATCCGGAGCAGGCCATTGTATCAAACCTAAAGGAATTAGCATGGTATACGGATTTCTTCATTGAAATGGGTTACACGCATTTCTATTTTGATGAAAATTATCGCTGTGCACAGAATAAAGAAATAGCTGAAATATCCAATTGTTTGCTGTATAACGAATACGGAAAAATTCAAAGTAAGTATAAAGGCTATTTAACTCATGTAGAAGAAACTAAACAGAAATTACAACTACTTAATGAAATTGTAAATGATTCAAAATTTATAAGTTCAGAAAAAATAATTTTGGTTCAAAGCCATCTACTAGAAGAGTTTGCTAGTATTATTAATGACTATTTTAATAGAGACATCGAAGAGTTAAATGATGGAAATATTAATATTCCTTCTAATAAAATTAGGTATACATCTCCTATTAAATACAGAGGTTTAGAGACTGAGTCAGTTTATCTGATTACAAAAGAATTAAATGACAGCACGAAAGTTCAAAATTATGTGGGTGCAACAAGAGCAATGAATTCACTTAGAATTATTTTATGGAAGTAATATTTTATAAAATACATGAAACTGTTCTTGAGGCTTTAGAGGTTCAAGATGAAAGACCTGAAATATTGGAAGTGATTGGTAAGTGGTATTATAATTTTCTAATATCACCTGAAGATAAACTGTCTCTTTCTATACCAGATCACAATGAAGAGTCTTTAAATATTATTTACAATTATCTGCGCCTTTTTTCACTAACAAATAGACTCTTAAACAAGCCAGTAGCTGCTGATTTTGCAAACACTTGCCTATTTAATGTCTTTGATTATAATAAAAGAAACAAAAAATTTAATGTTAAAGGAGCAACAATTGACTTTGAAAAAAAAGAAGGAGATTTTTTAATCTGGGCGCATAATACAGTAGTTGGAACTAATAGGTTTCTGCCCATATTCAAAAAGGAACAAATTGAAAACTCTCAGTGGGATGAGACTTATAGTAGTTTTAAGCTATTTAAAGCCATCAGTAATCAAGAATTAATTAACCACCCTCTTTTAATTGATTTTAAAGAAGATTTGTGTCTTTCAATAAGCACAGGTAATCAAATAAAAGTTGAGGAATATGTTTTATTTAAAACTTTAAAATATGATTCTGATATGTCTGAAGAGGCAGTGATAGAATATGAGGACGATTTGTGTAAACAAGATATAACAAATCTCATTTCAATCAAGTATCCTTATCATAAAAATATACATGGGTACCTACTAGATATCGGAAAAAAGAAATTTGACTTAGTATTCAATTCACGATTTTGTTACTACGCTTTACAAGACAATGATATTGTGTTATTACCGAAAGAAATCGAGGCAGTTAAACCAATTCCTTTAGCTTCAGTCGCAAAATTTGAGATTTTAAATACCAACCATAGCGTTGAACTATTTAATTTATTAGATGAATTTTATTACAATTGGAAAGTATACGACTTTAATAAATTCACAACGCCTTTTCCAAAGTATTGGCTGTTATTCATTAATCCATCTATCGCCAAAGAAGATTGGTTTGAAATGTTCAAATCGGATTATCCGAATGTTGCGGAGAAACCTATAATAAATGAAATAAAAAAAATCATATACTTAATTCATGAACTGGATTGGGGGATGCAATTAATTAAGGGAATTAAAGATCCAGTTTTGCTGTTGCCAGATATAAAAGGAGCAAGAAAGAAAAAACTTGAAAAATCCTTGAATTCTTTCAAACATTATTTGACAGAATTAAATAGCAAAGTTTTGTTTATTGAAAATGATGATAAGTATGATTATAATGATTATTCGGAAGTATTGTTATTAGACGCTTTTAATATTATCAATCTTGTGAATATTTTTCAGAAAAACAATGAACTCAAAGTGCTCACACCTGATTTCTTATATTTTCATTATCAACCTTGGATAAAATATCATCTTTTGGATTATCAGTATGATCCATTACTAAGCCTTAAAAGGCAAGTACTTGATTCTGATTTTCAAGTTAACAAAGAATCCTATCAAAAACTGAGACAAGATTTAATTCAAAGCATAAAACTTGAAATAGGAAATTATAGAAAAAAATACAAAGGCGAGAGGATTGAAGTTGAGAGCGAGATCGTTCGTATTGAAAGTGAAGATATAGTATTTAATAATGAAGAGGAAATAGAGTTGGTTAAAAAACCTTTAAAAGAGCTTGAGAATAAGAAATAT
This sequence comes from Bacteroidota bacterium, assembly GCA_030684395.1. Lineage (GTDB taxonomy): Bacteria > Bacteroidota > Bacteroidia > B-17B0 > Aurantibacillaceae > JADJDM01. Next base: position 54,390 of record JAUXTT010000001.1, on the reverse strand, counting down.
TTAATTACAACAGTCGAGAATAAAGATTTTGCGTTTGAGGGTAGCAATCAAGTTTTAATTAGAAAAAACAGCCTTATTTCAAATTATGCTTCGCAATTGATAGTTGGTGATTGTTTTGTTTTGCAAACCGAAATAAATTCATCTATTAACAAAGATTTATTGGTAGATAAGCTAAGTAAAATACCAGATCCTGTTATTGACTTTCAAATTCAACTATCAAAACTTCCGAACGTATATGAAACATTAAAGCGGTTAGGCATAGAATACTCGGATGAAAAATATTTTAATGATAAATATGTGATTGAAGCTGAGGATTACGAAAACGAGAAATTCATTTTGCCAAAGAAAAAAGAAAATTGGAAAATCATTTGCGAGTTTTTGGGGATTACTTCAAGTGATATGTTTCAGACTTGGATTTCACATTATGGTAGAAGGCATATAAATGATATAAAAAGAATATACAAACGCATATATGATTTATGTTTAGAAAGCAATTACATAAGTGAAATTGAAAACCCAGATTTGGTGAATAAGGTTTCAGAGTATATTGCTGAGAATAGTATAGTATTTGCAACTGACGAAGAAATTATTAATCCCAATGAGGTTGCAAAATCAATACTTTCAGCCATAATAAATGAAATAAAATTTCATGAAGTAAAAGAAATAAAAACTATTTAATGATGAATAATTTTAGAAAAAAGAGAGAGAGCCTTGAGTTATTTGTTCGTGAGCAGATAATTGGGCCTGGTGCCTTTAACAATCGCTATTTTTTTATTGAAAAATGGGAGAAAGGTCAATTCAATGGAATTGATTTTAAAGAAACGATTATAAAAGCCCTAAATAATAAAAGTGAGATTTTAGCCGAGGTTCCTGCTTACCAATATAGTTCTGCCATTCTTTTTCCGGAAACAAGAGTTCCAAAAGGAGTTGAACCAAAATCTCCTGAAAAACTTTTAGCGACGGATGTTGATTCAGAAAACACGGACACTGAAGATGCAGAAAAAGGAGCAGATGATGATAATATAAAGGATGATTCGAATGAAAGTTTAATAAGTAAACAGCAGAATTATCCAAATTCCTTAGGTCTTTCATTCGTTGTAGGAAAGGATACTAATTTGCAAAGTGATTTAAGTGTAACCGTTTCTTTTCGAAAATATAAGAATATATCGAAGAATTTAAGTCATAATAATAAACTGGCTTGTCTAGTTTCGGAATACGAGGCAGATATTGAATTTGCAGTAGAAAAATACTTTAAACCACTATTTGGAATAGTGAGAAAGGACAATAACCTATTTTTATATCTCGATCAAAAAATTAATGAAATTAATATTTATGACGTTGACTATGTCTATTTAAATAATTATTTACAAGCACATCTTTTAAAATCTGTTCAAGCCATTTTTGCAGATGAATTAGTAGAACTAAAAGAGAAAAATGGAGTGAAATATTATGGAATTAAATCGGATAATGACTTGCAATTTTATTCTATCTCAAGTTCTAAAAGTTATGGCAAGGAAGAAAAAAAAGTAGAATACTTGAATGTCGCTACATTATACGATAGTAGTTTAGTGACTCACATAAAAAATGCACTTAAAGAGGATTTATCTCAATACGCTACTTTCAAGAAACTAATAAAGGAGATTGAAGTATTCAATCAACTAAAAAATTACGTAACAGATTTGAAATCTGTTTATAAACCAAGAAATGCTTCCCCTATTTGGGAGTCTACGGCTTTTGAAAATATTTCGCTATCCCTACCAAAATCTGAGGGGGTAGAAAAAACATATAGGTCAAAGGAGTTAGCTATTAGCACAGAAATAAAAGAAATAGCCGATTTAAAATATTTAGTTCAATATTTTCACAAGAATGAAGAAATATTTGTAAAAATTATATTGGTTAATAAGGCAAGTATTATTCTTAAGGAAAATGAGCCACCTCAATTGAATAAAAAAGACGAAGCAAATTTAAAAGCATTTTTTGGAGTTGAGTTAAAAATTAATGAGACTAAAGAGAAGACTCTAAAACAATACAATCCACCACAATTATTGGATTTTGATGAGGAGGATAACTTCAATAAATTACTCTACAGAAACTACCATGATTTTGGAGAGGGCTACAATACCTCTGTAAATTGGGGTGAAAACAATAAATTAAAATTCATTGCCACAGAATTTCTGCCTGAGCAAGAAACGCCTAAAGTGGATTTTAAACCTAGCAAAATAGTAGATAATACTATTGTTCCTAGACTTAAAAACGACTCTATTTTGTCTATGCGGTATCTTTCAACTTTATCCGAGATAAAGGATGATGTTGTTTTAGGTGGATTGAAAGATTTTGTAAATGAGTATAAAATTTGGATAGAGGAGAAAAAGATAGAACTTCAAAAGGATAATTTACTCAAGAGTGAAGAGAGGGTGTTATTAAATAAGCAACTATTGGCATGTAATAAAGATCAGATTAGATTAGTTAGAAATATTACGTTGCTAAGTAAGGACTCTAAAGCAATGGCTGCGTTTCGATTGATGAATACAGCAATGTTTATGCAATTACATCATAGTATAAATAAACCATTTGTTCTTAATTCAAATACAGAAGAGTTTTATAAAAACGTCGATCTAGGTAAAAATAGTGATGGGACTCAAAAAGATTATAAATGGCGGTCATTTCAAATTGCATTTATTTTACTAAATATCGATGCGTTTGTACGACCTGATATTGATGATAAAACGGTAGAGAATATTTTTTCTAAAGGATGGCCGGAAAGAAATGAAATTGCAGATTTAGTTTGGTTTCCAACCGGTGGTGGTAAAACAGAAGCCTACTTAGGGATTATAGCATTTACAATAGGATATAGGAGGTTTACAAAAGGAGCAAGAGCAAATGGTACAACTGTATTAATGCGTTATACATTAAGATTATTAACATTGCAACAGTTCCAAAGGGCAACTATGTTAATTTGTGCATTGGAAGCTATTCGTAAAGATAAATTTACAATACCTCATTCTTGTAAACTTGGAGAGGGAAGAATTACTATTGGATTATTTGTTGGTTCCGGTTCGTTGCCAAATCAATGGAAAGGCTCAGGTAATCCAAATGATACAAGTATGGAAAAGGAACTTGAGAAAATAGCTCAATTTGTCCAAAACGAAAAAAAGGTTAGCACTAATTTACCTTTTACTGAATGTCCTTGGTGTGGTAGTGATTTATTCATCGACAAAGATTTAAGCAATGTAGCTACTTCAAGTTCAAAAGGAAAGATGATTTACGGACAAGATGATCAATTAAACATTTGTTGCAATAATTCATCATGCACTTTCAAAGGTATGGGTGATAATAATAGGGCAGCAAATAATTACAGCTTACCTTTTAAGTTATTTGATGACGATATATATAAGTTTCCCCCAACCTTGCTATTTGGTACGGTAGATAAATTTGCTGCTTTAGCCAACAATGTATCAACCTCAAAATCCGAAGCAAATAAAGACTCCAGGAGATTGTTTGGTAAAGGCTACAATTATGATACTTTGCCTCCTGAACTAATAATCCAAGATGAATTGCATTTATTGTTAGGTCCATTAGGGTCAGCCGTAGGTCTATTTGAAAAGAGTATCGATTATTTATGCACAGAAAATAATATTAAACCCAAAATAGTTACTTCTACAGCAACAACGAGAAATACTGACAAACAAATATTTGCATTATTTAATAGGCGGTCTGAAATATTTCCGAAACAAGGAATTTTATCTGACGATTCATTTTTTGCATATTATGAAAGAAATGAAGAGAATATTAATGAATATTTAGCGAACAGAAAATATATTGGTATTCTACCGGTTGGAAAGACGCAAGTTTGGATGCAATTAAGGATTGCTTCTATTGCTCTTGCACACAGGTTAAAATATTTAAAGGCAACTTATACAAATGACGAGATTTTTGAAAAACCAGAGTTATTAAAAGAACATCAGGAAGCATTTGATTATTACCATACAGTTTTATCCTATTTCAATAGTTTAAAAGATGTAGGTAAGACGCAATCCCAGTTAAGTCATTATTTGCCAGGGGATGTAAATTTTATTACAAAAAATACTGTTCTTTGGAGTTTTCTAGATAAACTGATAAGGAATGAAAGTTTAATTGACTACTCTGAACTTACTGGTAGGTTGACAGGTGAAAATGTAAAATCTAACTTGTCTAGCATTGAAAAAAAGTGGAGCTTAATTTCAAAGGACGGAACGAAATTTAAATTGAATTCAAATAATCCTCCTGAGTTTGTGATTTCAACAAACATGATTTCGGTTGGTATTGATGTCTCTAGGTTCAATACTATGATAATAAGTTCAATGCCTAGAAATATTGCTGAATATATTCAGGCATCAAGTAGGGTTGCGAGAAGTAAAGAAGGCATTGTTTTTACTGTCCATCATCCATTCAGATCTAGAGATATCTCCCATTATCAAAAATTCAAAGAATTTCATGAGAAATTTTATAGTTATGTGGAGCCCATCTCAGTGACACCATTTGCAAGTAAAGCAATGGAGCGGTATTTAGCAATGTTTTTATCTGTAATGATAAGGCATAATAGTACTCTTGAATTAATGAACAATGCGGACGCATCAGATATAGATGACAGTAAAATTCAGCAAATCAAAAAATTAATTACTGCTGAAATTGTTGAAATTGAAACGAATGCAAATAAGCTAAATACTTATTTGCAAAGTCGAACTAGTAGTGTAGAATCAAATGTTGATGGAATTATTTCAAACGAGGAATTACTTGACCTCAATCATAAGGTTGAAATGCTTTTAGATTATTGGATAAAAAGATTACAAGGAAGTGAGCCAATGCCTGAATTATTGTATAGAAAAGACGTGAAGCAAAATTCCTTGTTTATTACTTCAAGCGATAATAATTATCCAACTCATTGGAAAGTTGGTTATTCTTTAAGAGAAATAGATCCATCAGTAGTTATTAAAACAGTGCAACAATAAAGTTATGGCAGCAAAACAATATTTTGATAATACTCAAGCAAACGAAGCCATTAGTAAATTTAAACTTCTATCTGCATATGGAGGCCCCGGCTCAATAGTACATACAGCATATGGAAGTATAATTGTTTCATGTATTGAGGAGTGGGGTTTCTTAAAAAAAATACTTGATATTCAAAAGTCCGCAATAGAAACAGGAGTCAAGGAGAAAGAAATAAAAAAATATGTTTTTGAACATGCAAGAAGATCTGAAAATGGAGGTATTGGTATTTCCAACGACACTAGACTACTCAAATCATTAATTAACAGAAAAGGATTAACAGAATTGAAATATTTGGTGTTAATACCAGATATAACCATACAGGATTTTTCTAATAAAATAAAAAATAATGGTAATGAATTAGCAATCAATAGCTCATTTATGCCAAAGATATTCGCTGATAGTAGCCATCATTACAAATCATATAAGGAATGGTATAAAGATTGGATTAAATCAGATAAAAAAGCAGATGAGGATGAGTATAAATCTGCTGCTCGATTTTTCCCACCTAAGTATAAAACGGAAAAAGGTTATTTAAAGAATTTAGTACAGGATAATATTGTATTAATCTGTGAACATGGTCATATAAGCGATTTTCCATGGTCTAAGTATTTACGATGGAGAACAGATTCTCCAATGGAAATTAATTCTGAACAACCAATAGAGTTATTTAAATCGCAGTATTGTTGTGGCACCGATGATAAATCAAAGACACAAATAAAAATTACTTCCAGCACTGCTAATGCTTCGGGTTTTGATGGAAAGTGGTTGAAATGTGAAAACTGTGGAAGACAGACTTCATTAAAGGGGTTAATGAGTGTGAAAATAAAATGTCCCGGACATAAACCATGGGAAGCAATTACATCTAACAATGGGGAACTAAAGTATCATTCTGGAAATCCAGGATCAAGAAATCAAATGCCCCCTTTTGAAACATGTTTGTCAACTAAAGCAATGAAGGTAGCACTAACAACTGGAAATAATCTTTATTATTCTAGAATGCTTTCAAGTATTTATATGCCGGACGAACTATTCTTGGATGAAAAAACATTAAAATTGAATGGGCTTGAGAAAGAATTGGAATTAGCTATGGATGATAAAAACTTTGAAGAAGCAATGAGAATAAATAGTATGATGACTTCTTTAAAAGCAGAAATTCAAAATAACCCTCCACTTGAAGTAATTCATGATTCAGAAAAGGACGTACTTTATCGGTTTGAAGAATATAGAGCACTTGCTTTAAAGGGAGAGGAAGAAATAAATATTGATAAAGTCAATGAGCACTTAAAGGTAAAAGACGTTACTATTAATATTAACGGTTCTAATATAGAAAAGTATTTTTCAAGAATACTTAGAATAGATAACATGAAAATAACTTCAGCACAACTTGATTTTTCTAGAGTTGTGCCTGTGGATTCTGATGCAGATAATATCAGTTCAAAAAATATTTTTAGTAGTAAACAAAAAAATAGCGTAGAGGCTTATCCAGTTGTTGAAAATTACGGAGAAGGGATCTTTTTTTCTTTTAAAGAAGAACTAATAAATGAATTTGCTAATTCTGACGCCATTGTTTTATTGAATGAGAATTTAAAAAAACTATCTAAAAATAGTGACCCTTTTTCAGAAGGCGCTATCAAATATGGATTGGAGAACAATTGGCAGTTATATATTGTTCATACTTTTGCTCATCTTATTATGAGAGAATTAGAGTTTAAATGCGGTTACCCAACGGCTTCATTATCTGAAAGAATTTATGTTTCAAATGACGCAAAATATAAAATGTACGGATGCATGATATATACGGCAGAAGGGGCAGAAGGAAGTATGGGAGGGCTAATCGCACAAACTAGGCCAAAGAACTTATTGAGTTTAATTCAGAGCGCATTAAGAAGAGCGACTATCTGTAACAGTGACCCATTATGTTGGGAATCTGAGGGACAAGGGTTATTTGAATTAAATTTCGCTTCCTGCTTTTCATGTAGTCTTGTGAGTGAAACTTCGTGTGAGCATAGAAATATATATTTAGATAGACGAATTCTTGTTGATGAAAATAAGGGATTTTTTAAAGAAGTAATACAATGAGTTTTTTAATAAAAAACGAAAATTTTGTTCGAATAAAATTTCATAGTGATATGAAAGGAATGTCCCATGATGCAAGGGTAGAGCATTATAATAAATATTTAAAAGACGAAACATTAAAGAGATTAAAAGATTATTTTAAAGCTCCTATTCAAATTGGTATTTCAAATTCTAATACCAACGCTGACTTATTTACTGAAAACAATAAAATAGTTAGTCAAAAAAAATCAGATTATATAGAGGTTTTGAATCTCCTTAAAGATTTTGAATTCGAAAATATCGTTAAATCGATATATTTTGAAAATGGTACCGATGAGTTATTTTATCATTTAAGAGAAGTAATATTGGAAAGTGAACCTGATAAATTCATTGATCAATATGGTTTACTTAACTTTATTAAGGAAAAGAATACAAGTAAAGTCAATATTAAAATTAGTGATTTTTTATTCTCTTTTTTTGAAAAAACTATACAATTAACTTTGAATGACTGGAATAGTGAAAATAAAACAAGACATCAAACCATTCATAAACTTTGTAATTGGATTGAACAAAAGGTTTTTGAAAATAAAAGTGAAAATGAAATTGCAATTACACTTTTTCATTATACAAAATATTGGAACATGTACTTTTCCAAATCCTCAGATGACATCAAAAGAATATTTTTGTTAAATAAACTATCGGCATTGATGGAATTAAAGAGTAGCGAATTTTCAGTTAATATTAATGCTGTTTTTTTAATTCTAGAAGCTAACCTTAAAGATATATTTTGTGAATATTCTTTACCTCCTTTTTTAATAACGAGAGAAAATTTTGAAAAAAGCAGTATTAATGCTTCTCAGGGTTATAAAAACCAAGTCGATAGGTTTAATAATGCAAAACATGATTCAATTGATTATTTTAGAAATTATAACGATCTTTCTTTTCAAGAATTAATAAAAGAATATTTTAAATCAAAAAAAGAGTTACAAAGAAAACTTTCAATGCTGATTTTTCAAAAAATGGACTGCGGAGAAATTCCCAACACCGCGGATTTAAAATATTTTGAAGAAGAAATAAATTTAAAAAATAAAAACGGGTTAATAGATAGTCAAAATTTTACATCGCTTTTCGCAAAAAGAACTTATTGCCTCAATACTTTAGAGCTCGATTAATGAGAACTCCTTTTGGTGGCAAGGTTTTAAATTGTAATTTTGCTAAAGCAGGGGCTTTTCGGGAATTAAAAGAATACTACTAAAAAAATGAACCTTACAGAATATAAAGAGAATATACTAGAACATTTCACAAAAGAGGAATTGACCCCAGTATGTAATTAATTCGACCATTTATGGATTTAGTTCAGACAGAAAAAATATTAATTAACGAACTGGTAGAAATCTACTCAGACAAAAATTTCTTGGACGAACTTGAAATTGATGCGAAGAGTATTGAGATTAAATTAAAAACTTTAATTATTGATAAGGGTGAAGAATATGGTCTGATTTCCAAAAATAGTGTTAGAGATTTGAAATATTTTTCATTAGTACATCGAATAAAGGAACCCGACAGTTTGAAGGAGAAATTTTACCGTTCAAATTTATTGCAAACCCATTTTAAAGATTTTAAGTTTAAATCAGGCGCGGATGTTAAACGGCAAAAAAATCTAATAAAGCTTGCCTTTAAAAAATGTGATGATATTATTGGAGTTAAAATTTTGACAGATCTCAATCAGGATTGCAAAAAAATTCTTTCAATTCTAAGAAGCAATGAAGCTATTCTTAAGTCTCAACATATTGTTTTGGATGAAAAGGATTTAGCCGCACAACCTACTATAATGAAAAATGGCTTAGAAATTTATAAAATAAAAGGAACCATTTCAAATGACCAAGCTTTTGAGTTACAAATAAAAAGCAAAATTGTTTCTGCTTGGGGTGACATGGAACATTCCATATTTTATAAAGATTATTTCGTTTCTCCAGTAAGGGAAACAACTCAAGCCACAATGAATCATATTGGAAAACTACTTTTTCAAATTGATGATTTTTTAGTAAGTGTAAGGAATGCTAACAAAGAATTCAAATCGAACTCAAAGGCGATAACGTTTCTGTCTTGGTTTGATGACAACTACTCGAAAAAAATAACTGAAAAACTTGGAGGTATTGGCTATAAAATTGATAGTTTTTCTGAGGCCTTATTTTATATTCACTCTAACAAAAGAATTGTTGCAAGGGATTTACAAATTAAACACTTCACCCATAAAGCCAATAAGGAACTTAATAAGCAGTATATAAAAATAAGAAATAAGTCGTATGATTTAAAGATCTTTGAATCTGTTGTTTTTGGGTGGCTATGGACACCTGCAAAAATAACCAAAGAAAATATAGATTCTAAGTTACAAAGCTACTTCTCTCTATTGTTTGATTTTTTACATTCTAAAATAAAAATTGAATTCCCAGGGTTAAACGATAAAGAAATACATGATCAAATAGAAAATTACATTTCACAATTATTGAAATACCAGCCTTCTCCAAACATATTCCTGTCACCAAGTAGTTTTATAAAGCATTATAACTTTATGATATTTGTAAATGGTGAATTAGAAATTATCGATATAAAGAACAAACGGTTCCCACAATTCCTTGATCTTTTATTTTTGAATATTCGTTTAGAAGGTAATTATGCCGATCAAATAAGTAATGAGGGTCTAAATGATTCTGAAATCAAACTATGCAGAGAAGTGCTATCTAATCTTTTAAATGCAATTAAACTCAAAGAAAAAATCAATTTTAAGAAAGAAAGAGATTTTATTCAAGATATTATAACAATATTAAAATAGTAATTTAAATGAGCAAAATAATAAATTATTCGACTTTTGATTTTAAGCAAACTAATTATCGTTATTTATCAGCGATATTGCCTCATGAAATCATAGATAACAATAGTCAGGTTTTAATTTATGGGCAAACTCCTGACGGTTATCAAAGGGAACCGGAGCCATCCCATTATAATAGAATTAAGGATTATATTCTTAAAAACAAAGATTTTTTATTTCCTACGTCTATTGTATTGGCTGTTGATGAAAAAGATGCTGAAAGCTTTTTAGGAAACAAATCTGGTCAATTTTTTATTGATTCTTCAAAACTTCCGAGCAAAAGAAAAATATTTAGAATTGTGGATGGTCAGCATAGAATAATTGCGATGCGTGAGGCCATTAAACAAAAATCAGAATTACGGAACTTCCTTTTTAATGTCATTATATTGGTGACTAAACCAAGTAAGCGTTCCATAGAAATGGAAATATTTTATGACATAAATTCAAAGGGTAAGCGATTAAAGGTTGACCTAATTGAATTGGCAAGATTTAATTATCGAATATTGGAAAAGGATTTTAAGGAAAAAGAAATAAACGAACATATTTCTATTCAAGGGTCGTTTTGTTTAAATGAAAAAATTAAAGATAGTGTTTGGAATAATGCCGTGAAATTTGGAATTCATGATGAACAAGTTATTGGAATTATTGGGGTAAATGCCTTTCGAGAATCTATTGGGTCAGTTGTTGATTCTTACCTTAAAATTAATGATCATGAGAAATACAAAGCTTTGGAAGGTGAAAGGCTTGTAAAGTATTCAATGGATTCAGGGGAAAAGATCGCGGAATTCATTCACAAGGCTTGGGATAAAACAGTAAAAAATAAATGGAAATATTGTTTCAAGGAAGGTGAAACTCAAATTGACCTTTTCTATGAATCAAAGAAAATTTATTATAACCCACAATATTATATTCAAAGAACTATGGGAGCGAAAGCTATTAATGGTATTCTTGGATCAATTGTTAGTGGAAAAGTTAATTCAAATATTCATGGCTTAAATAAGGAGTCTTTACAACTTTTTGACGAGAAAATAAATGAGAGCAAAATAACAAGTGACGATTGGTTGGTTGGTGGAACTTTTGGTGGTTATAGTTCCGAATCAGGTTTCAAGAAGGTTTCAAAATTTATTCTAAATGAACTTGAAATTTCAAGAGCATAATAAACTGCGGCCTTTTTTAGCAAGTATGCAATTAAAAATCACTGAGATTTCTCTTTTGTGGTCAGTCTATGTCAAAAAACAGGATTATACCTGTATTATCTATACTTAAATGCCTCCTAATTGAATTTAATAGATTCACCTTATTGGTTTTTAATCCCCCCGCAATCCCCCCGGAGTATTTTTCGGTAATCCCCGATAAAATGCAGCATTTCCACAATCATCCCGTAATCGCCCCCGATTCCCCCCGGATAATCCCCCGATAATCCCGAAGTGTTTTCAGACTCAAAATTTACCTGCCCAAACGTGCCGTTAACTGCCATACACGAAAAAATCTGAAAGAATATGGAAAAATCTTCCCAAACCGGTAAAGCACCAAAATGACTTGACTTTACTTTGTCGTGTAAAAACAAAAAAGAAGATGAACAGGAAAGTAAGAAACAGATCGCCAACAAATCTACCAAGTAGATTACAGGGAAAACAAAAAGAAAAAATAACAATTAAAAAAGAAAAATATGAGAACGAAAGAATTTGAAGTGCCAAGCGACTTTATAACAGAATTTGCTGAAGCATTAGCGGAGCATGAATTAACGAATGAAATAAATGGCGTTAACGAAGAAGGAGATATACTAATTGAAGTCAGTTACGAAAAACAAGAACGAGCAAACGTTTTTACGTTAAGCGAACTACTCGATGATTACTACGAAAGCGAGGAAGAATCTGAAGAATAAAATAATTAGGGATTAGAGTATGGCATCTTTATTTTGAACGTGCAAGTTTTTGTGGCGGTAGTTATTGCCATTAAAACTTTAGCAGAATTTGCTACCACGTTTGGAAAAGAGTGCCGTACTTCAATTAAAGCGAGAAAGATAAAGAAGTAAGAATTGTGAAAAAGAGTGGGAAGAAATGGAAATTATTGAAAGCAAGAAGCACGAAGGGTTGAGTGTTGCTAAAATTAAGAGAATGAAAAATTATGAAAATATTTCTGATGAACAGGCTCAAGAAATATTATTTGCTGTAAAAAATTTGGCTATTATTTTTTATGCGCATTTAAATAAAAAGAAAATAGAACAAGAATATAAAAAAGCAGCTTAATAAAAAAAAGGAGTAAAATGACAACAGATGAAAAACTAATTGAATTAAAGTTTGGGAGGTTTAGTACAACTACAGTTAAAAAAGTGGAAGGCAATTTAGTTGTTATGTACACAAGGGTTTCCGGCAAAGGGCAATTCGATAAGAACGATTCCTTGGAAACGCAACGGAAAGCCATTGAAGAATATGCGGCAAGAAACAATTTAATAATTGTATCTCGTTTTGGTGACACTTATGAAAGTGCTAAAACCGATGCGAGAAAAGAATTTCAGAGTATGCTTAGTTTTATTCGGCAAAGCAAAGGTAAAATAGGAACTATCTTAGTTTACAAAATGACTCGCTTCAGCAGGACTGGAGGGAAAGCAATTTCTATTGCCGATGAATTAAGAGAAAAGCATGGCGTACATATTAAAGCAGTAACTGAACCGATAGATACTTCTAATGCTAGCGGAGTTTTGTTTCATGATATGCAATTATTGTTTGGGCGATGGGATAACGATCAACGCAAACAAGTTGCGATGGCAGGAATGAAAGCGAAGTTTGAAAAAGGTATTTGGGTAGTGAAGCCACCGCAAGGTTATGATATTGTACGGTCGAACGGTGAACGCAAAATAATTGTGAATGCAGATGGTAAGAAAATAAAGAAAGCTTGGGAATGGAAAATACAAGGCTTGAAGAATGAAGAAATTATTTTGAAACTTCAGGCACAAGGAGTGAAAATGTACAAACAACAATTGCATAAAATTTTTATCAACCCTTTTTACTGCGGTTTAATTTCTCACGGAATGCTGAATGGAAAAATTGTGGATGGTGTTCATGAAAAAATGATTTCAAAAGAAGAGTTTATGAAAGTGAACGATATTGTTTCTTCATCTACTAAATATGGAGTACCGCATAAATTAGAAAACATTAATCTTCCTTTGAAAGTATTTGTGAAATGTGCCGATTGCGATCAGCCTTATACGGGTTATATAGTAAAAAAGAAGAATCTCTATTACTATAAATGCCGAACAAACGGATGCAAGTGTAACAAAAGCGCCAAGTCGATGCATGAATTATTCGCCACCGACTTGGAGAACTACCAAATTAAAGAGGATTTGAATGAAGCTATTTTAATTGAATTAGAAAGCACTTATTACGAACTGAACAAAGGCAACGTAGAGAAGGAAAAAGAGCTTAAAAACCGAATGGCGGAGCTAAAAAGGAACATTGAAAAACTTGAAGAGAAACACTTTATTAAAGAAGAAATGCCAAAAGAAACCTACGACCGTTTCTTAGCAAAATACATGGCGGATCTTGCGAATTTGCAGAAGGAAATCGATGGTTGCGGGATTTACATTTCGAACCTAAAAGAAATGCTAAATGAAGCCTCACTATTGTGCCGAAACCTGCGTAAAATTTGGGTAGAGGGCAGTATTAGCCTCAAGGAGAAACTGCAAAATATAATCTTTCCTAACGGTTTGGTATATGACAAGGAAAAGGGGGCATTTCGAACTCCGGATTTAAATGAGATTATTGCTGAAATCGCCCGACACACGGGCGATTTTGCTATAATAAAAAAGGGACTTAGGTCTCTTTTTGAGCCTAAGTCCCTTTCAGCGGAGACTGAGGGATTCGAACCCTCGATACAGTTACCCGTATACAAACTTTCCAGGCTTGCTCGTTCGACCACTCTGACAAGTCTCCGAATTGTGGATTGCAAAAATACAAGATTAATTGGATATAACAAGGTATTACTTCCTTGGCTTTAACTGTTTCAAAAATTCCGAAGCGTAAACGAAATCAAGAATTTCCTGATTGTCGGTTGTAAGAATCTCCTTATTGTTTCCCTGCCACCACATATTTCCTTTGTACAGAAATAAAATATTCTGGCCAATTTCCATTACCGAATTCATGTCATGTGTAATAACTACGGTGGTCATTCCGAATTCCAGTGTTACATCTTTTATCAAAGCATCAATCACAAGGGAGGTTTTTGGATCAAGTCCCGAATTAGGCTCATCACAAAACAAGTATTTAGGATTATTGGCTATTGCCCTTGCCAAAGCAGCCCTTTTTTTCATTCCGCCTGATAGTTCGGCCGGATACAACTTATTTCTTCCTTCGAGATTTACTTTTTGTAAACAGAAATTTACACGTTCCGTTTTTTCTTCAGAACTCATTTCGGTAAACATATCTAAAGGAAATGCAACGTTTTGTTCTATAGTAAGCGAATCAAATAATGCCCCTCCCTGAAAAAGCATTCCTATTTCTTTTCTTACTTCCTGCTTTTCTTTTTCGGAACTATGAGTAAAAGATCTTCCATCATACTCCACATCTCCACTATCCGGAACATGTAAGCCAACCATCATTTTTAAAATGGTAGTTTTACCTGAGCCACTTTCTCCAATAACCAAATTGGTTTTTCCTGTTTCAAACACAAAGGAAACATCATTTACTACCTTACGGTCGCCAAAGGCTTTATTTAGATTTTTAATTTCTATCACCCTACGAGCATTATTTGAGTAATAACTAAATTCATGATCAAAATTAAAATGCTATTGTAAACCACCGAACGTGTACTTGCCTTTCCAACTTCCAATGCACCACCCGAAGTATAGTAGCCCTGATATCCGGCAACCGAGGTGATAATAAATGCAAAAACTATGGTTTTTGTAAGTGAATAATAAATGTTGAATGGAACAAAAAACGATTGGATTCCAAAAATATATTCATAAGATGTACAAGCCCCTGTTGCTACACCCATCACATATCCACCTAATACACCTAAGAACATACTTATCACTATCAGAAAGGGATTAATAAACATGGCAGCTGCAATTTTCGGAAGTATGAGATAACCTGCCGAATTAATTCCCATAATTTCCAATGCATCTATTTGCTCAGAGATCCTCATAGTTCCAATTTCTGAAGCTATGTTAGATCCTACTTTCCCTGCAAGGATAAGACTAATGATGGTGGGAGAAAATTCCAAAACGATAGATTCGCGGGTTCCCAAACCAACTGCATATAAAGGAATAAAAGGGCTTGTGAAGTTGTACGCGGACTGAATGGTAATTACCCCGCCCATAAAAACAGAAATGATCGCTATCAAACCAAGCGACCCAATCCCGAGTGAATCAATTTCATGTAAAATTTGCTTGTAATAAACAGAAATTTTTTCGGGCTTGCCGAAAACACGTTTCAGTAGCAAAAAGTACTTTCCGGTATGATAAAAGAGTTTCAAAACGTTGCTAATTTACGGAATAAACCGATTGAGCAATCTTGTTTTTAAGCATATTTTTTGTACTTTTACCAAACCATGCTTAAACGTAATAGATCCTATATCGTTTTTTTTCTGGCAATAATTTCATTGTCGTTGCTTACACAAGGTTGTTTTATTTTTCGTAAGAAAAACGGGTGTAATACTTGTCCCAGCTTTAATAGCAGAAAACACTAGCCTTTCAAACAATTGTAATGCTTAACTTATACTAACCCATATTTAAAATAGCATATGTTTTTTTTATTTTTCTTAGCGATTTTTCTCTCAGCCCTTATGGTTTTGGCAGGTTTAATATTGGCTGTGGTAGGTCTGTCGTCGAATAAACCTAAAACAAGAAATGGTGGTTTTATTACTTTCGGTGTAGGGGCTATTGCTTTGCTTTGTTCTATTTATTTTGCAGTTACAACTGTAGTAGCTAAAGTAAAAGAAAAAGTTGTTGAACCTTTTGGGAATTTAATTGATAGTCTGGATGAATACTCTCCTCAAGCTAACGATGCGGGATTATTGAATGATAACCGCTTTTATTTGTTGGAAGATACATGTAGCAATCCGGAGATAAAGTTTATAAAAGAAGAATCTAAATTAGTAAGCGGTGCTATTCCCAATTCTTTTTATACTTATTTTGGAACTTCCGGTTTTGCACGTATGCCATTAATTTATCCCTACGCCATTCATTGTTGGGATTCAAAAGACAATGGAACCCTTGTTAATGAGGAAAATGTGGTTGATATGGAAACCGCACCAGAGGGTGAAGAAAACGTAGTCTTTAATATTTCCGCAATCAATTACGATAGGAGTTTGATTATGATGAGAATTTCTTCGCCTCAAAATGATACGAACAGAGATCTTGTTTCATACATACTTTATGGTGTTAAAGATAAAAAGAGTAAAGAATATAAAACCGAAGCAGAATTGTTTAAAGCCGCTACAAAGGCAGGTTACAAAGGAGAGAAAGTATTAGTGAGCCTGTGGGATTATGACGTACGGTTCTAGCGTTTATGTTTCAAGATAAAATCATATTATAATCATAACAATCTACGCCATCCGCGGGCCATATTTTGAAAGACTTTAAAAATAAAATAGTTTGGATTACGGGCGCTTCTTCAGGGATTGGAGAAGCTCTTGTTTACGAGTTTGCGAAAACGGGAGCAAAAATAATTTTGTCGGCCAGGAGAGGAGAAGAGCTGAAAAGGGTTGCTAAAGCAGCCGGTTTACTTTCTGAAAATTATCTTTTACTTCCTTTTGATTTGATAGAAATAAACTCTTTCAATGAAAAAGTAGAAAAGGCAATCGCTCATTTTGGGAAAATAGATGTTTTGATTAATAATGGTGGTTTTAGCCAACGTAGTGAGGCAATTGACACTCCATTGGAACTCGACCGCAAAATAATGGAGGTGAATTATTTCGCCAATATTGCTTTAAGTAAACTGGTATTAAAGTACATGGCTAAGCAAAAATCCGGGCACATTGTTACTATTAGCAGTATTGCCGGTAAGTTCGGATTTTATTTGCGTTCATCTTATTCCGCAGCCAAGCACGCATTGCACGGATTTTATGAGTCGTTGAGACTGGAGAATGAAAAAAATGGAATACAAGTATTGATCGTTTGCCCCGGAAAAGTTAAGACCAATGTATCGTTAAATGCAGTAACCGGAGACGGTTCAGTACATGGTAAAATGGATGAAAGCCACGTAAATAGTATGAGCCCGGAGCAATGTGCGAAGGAGATCATGGTGGCTATGCAAAAAGGGAAAGAAGAAGTTCTGATAGGGGGAAAAGAATTAAAGGCTGTTTTTGTAAAACGTTTTTTTCCCAAGCTTTTCTCCCGGATTATTCGTAAACAAAGCCCTTATTAATATTTTAGATGTTTGATTTTGGATTCCTGATATACAAATAGCCTATTTAACTATAAGTCTAAAGTAAGAAATCAGGATCAAAAATCACACATCCCCAATACTTTCAACAAATCTTTAACAAATTGCTCATTTATCGGGCTAATCCATTAATTTTGCGCGTCCGATAAGCTATCGGACTTGTTCAGAGCCATTTTATGCCTAAAGATAATTCAATAAAACATGTATTAATAATCGGTAGCGGCCCCATCATTATTGGGCAAGCATGCGAGTTCGATTATTCAGGATCACAATCTGCTAATAGTTTAAGAGAAGAAGGGATCGAAGTAAGCTTGATCAACTCCAATCCGGCAACTATTATGACCGACAAAGTAACAGCCGATCATGTGTATTTGCTGCCTTTGGAAGTTAAATCCATTGTAAAAATCCTGGAAGAACAAAAAATTGATGCTGTGCTTCCTACTATGGGTGGACAAACAGGTCTTAACCTTGCTATGAAATGTGAGGATCTTGGAATCTGGAAAAAATATGGTGTTAGGATGATTGGTGTGGATGTAGATGCCATAAAAATAACAGAGGACCGCGACCTGTTTCGCCAGCGCATGAATGAAATAGGAGTTGCTATGGCCCCTTCAAAAATCGCGAAATCATTTTTAGAAGGAAAATCTATTGCACAGGAATTCGGATTTCCATTAGTTATTCGCCCGTCCTTCACGTTAGGTGGAAGCGGTGGAAGTGTTGTATATCACAAAGAAGATTTTGACGCATTATTGAACAGAGGTTTACAAACATCTCCCATTCATGAAGTACTTATTGATAAAGCGGTTTTGGGTTGGAAAGAATATGAGTTGGAGTTGTTACGTGATGCAAACGATAACGTAGCAATTATATGCTCCATTGAGAACTTTGACCCAATGGGTGTTCACACCGGAGATAGTATTACGGTGGCTCCAGCGATGACATTGAGCGATAGTACGTATCAAAAAATGCGTACCATGGCAATAAAAATGATGCGCTCAATCGGAAATTTTGCAGGCGGATGCAATGTTCAGTTTTCTGTAAACCCGGATGAAAGCGAAGAGATTATTGCAATTGAAATTAATCCACGTGTGTCCCGCTCGTCTGCATTAGCAAGTAAAGCAACCGGTTATCCCATTGCGAGAATTGCTTCTAAATTAGCTATAGGGTATCACTTAGATGAGTTGATCAATCAAATCACTAAATCTACCTCCGCATATTTTGAACCTACATTGGATTACGTTATTGTGAAAATTCCACGTTGGAACTTTGATAAATTTAAGGGATGCAACCGCGAACTGGGTTTCCAGATGAAATCAGTTGGTGAAGTAATGGCTATTGGAAGAAGTTTTCAGGAAGCCTTGCAAAAAGCTTGTCAGTCGCTGGAAATTAAACGAAATGGTTTAGGTGCTGATGGAAAAGAGATAACCAATCAACAGGAATTACTTACCGCTTTAGAACGCCCAAGCTGGAACCGATTGTTTATGATCTACGATGCAATGAAGTTGGGCATCTCCATCAAAACAATTCAAAAACTTACACGTATTGATATGTGGTTCCTTGAGCAGATCGAGGAATTAATTGCTTTGGAAATGGAAATATCAAAGCATCATTTACATACTATCTCACGCGATTTATTGTACGAAGCAAAACAAAAAGGATATGCAGATAGACAAATTGCACATCTCTTGCGTTGCCTGGAAAGTGAAGTATATCGTAAGCGCAGCGATTTAAATATTAATCGTGTTTACAAATTAGTAGATACCTGCGCAGCAGAGTTTGAAGCGAAAACACCTTATTACTATTCTACATTTGAAGATGAGAATGAAAGTGTAAGAAGTGATAAGAAAAAAGTAATTATCCTTGGAAGCGGCCCAAACCGTATCGGACAAGGAATTGAATTTGATTACAGTTGTGTTCATGGAGTGATGGCCGCTAAAGAGTGCGGTTATGAAACCATTATGATCAATTGTAATCCGGAAACTGTTTCAACTGATTTCAGTACTGCCGATAAATTATATTTTGAGCCTGTTTTCTGGGAACATATCTACGATATTATTCTTCACGAAAAGCCGGAAGGTGTTATTGTTCAGCTAGGCGGACAAACAGCTTTGAAATTAGCAGAGAAGATGGAGCGGTACGGTATTAAAATTATAGGTACCGACTTTAAATCATTGGATCTTGCCGAAGACAGAGGAAGTTTCTCTAATTTATTAAAAGCTAATAATATTCCATATCCTAAATTTGGTGTGATAGAAGACGCTGAGGAAGCAATTACATTATCAAAAGAATTAGGGTTTCCGCTGCTAGTTCGTCCGAGTTATGTGTTGGGAGGGCAAAGTATGAAAATCGTTATCAATGAAGAGGAGTTGGAACAACACGTTGTGAAATTGTTAAACGATCTTCCTGAGAATAAAGTACTATTGGATCATTTCTTACAAGGTGCTATTGAAGCAGAGGCGGATGCAATTTGCGATGGTGAAGATGTTTATATTATTGGAATTATGGAACACATTGAACCAGCGGGGATTCATAGTGGCGATAGTTTTGCAGTGTTGCCTCCATTCGATCTGAGTGAGAACGTGATTAAACAAATTGAAGCGCACACAAAGAAAATTGCTATTGAATTAAAAACTGTTGGCTTAATAAATATCCAGTTTGCAGTTAAAGATGAGATTGTTTACATTATAGAGGCAAACCCGCGTGCGAGTAGAACAGTCCCATTCATTGCAAAGGCTTATGATGAGCCTTATGTGAACTATGCTACAAAAGTAATGTTGCGCGAAAAGAAAGTGAAAGATTTTAAATTCAATCCTCGTAAAAAAGGATATGCCATTAAGATTCCGGTTTTCAGTTATGAAAAATTCCCTGAGATCCAGAAAGAATTAGGCCCGGAAATGAAATCAACAGGAGAAGCAATTTATTTTATTGATAGTTTGCAGGACGAATATTTCCAGCAGATCTATAGCGAGAGAAATTTATATTTGAGCAAGTAATTAGGTTATTAAAATACAATTGCTCATAAGTAGAATTTTCAAATGCTATATTTCGTAGCTGAAATGTATATTTTTAAATTATACTTTTATGTTAATAAATGGAAATTAAGAAGTTCATAGTTGTAATTGGGTTTTCTGCTAAAGAAAATACTTCTGATATTTTTAGTAAAAAGTATAAGAATAAGTACGCTGTTGAAGTTGATTTAAAGAAGCAAACCATTCATTTTGGTGGAAAAATAAAAATTCAAGGGAAGGATTCGCAAAATATAACTAAGGTTGAAGATTTAGTGGTTTTAGAATGCGTAAATCGTTTGTTGGAAAAAGGTTATAAACCTGAACATATTTCTCTTGAGAAAGTTTATCCGGCAGGGCATGGTTTTTCCGGAAGATTAGATGTTTGTGTAACCCATGAGGATGGCTCTGAATATCTTTTAATAGAGTGTAAAACGTACGGTAAAGAATTTGATAAAGAATTTACCCGCATAAAAAAAGACGGTGGACAACTTTTTACCTATTTTAAATTCAGTAATAAAGCTGATTTGGTAATGTTGTATACGTCTGAATTAAACGGCAAAGAAATTATTTATAAAAATGAAATCGTAAAAATAGAGGAAGAATATAAAAGCGGGGATGTAAAGGATTTTTATGAGAAATGGAATAAATTAACCAAAGACAATGGGGTATTTGATTCCTGGGTAAAGCCGTATAATTTTGAAAGCAAAGCTTTAACAATTAATGATCTTGAAGAAATAAGACAAGAAGATAGCGGTTTTATTTTTAATCGTTTTTTAGAAATCCTTCGACATAATGTAGTTTCTGATAAAGGAAATGCCTTCAATAGAATTTTTACTTTGTTTCTTTGTAAAATATACGACGAGAAAATCAACGAGGGAACAGATAATGAACTTGGCTTTCAATGGCTCGAAGGAATTGACGATCATAGAAGTTTTCAGATTCGTTTAACGGATTTATATAAAAACGGAATGTATGAATTTTTGGAAAAGGTAGTCACCGATTTTTCAGAAACAGAATTCAATAATAAGTATTTTAAAGATTTAACAGAAGATTTAAGAAATAAAATTTTAGATGATTTTAATAAAATCCGTTTAGAAAAAAACAATGAGTTTGCTATTAAAGATGTTTATGATGAACAGTCTTTTAACGAAAATGCTATTGTTGTAAAAGAAATTGTTGAGCTATTGCAAAAATTCAAACTTCGTTACACAAAAAAGCAGCAATACCTTTCTGATTTCTTCGAATTACTTTTAACAACAGGCTTAAAGCAAGAATCAGGTCAGTTTTTTACCCCGGTTCCTGTAGCACAATTTGTAATCAAAAGCTTACCAATTGATACTATTTTAGAGGCTAAATTAGCAGCTGCAAAAATCGATAATGACACGTTATTGCCTTATGTAATGGATTACGCAGCAGGAAGCGGGCATTTTTTAACAGAAACGATGCATGAACTGCAACGCCTGATTAAAAACAAGGATAATAAAAAATACCATCCAAGTGTTGCAAAAAAAATAAGAAACTGGCAGGATGACCATTTTGCCTGGGCTATTGATTATGTGTATGGAATTGAAAAGGATTATCGTTTAGTTAAGGTTGGTAAAGTAGGCTGTTATTTGCACGGTGATGGTTTGGCAAATGTAATTCACTCCGATGGATTGGCCCGTTTTAATCATCCTGATTACAAGGGTAAACTTTTAAAAACAGATAAAGATTTTCCGCAAGACAATAAGCAGTTTGATATTATTGTTTCTAACCCGCCTTATTCAGTTTCGGCTTTTAAAAATGCAGCACGTTCTTTTTATAAAAACGAAGACTTTGAATTGTATAATAAACTAACAGACACCAGTTCTGAAATAGAGTGTTTGTTTATTGAGCGTACCAAACAATTATTGAAAGATGGAGGCGTTGCAGGTATTATTTTGCCAAGCTCTATATTAAGCAATACAGGTATTTACTCAAAATCACGTGAGTTAATTTTACAGTATTTTGATATTGTTGGAATTACAGAGTTGGGTTCCAATACCTTTATGGCAACAGGAACCAATACGGTTACCTTATTTTTAAGAAGAAGAAACAACTATGAAAGCATCAATCTTAAAATAGCAGTAAAAAAATTCTTTACTGCTTTACAGGATGTTACTTTAAACGGCATCGAAAAACCTGTAACAAAATATGTAAACCATGTGTGGGAAGGAATTAAGTTTACTGATTATGTAAGCTTATTGCAAAAAGCACCAAATAAAAATATAACGGAACACGAAATTTATATAGAATATAAAAAGAAACTAAAAGCTAAGAATGACAAAGAGTTTTGGACTTTGCTTTTGGAAAAGGAAGCGGACAAATTGTTTTACTTTATTATTGCTTATCCTCAAAAAGTAGTATTGGTGAAAAGCGGGGAGAAAGATGCTGAAAAACACTTTTTAGGATACGAATTTAGTAACCGGAGAGGAAGTGAAGGTATACACCCCATTCAAAGAGGCAAAAATATTGAAGATTGCACAGAATTATTTGATCCGGAAATTTTTGATAATCCGGAAAAGGCAAGTACTTATATTTACAAAGCGTTTCAAGGTGATTTTGACTCTCCTATAGATGAGGCTATGCAAAATAATGTTACTCGTCATAACTTAGTAGATATGCTAACTTTTGATCGGGTAGATTTTGAAAAAAACATTTCGTTAGCTCTTAAAAAAAAAGTAAAGATTGAAAGTAAGTGGGATCAAGTAAGGTTGGAGGATGTTGCTGTTTTTTTAAAGAGGGGAAAATCGACTAAATATGGAAATTCTTCTATACAAATTATAAAATCAGGACAGGCAAGGGGATATAAAGTTTTTGATTTTTCTGAAAGGCATTATGTTGAAGATGGTTTTATATTAGATGAAAGAAAATTAGAACCTGGCGATATCCTTATTAACTCTTCGGGCGTGGGGACTGCGGGTAGAGTTACATTGTTTAATCTCAAAGGGATTTTTGTTGCAGACAGTCACATTACTATTTTAAGATCGGATAAATCTCAAATACTTCCTGATTATATTTTACAATCTTTAGCATCAATTGGTTTTAAAACTATTGAAGAGATGGCAATGGGACAAAGTGGGCAAATCGAATTAACAATTCAAACAATAGCAAACATAAAAATCCCCCTTCCTCCTAAAAACATTCAGGAAAAAATAGTTAAAGAAATTGAAGCCTTAGAAGGAAAAGAAGGGAAGGCGGTAGAGGAAGTTGAAACATTAAAAAACTCAATCAATAGTTTATTTTCAAAGAATAGCAAAGTACCATTGAAGAGTTTACTTGCTGAAATAAACCCTAGCAAGAGCGAAGTCTCAAAATTTAGTAACGATACTGATGTTTCTTTTTTAAGTATGGCAGACGTCAGTAATCAAGGTGAAATTGTAAATCTTCAAAAGAGGAAATTAAGAGAGGTAAAAACGGGCTTTACATTTTTTCAAGAAGGCGATGTTTTAGTTGCAAAAATAACACCTTGTACAGAAAACGGGAAAGGTGCATTAGTTTCAAAATTACAGAACAACATTGGTTTTGGGAGTACTGAATTTTTTGTTCTGAGAGCTAATAAAGAAAAACTACTACCAAAAATTTTATTCCATTTTACGCAATCAAAGGATTTCAGGAATAATGCTGAAAAAGTAATGACTGGAGCATCAGGACATAGAAGAGTTCCAAAGTCATTTATTGAAAATTATGAAATCCTTCTCCCGCCACTTTCCGAGCAGAAAAAGATAGTTTCAGAAATTGAAAAAATAGAGAAAAAGATAGCTGCTTTAGAAAAACAAATCAGTTTAATTCCACGACAAAAAGAAGCAGTATTAAAAAAGTATTTGTAGGGTATATATCCTATAAACAAGAAATAAAAAACCAGAAACCAGAAATACCCAATGGCAAGTTTATCATTCATACGAAAATTTAAAGCAAACTTTATTCGTAGAGGCTTGCACCGATTTGTCCCATTTAAACACGGGATGTTGAACATCATTTATCTTTCAAAGATTTCTGAATGGCATCGCAAACAACCAAAGATTAAGTTTAATGACTTCTATACAAAAGGATGGGATTACAGTAAGCGTTATAAGCTTTATGAATTTCTTTTTGAAGAGGAAAAAGTAAATGATAGAATTAATTACCTGGAGTTTGGTGTAGCTGCGGGGCAGTCTTTTAAATGGTGGGTGGAGCATAATACAAATGCAGAAGCAGAGTTTCATGGCTTTGATACATTTACAGGTTTGCCAGAAGATTGGGGTCCGTTTAAGGCAGGCGCCATGAGTAACGGAAATAAACCACCCGGGATTGATGATAAGCGGGTTACATTTTATACCGGTTTATTTCAGCAAACACTTCCCGGGTTTATTGAGAAATTGAAGCAGGATAATTCTAAAAGAAAGGTAATTCACCTGGATGCGGATCTATACTCTGCTACACTTTACGTATTAACTATGCTTGCACCTTACCTAAAAAAAGGTGATATCATTATGTTTGATGAGTTTGCCGTTCCCCAGAGTGAATTTTTGGCTTACACTGATTTTGTTCGTTCATTCTATATCGATCTTGAATTAATCGCAGCGGCAAACAATTATTTCTTTGTTGCTTTTAAGGTGAAGTAAAACCCGGCGTCAATGAAAACAAAAAGTGTGATTTTAATTAGTGCTTTTGTTCTCCTACATATTATTCAGGTAATTCTTGCTGTCATTACTGCTTCATACTCTTGCAAACCGGGCGGTGAGATCTATTTTATTACAGGATTGATTTGTTTGCTGGGTAATTTCCTGATCCCTTTTTTTCATACCTCAATCCATGTTTGGAAACGGATTGTTATGGCTTGTTTACTTAGCCTGCTTAGTGCAATTATGTGGGTAGTATTTTTCGTTGTTACAGATCATAAAGTTATATGCAAATTGTTTTGAATGATTTGTAATAATGTAAATGAAATAGTATCTTAACTATACAATACTTTATTGATCAGTATTTGGGCGTTTATACCGGGAAGCCCGGAAGCAGTATCAGTGCAGAGAACAACCCGGTACTCGCCCCATTCTAACTATTCCTGAAATACTTTTTAATATCCTCCGGTGAGTTTATTTTCGCTTTCTCCTTAAAGCTAAAAGTGTGCTGCTGTTTTACGTTTTTATTTCCATTAATAGTTACAAGTGTGTTAGCGGAAACTTCTGCAAGCATGTTGTTGTTTAAAACAGTCAACAATACTGCGCTTGGATCTTTGCACAGAGTTATTTCTGTTAACTCATCGTATGTGTAAGTGATTAAACTTTTATCCCTGTTGCTTACATAATATATTTTTTCAGGTTTAAAAGTTTCGTTACCTGCTGGGAAAATAAAGTGCGCTTTTATTACAAATGCTTCAGGGACACTGTAAAATTTATCACAATTATAGATCCCGAATTTGCTTACTTCCAATGTTCTGAAAACATCCGCCATTGCTGCCATTCTTTTTTCTTCTTGTTTTATTTTCTCCATTGCTTCATCATGGCTGCTGGCCCAGTATTCAGGAGCAAAGGCAAACAGGTGTTTGATGCGCATTACAGAACGGATCTTTGTTTTAAATGTGTCTTTCCCTTCAGTGCTCACTTTTAGTACATGTAAATTGCCATTGATGTTTTCAACTTGTGCACTCATTCCTTTTGTCCAATCAGGAAATTTTTTACCACTTACATTTTCCCATACAATAAAGCTGGCAGCCTCCTCCTTTTTGTTCAGAATAACGTTATTCCAACAATACAGCTCACTTGATTTTACGCCATATTTTAACAAACGTTTTGGTAAACGTGGTTTCTTTTGATCGTAGTATCTGTAAATTTTATCTCTGTTGTCGTTATAAAAAATATCGAGCATCGCTGAGGTACTCATTACAAAATAATTTTTTCCTGCAAATGCACTTACTTTTTTTAGTTTCTCTATCTGCTCGTTCAAATTTATCTTGTCTAAGTTTTTGATCATTTGTTCTTCGCCTGTGTAAACCCATTCGCCCGTTTGTTCGTTGAGGTAAAAGTTAGAATACCCCGCTTTACTAACATTAGATGCTAGTTGCACAGACAAAGGATTTTGAGTTGAAACACTAATTTCTTTCCCACTTTGGGTTTTTCCCGTTAACTCAAACATGCCTGCTGAGGTAAAATTTTTGCTGATGTTTGCATCTTTGTTTTTAAAATTCATAGGAATTCCTGATAACATAATATCAGCCGGATCCATAAATTCCCTGTAAGAGATAATGCAGGGTTCCTTTACCGGATTTCCTTCTGCGTCCTGCAATGCTCCCGCAGGAATAATGATCTTTGATCCACGTGTTGTTGTGATGGTATCCGTAACCGATGGGTCAATAATAAAATTGGAAGAAGCAATGTCTATTCCTTTAAAGGCAGGCTTTAAAACGGAAATAGATTCTGTAGTAGTTAATTTAGCTTGATTGTTGCAGGCGGCAAACAATAAAATAACGAATAGAATTCCTACTCCCGCGTAGAGAGTAATTTGTTTTGTGGTTTTCATGTGGTGTTGGTTTTACTGTTATTGATTCTCTACTTGTTTTTCAAAGGCATCAATGCTGCTTCGCGGTCTGGTTTGAGAGAAAGCGTCTTCTGCTTGTAAGTTTTTATGTAAAAATAATCGGCTACAGCTGCATACGAATATTGATCACCTTTGTATTTTGTGCCATAAGGATAATACTTTGCACATTCATTGTTCACGATCTGCTTAGCGGTTTTGTGATAACCGCCATTATAAGCTGAAGAGTAGAACATGATCTTATCGGATACAGTAGCAAATGTTTGCTCAGGGAATTTATTTTTAACCACAGAAGCGAAACAGTTGAGATAAATTACCTGCCAGTTCAAAGAGCTTAATCTTTTCAAACGCTCTGCACGTATAGTTTTCTCTTCACTTGATTTGAAAGATAGGATAATGGAATATACTTTCTTTAATGAATCGTTCGTTTCAATTTGTCGTTCAAGATCTTCAACAAAAGAGGGTTTCATTTGAAAACGTCCGATAGAAAAATCTGCCACTTCACAACCTCCGTCAATGTATGCGAGTTCCAACGCACTTGTTTCCAGAATATCTTTGATAAGTGAATAACGCATCAGTTCCGGAAATACAATGGAAGTAAGTAATTGCGGATCGTTATTGTATTTGATAGAAGATTGTTTAAACGCATCTACATTTTTTGAAGTATAGTTAAGCGCGTTTTTATATTCATCTGCAAAAAGCACATCGTATTTAACCGCCTGGGGAGGACTGAAAGTGAATAAACAGGTCAGTGATATGGCGATTAAGTTCTGCATTTGTAAATTATAATGCAGAACGTTAAAAAAAGTTACAAATTATTTTTATGGCACGCAGATGACGCTGATCAGGTAGATTTATTATGATTTAGTAAGTTGTTAAGCACAGTGATATTATACAAATCATCTAAGATCATAAAAAATCAGTGTCATCTGCGTGCTATTGTCGGAATGCCAGGAAGTGGGGATTCTCAATGTTTTCTTTATTGTAACGAAGGGGTAAATTATCTTCCAAAGAAATAATCTCACCACCAGCGTATTTTAAGATACAGTTACCTGCGCAGGTGTCCCATTCCATTGTTCTTCCATAACGTGGGTATTCGTGGGCTTTGCCTTCTGCAATCAAACACATCTTAATACTGCTACCTGTATAAATAAGTTCTACCTTGTCTTTTTCCTGTTTACGGTTTTGAATATAGTGTTTCGTTTCTACGTTAGGATGTGAGCGGCTTGCCACTATGGTATGAACTTCAGGTAATTGTTGTAAAGGAAGTTTGATAGAAAGCGAAATAATTTCTTCTAGTGTAAGGTTTGCAAATTTGTCTATATTCTCTACGTACACATGCCTGTCTAATTTATAAGAGCCCACCTCTTTGGAAGCAAAATACAGATCTTTAAAAATAGGGGAGAAAATCACTCCGATTGTAGGTTCACCATTTTCAGCGAGGGCAATGTTAACTGTAAACTCACCATTACGATTAATGAATTCTTTTGTCCCATCCAATGGATCAACTATCCATAGTTGACTCCAGTTTTTTCTTTCTTCATAGGAATGATGAATTCCTTCTTCTCCCAAAACTTGAATGCCTGTAATGATTAATTCTTTTTCAATGATCTCATTGGCTTGTTTATCAGCGATCGTAACAGGTGTGTCATCACTCTTGTATTCTATCTCCACCGGATGCTGATAAACGTATTCAATATGTTTACCTGCTTTAACAGAGGCTTGAATGGCAGAATATAGAAGAGAATTAAGAATCATAAATTAAGAATTGAAAGTATGGATTCATTTTCAAATTATCAAATCAATACATCATCAAATTGGCCTGCTACTTCATGTAGTTATCTTTTGTTTCGCTAAAAGAAGGCCAGTTGTTATAATGCCAGTTGGCAATAACTTTACAATCTTTCATTAGCATCAATCCCGGATTTGAGCGGATCATTGTTTTTAAAACGGTTCCATCTGCACTTACAAAATCATACAATGCATTGTGTTTGTGTTTAAAATCATTGATTTGATCAGTACTCGAAGATGTTAATGCCATAATAGGAATATTGTTTTTCTTACACAATTCATAAAAGTCATTAATTCTTGCATGAACACTCGCATCATTTTCTGCTTTGTCTAAATTCCAGTAAACAATATAGAAGCTGTAACCCTTCATATTCAATATACTGTCTGTAATCAGGTTTCCATCCATATCACTCAAACTAAAATCAACAATTTTAGGAGCATCTTCTGCAGGAGTAATTTCCATAGAACCCAAGGCTGAATCATAAGCCCAGTTCAAAGTGTCTTGCCATGGGTAATTTTTATCTGTGAATTCTTTTTTCTCACCTGTTTTAATATTCTTGTAAATAAAACGTGATTCGTATACTGCAGGTTTAAACTTTGGTCCGGGTTTCATTCCATCACAAATACTTTTGCCCGGAGCATAGGCCCTAAAATCCTTTACGGGCAAGTTACGGAAGGTGTATATTGGAAACCAGGTTGATAAAATGACAAATACTGTTGCAAGAGATGTATTAATGAAGTTCCTGTTGAATAAAGGATTGATATTCTCTTTTCCGACAAATAAGAGTGTGATCAAAACCAATAGTACCACATCTTTTCCGAAAGAGGTCCATGGTTTAAGTACAAGGAAATCGCCGAAACAACCGCAGGTAGTAACCTTATTGAAACATGCCGAATAAAAGGTAAGGAAAGTAAAGAACACGATCTGCAACATTAATAACCATAATGTTAAGTTGCGTAATAAACCAATTAAAAGTAAAAAGCCCAAAGCCATTTCGGAGATACAGATAACTGTTGCCAGTGGTTGCGCAATGTGAGCAAAGGATTCAAACATTCCCCAGCCTGTTGCCTCTTTAAAAACTTCAAAATATTCTTCCAGTTTGTATCCGAAGCCAACCGTGTCGTTTGCTTTGATCCAGCCTGAGAAGATAAACAAACCTCCAACTAAAAACCTGCACACATGAGTTAACCAGGTAAAACGTGCGAAAAAATCGGATGCGTTTATGAAGATCAGCAGTAAAGCTAAAATTCCACCTAGCCACATTTTACTATAGCAGGGCGGACAAATAAAGAAAATTAGAATAGCTAAACCTACTGAAGCTATTAATTTGAATACTTTACTTTGTAAGAATTTTTTCATATCAATTGTTTTTTGATTCGATATTTTTAGAGGCGCCCTGAAAAAGCAAAAATCATACCTTAAATCAGGTTTTTGTTACCAGATCTTTTTTATTTCATAATTAATACCATTCACTTCCACCTCTTCATTACGCTTGTGTCCAATAATCTCTTTTCCTAAGGGCGAAGTAGTAGAAACGGCAAAAATTAAATTGTCTTTCACTTTTACTTTACCCAATCCAATAGCTACAAATAAATAACCTTGATTGGTTAAAACCAAACTTCCTTTCATAATATATCCTAAATCAAGGCTTAGATCAATTTTTTGTAATTCAGCCTTTTGTTTTTCCAACTCATCCAATTGAACGGCTAATTTCTCCTGCTCCAATTGATTCATGGCTTTGGAAGTTTCGTGTTTATCGCCGGCCGAACTTTTTGATTCATTATTTCCATCATCCATGATGTTGAATAGCTCATTTTGCATCAGCTCTATTTTTCCATCTATGGCAGCCAAACATGTTTCGTACACCTGATATTTAAAATCTATGTTCATCCGTTAATTGTTATATTATCTTGCAGGGCAAATATAGCTATTTATATACCGAAGATTGTTTGCAAAAGCCATATTATGTACCTAATTTTAATATAAAATAGACTCATGTTAAAGCCGGCTTTTTATATTATTTTGTTCAGTTTTATTATTGTTCCGAAAGCGGGAACGGCACAAAAATATTCCTGGGGGCCTACCATGGAGGTTCCTGATAATGCTAAAAGGCACGATTATATGGTTGGGCAAATTGATTCAACTATTTATTTGTACAGATTTGGTTATGGGTTTCAATTAAGAGAGATACATACTATTGATGCTATTAACCCTAAGACCGGTGCTTTGCTTTTTTCTAAGGAAATAGAATTATTACACAATGATACACTGAAATCTTTACGGGTGCTTTATTTTTTCGTTTACTCAAATAAACTGTTTGCTTTTACTCAACAAAATAACAAGCTGGAAAACTCCTTTGATCTTTACCTGTCGGAGATTAATCCCAAAAACGGGAATATTGTTTCAACAAAAAAAATGGATTCGAACCCAAAAGATAGTGAAGACGCGAAAGGGGAATACAATGCTAAGTTTTATAACGAAAACGGGCAGTTTATAACCTATTTCACCCGCACCGGATTATATTCGAAAAAACAAAAAACCATTATCAGTTTTTGGGATTCTAACATGAGTTTAATTGAAAAGAAGGAATTTCAATTGGGCAGTGAAACAAGGTCGAGTAAATTGGTTTCAATAAATCAAAACAGTGCCGATGATATATTAATGGTAGTTGATAGTAGAAAACCTGATTTTATTGAGTCGAAAAACGGGGCAACTCCTACTACTCATAAACTTATTTATTATTCCCATGCAACAAAAACTGTTTTGGAATATACTATTGAAACGGCAGACCCTGATTATATTGCTTCCAACATCCGTGTTGTTGCTACTAACAAAGGCTTTGCCATTGCAGGTTTTATGGGGAATAAAAAATTTGCAAATATTCAGGGTTGCTTTACCATGTATTTTGATAGAGAAGGAGGAAAGTTTAGCGAGCCCGTGCTTGAATATTTCACGAGTGATCACCTGAAAGAATTACTCACGAAGAATAGAGGTTGGCAAACATATGAATCTGGTAACGACTATGTAATAGATGATATTGTAATAAGTGATGGGCACATAAAAATTATAGCCGAGCAAAGAGGAAACGGTAATGATTGGAATGGTTTTTACAATAATTATTACATGGGAAACAGGTATTACGTTTCTCCGTATTATTACAATCGTTGGCCGCGTGGCTGCGATATTATTTTAGTTATTGACCTCGACGAAAACCAGAAGATAAACTGGCTACGAATAATTCCAAAAGACCAAAATTGTGATATTGATTATAGTATGTCTTATGTCTCTCTTTACAAAGGAGGTAATTTGTATTTTATTTATAATGACAACCCTGTAAATTTAAGAGGTAGTGATGAATATGGCCCCAAGAGGTATGTAAACATGTATGGCGGAGTAACCGTGTTAGCAACCATAAGTAGCACCGGTGAGCTTAAAACAGAACGATTGTTCAAGGAGAGCGTTCAGAAAATAGTTTTACGACCAAACCTGTGTTATCAAAATAGTAGCAATTCAATATTTATGTATGCTGCCGGAAAGAATAAATTTAGACTGGGAACCATGAGTTTTGATTGAATCAATGCAAAGGCCTTTTTTTTATCATCCCGCCTTTGGTTTCGTTTATAGAATGTTGAATTACAAAAGCCTTTGGATCCACTTTTTCAATTTCAACTAAAATTTTGTGCGTTTCCAATCGGGTAACCACACAAAACAATATTTTTCTGTCTTCGATTTTATGACCCGTGCTTCCAAATCCTGATTCGCCCTTATATACTGTAACTCCCCGACCTAAATTTTTTATAATAATGTCTTTTACTTCATCTGCTTTTTCTGAAACCACTGTAATTCCAATATATTCTTCAATACCATTAGTAACAAAATCAACCGTTTTAGAAGCCACAAAATAAGTTAGCATCGAATACAAAGCGATTTTAATACCAACTAAATACGCCGAAGATGAAAATATGATGATGTTAATAATGGAAATAACATCACCAACCGAAAGAGAGGATTTTTTACTTAGTGCTATGGCTAGAATTTCCGTTCCGTCAATTACACTGCCTCCTCTGATACAAAGCCCTATTCCGGCTCCTAAAAAAAAACCACCAAAAACAGATATCAATAACGTATCCGTTTTTTTATCAATGTTGATTGGGATTTCAATAAAAGACAAACAAATAGCCAATGTAATAATTGAGATAAGTGTCTTTATAGCGAACTCAAGAGAAATCTGTTTCCAGCCTATAAATATAAATGGAATGTTTATGGCAACTATCAGTATAGAGATGTTTATATTGGTTAGCTGATTAGTAAGAAGTGATATTCCCGTTACACCACCATCCAGAAAATCATTTGAGAGAAGAAACCCTTTTAACCCGATAGTTGCAGAACTTATTCCCAAAGCAATCAAAAAAAAGTTCTTAAGATGATTCTTAACAACAATGTTTTGTAGTTGCTTTATTGGAAGGCTCTTAGTCATCTTCTTTTTTACCAATTACTGTTTCAACTTCCTCCGTTTCATCTTCAGTTATAACAGCATCACTTTCTTCAATTTCCTTACGTGAGATTACATTAGATAAGGAAATAAGAATAGCAGGCAATAGAATTAAATTTGTACACATGGAAACTAATAATGTTAAGGAGATTAGGACACCTAAAGCAACAGTACCTCCAAAGCTCGACCAGATAAAAATAGAGAAGCCACTGAATAAAATAATTGCTGTATAAACCATACTCACACCAATGTCTTTCACACATATTGAAATGGCTTGCGGCACAGTGATGAGTTTGTTGTGTTTTAATTCTTGCCGGTATCTTGTAAGGAAGTATATAGTTCCGTCAGAAGCAATACCAAATGCAATACTAAAGATCAAAATAGTAGATGGTTTAAAACGAATATCCAAAAACCCCATTACACCGGCAGTAATTACTAACGGAATCAGACATGGTAATTTTGATAACACAATAATCTTCCATGAACGGAAAAGTGCCAAACCTACTAATGCGATCAAAATAATTTCGATCAATAAACTTTCAAGTAAGTTATCCAACAAATAATCATTTCCCTTTAAAAAGGTAAGACTATGACCGGTTAATGAAACTTTTGCTCCCGTTCCTTCAAATAGTGAGTCGATCTTTGGATTCAGTTCAGCAATAAGTTCCTTCGTTTTTTTAGAACCGATATCACTCATTCGATAGCTAATCCGGGTTACTTGCCTGCTTGTATCAATGTATCCGGTAAATTTATTTTCTTTTCCTTTAACGGTTTCACTATAATCTTTTAGTTTTTTTAATTCCCCAATACTGGGAACCATGTAATATTTTGGAGCACCTCCCCTGAATGCCTGATAAGAAAACTTAATTCCTTCGGCAATAGAAAGCGGATTGGAGAAAACTTCATACTTAGCGAAGATTTTTTCCAGTGCTTTTATTTTGTAAACAATTTTTGCGTTATCTGCAAAAACACCATTTTCCTTTTTAGTGTCGATGGTAATTTCAAATGGTAAAATTCCATTAAAGGTTGTTTCAAAAAATTTAAGATCAGTATAAACTTTATCTTTCTCCGGAAGATCATCCACCACATACCCAATTACACTAACCTTGGTCATTCCCCACAAACCTAAACCGGTAATGATGGAGGTAACAATATAGATCTGCTTGCGTTTATTCCGAACAAGGTAATCAACAAATTGAATAA
The DNA here is from genome assembly GCA_030684395.1 of Bacteroidota bacterium. Classification (GTDB taxonomy): domain Bacteria; phylum Bacteroidota; class Bacteroidia; order B-17B0; family Aurantibacillaceae; genus JADJDM01. The sequence goes on along the minus strand of JAUXTT010000001.1, from coordinate 20,030 downwards.
AGCCATTGATGCGTTTCCCGTCAACATGTTTGGTGTGTTTGGCTGAAGGCTCGGGCAGATAACTGAGGATAATTGGGATCAATATCAATGTGATCAAATAGGTAACTACCACATTAATAGCGGATACAACACCAAATTCAACAAGTAATTCAGTGTTGGTGAAATAAAGAACCGCGAAACCTATTGCTGTTGTAACATTAGCCAAAAACAAAGTAATGGCCATGGTTTCCAGCATACGGGAAATGCCTTTTATTTTATTATTGTGTTTAGTATATTCTCTGTGGTATCTATTAATAAAAAATATACAATTCGGGATTCCAATTACAATAATCAAAGGAGGAAGTAATCCTGAAAGGATAGTGATTTTATAACCGCATAAATGCATAATTCCCAAAGCCCATACCACTCCAATAATTACAACAAGTAAGGAGAAGATTACTGTAGAGAAAGAACGGAAGAAAATCCAAAGTACAATTGCCGTAACAAGAATAGCAAGTAAGGAGAATAATTTCATTTCTCCCGAAACCTTTTTCATTACAGCAGAACGAATGTAAGGCATGCCAGAGTAATGCATTTCTGTTTTATGTTTTGCCGAAAAATTAGAGCAAAGAGCTTCTATCTCATCTACAATATCAATACGGCGTGAAGAATTCAGTTCTTTATCGTTAAATGTAATAGCAAGAATGGTGGCTTGTTTCTCCTGACTATAAATTACACCCTCGTAAAAAGGAAGATTGTTTATTTTTTTTTCAATATCTTTTACTTCACTTTCTTTCAAAGGGAGTGTGTCAATCAAAGGTACCACACTAAATTTCTCAAGTGAATCGTCGAATGTAAAGTCGTAGGCATTACCCAGAGATAACACTTCTTTTATACCTGCTGTTTTTTTGATGTCCTGGGTAAGCTTAACCCAATCGTTAAAAAACGCTGTTTTAAATATATCTTTCGATTGAACACCAACAGCCATTACATTTCCGTCTTCGCCGAAGTGTTTTTTAAATTCTTGATAAGCAATAAAGGAGGAGTCTTTTTCAGGAAGGATTTTGGCAAAATTATATGATAATTCGATCTTGGTTGCATGATAACCAAAAAATACGGTTAGCATTAAAACCACCGTTATATAAGTAAGTCTATTCCTTAGTAATGATCTTGTTAACGCCTTCCACATAATCTCAGCCTAAAATAAGGCGTGAAGATACGGAAAAAACCTTTATATGATGGTTTAAAAGTTGTGAGTATCTATACGCTTCAGACGTTAATATTTGTTAGCAAGCTGCCATATATTTTTCTTTCTTTGTCCCTTTGAAATTTTGTTCAAGAATCTCCATAATTAGCATTAATACCAATGGTAATAATGAAAGAAAAATTAATAATATTAAATAGTCAACTATGAAAGTAGGAATTCCATCCGAAATATTCCCAAACGAGTTAAGAGTTGCTGCAACTCCAAAAACGGTTAAACGACTGCAAAAACAAGGGTTTGAAGTTTATATTCAGCATAACGCAGGATTAAAAGCAAATTTTTCTGATAAAGAATTTGAAGAAGCAGGAGCCAAAATAGTGAATACCGCTGCCGATATTTATGGTGCCTCTGATATTGTACTAAAGGTAAAAGAACCTTCTGTGGAAGAAGTAAGTTTGATGAAGGAAGGCTTGGTATTATTGAGTTACCTGTGGCCTGCGCAAAATCAGGACTTACTTAAAAAGCTTGCTGAGCAAAAAGTAAATGCCGTGGCAATGGATGCCATTCCGCGTATTTCCAGAGCACAAAAGATGGATGTATTGTCGTCAATGGCGAATATTGCAGGATACAGATCTATAATAGAAGGTTCATTCCATTTTGGAAGATTCCTTAACGGTCAGATCACAGCTGCCGGAAAAGTAGAACCTGCAAAAGTATTGGTGATTGGGGCAGGTGTGGCGGGTTTAGCTGCTATCGGAGCTGCAAATTCATTGGGCGCAATAGTTAGGGCATTTGATACACGTAAAGAAGTTGCTGAGCAGATTGAATCGATGGGAGCATCGTTCCTTACAGTTGAAATCGAAGAAGACGGTGCAACTTCATCCGGTTATTCAAAAGAAATGAGTAAGGAGTTCATTGAGGCTGAAATGAAATTATTCCTGGAACAGGCAAAAGAAGTTGATATAGTAATTACGACGGCGCAGATACCTGGGAGGCCAGCCCCAAAATTGTGGTTAGATTACCATGTTGCTGCAATGAAACCGGGTTCTGTTATTGTGGATCTTGCTGCATCAACAGGAGGTAATTGTGTGTTAACTAAAGACGGCGAAGTATATACAACTGATAACGGTGTTACCATCGTTGGTAAACTAAATCAGTTGCCAAATCAAGCTTCACAATTGTACGGGAATAACTTATGCCATTTATTAGATGACATGGGTAAAGCGGAAAAATGGAAGATCGACATGGAAGATGCTGTTGTTTCAAGAGCAATGGTAACTTACAATGGGAAGATCAACTGGCCGCCACAGCCACTTCCGGTGAGCCCTCCTAAAGCTAAAGTTACGGTAGTTGAAGTAGAAGATCCGAAAATAGTAGCTGCAAGAAAAAATAAAAAAGAAGCTACTTCCATGATCATTAAGTTGAGTGTAATTGGCTTGCTTTTATTGGCTATGGGGCAATTTGCACCAAGCGAATTTATGCAACACTTCACGGTATTTGTATTAGCTGTGTTCATTGGCTGGCAATTAATTTGGAATGTATCGCATTCACTTCACACTCCATTAATGGCGGTTACCAATGCTATTAGCGGCATCATCATCGTTGGTGGTTTATTGCAGACAAAAGATGACCTATCGAATTCTTTGATTATGACCGTTTTAGCGTCAGTTGCTATTTTGGTAGCCAGCATTAATATTGTTGGTGGATTTGTAGTTACCCACCGTATGTTGAAAATGTTTAAAAAATAAGAAAGCGTTAGTTTCAACGACGCAATACAATAAAATAATTAAGGTTTAAATTAGGATTATGATTTTTATAGAAAAGGAAATTCAAACAGCAGCATATTTATTCGCAAGTATCCTGTTTATCTTGAGCTTGGGAGGTCTATCCTCGCAAGAATCGGCAAAGCGTAGTGTGTTTTATGGTATCATTGGTATGGCAATTGCCATTCTTGCAACCGTTTTAGGTAAAGGCGTTGAAGGCCATGTTTATATTATTGGAGGTATTTCGGTAGCTGCAATTATTGGAACCTTGTTAGCACGTAAAGTTGAAATGACCTCCATGCCACAACTCGTTGCCATCTTACATAGTTTTGTTGGATTAGCTGCAGTATTGGTTGGTTTTGGCTCGTACCTTGATCCTGCAACACACAAACTAAGTTCAACAGAGCATACTATACATTTGGTAGAAGTATTTATCGGTGTTTTTATTGGCGCTATTACATTTACAGGTTCTATTATTGCCTGGGGGAAATTAGAAGGTAAGGTTAGAAGTAAACCTTTACTTTATCCTGGAAGACATGCAGTAAATATCATTTTAGTTCTTGCTTCTATTGGATTGGGTGTTATGTTTTCAATGGCAGAAGGAACAAGCGGAATGATCTATTTGTATATTATGACAGCCATCGCATGTTTTATTGGAGTGATGTTGGTAATGGCAATTGGAGGGGCAGATATGCCGGTAGTAGTTTCTATGCTGAACTCTTATTCAGGTTGGGCCGCATCAGCTGCAGGTTTCATGTTAGGAAACGATTTGCTCATTGTAACCGGAGCTTTGGTTGGTAGTTCAGGAGCAATTCTTTCTATTATTATGTGCGAAGCTATGAATAGATCTTTTTTCTCTGTTATTCTTGGAGGTTTTGGAGCCGTTGCCGCAACAGGCGAAGCAACAGCTATGGAAGGCGAAGTTACTTCGCTTAATCACGAAGAGGTTGCTGAGTTATTAAAAGAAGCTAAATCTGTTGTAATTGTTCCGGGATATGGAATGGCTGTTGCAAAAGCACAGTATCCTATTCATGATATGGTGCAAACATTACGTAAAGCAGGGAAAATGGTAAGATTCGCCATTCACCCTGTAGCAGGCCGTTTGCCCGGACATATGAATGTATTGTTGGCAGAAGCAAACGTACCTTATGATATCGTATTAGAAATGGATGAGATCAATGCAGAATTATCCGATACAGATGTTGTAATGGTGATTGGTGCTAATGATGTTGTGAACCCTGGTGCACAAGATGATCCATCAAGCCCTATTTATGGTATGCCGGTTATTGAAGCATGGAAAGCTGAGAAAGTAATTGTGATGAAACGCTCAATGTCTTCAGGTTACGCAGGTGTAGAAAACCCTTTATTCTACAAGGCAAACACTGAAATGCTTTACAGCGATGCTAAAGAAAGTGTAGAAAAAATTCTTATCTTCTTAAAGAAACACCATAGTTAATTCGAAGAACTAAAATTAAAAGGGCAAATGAAAATTTGCCCTTTTTTTGTTTAATTAGCTCATTTGTCTTGCTTTTCTTAAAGCAGAGTTACGATAACTCAATTTATCTTGGTTTTAAGGATTATTTTGTAATTTAGATTGTTTGTTCATCAAACAACTTGTTTAAGAAATCAAACAAAAACCAATTATGAAAAAACTACTACTTTTACCACTTACGCTGATCTCATTTGCAATTAATGCACAAATTACATTATGGTCGCAAAGAGCCGGTGGAACTGTAGCGGAAACTGCAGAAAGTATTACAACCGATAAATATGGTAACTCTTATATTACAGGTTCATTTTCTGGAACAACCGTTATTGGTCTGGATACGCTTACTTCTTTAGGATCAACAGATGCTTACATTGCAAAGATAGATAAAGACGGTGTCTGGCAATGGGCTAAAAGAGTAGGTGGAGCACTTGCCGATGTTGGAACCTATGTTTACATTGCTCCGAACAACAATATTTATTTTGGTGGAAATTTTAATTCAAACCGATTGTATATAAGTACAACGGATTCAATGGATCATTACGCTTCAACAAATCAGAATACGTATTATGTAGCTTATAGTTCAGCAGGTGTGCTGCAGACCAAACTACAGGATGGCGGTATCAGCGAAGCTTATTACCTGTCGGCCTTTGTGATCACTGCTACAAATGATCTTATTTCAACCGGATACATGGTTTCCGGCGGAAGTTATTTTTATTTAAAAAAGTTGAGTGCAGCCAACGCCCTATTGTGGAATGCGGGTGGTAATGTAACCGGTAGAGCGGGGGGTAAGGGATATGGAATTTCCCTGAATCCTGCAGGAACGAAAGTATATGTAGCTGGTTCATGGACAAGTGGTTTCTATCCTTATCCTTTAAGTAGTGCACATTTAAATAATGGGGGTTTAGATATTTTTTACCTCTCTGCAAATGTGAGTAACGGACAATCATCAAGCACAGAATATGTCACTTACGGTTCAACAGGAACAGATGAAGGAAAAGACATTATTTGCGATGCAGCTGGTGATGTTTATCTGGCTGCTGAATATGGAGGATCGATGGGCATTGGTAATGATTACTATACAGGAACTCCCGCAACATTGCCAGCGGTTTCAAAAGATGCAGTCATCATTAAATTCAGTCCGATTGATACATGGTACTGGTATACAAGAGGAGGGTCAAGCAGCACCACTGTAGATAAAATCCGTCAGGATCGTTTCGGAAATATCTTTGCACATGGTTATTCATCAGGCACTGTATGGAGTCACAATGGATCCGGTGTTACAAGAATGTATGACGTAAAACTTTCAAAAAAATGGGGTTCAATTCTTTGGAGATACGGTTCTTCTGCCGCTTCAACAACTAACTCTGCAGGTATTGGTTTAGATACTGCCGGTAACGTTTATTCCCTTGGAACATTTTCGGGAACATATAATTTCGGGAATGGAAACTCTGAAACTTCGAACGGAGCAGCCGTGGATATCGCTGTTTTGAAAAATGGAAGTATCAATATTCTTTACCCAACCGAAGGAACAGATAAATGCTCGAACAAATTTGATGGAGATACATTAAGAGTATATGCATTACCATCCTACGATTTAAATCCCGGAAATGTATATACAGTTGAAATTGATACGCTGGCAACGGGAATTTTTGCGAGCCCGATCACTATAGGAACGCTAACGAGTTCTTCTCCCGGATATATTTATTGTACACTTCCCGGTTATGTTTATCAATACCCAAGTATCCGCATTAAAACATCTGACCTTGCCAATACTGGCGAAGATATTTATTTGTATACAAGGGAAAAACCGCATCTTTCGGGACCAACAAGTGTAACCAGATGCCCCGGCTCACCATCCACAGCTATGGCTCTGGTTTGTGATCTTCCGGATGATGCAGGAGGATTCCCGTCTAACACCTTTTCGTGGTCGCCAACAACTAGTCTTTCTGTAAACAGTCCTGATTATTATAATACCACAGGTTCAACAAGTACAAGTACAGCTATATCTTATATATGTACTGTTACTAATTACGGAGGATGTAAAGACACACACAGAGTAGTTGTGAATATTTTACCTTTACCTTCAGTATTTGCGGGCAATGATACCACTCTCTGTTCGGGGCAGTCAACAGTAATGTCAACAGCTACATCAAACGGAACAACTTATGCATGGACTCCAACAGCATCGTTTACTAATCCTACTGCTTTAAATGCAACTACTATAGCTTCCACTGTTTTCACAACAACCTATACTTTAACAGCAACAGGTGCCAATGGTTGTTCGGTAACAGATTCAAAAACGGTCGTAAGGAACCCATTGCCTACAGTAGATGCCGGGCCGGTTGGTTATACTACCTGTTCGGGTTCTGATGTTAATCTTGTGGCCACCGGAGCTTTGGTAGCTTCGTTCGATTGGTCACCCGGAGCCACATTAAACATGACCAATAATGATTCGGTAACAGCCACACCAACAGTTACCACAACATACACCGTAACTGCAACACGCTCGAACGGTTGTACAAAAACAGATTCAATCAAGATCACTGTTGCTAATGTGGGAGTGTATGCCGGTGTAGATAAAAATATTACCTGTGGTACTAATTCTACTTTAACTACAACACTTGGGTCGGCTTTTTATATTGGCCCTTTAACTTATTCATGGTCGCCATCAACAGGCTTGTCTTCAACAACTACTTCTGCACCGGTTGCTAATCCGATTTCAACAACTGATTATATTGTTTCTATGTCAACTGCTAACGGATGTACGGACAGCGATACCATAAGGGTAAATGTTGGTGAAGCAAATTTCAGTTCTGCATTTTCAGGGGCACCGCAATTACATACTTCACCGCCGTTTGTAACGCAGTTTACAAACAGTACACCTTCCATGGCGAGTTATAACTTTACATGGTATTGGGGCGACGGAACAACAACCAACTCAAATAATGCAACTGTGTTCCATACCTATCAGTATAATGGAACTTATGATGTAACACTTGTTGCAGTGAGTATTGCGACAGGTTGTGCAGATACATTATTCCAGGGAAGTTATATTTTCTGTACAGGTGGAACAACATGTACATTAACATCTACAGTAACTGCACCAAACGGAACATCAGGCTGTACAGGTGACACCGTTCTTTTACAATCGAACACAGGGCCTACGTATGCTTATCAGTGGAACTTTAACGGTTCACCAATCAGCGGCGCAAACTCTTCTACTTACAATGCAATTTTCCCGGGTAACTATTCTATTTCTATAAATGATGGTTCCTGTACAGTAGTTTCTCAGCCGGTAGGTGTTACATTTAATGCAGCACCTACCACACCAACTATCACTCCGCAAGGAAGTGTTTCCTTGTGTGGATCGGGTACCGCAACCTTAGAGGCAAACAGCGGATATGCAGGTTACTCATGGAGTACAGGCGCAACTACACAAAGTATTTCAGTAAACGCATCAGGAGTGTATAGTGTTACGGTAAATAATGCAGCAGGATGTACTTCAAGTGCAAGTTATACTTTGAACGCTTCTTCAGCAGCGCCTCCTGATATTTGTATTGCAGGTGTTGATAGTTTAACCGGAAAAAATCTTTTGGTATGGAATAAACCTGTGACAACCGAGATTGATTCATTCATTATATACAAGGAAGGAATAATTGCGAATCAGTTTGATAGAATAGGTGCGCAAGATTACACAACCTTCAGTACATTCCTTGATAATAACTCAAATCCTAATCAGCAGTTTTACCGATACAAGTTATCGCTAAAAGATACTTGCGGTACTGAAACATTGTTGAGTACACATCACAAAACAATTCATCTTACCATCAATGCAGGAGCGGGATCTACATGGAACCTATTATGGAATCATTATGAAGGGGTAGCTGTTACCTCTTATAATATTTACAGAGGAACTTCGCCGGGTAATTTAACGCTTCTTACAACCGTGTCAGGGTCTAATAACTCGTACACTGATCTTGCACCTCCTGTAGGTGCGGTTTATTATCAGCTGGAATTGTTGGGTACAAACTGCTCACCTTCTATGAAACTAATGAGTGGTGCTACTAACTATTCTATGTTAACAGCTAATTTTAATTCGTCCCGTTCAAATATTGTAAATAACGGAATTACCGGCATAACAAATCACGAAATAAAATTAAATGCACAAGTACTTCCAAATCCAAATAATGGAATGTTTGATCTTATAGTTTCTGCTGATAATCTCGGAAATCAACCGGTATTGATTCAGGTATTTGATGAGGTAGGTAAGAATGTATTTATCAAAGCAGCGTTTGCAAATGCCAATGTGGTTAAAGAAAATATTTCTTTAACTGAGCTTGCAAACGGTGTATATCATGTAAGAGTAAGTTGCGGAAACTCTGCAAAAAACTTAAGAGTATCAGTTGTAAAGTAATTTTTAAATCAATAATTTTGAAAGGGGCAGGCATTATGTTTGCCCTTTTTTATTAAAAAAAATTGTTTTGTGAACTATTGGCTTAAGAATGGATTCAATCCCCTGTATTTAGTGGTACATTGCGCCTTATTTGAAAGTTGAATTCTTAAATGAAACGTAAAACCATACGAAATATAATACTCACATTATTAACGATTTTTCTCATCGTAGTGGCTTACTTTTTTTTAACGCGGGTAAAAATAGAACCTATACCTCCTGTTCAAACAACCCTTGATACAACACAGGCAATTCCATTATCTGAACTTATTTTTCCGGTAGATTTTGAAGTAAGTGAATTAAGCACTTTATTGAACACCGCTATTTCGGGAAAATTTTTCAGTGCATCTTTAAATGTAAATAAGCGTGGAGACGTGGTTGATCTGGATATCACTAAATCAGCACCATTAAAAATAAAATGGCAAATGCCTTACCTCGAAATGGAAGTGCCTTTGCATTTGTCGGGAACAGGAAAAGTAAAAATAGGCAGAAAAAGCTATTCTAATAAAGAACCTGTTGAAGGTGACCTGATCCTGAAATTAAGAACTGAAATTTCGATCAGCAGCGATTGGAAATTAATAACAAAAACAAGGATCAAAGAGATTATTTGGATCAATGATCCGTTTCTAAAAATTGCATTTATCAAAGTCAACCTCAAAGAGAATGTGGACGCGTTAATGAAAGTGAAGGAAACGGAGCTAACAAAAAACTTTGACAAAGCAGTAAGTGAGAAAATTGAATTAAAAAGGGCCATTACGAAGATCTGGATGGATATTCAAAAACCCATACGTATCAATAAAAAAGAGGTATTGGTTTGGCTGCGCAGTCGATGTGAATCTATATCCGGACAAATGATTGACAAGGGCCCCGGAACCATCTGCATTCAAGTTGCCTGTTATACCAAAACACAAATATTGTTTGATACAGATACTGCCGGTTTAGTAAACGTAAAACTCCCGCCTTATACACAATCACAAAAAGGATTGGAAAACAAAGTGGAGTTATACATAGCTGCTGCTATACCTTTTGACCTTGCAAATAGAAAAATGAACGAGCGAATAAAAGATATTAAATTTAAGTACAAAGGATTTGCTGTTAAGGTTAAATCTATTGAACTATATGGAACAGATAGTGCCATAGCATTAAAACTAAATTTGGGAGGACACATGAAGGGTGATGTTTATTTCACAGGAAAGGTTTATTACGATTCTATTACCAATAAAATTGGAATCAATAAAATAAAGTATGATGTAAATACCGAGAATGCTTTGTTGCAAACAGCTGATTGGTTTCTTCACGACAGTTTGCCGGGCATAATGGAGAAACGATTGAAGATTCCGCTTGATTCTTTAACAGACAGGATTCCTTTGCTGATGGATAAGGGAATAGAGGACAGTAAAGTAGGACATAAGCTCGACGCCAATATTTCTATTGAAAATATCAGTTTGCATAAGATTTTGATAACAAAAAGGAACATTCAGATCATTGCTTTGGCAAAAGCAAAAGGCGGGATCGTTCTGGACAAAAGCGCTTTTAATAAAAATATTAAACCAATCCGGATCACAAAGGTCAAGCCGAAGTAAGTGGTTGATTTTTTTAATTTTGTATATTGTGCCTGCTAAACAGAGCTTAGTATAAATAGAACCCGTAATGAAAACTATATATATTTTCAGTGGCCTTGGAGCCGATCATCGGGTGTTTCAAAACATAGATTTTGGTGAAAACAAGGTGACTCATATTCCATGGATATCACCTCTTCAAAACGAATCAATAGAAGAATACGCTAAAAGAATTTCTAGAGCAATTACGGATAAAGAACCTGTTTTGATAGGACTTTCTTTTGGTGGAATTATGGCAATGGAAATTGCAAAACAGATTGAAGTTAAAAAACTGGTTCTGATTTCTTCCGCTAAAACAAAAAATGAAATTCCCCCTCTATATAGGTTCCTTGGAGCTTTAAAAGTACACAAATTGATTCCCGCCTTCTTCATCAAGAAATGTAATTTTATAAATAACTGGCTTTTTGGAGTTGAGACAGCATTTGACAAGAATCTCTTAAAACAAATATTAGAAGAAATGGATGAGCGTTTTTTGAAATGGGCCATCAATGTTATTGTGAACTGGGAAAATACAACAGTTTACCCTCAGGTAAAGCACATTCACGGAACAAAAGATAGAATCCTTCCATTTAAGAATGTGAAAGCCGATTTTGCTGTTAAGAATGGAGGTCATTTTATGGTTTTGAATATGGCTGAGGAGATATCAGGACTGTTGGAACAGTTAATATAAACGATTCTCAATTCCATTCAAATCCATATATTTGTTGCTATTCAAAAAAGACAAATGACACGTACTATTTATATTTTTCTCTTCCTGTTTGCGACTATTTTTTCCAGAGCACAGGTAACCTTTCAAAACAACGGAGCAGCTGATCCAAACCATACCACTTATGCGTTTATCAATTGCACCTTGCATGTTGATTTTGAAACAGTAATCAATAATGCAACGCTCGTTGTGAAGGATGGCCTTGTGGTAGAAGCAGGAGAAAAGGTAGTTGTTCCAGCAGGTGCAATTGCAAAAGATTTGAAAGGAAAGCATATTTATCCTGCATTCATAGAATTATATAGTGATTACGGAATGCCCGAAATAAAAGCTAATGTGAGCAGAAGAGGTGCTCCTCAAATGGAAACCAACACTAAAGGAGCTTACGGGTGGAATCAGGCAGTAAAGCCGGAAGTAGATGCATTTAAATTATACACCAACAACGATAAACAGGCAGACGAGTTGCGTAAACTCGGATTCGGCCTGGCACTCACTTCTCAAAAGGATGGAATTGTAAGAGGAAGCGGAGCATTAGTAGCATTGACAAATAATCGCGAGAACGAAAATATTATTATGGATAAAGCAGCCGCTTTTTATTCATTTAAAAAAGGAACATCAACGCAGGATTATCCTTCATCGCTGATGGGGTCTATTGCTTTATTACGTCAAACTTACCTGGATGCAGAATGGTACAAAACACAGCCTGCAACTAAAGCTGAGTATAATATTTCTTTGGAAGCATTTAATAATTTGCAGGGCCTTCCTCAGATCTTTGAAGTAAGTAATAAACTAAATGCCTTACGTGCAGATAAGATCGGTGATGAGTTCAAAGTAAAATACATTATCAAAGGTAGAGGTGATGAGTATCAAAGAGTAGATGAAATCTTTAACACTTTTAATAAATACATTATTCCGCTGAATTTTCCCGATGCCCTGGACGTAGAAGATCCTTACGATGCGGAGCTGGTTACAACGGCTGATTTAAAACATTGGGAAATGGCTCCCGCTAATCCTAAAATTCTATTGGAAAACGGAATTCAGTTTGCATTGAGCAGTTGCGATCTGAAAGAAAAAAAAATATTCCTGAAAAATTTGCGTAAAGCCGTATTGTATGGAATGACAGAAAAGAACGCTTTGAAAGCACTTACTGCAACTCCGGCTCAGATCCTGGGGATTGCTGATAAAGCCGGAAGCCTGAAAAAAGGGATGATGGCAAATTTTTTCATCGCATCCACCAATTTATTTGAAGACAATGCAGTTATATACGAAACCTGGGTAAAGGGAAACGGATACATTTATGGAGATTACAATCAGTTAGACGTAAGAGCAAAATACGATCTTTCTTTTGGTGATAAAAAAGTAAAGGCAGAGATCAAAGGTGAGATAGATGCCCCCGAAATGATTATTTATACAAAGGATACAATTAAAACAAAAGCAAGTTTTGTATTCAAAAGCAATATTGCCTCTTTTAGTTTTAATACCGATTCGGTGTCTCTGTTTCGGTTGTCGGGAAATTATAATGAAATAACCAAGTCCTTCAACGGCAGCGGACAAAAGCCTGACGGAACCTGGTTCGATTTTACATTAGCAAAGACAACTGACCTTGATCCACCTAAAAAGAAAGAAGAAAATAAAAAGGATACCCCGGAAATAGGAGAAGTGTTTTATCCTTTTACAGCCTTTGGTAAACCGGAGAAGAGAGAAAACATTATCAAAAAATACAAGAACCGTTTAGGTGCCATATTAATTAAAGACGCTACTATCTGGACAAATGATACAGTTGGGATTTTGAAGGAACACGATGTTTATATCGTGGATGGGAAGATAGTTCGTATTGCACCAAATATTGATGCACCTAAAGGGGCATTCGCTAAACTGATTGATGGCAAAGGAAAACATTTAACGGCAGGTATTATTGATGAGCATTCGCATATCGCCATAAGTGAAGGAGTAAATGAAGGAACAGAAGCATCCAGCGCTGAAGTTAGAATTGGGGACATTATAAATTCAGAAGACATTAATATTTATCGTCAGTTAGCCGGTGGTGTTACCAGTGCCCAGTTGCTGCATGGTTCGGCTAATCCTATTGGAGGGCAAGCATCTCTTATTAAATTGCGTTGGGGCCTTGCTCCAGAAGATTTAAAATATGAAAAAGCAGATGGTTTTATAAAATTTGCATTGGGCGAAAATGTAAAACAAACTAACTGGGGAGAGAATAACAATGTACGTTTCCCGCAAACACGTATGGGAGTGGAGCAGGTGTACTACGACTACTTTATTCGTGCGAAAGAGTACGAAAAGAATATGAAACTAGTTGAGTCATCAAAAGACAAAAATAAAATTACCCCACGCAGAGACCTGGAATTAGATGCCCTGGTTGAGATCATAAATAAAAAACGTTTTATTACCTGTCACAGTTATGTGCAAAGCGAAATCAATATGTTGATGAATGTTGCTGATAGCATGGGTTTTAAAGTAAACACCTTTACACATATTTTGGAAGGTTATAAATTGGCAGATAAAATGAAAGAGCACGGAGTAGCTGCTTCAACCTTTGCTGATTGGTGGGCTTACAAGTATGAAGTAAATGATGCTATTCCTTATAACGCAGCTCTTTTAACAAAAATGAATGTAACTACCTCTATCAATAGCGACGATGCCGAAATGGGGCGAAGACTAAACCAGGAAGCAGCAAAAGCAGTTAAGTACGGTGGGTTAAGCGAGGAAGAAGCATGGAAACTATGTACTTTGAATCCAGCAAAAATGTTACACATCGATGATAAAGTAGGAACAGTAAAAACAGGGAAGGTTGCAGATCTTGTATTGTGGAGCGACAATCCATTAAGTATTTATGCAAAGGCTGAAAAAACAATTGTAGACGGTATCATCTATTTCGATAATGAGGAAGATGTAATTCTTCGTGAGAACCTGAAAAAAGAACGTGTTCGTATCATCTCAAAGATGCTGGAAGAAAAAAAGAAAGGCGGCACCTTAGCAAAACCTACTTCTAAAAAACCACATTTGTATCATTGCGAAACTATTGAAGGGGAAGAGTAATGGCGATATGCGTCACCAATACGCTTTTTCTTTTCGGAGGAAACTTTGTATTGCCCAAGAGAGGGAGGGGTGTGTTCCTAAATCGTAGGTTCAATGAATGAATAAATTCTCTTATCTTTGTGTAATGCGTAATACACTGCTTTTAATTATCGCTTTACTTTTTGTGGGAAAGATCTCTGCACAGGAAAACAAAGACACTTTATTCTTAATGAATGGAAAGATCTATGTTTCTAAAGTATTAGATACACTTCTTGGAGGAGTTACCATTAAAGATCTTAAAGACACCAGTAAACGTTTTACCGTTGATAATGATGACCTGTTTTCAGTTCATTATTCCACAGGTGATTTGGTGTACTATTACACGCAGGACACAGCAATTGGAAACGAATTTACCCGCGATGAGATGAACTATTTTATGGCAGGCGAACGCGATGCTAAAAAAGGTTTTAAAGCCAGAGGCTCTTTTTTTGGTTCAATGGCATGTGGTTTTGCAGGCGGTTTAAGTGGAAACTTATTAGGACCGGTTCTCCCTTTTGCATATATGGGTTTATGCGGAATACCTAAAGTGCGTATTCGTCACAACACTATTTCTAATCCTTATTTAATTGATCACGATCCATACATTCTCGGGTATGAACGTCAAGCAAGAAGCAAACGACGTATTCAATGTCTTATCGGAGGCGGTATTGGCTTAGTAGCAGGTTACGCAACTAACATCATCGTTGCCAAAACATCCGGCACCAATCTCACCATTAAGATTAAGTTTTAAAGAGGATTATTTTTTTATAAATATAAACTCACCACCTTCATCGCCGGCATTTTGGATTGTGCCGTATTGAGGTTCTGTAGGGCTATTGTTTAGAACAGCTTGTCGGAAACTTGAAAACAGCACATCCGATGACAAGTATTTTTCATTGTTTTCAGTTAATTTTTTAACTAAAAAATGCAGGAACATGCTTTTGTCTGGAACTTCTTTTAAATTCCCACTAGTCATGGCTTTTTTGCTTGGTAGTTCATAGAGCTTGTTAATTGCTGGTTGTGCGTCGGCAAACGCACTTCTTGTTTTGAAAATACTACCGCTAAAACAAGCGTCAGCAATTAATAAGGTGTGTTTTGAATTTATACTACTCATATAATCACTAATTCGACTGTTTGCGATCCAAAAAGCTGTGCTACTTTGTTTCGCATCAATTGGTAGCCAATATCCTAAGTTTTTTGTTTCGTCCCACCAGCCGTGCCCTGCATAGAAAACTAACAAATTGTCGTTTGGTGTTATTTTGTTGCTCAGCTTGTCAAATGCTTCAATCATCTGAACATAAGAAGCATCTTTTAAAAGCATTACATTTTGAGTTTCAAAGGTGTATTTTGTTGTTAGAACATTATAAAGTTTGGTTGCGTCATTAATGGGTTCACTTAATGTTGAAATTGCAGGATCTTGATATGCATTATTGCCAATTATTAAAGCATAGTTTTTTCCAGTTATATTTATTTCAGTTTTTGCAGCATTGTTTTTTACTTCATCGGATTCGGGTTTTCTAAAAGGTATTTGTGATTCGATTTTAGGAGTATTGTAGGAAATTTTAAAATCATCAAATTCAACTTTTAGTGTTTTATCACCAGAAAATATCACGAAACCAATATGATTATCAAAGAAATCATCAAAAGGACAACTGCCTACTTTGGTATTGTTAATGTAGAAAATGTATTCATTGTTGATTTTTTTTAGGCACAATTCGTTCTTGGAATTATATTTATTTATGCAGTTTAAATTGGTTCCATGAATCAAATCCGGTAAGTTATTAGCGTCTTTTTTACTAAAGGCACATTCGCCGTTACCTGTAATACCACATAAATAAAAAGGATTTGGAGTCTTAAAAGATGCGCCTATCATTAATCCATAGAAATAATTATCGGTTCCGCTAATTTTTGATACAGACGCTTCAATTGTAAAATCTTTTTTGGTATCAATATTAATGGGTTTTGTTGAGTAATACCAGTTACCATTTTTAGAAGACATTACATACTTTTCATTTGAAATTCCAATAAAATAATCGGCTGTTTCATTGGAAAACCACTTGTTATTATTTGTAGAAAAATCTTCGTTGTAAATTATTTCTTGAGATAGCAATTTTTGTGTGATCAGAATTAGGAGCAAAATTACTTTTTTCATTGATTTTGAAATTAGATTAATTTTTAAGGTCTTGTAAAGATAACACTAAATTAAACGAAATCATCTTGTTTCGAAATGCGCCCTAGCTTTATTAAAGCGAGGGTCCACTTTATTCGTGTTCCGTGAGATTTTTTGCGGGGCGTCGGTACCCCGCGCACCGACCAAAAATCCGGAACCGAATAAAAAGTGGACGGCAACCATACAGTGCATGTTTGAGCGAGAATGTGTGGGGCCAATAATGCAGGCGCAAGGTTTTTCCTGCCCGACTGAACGATCAGTCGTTCGGGCGGGTGTTACTTTTTTGGCTTCAAAAAAATAAAGATAGAAGCCGTTTGGAAGACAAATTGACGTTCAGCTATTATTGCGAAAAAGACTTTATCTTTATTCCCTCAAAAAACTCCTATGCAAAAAAAAGTAATGCTCTTAGGCTCCGGTGAACTTGGAAAAGAAGTAGTGATCGCTCTTCAGCGTTTAGGTCAACACGTAATTGCAGTTGACAGTTACGAGGGGGCTCCCGCAATGCAGGTGGCTCATCAGTTTGAAGTTATTAATATGCTGGATGGAGATGCATTGGATAAAATTGTTGCTAAGCATAAACCCGATTTAATAGTTCCTGAAATTGAAGCAATTCGAACAGAACGTTTTTACGATTACGAAAAACAAGGAATTACCGTTGTGCCAAGTGCAAAGGCAGCGAACTTTACAATGAATAGAAAAGCCATTCGTGATCTTGCTTCTAAAGAATTAGGATTACGTACGGCAAATTATTTATACGCAACAACATTGGAAGATTTCACCAAAGCAGTTCGTACTATTGGAATTCCTTGCGTAGTAAAGCCTTTGATGAGCAGCAGCGGAAAGGGACAGAGTGTAGTGAAATCAGAAAGTGATATTGAGAATTCCTGGAACTACGCAATGGAAGGCTCGCGTGGCGATTACAAAGAAGTGATCATTGAAGAATTCATTAAATTTAATTCGGAAATAACTCTACTTACAGTAACACAACACTCGGGTAATACTTTGTTTTGCCCGCCAATAGGTCACCGACAAGAGCGTGGAGATTACCAGGAAAGCTGGCAACCATGCGCAATAAGTGATGTTGATTTAAAAGATGCACAGGATATGGCAGCTAAAGTTACCAAAGCATTAACCGGCGCAGGTATTTGGGGTGTAGAGTTTTTCTTAACGGATAAAGGAGTTTATTTCTCTGAATTATCCCCTCGTCCGCACGATACAGGCATGGTAACGCTGGCCGGAACGCAGAACTGGAGCGAGTTCGAATTACATGCACGTGCTATATTAGGATTACCGATTGCCGAGATTATTTTGGAAAGAAACGGAGCTTCTGCAGTAATCCTTGCACATGAAGACAATAAAGTGCCCGTGTATAGCGGTATCGAAGAAGTATTGAAAAATAAAAACACCGACATCAGGATATTTGGAAAACCTTTTACCCGTAAATACAGAAGAATGGGAGTGATTTTAACCTACGGAAACACCAATGCCGATGTGCAAGCGGTGAAGGAAAAAGCGATAAGTCTCGCTTCATTAGTGAAAGTTAATTAAGCTGATTAATTAATAGCTTCATGTAATAAATGGCTAATATATTAGCTATTATTGGTAAATATCATTATATTTGACTAATATATTAGCCAAAATATGGGATACGGTATCAATAAAAGACCTGCTGATTATTTACAAGAACTTGCTCAACGGCTTCGAAACGTCCGGAAAGAGTTGGGATTATCACAAGCTGAACTGGCTGATAGATCTGGCGTTTCCCTGGGCAGTCTCAAGCGCTTTGAGTTAAGCGGGCAAATTTCATTGGAGTCTTTATTAAAATTAATGCACGTGTTGGATCGTTTACGTGATTTCGATGAGGTCTTAAAACCACAGGAAAATTTGAAGAACATTGAAAAACTCTTTAGCGATAAAACCCGTAAGTAATGGAGCAAATTAAAAAAATAATAGTTTCCATCCACTTGGCAGGTAAAGAACTTGAAGTAGGAGAATTAGTTGCAGAGGACCGCCGGATCTATTTTAAGTATTATGTTGATTTCCTTGAACAAGGGATGGAGATTTCACCTTTCAAATTGAAGTCAGCTGATAAAATATATTCGGCTGATCAACATCCTTTTGAAGGTTTGTACGGGGTATTTGCAGACTCTATACCTGATGGGTGGGGAAGATTATTATTAGACAGAACCCTGGCTGAAAGAGGTATTGCAATTAATACCATTTCTCCACTTACTCGTTTATCCTATGTAGGCGCCACAGGAATGGGAGCTTTGATCTATCGTCCGGAAGTAAGGGAAGATCATCTGGAAAAATTTACCATGGATCTGGATAGTATTGCTAAAGCCATGAATCATGTTTTAGAAGGAACTGCTACGGAAATACTCGAAGAACTTTATAGTTTGGGTGGTTCCTCGGGTGGCGCACGTCCAAAAATTTTAATTGGATTTAATCCCAAAACAAAGCATTTGATGCATGGTTCAGCAGTTTTGCCTAAAGGATATGAGCATTGGATAATAAAATTTCCTGCTTCAATTGATAGTTATGATAGCGCTGAAATAGAGTTCGCTTATTATAAAATGGCATTGGACGCCGGGATTGAAATGAGTGATTGCAGGTTGTTTACAGGTAAGTCAGGTAAATCATATTTCGGTACAAAACGCTTTGATAGAGTGAAAAATGAGCGATTGCATTTGCATTCGGCTGCGGGTTTAATGCATGATGACTTTCGTTTAAGTAATATGGATTATGGCAACCTTATGGATTGCGCGTTCCAGTTAGAGAAACATGTAGTGGCTTATGAAAAAATTTTACGTATTGCTGCGTTTAATGTGTTTGCACATAACAGAGACGATCACAGTAAAAATATTTCTTTTTTAATGGATCAAAAGGGTAATTGGAAATTAGCGCCTGCCTACGACCTCACTTTTTCTACTTCATCTCATGGTTGGCACAGTACAATGGTTGCAGGCGAAAGCAGGAATCCGGGTAAACAACAATTGATGGAATTGGCTAAGGATTTCCGGGTTAATAAAGCCAGCCAAATTATAGATCAGGTTGCTGAAGCCGTTTCTTTATGGAAGAAAATCGGGAAAGAAAGCGGTGTAAGTAAAGAAAGTCAGAATAAAATTCAGAAAGCTATAAGGCTTTGATAAAATTAGCAGATGTGTAGCTGGGCTGGCCAAACAAAATGCTATTGATAAAGCTGTAATAGTAAATTAAAATTTGTTTAGCCACGGATTACGAGAATTTCACAGATAGAAAACCACATTTTAATTATTTTAAAAAATAAAATCAGCGAAATCGCGAGTAATCTGCGACGGCTTTTTGATTTGCCATAATCTTCGATCAATTTTAGAATAAATTTTTCCTCTTAAAAATCAGTCAATTAGAAAATAATTTAACTTTTTCTTAATTCAACACTTGCAGATTGAGAAAACGTGAGTACATTTGCACCCCCGAAAACAACACGTTATTTGATCGGGAAACAGGAGTAACAGAGGAAAAAAAATATTTTTAAAATAATTAAAATATTTTTTGGTGAATGAAAAAAGATTGTTACTTTTGCAGCCCCAATCGAA
>JAUXTT010000039.1 GCA_030684395.1 Bacteroidota bacterium | reverse complement strand
TGGAGCCGTGCTTTGTAAGAATTTGCTCCAGAGGAGCAAAACAATAATATTACAAGCAATCAAAGTTTTAAGGCTACAGAGTAGCCAAATATTTTTGTGTACGCTAAATATCTACAAGAATTTTAAAGTAGGTCAAAGATTCCTTGCAATACGAAACAATATAATTTTGACTGAATTTCCTTTATTAATAATGTTTGTGGAATATTTGAGGGACGACTAATTATAATAATAATCCTTTACTCTTCTATACAAAGGCAACACCCATCCAACACGAAAGCCTATTTGAATATCAGTGCGTTTTGCGCCATCACTTGCCATGGTATCATACTGAACACCCCGTAGTCCTTTGGTAAATCCCTCGTTAAACTCAAATCCTGCATAAAAATTGGTAAGCCGGTTCTTGCTTAAGTACATATAACCAACAAACTGTGTAAAGGCCACTCCACCTGTTAATCGGTCGTATCCTTTTCTCAAATCACCCTTTATTTGTGGCAAGTTTTTCCCTATATCATAAATATTTATTTTGTGCTGCATATACCCTACACCAACTGAAACAAGAGGGCCACAATTTTTATTCGGGTTCCAAAACGGAAGAATTTTTCCTCCGGTCACATATAAATTTAAACCCCTTTCGTTTATTCGTAACCTTCCGGGGGCTCCGTCGTTGGCTGTAATTGTACCTTCGGCAGTTTGTATAGTGCTTAACGAATTTTCATTAACCGTTTTTCCAAAGAAATAACTCCCTTCTATGCCAATGACCCAGTTTTTTTTTGTCTTCCACATAAAAGGAATACCCACACTCATGGTATTACCAAATCTTGTTTTAAGATCACCAGCTGCTAGCTGACCCGATAAATGCAAGCCGGTAAGTGGCACACTTAAACACGAATCCTTCAAATTCTGCGTTTTTCCGATAAAACTCAGGTTTACCAAGGTCAATAATGCAATTACTTTCGTCCACTTCATGCCGCTAAGATAGTGTTTTTGTCAATTAATTTTTTTAGGTTTGTAAGGTCTGATATTCCAACGAAATCCGACGTTTATTATTGCGTTCTTGTTTATCATCTTTATAAAAAATATTTACAAAAATGCCAGAAGCGATCATTAAAAGTGAAGGAAAAGTGAGCAACGAAATCTCTAACGACATATTAAAAAAAGCATTTGCTTTAATGTGCACTGCAAAGAGCATGACTGAATTGTATGAGGCAAATAAAGAAGTCACCGCTAAATACGTTCATGCTACTTCCCGCGGGCACGAAGCCATACAAATTGCATTAGGTTTACAGTTGTTGCCCCAGGATTTTTTAAGTGCTTATTACCGCGACGATAGTATTTTATTATCGATCGGATTACAGCCTTACGAATTAATGTTGCAGTTACTGGCAAAACGCGACGATCCATTTTCAGGAGGAAGAACCTATTATTCTCACCCTTCTTTGAAAAGAGATGATATGCCTAAAATTCCACATCAGAGCAGCGCTACAGGTATGCAGGCAATTCCTACAACAGGAGTAGCAATGGGAATGCAATACATGGAGCAAACAGGCTTAGCGAAAGATTATGAAGGAAAAAATCCGGTTACCGTTTGTTCATTAGGTGATGCTTGTATTACGGAAGGTGAAGTAGCAGAAGCTTTTCAAATGGCGGTGCTGAAAAAATTACCAATTTTATATTTAGTTCAGGATAACGAGTGGGATATTTCTGCAAGTGCAAAAGAAATTCGCGCACAGGACGCAACAGAGTACGCAAGAGGTTTTAATGGGTTAGAAACACGTACTATTGATGGAACAGATTTCATTAAATCTTACAATACAATTAAAGAAGTGATCGAATTGATTCGCAAGGAACGTCGTCCTTTTTTGATACATGCAAAGGTTCCTTTACTAAATCACCACACATCAGGCGTTCGTAAAGAATGGTACCGCGATGACCTGGAAGAAGCTGTAAAAAAAGACCCATATCCGCGCTTAAA
The DNA here is from genome assembly GCA_030684395.1 of Bacteroidota bacterium. Classification (GTDB taxonomy): domain Bacteria; phylum Bacteroidota; class Bacteroidia; order B-17B0; family Aurantibacillaceae; genus JADJDM01. The sequence goes on along the minus strand of JAUXTT010000039.1, from coordinate 97,899 downwards.
AAATCAATTGATCATTGCAGGTGTTGGAGCTTTAGAATTAAAAGAACTGGAAGAGAATGCTCAGAAATTAGTTCAGGCTGACTACGAGAAAGCACTATTAGCAGAAGAACCAAGACCGGAAGATGTTTTATTACACGACTTCGCTCCTACTCCTGTTACTGAAGAAAAAGGAGAGCGTTCACCTGCAGGTAAACAACCAACAGTAATGGTTGACTCTGCATTATTTGCAATTCGTGAATTGATGCAAAAACATCCGGAGTGTTTGTTATACGGACAAGATGTTGGCGCACGTTTAGGAGGAGTTTTCAGAGAAGCTGCAACATTAGCACAACAATTCGGAAATCACAGAGTATTTAATACACCTATTCAGGAAGCATTTATCATAGGTTCAACCGTTGGTATGAGCGCAGTTGGATTAAAACCAATTGTAGAAGTTCAGTTTGCAGATTATATCTGGCCGGGCTTAAATCAGTTGTTTACCGAAGTTGCACGCTCATGTTATTTATCAAACGGAAAATGGCCGGTGAGCTGTATCCTTCGTGTACCAATTGGTGCATACGGAAGCGGTGGGCCTTATCACTCAAGTAGTGTTGAAAGTGTTGTTACGAATATCAGAGGAATAAAAGTTTGTTATCCATCAACCGGTGCTGATTTGAAAGGTTTAATGAAAGCTGCATTTTACGATCCGAATCCTGTACTGATGTTAGAGCACAAAGGATTATACTGGAGTAAAATTAAAGGTACGGAAGAAGCAAAAACTATTGAACCGGATGAAGATTACATTATTCCAATTGGGAAAGCACGTATAGCGCAGGAGGCAGAAGCATCGCAGATTGAAGCGGGAAAATCCATTGCTGTTATTACATACGGAATGGGTGTTTATTGGGCTAAAAATGCAAGCAAAAAATTCCCCGGACAAGTTGAGATCGTTGACTTGCGTACTTTATCTCCTATTGATGAAGAAACAATTTACACATCAGCTAAAAAACACGGAAAAATTTTAGTACTTACCGAAGAGCCTCGTATTGCAGGTTTCGCAAACACAATAGCTTCATTAATTCAAATGAATTGTTTCGAGCAACTGGATGCACCTGTAAGAGTATTAGGCGCAGAAAATATGCCTGCTATTGCATTGAACTCTACTTTAGAAAAAGCAATGTTGCCGAATACAGAGAAAACGGAAGTGGCGATTGAGGCTTTGTTGGGGTATTAAGATAATATTTCTGTTTATTATGAAAATCTAAGCTTTGTTTAGCCATCCTATATTCTTCATCGATAAAAGTCAATTTGTAATTGTGCAAAAAATGTAACTGGCGGTAGTATGCTTTTTCTCTATTTGTCCTATTTTTAATCAACAAATAGTATCTTTAGATAGCGGCAAGCTGCAAAATCTTATAGCCAATACTAAGGTTAACAAAACAGGAGATTCGTGCATGACAAATAACCCTCATAAACACTTTTGCCAATATCTGCGACAAGTCGTCGCTATCATTTTACTATTGCCATTAACAACAACTCTTCGGTCGCAACATTGCGGGTGGGACTACACAAATATAATTGTGGTTGAAATTAAAAACAGCCTGGGGCAAAAAATAAACAATTTAAAACTAACTCTTGTTGATTCAGTTGGCAAACCATATGTTAGCGATTGGAATTCTTTAAACGGTGACTTGTACTACGCAAAAAAACAAAATGATACGCTTATCTTTTATCAGAATCTTACAAATGAAATTGATAGCACCCAAGACCCAAGACATTTATTTGTTGCAAAGGACAATTATTATTTGATTGTCGGCCATAGATCTGGCACCGATAAGATTAAAGTGGAAGATTTTTTAGGGAAATATCCACCACATTTTATTTCTTTAAAAAACACCTCTGTTATTTCGTTATGCGGGGACTATGAATCCGGAAGCCAGCGTTGGGAGAGTAAAATCATCAAATATAAACTTTATACCAAAGAATGGGATAACACACAAGAATATGTTGCATTGAAAGAGTCCTTATTGGACAGCTCAAAGGTAATAAAACATAAAGGAAGGAAGTATTACTTTTTATCCGGAGTTCGTCATGGGGAAATGAAAGCTGTAAAGACTGAAAAACATATTTCTACCGTGTTATTCACTTACGACAGCCTGAATATGTATTCCTTCAGAAAAAAAGACATTACACATTGTATCTTCATAAATAATAAGGGAATAATAGTAGTAACAGGAAAAAGGAAAAGCGTGTTCTTTTATAGTAAAGATGGTCAGAAACGACGCAAGCCAATACAATCTTCTCCTAATATAGGAACCTGGAAGTATTATGACAATGAGGGCAAATTAATTCTGAAACAGAAATACAAACTCCCTAAAAAGAGAAAGAACGGGCTAAAGACTATGTAAGAATGACATATTACACTCATATATATTTACACAAAGCTTTGCGGAATCTTGCCGTAACTGTTTTCCTCTTTGTTATATGCTTGCAGGCATACAGCCAGGAGCCCTCGCCACAATACGATTTCATGTTATTAAAAGGAGCGGGCAAGGAAGCTGTTACTCCTAAAGATACTTCTTATAAAATAGAGCTCATCCCAACTCCAAAAAATAAATATCAGCGTGTCTGGGCCTGGACAAGAACAAATGAAGTTGGTATTGTAAAAGATGCAAAACCACAGCATCTTTGGATGGTTATGGATAATGACCATGCGCTGCATTTTATGGACTACATCCGTTTAAGGATCATTCACGGAAAAGACACAATGACTATTTCCCTAAAATACAATGCCAACACCACGACCAATGGAGGAACATATATTAACGAATCACTTGATACTACGCGGGAAAAACCTGGCTATAATTTCTGTTTTGATACCATCATTTTTACAAAAGGAGATTTTTGTTTAAAGAGCAGAAAAGACTACAACTACTGGAAAAAAGAATCAAAGAGACCTGCAGTTATAACATACGGATTAAAAAAATACTATTATGATTACGCAAGCGGTAGAAACGAATTTGTCTGGGATACCTTACGACTCTATCGCAATGTAAATATTAAGAAGGGAAAAATGAGGTGTATTCAGGTAAACAGCAAAGGAGTAATGGTAGCAAGAGGAAAAAAAAGATATGATCCAGAGGGTGGAGGATTTCATCGTCCTGCATGGCAACCATATGGAAGATGGTATTTCTATGATAATGGGAAGTTTATTTCCAGCAGAATTGTATACGGAGTAAAAAAGCTTTAATTTTTCTCAACGCAATTAAAGCCTTGCTGAAGTAGTTAAGGTTTTTTCTGTTTTACGATTTGCCGGTTATTCCGCCAAATACAAAAAAACTCATTAACACCAGTAAGAAATCTGAGTCAAAAAGTGCGAAAATCACGCTTTATCAATATAAATCCTATTTGTATTGGGCTTACGCTGATCGGCGGGATAAAGCCTTAAAATAATTGCCCTGTTTCTCTGATACGTTCTACAGGGCTTTGTTTAGAAACATAGCTGCCTGCTCTTCATTAGCTTCTGAAAACAGATTTGAGTATTTTTATCCTTTTACCCGACATTTGAATGTATTCCAAGAGCTTTAATATACCAATATATTCCATTTTACTCTTTATATTATTCTTCAGCTTCTATCTTTGTTCAAATTACAAAAACTCCACAATAATCAGTTCTAATCGCCCAAATATCCTGAATAGTCTAAAATCTTCCTAAAAACACAACCCTCTAAACTTATACGACGTTAAATAAATCGGTTAATCCACAGCGTTTCTGTTAACATTCCTGCCGAATTTGGCTTTTTTTTAACAAAATGTTTTTATATCATTGTAGCTTACGATACTGTAACTGATTGAAGTCATAAGTATTATAATTTTTTTAATTAATAAAACCGGAGGTCAAGATGAAAATTAAAAACCTGATTTGCGCTCTATTGTTGGTTGTGTCGTTTGGAAATATAACCGCGCAAACATTGGTTGCCAATGATGATCCTATTGCTCAGGCATTGGATGTACTGGCTACTGAAAAATTTTTGGAAAAAGCCTGGGGCAAACCGGTAACACCAAAAAACAGTAAATATAATTACGCTCCCGATTCGATTCCTGCATTTGATGAATTTGTTTACGAAGCCCGTTTAGCTAAACTGGATGCGGTTTCTCCTTTTGATTTGGAATATAATCCAACTGTTAGAGGTTATATTGATCTGTACACAAACAGAAAACGCTCATTGGTTGGAAAAATGATCGGAATCTCTCAAATGTATTACCCAATGTTTGAAGAGGTGTTGGATAAATACAACATGCCTTTAGAATTAAAACACTTAGCTGTTATTGAATCTGCATTAAACCCGCTTGCTAAATCAAAAGCAGGTGCAATGGGTTTATGGCAGTTTATGTACCCTACTGCAAAAATGAATGGTTTAACCATCAACTCTTACATCGACGAAAGAAACGATCCTTATAAAGAAACAATTGCAGCTGCTGAATATTTGCAGTTTCTCTATAAAATGTTTGGCGATTGGCAAATGGTATTGGCTGCATACAATGGCGGACCGGGAACTGTAAACCACGCTATCCGCAGAAGTGGTGGTAAAAAAACATATTGGGAGATCAGACCATTTTTACCAAAAGAAACACAAGGTTATGTTCCGGCATTTATAGCTGCAAATTATGTTATGAATTATTATTCGGAGCACAATATTTACCCTGCTGTTCCTAAAAAACATTATTTTGAATTAGATACTGTATTGATAAAAGAACCACTCACATTCGAACAGATCTCTGGTGTGTTGGATGTTCCGGTAGAAGACATTGCTTACTACAATCCGATCTATAAAAAAAATGTGATCCCTGCGGGCGGTTATGTACTCACCTTACCTAAAGCCAAAGTTGGAAATTTCGTAAATAATGAAGAAGCAATTTATACAGCGCTTCGTCAGCAAACTGAGCAACAAAAATTAGCTGCCAATGCTACAGTAAAAGAAAAACAAGTTACTCACATCGTAAAGAAAAATGAGAAACTGGCTACCATCGCAAAAAAGTACGGGGTTACTTCAACGGATATCCGTAACTGGAATTATATTGGAAAAAAAGGATTAAAACCGGGAAGAAAACTCACATTGTATGTGAAAGAAACTCCGACTGTAAGCCCTGATGTAACCACAACACAGCCTACAGTTAATTTAGCTGCAAAGGAAACCAAACCAGCCAAGGATGCTAAAAAATTGGCGGAGAATACTTCAAAGAAATCAAGCATATATACCGTGAAAAAAGGAGACAATCTTTATAAAGTATCTCAAAAACATGGCATGTCAATAGAAGAGTTGATGAAGCTGAACAAATTAAACAGCAAAAGTAAAATCAACATCGGGCAGAAATTAAAAGTGAGTTAACACGAAATAGCACAAACAAAGAGCCCGATCATATAATATGACCGGGCTCTCTGTTTTATATAAAATGCTATTTCTTTATTTCGAATAAAAGAACCACTGAGTAGCCTGAGGTTCGATATAAGTTTTACCATATTTTCCGCTCCCCATGTATTCCTGAGCAATTTTCAACTGCATTACATACTTATATTTGAACTTCGGATCTGTAAGCCATACCCTTGCGTATTTAGCACGACCTGCAACCCAATAGGTTGTTGATTCATATTTTTCCCAATCACCTGCTGCAAAACCAATTTTGGAAACTGTTCCTTCTTTGATATAAGCTTTTACCATCGGTTCTAATGAAGCATCTTTTGTTGCAAACGGGTCGGATGATTTAGCTAACCAATCAACTTTTAATAATTCAGTTTCATACTCAGGAGCCAGCGCTTTTACTTTTGCAAACAGGGCTTTTTTATCTACTGTAGGAGGATTCATTCCCAGTGCAATAAAATAATCTTCTAAACCTTTGATCTCCTCTTTATAAAACTGCTGGTAGCTCTTTTCTAACTCCGGATCAGGGTTTACAGCTCCCAACCAATTGTCGGCAACGTGCATGTTATTAGAACCTCTCTTCAGATCATCTATTTTCATTTTTGCCATTCCTACAAAATACTCTTCTGCTCTAAATGCAGGGCTAACAAGGTAATTTGCAGCTATCAGGTCTTTCTTCTTTGCAAGCGTTTTCATGTACATATCAGGACATTCGTTACAATTACCACCTTCAGGAACTGTAGGGTATTTTTGTTTTAATTCTTTTTCAATTTCGTCACTTGCTTTTAAGAACTCTTTAAGTTTATCCACGCTAACTGTTTGCGGGCTTTGTTTCTTGCCCGCATAAAAAGCCATTAACTCACCAAACAAATTATAATTTAGCTGTGACAGTTTATCTGCGATAGCAAAGAAATCTTTGTAACCATCCCAGGGCAACCATAGCTTTGATTCAAAGAAAACAGTTGAAGGATTATTCTCAACTCGGTAACCATCCTTTTCTATTTTGGCAATGGTAGCTAATTCGTAATTATTATAGCTTCTGTCAGGAACAATAACTTTATCCCCTACTTTATATTTTGAAGGATAAATAATCCCTTTTGCAGCCGCCTCTTCTTCTTTCTTTTTTTGCTCTGCTAATTTGTTTCGTTCGATGTTAGCATTGGCTTGATTAGTTGCCTTTAGTTCTTTAGGATAAAGCCATGAGGAATTTGTTCCGTGCTTCACACTATATCTTCCTGCACTGCTTAATTCAGAAGTGATCTCTCCAATAATTTGTTCTCCACCATAAGTGAATTCAACCATATCTCCCGGTTTAAACTGCCCATTTGAACTTACATTAGTATTTGCTGCAGCACTGCCGGTACTTCCAGCCAAACTCTTTAAACGAGCAGTCGTAACCCACGTGTCATATTTAGGATCATAACCATCATAATGAATTTTGTACTGATCACCTTTCACTTCCATGATGTAGCCCGGATACCATTTTCCGTTTTCCTCTATAGATACTTTATCATTTATCTTATATGCTCCATCAGATGAAGCCGCGGTAGAAGTAGCTGAAGAATTGCTTGAACTCTTTGCATCGTTTTTGCTCGACTTATTATCATTTCCCACTTTCGGGATCTTTAATTTTATCTGTCCGTAGCTAATAGTTGACAAAGAAGTAAGCGCTAAAATTCCAAAAATCAATTTTCTCATAATTTCCTGTTTTATCCAATATTTATCTAATATATTCGCTTTATAGAAGATTTTTGAATGAACATTAACGTATCTATGCAATTCAGGAACGAAATAGGCGTTTTTTGGTGTAATCGCTTCATAAGCTAAAGGATTAATCAGTCAGGAAAATTTAAATTTGAGAGAAACTAATCTATCCATTGAAAATCGAACATATAAAATACTTTAGTCTCTTTTTACTCTTTTTATTTTTTAACCAAAAAATAAGGGGAAAGGAAAAAAACACAGTCCTCTTAAAATATAATGATCTAAGTAATAATACTGCAAAATTAGATTACCTCTATAAGCTGTCAATTGACCCAATTTATAAAAGTAATACAGAGAATCAAAAAAAATTAAGAACAGAAATAATTAAAATAAAACCTGCAAATGAAGAAGAACAAGCTGTAATTAACCTGATAAAAGGCCACACCATATACTTTGAAGATTCCGTTCCAAAAATAAAACAGTACTTTTTAAATGCATATCACGTATTAAAAAAAGTACCTTCAGGAAAGTACTATGCTCTTTCACTGGATGCCCTCGGTACTTTATATTTTGAATTAGGGAATAAAGACAGTACACAATACTACCGTGAATTAGCACTGAAGCAGACCTTGCAAACGAAAGCCGGTTTGGCTGAGGCATACTTTAACCTTGGAGACCAGAATTATTATTTTTCCAATTTACCGGATGCCATCATCAATTTAAAAAAAAGTGTAGAAGCAGGAATCAGAACAAAAGACTATGAACATACAGCCTTGGCATTCAAATTTCTTTCTCTTATCTACCGCGACCAGAAAACATTTGATTATATGGTCCTATGCGACTCCTCACTAAGTTTTGCTTATAAAACAAATGACAATGTTCAGATAACTGAAGCACTCTATTACAAAATGCAATGTTTGATTCTCCTGAACAAGCAGAAAGATGCCTTCAACATATTAAATTTAATTGAAGACTATAATAAAAAAGAATCTTCAAATTTATTGCTTACCATTAATTTTAATAAAGCGGCAGCATTTTATTACTCAGAGACCGGAGATGTAAAAAAAACCATTTTTTATCTACAAAAAAACCATGTACTCACAGGTTCAATCAGTAGAAAAAGCGGAAAAACTGGAAGAGGTTACAACAATCTTGGGAATGCCTGCATAGATGATAAACAATATGAATTAGCCGTTAAATACCTGGATACCGCCATCTGGTTAGGGCAAAAATACAATGACCAAACATTACTATGGTTTGCATACGATAATATGGTGCGAGCTTACCGTCAGTTAAACGATTATAAAAACGAAGCCATTTATTTCAGAAAACTCTGGGACATAAATGACACTATTCTTAAAATAGAAAACCAGGGTAAAATTGCTGAATTTGAAACCCGGTTAAACCTGGAAAGAAAAAACACTTCCATTAAAAATCTGAATGTCGAAAAATCGCTTAACCAGGCAACTATTTCAAATTACAAAAAAACGCAAATCATATATTACATCATTGCCATAATGATGTTGTTCATTCTTTTTACAACCATTCTATTCTTCCGGCAGAAAAATAAAACCCAAAAGATACTTGCTCAACAATCCAATGAGATCACCCGATTACAAACGCAAATGAACCCTCATTTCATTTTCAATGCACTTACCTCCTTACAAAGTTTTGTTTTAAAAGATGATAAACATAAAGCAGTTTCTTCCATAACACAGTTAGCCAAACTAATGCGAATGACGCTGATGAATTCTGAAAAGGAGTTTATTACTGTTGACCAGGAACTTGAATACCTGAATATGTACATAGCTTTTGAAAATCAACGCAACAATGAAAACATAAATTTTATTACAAACATTGCTGAAGAAATTGAAACTGATAACCCATGTATTCCTCCGATGCTGATACAGCCGCTTATTGAAAATGCAATAAAACATGCGTTCACAAACAACATTATTACGAGACAAATTAAACTCAGCATGGCATTAATGCAATTCCACGAACAAAAATTCCTGAAAATTATAGTGGAAGACAATGGTGTAGGGTTTGAAACAAAAGACAATACTTCACATCAATCAAAGGCAATGGCTATATGCAAACAAAGAATCGATAACTTATCCCCGAAAAACAAATCTGATTACCCCGAAAATTTTGTCATAAAAAATCTGAACACGGAAATGGAAACAGGAACACAAATTACCCTAACAATTCCTTATCTTTAGCATCATGATCAGAGCAGTACTTATAGATGACGAAAGCTCTTGCCGGGAAGCACTAAGTTTATTATTAAAAGAATTTTGTCCTCAGGTTGAACTACTTGGAATGGCAGGTAGCTTACCTGAAGGAATAAATTTGATCCGTGAAAAAAAACCCGAGCTGGTATTTTTAGATGTTGAATTAAAAAATCATCTCGGTTTTAAATTATTCGAATCCTTCCCCAATGCCAATTTCCATGTCGTTTTTTGCACTGCTCATGAAAAATATGCCTTACAAGCGATCAAAACATCCTGTCTTGAATATCTTCTTAAACCAATAGATCCGGTTGAACTGATGAATGCAGTTGATAAATTCAAACGCACAGTGAATAGAGAACTGAATCAGAAAAAAGTGGATGTATTGCTTGAAAATGCCGGGAACGCATCTCAGGTCCTAAATAAAATAGCCGTTCCTACATCAGATGGATACTTTTTCATAAACACTTCAGATATTCTTTATTTTGAAGGCGACGGTAAATACACCAATATGTTTACCAACAAAGGTGATAAAATTGTTTCTTCCAAAAACCTTGGTGAGTTTGAAGAATTATTGAGCCATCAGAATTTTTTCAGGTGTCATAAATCATGGCTGATCAATCTTAATTACATAAAAAAATATATGCGTGGAGATGGACAGGTGATCATGAGCAATGATAAGCTTGTTGATGTTTCTATTCGTAAAAAAGAGGAGTTTTTAAAATTGTTTGACAGAGCTTAAAACCACAAACTCTTTTCTTTCTGCGGTTTCGCCCAAGTTCAATAATTCCAGGCAAGTCTCGATTACTTGTTTTGCAACGCCTCTTCCAACTTACCTTACTATGATGTTCTTACTCAAATCTTCTAAAGTTGATTATTCTTCTTTCCATGTCGGGCAGACAGACGGGCTCTCCCTTGCTTTCATAGCCGTAGCTCTCAATGTAATGGGAGTTTCTGTAGATGTATATCCGTTTTTATATTACCACTGAAGGACTGATTTTTGTTCATGGGAATAAAATTGAGATATAAATATGATGGAAATTAGTCGCAGATTTTGCGAATGACGTGGATTATTTCTTGGTTTATGAATTTAAAAAAATCACCACAAATCATTTGTGCAACCCGTGGTAAAACTTACTTCACCGCCTTCAAGCTTAAATCTAAACTACTTACATGATGAGTAAGCGCACCTACAGAAATAAAATCAACTCCTGTTTCTGCATATTTACGAATAGTAGCTTTGTTTATTCCACCGGAAGATTCGGTTTGAAATTTACGATTGATGAGTTCAATTGCCTTTTTTGTTTGTGCAGGAGTGAAGTTGTCAATCAGGATTCTGTCTACTCCACCTCTCTTCAATACTTCCTTAATATCTTCCAAAGAACGAACTTCAATTTCGATCTTTAATTTTTTCTTTGTTTTTTTTTGATAAGCATAAACTGCATCAATAGCTTTGGTAATTCCACCTGCAAAATCAATGTGATTATCTTTTACTAAAATCATATCAAACAAACCATAACGATGATTTGCCCCGCCACCAATAACCACAGCCCATTTTTCAAAAAAACGAAATCCGGGGGTCGTTTTACGTGTGTCAATTACTTTTGCTTTTGTTCCTTTACACAGTTGTTGTAACTGATCGGTGTGAGTTGCAATACCACTCATTCGCTGCATGATGTTCAGCACCAAACGTTCGGTAGTAAGTAGTTTTTGCGAATTGCCTGTAACTTCAAAAGCAACATCACCTTTTTTTACACGCGTTCCGTCTTTTATCAATTCTTTAAAACGAAAAGACTTATCGGTGATTTTAAAAATTTCTTTAGCAGCTTCAACACCTGCAAGTATGCCGTCTTCTTTCACGAGCAAACGCATCTTCCCTTTATGAGAAGCAGGAATAGTTGAGAGAGAAGTATGATCTCCATCTCCCACATCTTCGTGAAATGCGTCGATTATAAATTGCTTGAAATTAAAATGCTTTGCGTGCTGGCGAATGTATGTATTAGTCATTGTCGTTTTCTATTCTGAACTGCGAAATTAAAAAACGATCTCCAAACTTCTTCAATAAAAATGAAACTCTGTATTTTCCTTTGGTGGTAGTTAGTGTCCCTACCACAAACTGATTGGCTGACTTTGCATTACTGCTGTGACTTTCCACAAAATTCTTCACCGGATGTTTGGCAAAAAAATCCTTTAGAACCAATTCTGCCTGCGCCTTGCTATAAACATCTTCCTGATCCAGGATCTTCAAATCGATCTTATCATTAAAATGTTTTGCAATAGCTGTGGCATTTCCTTGTTTAATCGCATCCAACACTTCAGTGCTCACATCCAGAAATGGGTCTCCTCCCAACACATTCATAAAAAACGACAGAAATAAAACAATGGTCTTCATGACTTAATTTTACACCAAATATACAAGAATCAGACCAATACTATCCTTCATTTGATCAGTTTTTGGCTTTATTTCCTCTCAGTTTAATTAAAAGTCGGTTGTGAAAAAGTATTTATGTGCCCAAACGTTGATTTTACTTAATTCTGTATCATTAAGGTTTATAAAATGAAGGACTTCAAACCATTACATACTTTACTCTTTTCCATTTCGTCTTTTGCCGTTTTGGGGTTAATCAGTTTTGTATTTCCGAAAGATGGGGTAAAACTTGGAGGAAACATGGAATTAAAATTCCCCACCTTTACTTCTCTCTTTGAAAGTAAACAGGAAAAAATCGACATCAGCAAAATCCTTGAAGTGAATGATACGATTGTAGTTGATACCACTGCAATAAGTCTTATTTTAAAAACCGATAGTATTGCAAACGATACTACACCAAACGAAACTCACGGTGAAGTAAAAGACCCTTCCTTAAAACTAGTAACCCCTTTAGAATATAAAAACAATGACAAAACCGCCATGAATAATTTTTTCAAGGCACTTACTTCTGAGATCAACTCTTCTAAGGCAATTCATATTTTTCATTATGGGGATTCACAAATTGAAGGCGACAGGATCTCTGATTTTTTACGTTCTAAACTACAGGCTCAGTTTGGTGGCGGCGGGCAAGGATTTATTTCGGCTATTCCTGTGGCGCCATCTGTAGCTCAACGGCAAACATGGAGTGATAATTGGGATCGGTATGCGATTTTTACCGGAAAAGATAAAAGAGTAAAGCATACGAATTTTGGAGCTGCTGCAAGTTTTTCCCGCTTTCTTCCTTACAAACAATTAAACGATTCTTCTAAAATAAATGAGGCTTGGCTTAAGGTAGTAACTAACAAAAATGGGGGATCTAATCTTGCCTCATACTCTAAAGTGAAACTGTATTACGGAAACGCTCAATACAAAACGGCAATTGAATTTTACAACAATGGCGCTTTAGCAGAAAGTGATAGTTTAAACATTGGAGGCTCATTTAACATTAAACAATTTGCGGCAAACGGAAACCCTCCTTCCTTCGAAATGAAGTTCAAAGGAAAGGATAGCCCTGATATTTATGGTATGTCTCTTGAACAAGGCGGGGGCGTGATGGTAGATAACTTTGGATTAAGAGGAAGTTCGGGCACATTTTTCAATCAAATAAATTACGGGCAACTACAAGCATTTTGTTCTGATATGAAAGTAAAGTTGTTTATTCTTCAGTTCGGTGGAAATGCATTACCTGCAATTAAGGATAAAAAACAGTGTGATAATTTTGGGAAGTGGTTAGAATCACAAATTCGTACTTTGAAAAAAATGGTGCCGGATGCAAGCGTTTTGGTAATTGGGCCTGCCGATATGAGTGTGAAACAAGAAACAGAATATGTTACACACCCACAACTGGAAGATTTAAATGAAGCATTAAGACAAGCCGCATTTAACACCAATTCGGCCTTTTTTGATATGTACACTTGCATGGGTGGAAAGAATAGTATGGTGAGCTGGGTGGAAGCAGGAATTGCTGCAAAGGATTATATTCATTTCAGTTCGGGAGGTGCAAGAAAAATTGCCACCATCCTTTACTCAGCAATTATTAATGATTACAATGAATACGTAAAAACAAAGCAATAGAAAATGAAGAGGATTATAAGAATAGCGTTGTGTGTGTTAACTATTGCTGGGTTTGCACAGGATACATTGAAGTACCCATTTATTAATTACAGTAAAAACCAACTCATTTTTTCGAAAGACAGTTCGAATATGATGGGTTTTTATAAAAAGCTGGATGATTTAAAAAACGGGGATAGAAAAAAAGTATCTGTTGTACACATTGGCGGATCTCATATACAAGCGGGTATCTGGACCGAAGCTATGCACGATAAATTTCAGGATCTTGGAAATTATGAAGGAGGTGGAATGTTTGCATTTCCATTCAAATTAGGAAAAACCAATAGCCCGCATTCCTTTAAAACATCATCAAACGGAGTATGGAAACGTTGCAGGTGTATTCAGCAGGAAAAATGCACTCCACTTGGTGTCTCAGGAATTGCCGTAGTTACAAACGATAGCGCTAATTATTTTACCCTAAAAATTCAACCTAATGAGCACTTAAAGAATTTCACCAAAATAAAAGTATATCATAATTTTAATAAGAGTTTTCACTTCTCGGTGAAAAGAGAAATTCCTGTCCCATACAAGCGTTTTGATAATGAAAATGAAGGATACACCCTTTACACATTCGATAATCCAATGGATAGTGTTTGTTTCGACCTGTTGAGACAAGACACAATGCAAAAAGACTTTGCATTGTATGGCTTTAGTTTGGAAAACGATAATCCCGGCGTGTATTATGCAACTATGGGAGTTAACGGTGCATCAACAGAATCATTCCTTCGTTGTGAAAATTTTGTAACTCAATTAAGAACTTTACAACCTGATCTGGTAATTTTTTCATTGGGTGTTAATGATGTACACGGTCCAAACTTCAAAGCTTCCGACTACATGGCGCATTACGATTCGCTGGTAACCTTTGTAAAACAAGCCGCTCCCGATTGTGCCATTTTATTTACTACCATCAGTGATAATTACATCCGTAAAAAGACACCTAACAAAAAAACAATGTTGGGAGACGATGCCATTTTTGAATTAGCACAAAAAAGAAACCTAGCAGTGTGGGATCTTTTTGGAGTAATGGGTGGATACAAGAGTATGACCCAATGGTACAAAGTAAAACTTGCGGCTAGAGATAAAGTTCATTTTAGCCCAAAAGGATATAAAATTTTAGCTTCATTAATGTATGATGCAATTATGAAAAGCTATAAAACCAATTCAACACTGAACAAATAATGCTTGAAGGATTAGATCTGATAGGAATACTTAAAACCATTTTTGCATGGAACCCTGAGCAGCCGCTTACTTTCATGCATCTGTTCTTTTGGGGATTTTTTGCTATTGTGCTTTTGATCTATTCTTTAGTTTATAAACACAACCTTGCCCGCACCACCTTTCTTTTACTTGTATCATTCTTCTTTTATTTCAAGACAAGTGGTTTTTTTATCATCCTTCTCTTTTTCACTATTACCAACGATTACTTTTTAGGAAAAGGAATAGCATCAGCGAAAACAATTGGAAGAAAAAAATTATTTCTCACCATCAGCATTGTCTGTAACTTGCTCCTGTTGGGTTATTTCAAATACGCATACTTTTTTACTGAGAGCTTTAATCAGTTGGCCGGAACCAACTATCCTTTCTTTAATCATTATGCGCAATTCAGTAATACTTACTTCAGTACAAGTTTTAGTGTAGGTAAACTTATCCTTCCGGTTGGAATTTCTTTCTTTACTTTCCAAAGTATATCTTATGTAATTGACCTTTACCGTGAAAAAGTTCAACCGGTAAAGAACATTTTAGAATACGGATTCTTTGTTTGTTTCTTTCCACACTTAGTTGCCGGCCCTATAGTTAAAGCTCATCAGTTTTTATATCAGATCAATCTTCCTTACAAACTTAGTAAACATGATTTTGGCATGGCGTTGTTCTGGATCTTAAATGGTTTTGCAAAAAAAGTATTGGCCGATTATGCAGCATTGAATTATGTGGATCGCATTTTCGAAAACCCAAATTATTACTCCGGCGTAGAAGTGATATTAGGAGTTTTTGGATATTCTTTGCAGATCTATGCCGACTTTTCAGGTTATACCGATATTGCTATTGGAGTGGCATTATTGCTCGGATTCAGACTCAAAACAAATTTCAACTCTCCTTACAAAGCGGCAAGTACAAGTGAGTTTTGGCAACGCTGGCACATTTCACTTTCTTCCTGGTTAAAAGAATACTTATACATTCCATTAGGCGGAAACAAAAGAGGAAGTGTCGGATCCTATTTATGCATTGCACTTATTTGTAGTATTGTTATTTTACTAACCGGAAAACTGTGGTTATTTTTCATATTTGCTGCTGTGGCTGTTCTGCTGTTTGTATTTACCCTCATTTTTGCATCCTTCAAACAGGTGATCAATACAAATGTGAATTTATTGGTAACAATGTTGCTTGGGGGACTATGGCATGGAAGCAGTTGGATGTTTATTATTTGGGGGGCGCTAAACGGCTTAGGATTAGTGATCCATAAACTGTGGCAAAAAATAAGTCCGTTTAATGAAAGTAAATCTGTACTTTACCGGATTACAATGATCTTTATCACACTCGTCTTTATCAGTTTCACGAGAATCTGGTTCAGGAGTGCGAATTTGGAAACGGTAGGTTTTTTATTTGATCGAATGCAAAACCACATGGGTTGGGAATTAACCTGGAATATTTTAACCGGATACAAAACTGTTTTACTAGTGATACTTGCAGGTTATCTTATTCACTGGATCCCAGAATCAACCAAATCAAAATACCGGAATTTCTTCGCAAATCTTCCTGTTCCTGCAATGGCTGCTACAGTGGTTGTTTCCGTTTTTTTATTGTACCAGGCTATGTCGTCGGACATGCAGCCATTTATTTATTTTCAATTTTAGGAAAGTACTTTTTTAGTTTATTTGCCGCGGATTACTTTCGAATTCAAATAATACTCCTTCCCATCCGAATCCATTACTTTTGCTTCAAAAATAATAGCGCCACCAAGCTTCACTCCCTCCAATAAAGTTACAGCGCTTTCGTTAAGCTTGCCTGTTGGTCCCTCATAATAGTTAGCACGTCCTCTGTTATCAACAAAAGAAAAAGCGTAACTAACAACAGAATAGTTAATAATTACACCCTTCCAGTTAAGTTCAGCCCTGAGGCTATCGGATACAACAAATGATGCATTCAGAATAGTCTGACCATTTTCATAAGTTCCCCAATACAATTTTGGTAGAGGAAGTGTTCTGATGATAAAAACACCATTTGTTTTTACAGAGGGCTTACTAGCTAAAGTCCCTTCCGGAACACTATTGTATTTGGCGGTAATAGTATACTTTAAATCCTTAAGTCCTTTGAAAGTAAGTTTTATCTTTCTGGCAACACTGTCTGTAATTATCCAATCATAACCGAACCAGTCCAGCTTTGATTTTGTTGAATCCATTTTTGCAGCCGGAACTTCAAAGGTATATGCGGAAAAAAAAGTGTTATTCGGGTCCTTCTTATCCAAAAGATTTACTTTAAAAGTATAAACCTTAGCTGTGGGCTTTACTTTGCCTTGCGAAAAAACATTCATGCAGTAGAAGATAAACAAAGTAAGCAAAATTTGTTTCAAAGTATTCATATGCATTTAATTTCTAATCAAACTTAGTTATTTTTACTGATATTTGCGATGTTCATATCTGAAGGACTCATTATTCTCTTTCGGTTACAATTTACTAAACAATGAAAGAAAACGTAGTTAACCTTTACCTCAACACTTCCATTCAACTTGTTGAACAATATATTGAAGAAGCGAATAAAAAATTTGTTCCACTCAACGCATTCCTGAAAGGCTTTTTCAAAAAACACAGTAAATATGGAAAGCGCGACCGAAACAACGTGAGTGAGTTAGTGTATGCTTATTTCAGAGTCGGGAATACTTTTCCTAAAGATAAGATCGAAGAAAGAATTACTTTGGGTGCTTTCCTGTGTAATTCTGGCTCTGATAATATCCTTTATTTTTTGTGTGAAAATAAATTAGATTCTTATGTTCCGAAAAAAGAGGTGAAGGATAGAATAAAAGATGCTGCTAAACATTTCAAAGATTTTAAAGCGAAGAATTTTTTTCCTTTCGATATAGAGCTTTCAGATGGTTTAAGTAAAGAAGAATATTTCCATTCATTCCTTCAAAAACCTTCCACCTTTATCAGAATGTGGGGAAACATGAGAGAAAGAGTAATCCATGATTTACAAAAAAATGAAATTGCTTTTGAAGAAGTTGTGTCCAATGAAAATGCTTTAAGAATAAACTCATCCAAAAACCTGAGCGATCTCGATAGTTGGAAAAAAGGGTATTTTGAAGTGCAGGATCTGAGTTCGCAACAAACCGCTGAGTTTTTACATCCAAAAGCAAACGATCAGTGGTGGGACGTGTGCGCTGCATCAGGCGGAAAAAGTCTTTTATTATTGAGTAAAGAAAAGAACATTTATATTTTCGCGAGCGATGTAAGAAAACACATTCTTGAAAATTACAAAGAGCGCATTAAACGAACAAACTTTCTGAATTTCGAAACAAAAATCATTGACTTAGCTGATTCAGAAAGTTATAAGGATAGCATAAACAAAAAATTTGACGGAATCATTTGCGATGCACCTTGTAGTGGAAGCGGCACCTGGCACAGAACACCGGAGAACTTGTTTTTCTTCACCCCTGAAAAACTTGAGTATTATTGTGATCTACAAAACCAGATCGTGAAAAATACTTTGGAATACATTAAACCCGGAAAGCCTTTCATCTATATTACCTGTTCAGTTTTCAAAAAAGAAAATGAAGGTGAAATGCCGGCACAATCATCGTCACATCAATTGATAAATAATTTTGACAAGGAAGCTGATTGTATGTTTATTGCAACGGCTTAAGTTTATATTTTAATAAACAAAGCTTCATTTTCTATCGTGATACCAGGTCGAGTGAAGTCGAGACTTAGTAGTACTTGCCTCCGAATGTTCTCGACTGCGCTCGAACTGACATTTCGTTTAGCTCACTATATCTATGGTTGGGATTAATTCGCGGTGCGACGTGTAAGGGATACGCCGCCAATGGTAACAACATATTCGGTTCCTTTACCTTCTTCAAGCTCTATCTTTTTAGCGTCAGATTTTTTATTGCCCAACTTTTTTAAGCCTTTTCCAATAAGAGCTAAAACATCAAAACCCTTTAATTTTTTCTTCCCATTCTTTGGTGCAACTGCTTCATCGTCCTCACCCCAGGCTGCTTCTGTGATTTTTTTTGTTACATAATCTCTTGTAGTTAAACTTGTGCTTTTTGCAATAGGGAACTCCTCCTCTTTTTCATTATAATAATTAGCAGCAATCTTATCATGATTCAAGTTAATGATGGCTAAAGGGTTTTCCTGTTGTTTGAATGAATCGATTGGATGATTTGTATTATTATTAGCAATAGGCTGTTCTACAACATTGTTTTTATCCTTCTGATTTCTGATCGAAGGATCCTTTATAGGGTCTATGTTTGTATTCTTAGATGCATAATATGAATTAGCAGAAGGAGTAATTACATCATTAGTATCAGATGAAACATTAGTATCCGTTGAAACTTGTTTCCAATAAGTACTTTCTTCTCCTGCAGCTAATGAACCACCAACTTTCGTATCATCTACTGTGACAAACGACCCTTTCATCATCCAGAATAATCCGAATAACAAAACAACAGAAGCCGCTAATGACAATGGTTTCCAATGAGTATTTAAATAAACAATAAGTGGTTTTCTTTTTAACAAGTCCTTACCCGGAAAAACAATAGTAGTATCTGCCTGCGCTTTCATTTTCGAATACAAATTCAAAAGATCAACGGCAACAACATCATTTTTCAATTGAAGACCCAATTCAGTTTTTTCAGCTGGAGATAAAACATTCTCTGAATAAGCAATAATACT
The DNA here is from genome assembly GCA_030684395.1 of Bacteroidota bacterium. GTDB lineage: Bacteria > Bacteroidota > Bacteroidia > B-17B0 > Aurantibacillaceae > JADJDM01. The sequence continues at coordinate 78,599 of JAUXTT010000039.1, read as the reverse complement.
CTCTTCCGGAATAAGTGTTCTTTTTAAATTGTTCTTCGCTGTAAAAGAAACATCATCAGAAACAGAAAGAATAGTTTTTTTATAATCGCTTAATTGTAATTGAAGTAAAGGATCAGCCACTAATTGCTTTTCAAACGCAGCTTTCTCAGTTCCTGTTAGTTGCCCTTCTATATATGAAATTACCTTTTCTTCTCGTTCTTCCTCAATATGCTTTAATTCATTTTTCCCTTTAAACGAAACATATTCAGGCTCCAAAGAAATATTTTCTATATCATCAAAAAACTCAGGTTTTAATTCAGGATAAGTTTCAAAAAAGGAAAACAAAGCCTTAGTGCCTTCCTCATCAAGGTTTCCCTCCATGTGGTCAAGCAAAAATGCTTCATAATTATGTTTCCCTATCTTTTTCATTTTAATCCTGTATTTTCTATAAATCAGACCAAAACCTCCATTTTTCCAATATAATTCTTCAAAAACTGCCTCGCTCTGAAAATATAAACCTTCACCTGGCTCTCTGTTAAACCGGTTATTTCACCTATTTCTTTGTAATCGTACCCTTCGTAGTCTCTCAGTAGTACTACAGAACGCTGGTCTTCCGGTAATTTATCAACTGCTTCGTTAAGGATCTGTTTTAAATCGTGATTTTGTTTCGCATGCACACCGATCTCTTCGAAACTATCATCCCATTGCTGCTTTTTCTTTTCCCTTCTGATAAAATCAATCATAGTCCGGTAAGCGGTAGTAAACATATATGATTTGGCGTTGGTACTTTCCACATCACTTACTTTCAACCACATTTTTTCATAAGTATCCTGAACAATATCTTTAGCGATATCCTTATCCCTTACCGTTTTCAAAATGAAACGATAGAGATTATCCGCATAATTATCTACACAACTATTAAATTCAGATACAGTCATAACCGATTTTACAAATCTAAGACGAATTGGCGAAAGAGAAAGTTACACAAAAGCTAAAAAAAGACATATTAAGGTCAAAATAAGGCGGTTTAATCCCAAAACTAAGAATAGTCAAATGTTAATTTATCCACTAATCGGCACTATTTCGCGTTCATCGGTCAAAATCAGACCTTCATATATTTTTTGCCAAAATTGGGAAAAAAGCTATGTAGTAAAGAGAATTTTTATTATATCTTTACGTTATACCGTTAGAAAAACAAGTTTTTGACATTATATAATATATATCGAATTATTAAATCATTATTAATATTAGTAACATGAGTTCAGCACTAATAACACCACTTCAGGAAACCCTCCACAAGTTTTTCGGCTTCGATGGATTTAAAGGGAATCAAGAAAAGATCATTAACAGTATTCTTGATGGCAAGGATACCTTTGTTATTATGCCAACCGGTGGTGGAAAATCTTTATGTTATCAGTTACCTGCCTTAATGAGTGAAGGAACAGCCATTGTTGTTTCTCCACTTATAGCCTTGATGAAAAATCAGGTAGATGCTATCAGAGGTTTTAGCAGCGAAGATGGGATCGCCCACTTTTTGAACTCTTCTTTAAATAAGAGCGAAACTACGCAGGTTAAGAAAGATGTATTAAGTGGTAAAACCAAATTATTATATGTAGCTCCTGAAACGCTTACCAAAGAAGAGAACGTAAAGTTCTTCTCTGAGTTCAAGATTTCTTTTTACGCTATTGACGAAGCGCATTGTATTTCTGAGTGGGGTCATGATTTCCGCCCTGAGTACCGTCGTTTGCGTCCTATAATGGATAAAGTGGGAAAAGCTCCCGTAATGGCACTTACTGCAACTGCTACTCCCAAAGTTCAGGTTGATATTCAAAAGAACCTTGGAATGCAGCAGGCTGTATTATACAAATCATCTTTTAACCGTGGAAATTTATATTACGAAGTTCGTCCGAAAACGAATGTTATTAAGGAAGTAATTAAGTATGTAAAACAAAATACCGGTAAATCAGGCATTATTTACTGCCTAAGCCGTAAAAAAGTAGAAGAAATTGCTGAAGTTTTACGTGTAAATGGCGTTAGAGCACAGGCATATCACGCTGGTTTAGATGCTAAAGAGCGTGCAAAAACTCAGGATGGTTTCCTTATGGAAGATGTGGATGTAATTGTTGCAACCATTGCCTTCGGTATGGGAATTGACAAACCTGATGTACGTTATGTGATACATCACGATATCCCTAAATCTCTGGAAAGCTACTATCAGGAGACTGGTCGTGCGGGTAGAGATGGCGGAGAAGGTAATTGTGTTACTTTCTACAGTTATGACGATGTGGTGAAATTTGAAAAGTTCATGAAGAGTAAACCGGTTGCTGAACAGGAAATTGGTAAGCAATTGTTGAATGAAACGGTTTCTTTTGCTGAGAACTCAACTTGCCGTCGTAAATTCCTGTTACATTACTTCGGTGAGGGATATGATGAGAAAAATTGTGGTGGAATGTGTGACAACTGTCGTAACCCTAAACAGCAATTTGACGGAAAAGAGGATATAGCAATGGCTATTGATGCCGTGATTGAAGTTAAAGAATGCCATAAGACTAAAGATGTGGTAAATGCTCTTTTAGGAACATTAACTGCTACCGGAAAAACATACAAACACAATGATCTTGAATTTTTCGGTAAAGGTGCTGAAGATGATAAAGACGAAAAATACTGGAATGCAATTATCCGTCAGGCTTTAGTTAATGGATTACTAAGTAAGGATATTGAAAATTATGGTTTATTGAAAGCAACTGAAAAAGGAAAAGCCTTTTTAGATAAGCCTTTCACCATCATGCTTACTAAAGACCATGATTACCTGGCTGTAGACAAGGGTGATGATGATGATGTAATAATGGGCGGAGGAAAAGGTGCAGGTGCTTCTGACCAGGTACTGTACTCTTTGTTGAAAGATGAAGTAAAGAAAATTGCAAAAGCAAAAAAACTACCGCCTTACGTTATTTTTCAGGAAACATCTTTGGAAGAGATGGCAATTCAGTATCCTATAAATATGGACGAATTGACTCGAATTACAGGTGTTGGAAGTGGTAAGGCTTCTAAATTTGGTTCAAGTATTATTGCTTTGATCAAAAAATATGTGGAAGAAAACGAGATCGATCGTCCACAGGATATGTTAGTGAAATCAGTAGTTAACAAATCCGGATTAAAAGTATACATCATTCAGAGTATTGATAGAAAAGTTGGTTTGGAAGCTATTGCAAAAGGCAAACAGATTTCAATGAACGATCTTTTGAACGAAATTGAAACCATAGTTTTATCAGGGACAAAAATGAACATCAATTATTACATTGATGAAATGATGGATCCGGAAAAACAAGAGGAAGTTTATGAGTATTTCAAGGAAAGTGACTCCGATTCGGTTCAGGCAGCTTTAAAAGAACTTGGCGAAGACGACTACTCAGAGGAAGAAGTTCGCTTAATGCGCATCAAGTTCATTAGTGAATTTGGAAACTAAACTAATTTAGATCATTTTTATAACAAAGCCTTCAATAATTTGAGGGCTTTGTTGTTTAAGCAAATTATATCGCCGAAATAACAAGCCATCTGCTTTTTTATAAACGCCGGATAAGGCTTGATATCCAAAAAAACAATTCAACTAAAAAATGCTACTTTTATAGAGAATAATAAAATTTAACCGGGTTTTATACTTTGGGTTGAAATAAAATTTATGATAGTTATTATTGATTATGGCATAGGCAATTTGGCTTCGGTTCAAAATATGCTAAAAAAAATAAACGTTAAAGACGTTATTATTTCAGGTGACATTGATGTTGTTTCAAAAGCTGAAAAACTTATTTTACCTGGTGTAGGTTCGTTTGACGCGGGAATGAATAATTTACTTAACTCTGGGTTAATTGATACTTTAAACAAAAAAGTTCTTGAGGAAAAAGTTCCTATACTGGGAATCTGTTTAGGGATGCAGCTTATGACATTAAGGAGTGAAGAAGGTTCAAAAAAAGGATTAGGATGGATTAATGCCGAAACACTGAAATTCAGCTTCCCCTCCGACTCAATTTTTAAAATTCCTCATATGGGTTGGAATTATATTTCAATAACAAAAGCAAACCCTTTAATTGACCTGAATTCAAAAAACAAATTTTATTTTGTGCATTCGTATTATGTAAAATGCGCACATGAAGATGAGATTATTGGGACAACAAATTATAATATTGAATTCACCAGTTTTTTCAACCTTAATAACATTTATGGGGTTCAATTCCATCCGGAAAAAAGCTTAAAATTCGGAATGAAACTATTAGAAAACTTCTCGAAACTGTAATGGTACTTAAAAGAATAATTCCCTGTTTATTATACGACGGAAGCGGCTTGGTAAAAACCGTCAAGTTTAAAAATCCTAATTACATTGGGGACCCAATTAATGCTATAAGGATTTTTAATGAAAAGGAAGTAGATGAGTTAATCATCCTGGACATAAATGCTTCAAAACAAAAACGCTCTCTCGATTTTAAAAAAATAGAAGATATGGCAAGCGAAGCTTTTATGCCATTCACCTATGGAGGCGGTGTAAAAACATTTGAGGATTTCAAAATACTTTATAAACTTGGAGTAGAAAAAGTTGTGGTTAATTCACTTATTCAGGAAAATCCGGGCATTATAAAAAATGTAATAAAGGAGTTTGGTTCACAGGCTGTTGTTGCCTGTATTGATTATAAAAAGAACCTGATGGGAAAATTAAAACCTTTCTCCTATTTGGGGAATAAAATCAATTACTCGATTTCCGAATATGCCAATTACCTGGCCAATGAAATAGGAGTTGGTGAAATTATGATTTATAATGCGGAAAGAGATGGTACATGGGAAGGTTTTGATATTAAAACAACTTCTGAAATAAGTAACACAATCTCAATTCCAATAATAACGGCGGGTGGATGCGGGCATATTAACGATATAAAAAAGGTGTTTTCGGAAACACATGCCAATGCTGTAGCTATAGGAAGTATGGCAGTATATAGTAAAAAAGGAATGGGAGTTTTAATAAACTTCCCTAACAGGGAATTAGTTGTTACTGATTAATCAATGAGAAGAAAAACGGATATTGCTGTTTGGAATTCAAAAACGCATTAGTTTCTCATCCATTTTTCATACCACATCTGAAACATGAGCAAATACCAAACACGTGTTCCAAATTCGTTTTTCCCATTCATAAAATGGGTAACATATTCGTTTATTGTTTTCCAATTAAATATTCCCTGCTTTTTAATGTTATTTTCGCTCAGGTAATAACGGATTTTTTCCTTTAATTCGTTTTTAAGCCAATCGTTTATTGGAATAGCGAAACCCATTTTTGGTCTTTCCATCAGATCCTTTGGAATATGGCTATGAACTATTTCTTTTAGAATGAATTTTTTGACTCCTCTATTATACTTATACTGATCAGGTAAACGAGCCGACCATTCTATCAACCGATGATCAAGATATGGTTCGCGGGCTTCTAAACTAACTGACATGGAAGCTCTGTCAACCTTTTGCATTATATCATCAGTCAAATAGGTTTGATAATCAATTGCCATCATGTATGACAGAGAAGTATAAAATTCTTCTTTCAATTCATTTTTTAAATAGGCAGTTTTAAGTTCATTAACAGGTTGTAAAAATAAATTGTCTACTTCTCGTGAATTAAAAAGAGTGCTTAGGTTCAACATTAGATTTTTGTCGGTAGGATTATAGAGTAAGTCCTTTACTTTCCTGTATTTGTTTTTAAAGGCGTAGTTAGACCGCAAACCGGGAAGGCTACTGATAGGCGCGGCGCTCATCATAAAAGCCATTGATTTTCTTAAAAACAAGGGTGTGTTTTTCACTCTCTGCAAATTTTTCATCAGGTAATCGTAACGATTATATCCGGCAAAAAGCTCATCACCTCCATCAGCACTTAAAGCAACCGTTACTTCCTTTCTGGCTATTTTACAAACCAACATGGTGGGAATCGCGCTGCTATCGGCAAATGGTTCATCATAAAAATAAGGCAACTGATCTATCAGTTCAATTGCATCTTTAGAAACACAATAATACTCATGATGCTCAGTGCCCAAAAATTCCGCTATCTTTTTTGCGAACGGGGCTTCGTTTATTGAACTATCACTTACACCAATGGTATAGGTTTTAATTTTCTCGGTTCTACTTTTTTGCAAAACACTTGCTAAACAAACACTGTCGTAACCTCCGCTTAAAAAAATCCCAACCGGAACATCCGAAACCATTCTGTAATTTGCGGCAGAAACTAACTTTTTTTCTGTTTCAGTTTTTGCCTCATCAAATGAAATATCAAGTTTAGGTTTATTATACGAATCGTAAACATCCCAATACTTATGTATGTTGAGCTGAATATTAGAGCTATCAAATTCCATATAATGCCCGGGCTCTAACTTATTACAATGTTTATAGATACAATATGGCGAAGGAACATTACCGTACTGTATAAAAGCAGCTACCGCATCAACATTTAACTCCTTTTTAAAATCCGGATGTTTATGAAATGCTTTTAATTCAGATGCAAATAAAAAGAGATTGTCTTTCCAGTAATAATAAAAAGGTTTTACTCCTGCCCTATCCCTTACACAAAACACTTTTGATTGATTTGAATCATAAAGAACAAAAGCAAACATACCAATGAATCTTTTAATGCACTCCATTCCCCATTCCTTAAAAGCATGGAGAACTACCTCGGTGTCTGAATTACCGATAAACTGATGGTTAGATGCAATCAGTTCATTTTTAATTTCTTTATAATTATAAATTTCTCCGTTGAAAGTAACCCATAAACCCGAAAAGTGCATTGGTTGTTTACCCGTATCTGTTAAATCTATTACTGCCAGTCTGCGATGAGCCAGTCCTATGTGTTCCGAATTGGTCTTAAAAATTTGAATGCCGCAGCCATCAGGTCCCCGGTGCAGCATAGTATTAATCATTCCGGATAAAACAATTTCATCAGACCTTTTGCTAAAATCAATAAATCCTGTTATACCACACATGTTTATCCCTGTTTCTAATTCTTATGGCTTCATACGGAGCAATAAGTTCACGTAAAATTAGTACTTTTATCCTTGCATGGATGATATTCTCTCAATATTTGACCTTTTACTTACCCCGATATACCTTTTTGCAGTATGGCTGATTGCAAGAAGAATAAGAGAGAAGAATATACTTGATAAACCTGAGTATAAATATTTTGTAAAAGGTTTGTTTGCCAAAATTGCGGGTGCATTTGCCTTGGGTTGTGTATATATGTTTTATTACAAAGGCGGTGACACAACTAATTACTTTCAATCAGCCCGTGCATATGTAAATCTGGCCTTTCACGACACTCCGAGTTTTCTTGAAGGGTGGTTAGGCAGGCCTACTTTTTACAATATAGCTTCCAGTTTTACTGACGAAACCGGTTACCCTGTTTATTATCACAGGGACCATCACTCTTTTTTTGTAGTCCGACTATTAATACCCATAGTATTTCTCGGTTCTAAATCATATTTCTGTAGCGCAATAATAACTGCAGTAATAACTTACACAGGCGTTTGGAAATTATTTAAGACCTTCATTATTGAGTTTCCAAGCATAAAAAAAGAACTTGCCATTGCCTGTATATTTATCCCTTCATGTGTGTTTTGGGGCTCCGGCTTGATGAAAGATTCATTTACTCTATCTGCGGTGGGGTGGTTTACCTACTCCTTCTATCATTTTTTTATTGTAAAAAAACGGAGCCCTGTTTACATTATTCAACTTCTTATTTCCTCTTTTATTATCATCTCTATAAAGCCTTACATTTTTTTCGCATTACTTCCAGGATCAATTTTATGGTTAAGTAATAATCAAATTAGTAAAATAGGTAATGCATATCTTAAATTTTTAGCTGGCCCGGTACTAATTGGTTTAGGGGGCTTAGGGGGGTTCTTTGTTTTATCTAAAATGGGAGACTCTTTGGGTTTATATAAAGTTGATACTGTATTTGAAAGAGCCTCAATCGTTCAAAAAGATATGAAAGCAGAATATTACGGAGGGAAATCTTTTGATATTGGAGAGTTTGACGGTTCTTTTGGTAGTGTTGTGCAAAAAGCTCCTCAAGCCATTTTTGCAGGAATTTTTCGACCCGGTATTTGGGATGTAAGAAATGCTGTTATGTTTATTTCCTCATTGGAGAATACCTATCTCATTTTGCTCACAGCATTTCTCTTATTAAAATTAAAAATTTTTGGTTTCTTTGGATTAATAGGAAAAAATCCGTTACTTCTGTTTTGTATGTTATTCTCACTTTTTTTTGCCTTTTCGGTAGGATTGTCAATAGCAAATTTTGGTTCATTAGTAAGATTGAGAATTCCGGAATTGCCCTTTTTTGTTTCCGGTATATTTATTCTCCGACATCTTTATGAAAAGAAAACCGGGAAAAAAGTTAAAATATAGATTATTAAAACAAAAAATATTCAGGAGTGCATTCATCAAAGTCGATTTATTTTCCGGGACTTAATGGTTTAAGAGCGATTGCAGCACTTTCTGTTTTGTTTGCCCATACTACATTAGGGTTAAAATATTTCGGGCTGGATTCGTTTGTTTTCGGAAAATACCCGGATGGCTCTCCTAAAGCTACGCTGCTGGCTGGGTTCGGCGTGTCTATTTTTTTTGCAATAAGTGGTTTTCTGATCACCTTTCTATTAACAAAAGAAAATGAGAAGCAACCAATACAAATCAGGAAATTTTATATCAGGCGAATTTTAAGAATTTGGCCGCTTTACTTTTTGTATTTAGTTATTGTAATTCTAACACTATTAGCCTTCAACATAGAGTTCGAAAATTCTTCTATTGCATATTATGTGCTACTTTCTGCCAATGTACCCTTTGTTTTTGGGAATGCTATCGAGTTTCTGGGGCACTATTGGTCGTTAGGAGTGGAAGAGCAATTCTATCTATTTTGGCCTAATTTCCTAAAACGTTCATCTAACTTCCTTACATCAGCCATGATTCTCTGCATTATACTGATTCTCGTGAAAATTATAGTTTATCTTTTATCCTCAAAAATTCCTAAGCTCGAACTATTATACACATTCATTCATGTCACACGCTTTCAATGCATGATCATTGGAGCAATAGGCGGGCTACTTTACTTCAAAAAAAACAAGCTGTTCATGAAGCTTCTCAATCAAAAAATAACGCAACTAATTGCATGGACTATTATATTATTAGTTGCAGTAAATAAATTTCATCTGATTTCTGTTTTGGACAATGAATTCATTTCATTGGTAACTGTTGTGCTGATAATTGGCCAAATAGAAAAAAAGAATCGTTTGATTAATCTGGAAAATAAATTGTTTGATTTTTTGGGAAAAATATCCTTTGGCATTTATGTAATTCACCCGCTTTTAATTTTTTACATTTCTAAACTGTTCCATTTTGATCATCAGGAAGTTAAAAACTATATTCTTGTATATTCTGTTGTTACAGTTGCAACTGTTGGAATTGCCTATGTTTTATATACTTTTTTTGAATCTCCCATATTAAAATTAAAAAGTAATTATACCGTTATTGAAAGTAAAAGTACAATGTCGGGATAGCATATTCCTTTTATGAGGGCAATATTGTTAAATGGGGTAACGGAATAAGTTCGTCAATTTCGACAGGGATACTAATTTTCTTTAGCCTGTAATTTTCTTTTTCTGTAGGAAGCAAAACTTAATATACCAAAAATAACAGGTAAACCATATGTTAGTGTTTTTGTTGCTCTATGAAATAACAACATGTTTTTTGCAGGAAATTCATTCACTTGCCCATACTCAATCTTCTCCATTATTTTATTAAAACTGCCTCTTGATAGCCTGGACTCGTATGTAATATAAAGAGAATCTTTATTGGTTTTATAATATTCCATACTTTGATGGTCGGTTGTTATTTTACTCCATTGCGGTTCAAGGGTCACATCATGCAAGTGCCATGCATTTTCATAATGCACTTCACATAAAAAATGACCCGGTCCTTCCTTGTATCCTAATCCAACAGTTCTTACCTTGATCCCTCTTTTCTTAAGGAGTTCCATAAAAACAATAGTTTGTTGACTACATAATCCACCACAATTTTTCAATATATCATTTGGGTCAACCATAGCAGACATATGATCCCAAAGAAACTTAGAACCAACATAGGCTATCCAGTTTTCAGAAAATTTGTACCGTGCTAAACCATGAAAAAATCGTTCTTTGGTAAATTTACTTGTTTCTTTAATGAACTGAAGCGTATCAAAATCATTGCTGTTAGTTTTCCCAATCTTTTTGTCGATGTATTCTAAAGATGTTTCAATAGAATTAATATGGCAAAGTTTGGGATTAAATTGCTCGGAGTTATCAGAATACCGATCCTCAATACCTGTTGATCGGAAAAACATAGGAATTGCAAAACCGATTGCCAAAGTCAAATATATAATAGTTCTTCTACCTTTCAAAAACCTTATCACTTCAATACAAATTACTAACTTTACTAATAAACTTTAATGGGTTTCTGAAAAAACTACTGATTGCAAATCTGATTGCTCTCACCTTTTTACCAATTTTCCAGTTCGCACCAAATAGGATATAATTGCCTAAAAATAAAGAAATATTTCTAATTCTCTGAGGTATTAAACTAGTGTTTTTCAAAAGATTATAGTATTCTTCATTATCACGGACCAATGACAAATTCAATAAATTTGACATACTCTTATTGTTAACACGATAATGCAATGGTACTACATCGGGGTAAAAAGCCAACCTTCCATAGCGATTACATAATAGTATAAAATAACGGTCGGCAGTACTACTTAATCTCTCTTCAAATTTAAGAGAGTGCTTTTTCAAAAATGAATTTCTGAACATAAAATTTGAAGGGCAAGTAATTACTTTTGGATGATATAATAAAATTTGGTCTACCAATTCATCAGAAGCAGGTCCCTGAAAAAGTTCAGGGCTTATACCAGCAGCATCAAATTTTCTCACTGTCCCGCAAACAAAATCAATAGCAGCGTTAAGTTCCAGTTTTACAGATCTTGTAGAGATAAAATTTTCGGGCATAATATCGTCTGCGTCGAAAAAAATCACAAATTCACCTGTTGCAACTTCCAATCCTCTATTTCTACTGGCAGAAACACCACAATTTTCTTGAAACATATATGAAATTCTCGGGTCTTTGAAAGACTGAATTCTTTCAGCTGTGTTATCGGTGCTTCCATCATCTATAATTTTAACCTCAATTTCAGCACCCCGCTGTCTTAAAACGGAAGATAACGTTTCTTCAATATATAACCCGGCATTAAAGCAAGGTATAATAATAGTTACCTTAGGTTTCATTATTTCCGGCAGATGGCAAAAAAGGTTTTACACTGGGAAATTGACTCAACATCACTTACCATGCAAAAATCTTCTTTGGTAGGATACATTGGCTTTTGTATTGTCATTTTCATTACTCTGTCCTGAAAAGAAATTGGCAATTTTCTTACGCCTCTCCTATACATAAGTTGTTCCAGCATATTACCAAGCTTGTAATTGAATTTACTCACTCCCTGATATCTTGAATATTTTTGGCCAACTATTTTAACTTCATTAAATACATCTTTAAGTATTTGCTCTAACTGCTTATAAGTCCATTCCTGTGTATGGTATGGATTTACAATAACTCCTTTCGGGCTGTTTATGAGAATATTTGGGGTTGATATAATTACCATCCCATTCTGCTTAATAACCCGTTTAAATTCCTGCAACATCTTTTTGAATTCGGTTGTATGTTCGATTGTTTCGAATGAAACCACTACATCAAAATGCTCATTTTCATAAGGAATATTCAAGCCATCAATTACTTTATAAACTAATCTGTCTGAATGATATTTATTATTGCACTCGTCAATCGCATCTTTAGAAATATCCGCACCTACAACGGTATGGCCAATCCCCGCCAGATAGTTTGACCCAAACCCTGTTCCGCAGGCAATATCCAATATTACACGGTTCTCTGTTCCAATAATTCTGGAAGCCTCCTCATATCTATGGATATGCTCACCCCACCACGGGTTATTTGTATCATCCAATTGTCTTTCTGATGACATACTTCTGAATTATTAATTTTTAAAGCTCTCTATATATTTATTTACATTCAAATCTGTAACTCCAAATCTTTCTGTTACCGTATTTCTTAATTTAGCTCCCATTTCGGACAATACCGCTTTGTTTTGGTAAACATCAGCAATAATTTCAAAAATTTCGCTTTCCGCGTTATTCGGGTCAATTAAAAAACCATTCTCCCTATTAATAAAGTAATCACTAAAATCTCCAACACCATTGCACACAACACTTGTTTTGCCCTGCAAAGCCATTTCTTTTACAGCCGAATTACTAGCTTCAGTTAGGGAAGGGTGAATCATTAAATCGCAAGCTGCCATAATACTTACTATATCGTTACAATATCCCAACATAAATATATGACTCTGAAGCTGATTCTTTACAATAAATTCTTCCAATTCAGTTTTTTGTGGACCTTCGTCCAACACCAACATTTTTATATCCGCATTTTGCTCTTTTATAATTTTATTAACCGCCCTGAAAACCTGATCGTGCCCTTTTAATTTTATAAGTCTCGCACACATCAGGATGATCAATTTTGCTCTGTACTTTTCTTTCAACTCCACCGCTTTTTTCAGGTCAGGTTTGTTATACATCGAAAAATCGTATAAATACTGCATAATAAATATCTTTTCCGGGTTCGCATGCTCATACTTTACCATTCCTTCCTTTACCGAAAGGGAAGGTACAACAATCTTTTTTGCCCTTCGGTTTATTACTTTATCAAAAAACGATTCGTTCCTGTTTTTTTTCCGGTGAGATAATTCATCTGTCAGCAGGTTTATGTAATTGAAATGATGCCTGTATATAACAACCTTTGATTTAATAAAATACTGCGCGAAAACCGCAATAAAATTAGTATGTTGTAGATTCGACAACACGACTTCAATTTGGTTTTTTTTACAGAATCTTATCAAAAAAAGAATTTGTCTCAGATAATAAAATAGAGATGAAGAATTTTTAATTGAATTGCTAAACACTTTTATCCCAAGGCTCCTGCAATCTTCATGGAATACTCCTTCTTCGCAGGTAGTTAACAAATACATATCATATCCTCTCGCTTTTAATTCCTTCATTACTGAATTAAAAGCAATTGTACGTTTATTAGAAGGATAATAAAATAAAACTTTCATCAAATCAGGTTAAAGTCACTTTGCATTTTTCTGAATTTATTCTCAAAATCTTTCACGGCCCTTTCCTCAGTGTAGGATTTTCCCACAACCCTGTTTCTTTGTCCTATGGTTTGCTTTTTTTCTAAAGGCAAATTAAAATAATTAATAATTTGATCTGCTATTTTGTCTTCACTTAATTCAACAATAAATGATTTATCAACCTGGGCTACCACTTCTTTTGCTCCAGTCCATTCTGAAACAATAACCGGCAGCCCATAAGCCATTGCTATCAATACTGTTAATCCATAAGCTTCGCCCCTTGCACAATGCAAATAGAGGGCGGCTTGTTCAAAATAATTTTCAAGGTTATTTGCTGCACCCACAAACCGGATAGAATTGGCTGAATCTATCGCAACACTTTGCAATAATCTTTTTTGTATTTCAGGATCCCAATCACCAACAATAACAAATTCCAGTTCCTTTTTACTTTTCTTTGCTTTATCAAAAGCCTTTATCATCAAATCCAACCCTTTATACCACATCCTTTCATTTCCCGGTCCGTGCCCGGCAAATAAAATGGTGTTAGAAGAGAGTTTATTCGCATTGATTTCATTTTTAGGAAAATGCCCTTGCGGGATCCCATTAATAACTGTGTACAACTTAGGTGTTCCCTCGCCCAATATCTTTTTAACCAGGTCTTCAGCCATTAATCCTTCGCAAATAAGTGCGTCGTATTTTCTTAGGGCCATGATATGCAACTTTTCCGTAAGCCTTGAAAACCTATGGGAATAAATAAAGTAAAGGGTGTGGCTTCCCAAATGGGCAACGATTTTTTGCTTCTTTCTCTTCAATCTTAATACCTTCATAATAACCGGCATAAAATGAAGATTGTCGATATAAAAAATATTGTATTTTTTTAAGTTCGGAAATGTAATTGCACATACAAACCAACTCATTACTCTATAAAAAATTGATCTGTGCTGATCTTGCCAACGCATTCTGAAATCAACAAAATAAAAATCAGAATTTACACTTAATGCAAATTTTTGGTGCATCTCATGAGCACAAGGCCTTCCCTGAACAAAGGCTACCTTATTTTCCATAATTTTCACCCTTTTGTCCGACATAGATAAATGTGTTTCCGTAATGCGACATAAAACTTCCCGCCATTTTACTCAACATTGCAATTACATATTTTACAACAGCCCCGGGAGATTTTATTTCCGCTAATCCGGCCGGATATGGCCACGCATTTTCTTTGGTCTGATATTCCACTTTGCTCAATCCAATTGATTCAAATAAGTTCAATTGGTTTTGATAATTGGAATAAAATATATGCACGGGAGCAAAAGCCGTATGATATGATGATGAAAAAAATTTCCTTAACTTAAAATACTTCCATTTACAGTAATTCACAAAACTCCGGTTCATTTCGAGTGGCCCTTCAGCCACCAATAAACCGCCATCACTTAATTTCACCATCAATTGTTGAAGTTCCTTTTTAGGGTTAGTGAAATGTTCAACTACATTACTCAGAAATATAATATCATACTTTTCTTCACTTTCAATAAACTCCTTTACAGTATAAAATTTTGTTTCAGGAATATTTTTTCTTAAGTGATTAACCTGTTCTTCAAAAAACTCAACTCCCTCGATATTCACATTATTATTGACAGCATTCCAAACAAATTTTCCATTCCCGCATCCAAAATCCACCACTTTTGCAGAAGTTCCCCTGGATTTTAATATAGGCATTATTCTTCCATAGGAATGTCTTAATCCCGGCTGTTCAAAATCCAAATTATCCAACTGTTTAGAAACACCTTGTTGATATGAAGGCGGATACATTAAAGCCAAATCATCCTCTGATGGAATAGGATCAATAAACAACAAGCCACAGGAATTGCATGAACAAAAATTAAATGACTTATTATTAAATCTATTTACAGGTAATTTAGAATATATCCGGGATTCACTAAAACAGAAAAGACAATCCATAAGGTATTGAACCCAATTCAGGCTCCTTTTATAATTTAAGACTTAAAGTTAAGAAAATTAATTTAATCAAAAAACACAGAACCAAGTTGGCTCATACCATTCTAATTAAGAATGGCATTATAGGTTAATTCATATTCTTCCCTTAAACTAAGGCTCCGTTGAGAGTATTGGTTTTGAACTAACTTGGCAGCTGAAATTCCTATTCTTTCCCGCAATTTCTCGCTTTTTGCCAGTTTTATAATCTGTTCCGCCAGTGATTCTGAGTCACCGCATTTAAATTGCAAACAATTCTTTTGATCAGAAACAATATTTTTAATTTCATCAATATCTGAAACAACACAGGGAAGCCCAACCTGCATCATTTCAAGTAATGCCACAGGCAAGCCTTCTCTGTGAGAGGGAAAAACACCTGCGTCCATGCCGGTAAGGAATTCGCCTACATTAGTGAGAGGGCCGGTAAAAACGATTTTATTTTTACAGGTCAATGACTTGGCAAGCTTCTGGATCGAACCGTTCATTTCATCAGGCCCTACAATATGTAACGTAAGATTCATCTCGGGCAACAAAGACCAGGCTTGGATGAGATCTTTATGTCCTTTTACCAATGAAATCCTAGACACATAAACAAAATTCAAATTGACTTTAGATGTATATTTAATTCGAAAAGAAACATCAGGGATCTTGTTATTAATAACCTTCAAACTTCTTAATACGGAGCTGATCTTTTGGTCATCCAGGTATTTCTTTACTGAATCACTCACCGCTATTACGTTATAGTTTCTATAAAATTCCCTGAATGGGTACCTTATCAATAATTTGCTTATTTTTTTAATTTCATTGGAGCTAATACGCATGGAATGATCGGTAAATACAAGTTCGCACTTCGCTTTTTTTGCAGCAATTCTTCCCAGCATTAATTCTCTTGGTAAAGTATGAAAATGCAGTACATCAGCTTTGAGGTTTGCGATAAAATCTACTATTCCCTGATTCTTCTTCATGTACTTTCTAATCAGGAATGCTTTTTTAAATTGGTCCTTTAAACCATAACCATCCTCGAACTGGTAATTTAAACAATGCATCGCAATTCCGGTTGATTCAAATAATTTGAGCATTTCGGGTTCTTGTATTCCCGACAAATTAAGGATTTCGTAACTATAGGTACTATTCTTGTGGTCTTTTACCAAACTATAAAGCACTGAGCTAACTCCTCCCATTCTCAGATCATTTATAATATGTACCACTTTTTTTTTCATTGTAATGATAAACAGGGCTTATATTTATATACTCTGTTTATATTTTAATATCATCTGCATTATTTATTTTCTCGAAAATTCTTTTCAACTCCGCTGCTTTGGCTTTAATTCCAAATTCTTCGCACGACTTTCGGCTAATTTGAGCGGGAGTAATACCTGAAAGAGATATTTCGTTAAGCGCATTAATTACTTTTTCAAAATCAATTGCTTCATCATTTGCTTTTACTTTAACCAAATACTTGCTCAATAATTCATCCCGTTCAACTTCCTGATCTTCATATCCGATTAATATTGGCAAACCATGGAGCAAATATTCCCTTGTTTTCAAAACACTTCCCTGAACCAAGGGTATTCGGTGTAAAGCGAGTGTTGAAATTCCAATATCTGATTTCAGAATTAATTGTTCGATCTGTTCCCTGTCACAAATTCCAACAAAGTCAATACTTCCGGCTAAATCAAGTGATTTAACCATCTCTTTCACAGTATGCAAAATTGTTCCCACATAAATTATTCTGATTTTGACTTTGCCTTTATAATTTTTAATGCCACAAATTGCCCTATCAATTCCATGCCAGTTATTTGCATGCCCCGCGATGAAAATACATGTAAGTTTATTTTCTATTTTTTCTATATTATTCTTAATCTTCGGAGTCAAATTTGAGAGTACTGCATTTCCGATTACCTGATTACAATACATCTTCCCTGCCCTTTTATTTTCATACTCAGAAATCTCAGCAGTAACACCAATCCCGGCTTTTGTTAAGTGAAGCACCTTACTACCATATTTTCTTTCGTTTAAAAGAAGCCTGTAATTCATCAGTAAATCAGAGAAATTAAAATGCCTCAGATTGTACAAGAAATCTTTCAGTTTATAATATTTAAAATAAAGTTGCAATTCATTCTCTTCAATCGTATTGTGTTCAAAAACAATTCTACTTCCATATTTCTTTACAAATTCCAACAGGTACTTATCTGCCAGCGGGTACCTGAAATAGATAAGGGGGCATTCCTGATAATTTGCATTGATAAATGACTCTATTTCCTGAAAAATTGTTTTCTTGTTTTTCGAAAACCCTATAATGTCAATACTGCCGTGTTTAACTTCCGATTGTTTATCACTTGAAACAATAAGTCCGTGTACCTGAGCTCCTGAATTTTGTAATGCATCTATAGTAGCGGTGATTTTGGCAAAAACACCCTTTAAACCCATATCTGCAATTGCAACAAAGAGAATCTTCATTAATAAAACTTAGGGTTCTTTGGTGTTTCCAATACCTTAAATAAGCGCAACACTCTAACTGGAATATAAACTATCACTCTAAATAAAAAATAATAAAATCTTACATCTTTGTCATATTCAGTTCTAAAATCCGAGTGACTTCTATTTGGTTGTTCGATATATCGATTTAACTCATCAACAGAAATTGAAAATTTTTTAGCCACGTATTCTTTTTCATCAGCTATGGCTTTTACGTCGTAAGGCGGGCTTTGAATTTCTTTAGCCGCTTCTTCACGGCCTATTTGCCCCGAAACAATAAGGCTTGAAAGATGAGCCTTTCGTTTGTCAATATTAAATTTCACGGGGAGTATATAACTCTGGTAAAACCTTGTATAAACAGACTCATGATGCTTTCCACCATAATCTTTCCAATCAAGATTTTGGGTAATTTCATCCTTAACCGATTTTTTATTGTAGTCAATATAGTTCAACAGGCTTGAGGTTGAGATACATAATACATGCTGGTAATAATATTTATGATACAGGGTTAATTTTGGCAAACCAGAAATACTTGTTGTACCATACTTATGATGAATATCTTTCATATTAACATAATCTAGCTTATCAGTATACCAGGATCTCGGCAAAATCGATTCGGTAGAGATATTATGTCCGCTTAAAATTGTTTTAATCCCTTTTTTGGAAGCAATTTTATACAGTGCAGAAAAAATAATCTGGTCGGTAGGTGCTTCCAGGTCCAATACTGAAGCTTTGATATATGACAACTGAAGATCACGGAATTTTTGCCAATCAATTACATAGGTATGAAGATCGAAACAAAGTTTATTCACTATATTCTCAATATTTTTAACTGCCAATTCTGAGTTCCAACCGTTATCAAAATGAACAACCAAAGGTCTCAAGCCCCATTGCTTTGCCTTTAATGCCAGATAAGTGCTATCAACACCACCACTGACTCCTAAAATACAATCATACTCTTTACCTGCTCCTCTTTGTTTGATCTCTGCCAACTGATCCTGCAATTCCTTTTGTTTAATATCATCCGGTCTATTGATTGTATCATTTGCTAAAACCTCATACGACTTACAAAAATTGCAAACACCATCATCTCCAACTACAATTTCTGTAGCGGTATTATCCATCACACACTTCTTGCAAACGATCAAATTTTCCATTTCCTCATACTTCTTTATATGTACAAATACCTTTTTTTAAAGGCTTCGAAATTTTCACTTTTTATATAACCATTATACTCAAATTGGCTCTTATGCTCAACACATTCATTCTCGCTCAAGTCGCGTATTTTTTTTGCGGGATTTCCGGCAATAACACAATATCCTTCAGGAAAAGATTTGGTTACTATAGATCCGGCACCAACAATTGTAAAATTCCCTAATTTAACTTCAGGTAATATCACGGAATTCATACCTATCCAGCAATACTTTCCAATAACTATCGGAGAAGCTTCTACATGGCTTCTGTTATCAACTACACTGTGGTTTGAACTGATTAAACCAACATTGGCCGAGATCTGTGTGTAATCACCAATATGAACTCCATTAATTGCCTGAATGTAACACCCCGGCATATAACCCGGACAAGTTTCTATTCCGCAAAGTACTTTTGATGACATGCCTACATAGCTCGAATGGTGCATTGGCCAATATGCAGATTTATTGAAACCCAGAATGCGTTGAATAAACCACATTCTGAAATTTATGGGAGTTTGGGTATTCCTTGTTTCTTTTATAAATCTAAAATAGTTTAACAACCTCATTCTACCTGGAAAACTTATATGATTTGTAAAAATAAAGAATATAAATCATAGAAACACCACAGCTGTAAAAAATCATCATATCAATTATTTGGGTAAATCCAAAGAAATTTGCTGCATAAACAACTGCAATAATCCAAAGTGGCATTAACAGGTGCAAAACAAAATCTTCCTTTTGTTTTTGTTTTAAAATGAAAAGGTAAGTTAACGGGCTTACAACAAAACGCGAAAAGTAAAGAATTGAAAGTGCGCTGGCTATTTTTCCGGAAAGAATCCATTTGTCTCCAAAAACATACTCAAAAAGAAAAGGTGATCCTAAAGCAATAACCGAAAAAACCGGAACAGCAATGATTAAAAGTGTTTTAAGCGTACTTTTAAAGCTATTCCTGCAGTGTCCGCTTGTGTTAAGCTCATCACTTGCACTTTTCCTGAATAACTCGGTAAATGCACCACTCATGACAGAAAAGGGCATTCCCAAAAGTCGTTCTGAAAAGATGTAGGCACCTAATTGATCTGCATTAAAAAATTTCGTGAAAAGATATATTGGCACTTGATGAATAAGGTTATTTATCATTTCAGAAGGAGTAGAAAATTTGAGGAAACGAATATGAAGCCTCATTAACGTCATTGAATATCGGTGCGACATTAACCTGAACATTTTTATGAGTTCATATCGGTAGGCAAAAACATAAAAAAGTATGGTCACCAAAGAAGAAGAAACATAAGCAATTACCAACCCCTTAAAACCAAATCCGGCATACCCTAAAAAAATCTGTATCCCGGCGGCAGAAATAGAAGCTACAATTCTCCCTTTTGTCAATAAACCGTACTTTCCCGACTTGTTTATGAGCGTTTGAAGAATAACAATTGAAGACTGTAATAACACGTGAAGCGATACAAAATAAATAAAGTTCGACTTGGGTATACTGAATACCTCAAACCTAACCAGCAAAAAAGTACACAGTAAACTCAGGAAAACTGAAATCACAGTTGAATAGAGAGTAAGGTTGAAGAAATTTGCCCGATCCTTTTTGCTTTTGGAAATAATAATACCGTGACAATACCCGGATGTTGACAGAGCTGTAAAAAAACCAACAACAAGCAAAAAAACACCTAAAAAACCATAATCTTTGGGATTGAACAGCCTACTGTTTATTGGCGCTGTAAAAATTGGAAGAGCGAGAACTATTACATTTCCCGACACCAACTTTAAGAAATTTTTCGTAAATTCGTTAATTAGTGATTGCTTGGCCATATGTTACCTATAACTCGTGTTTCCTTCAAAAAATTATTTTTCCGGCTCTTTTTCATTGCCCTGTTTTTCCCTGTAAGTCTTTTCTCGCAACCTGACAATCACTCAGTTTTCTATTACAAAGATGTGAAAATTAATTTGAATGAACATTTAAACGATTCAAGCTATTTTGAACTAAACATTGACAGTTCCCAAACTTTAGCCTCGCCCATTCAATTATTTTCCCAGTCCTCTGAAATTATAATGCAAGATTTACCCGCTAACAAGCGTTATTATTTTAAATACCGGACACTGAATTTTTACAATGATACATCAGCCTGGTCGGGAATATATGATTTTTATACGTTTGACCCCTTGGAGTGGGCTCCAAGTCTATGGCTGGCTCCAGACGATAGTTCTGTTTCGGTTGATTCCAATAACTCAGTTTTATCATGGCTCGACAAAAGTGGGAACAACAATAATCTGATTCAGTCTTCCGCATTAGCTCCCATATTTGACTCCGTGACTATATGCACTACACCATCGTTATACTTTGACGGGAGTGTAGCCCCTCTTATAGGTGATACAATTCAAGGCATCCACAATTCTTCATTAACCTTTGTTGGTATTGCATCAGGATTAACCGTTCCTGGTATTGTAGAACAAGGTTTTTTTTCAATTAATAACTGGACAAACGGACTTTGGCTGGAACGCGGTACATCTACAGAGTCATTTGTTAATTGGTCAAATGGAGATTTTTTAAGAAATTCGTTCGACCTGCCAAACTCGGGATTTGACTTTAAGTTATTGAATTATCGTAAAAGAATCAATCAGGATGTTTCAATTTATGTAAACGAGGTAAATACAGCTACCTCAACCAGTGCTGCATTAACGGCAGCTTTTACAAACGGTCCGTTTTATATCGGAGGGCATTCTTTAGGTAACTGGAAAGGAAATATCGGTGAAATATTGCTTTTTAAAAATGCCTTGAGTGATTCGGACCTTACTATTTGTAATGAGTATCTTAAAACTAAATACTTCCCAAAACTTAATCTTGGTGAAGATTTATATGTATGCACTTATCCTCAAGTAATAAGAGTTTGCAACGACTATTATACAAATTATTTATGGAGCGACAGCAACTCAACAGACTCAATTGTGATAAACGCTCCAGGCTCTTATTTTCTTACGGCAACTGACATATTGGGGCGTATTCATTCTGACACAGTTATTGTCAGAAGCCAAACAACAAACCCACCTGCTTCATTATTTACTTCTGATACTATTAAACTTTGTGCGGGAAATACTCTTTCATTATATGCCGGCCCTAATGAGTTTAATTATTTGTGGTCAAATGGTGAAACAACAAATAAAATTTTAGTTGACCAGGCTGGGTGGTACGCAGTTAATATAAATAATTGTATTGGCGGTTCCTTACTTGACTCTGTATATATACAGCAACAAAATTTACCGGTTTTTAACCTTGGTACAGATACCCTGGTTTGTTACCCTAATAGCCTTATTCTTATTGGTGACAGCACTATGGTATCATGGCAATACCTATGGTCGACAGGCGACAATACAACTTCTATAACTACAAATACTGCCGGAACATATTGGCTGAAGGTTACTAATCCCATAGGCTGTTCATTTAATGACACTATATCTGTTAGTTTTGACACTTCAGTTAGTAATACTTTTCTTGGCTCTGACACTGCGCTTTGTGCCGGAAATAGTATTACACTAGTTTCAGGTAATCAAGCAGGCTTAAGCTATCTATGGAACGACAACTCAATAAACGATACACTAATTGTAAATGCAAGTGGTCAATACTCAATCATTGCTACCAATAGTAACGGTTGCGAAGCAAAAGACACCATAAATGTTACCATATCCGGCTTTGCCCCAACGGCTAGTTTCTCAAATTCTCTGACTTGTAAAAACAATGTTGTAACATTCACGGATAGCTCCATACCACCTTCGGGAGATGTTGTTACAAGCTGGAATTGGGACTTCGGGAATACCTCAACACTATCAGATACATCCATACTTCAAAACACTTTTTATTCATACGCCGATACAGGAAATTATGTTGTAAGCTTAACCGTAGAAACAAATGTAGGCTGCACTCAAACAATTACAAAAAACATTCATATTGCGCCGACACCTATTGTAAATTTCAGCAACGTTATTGCTTGCCAAAACGATAGCGCATCATTTATTAATTCATCCACATCTACCGGTTATACTCCCTTATCTTACCTGTGGGATTTTGGTGACGGAACAGCCGGCAGTAGTTTACCAAATCCGGTCCATATTTTTTCTCTGCAAAATACCTATCCGGTTAAATTAATTGTGACCAATAGTGCAGGCTGTATAGATTCCTTGAGTAAAAACATAAGTGTTAAAGCTCAGGTATCAGCTGATTTTACCTACTCAACTCCTTGTACCAATTCTCTGGTGACCTTTCAGGATAACTCTATTGCCCCTGCTCCAAATAATTCAAACGTGAGAACATGGACAATTGGATCAAGCACTTTTAATGGTCTTACCACAAGCTATCCTTTTACAACACAAGGTTCATATCCTGTTAAGTTAACCGTGAATGGCTTTAATGGGTGCAGTTCTTCTATTATTAAAACCATAGAGGTTAAACTCCCTCCTATTGTTCAATTTGCAATAAACCCGGTTTGTTTAAATGACACGCTAAAACCTGTTGACCAATCAACTCCTCAAAATGGTTCGCTTATAAACTGGAACTGGCAATTGAACAACACCACTTTTTCAACCAGCGAAACTGCATATACAGTACCTTCAACTTCAGGCAGCTATTCTATTAAACTTGTTGCAACTAATACATTTGGTTGCAAAGATTCGGTTAGCAATTCAGTAAACGTGTTTGCATTACCCGTAGTTGATTTTACGGTTAACCCTTCAAGCAATTATTATCTTGGTTTCCCGATTATTTTTACTCCCACCGACCTGAGCGGGACATTGTACAACTGGACAATTGGCGACACTACGTACACAACTCAAAACATAACCCATTCATTTGATACAGTGGGCACATATTCCGCCACATTGTATATGGAAGATACTAATGGATGTGGAAATACTGCAACGAAAAGCCTTCTTGTACGGAATCGTATTCTGGATCTGGCAGTTCTTGATATCCGAACTTCATATGGAAATGATGATTACATAACTGTTGAAGCTGATCTGGCAAATTATGGAACAGTTCCTGTTTCAAGTTTTGAAATAAGTTGCCATGTAACTAATGCATCAATGATCAAAGAAACATGGGCCGGAACACCAAGTTCGAGTAGTTATTTTACCTATGTATTTACCTCAAAAATTCAACAGCTACAACACGACCCGAATTATATAACGTGTGTTAACATAGAGTCGGTAAACTCTACTTCCGACTTTGATCTAACTAACAATAAACTTTGTGTTACATCCAATCTTAGCAGTACTTCTGTTTCTGATCCTTTTCCTAATCCAACAAAAGACAATTTGATATTACCAATTGTGCTTACTACTGAATCTGAAATTAGCTTTGAGTTTATTGATCTCCTGGGGAAAATAATTGGCAAAACACATTTAGTTCAGGGAATCACAGGTTTGAATCTCATTAGTATTTCAACCATGGAACTTGCCAACGGTCAATACTTCCTGAAAATTCTTATCGATGATAAACCGTTTATTAAAAAATTCACTAAGCTTAATCAATTTTAATAAAACAAATTTCAAATTTCTTTTACGCCGAAATTCTTTTCATCTCCGATGCACCTTATATTCGCTACCCACAACAAAAATAAAGTTTTCGAGGTAACAAAACTAGTGAGCAAAGACCACGAAATTTTGAACCTGTCGGATATTAATTATTCGGAAGATATACCTGAAACAGGTGATACCCTTGAAGAAAACGCATTACTAAAAGCCCGTTTCATTCACAAAATATTTAATAAGAATTGTTTCTCAGATGACTCAGGTCTCGAAATCGAATCATTGAATAATGAACCCGGTGTTTATTCGGCCAGGTATGCCGGAGAAGAAAAAAGTGACGAGGCTAATATGAATAAAGTGTTAGAAAAGCTAAATGGTTCTCACAGTAGAAGTGCACAATTCAGAACGGTCATAGTTTTAATCATTGCTGGAAAAGAATATTTATTTGAAGGGATTATAAAGGGTAAGATAGCAGTGAAAAAAAAAGGTTCAAATGGGTTTGGGTACGACCCAATATTTATTCCAAACGGGTTTATCAAAACATTTGCAGAGATGTCA
Organism: Bacteroidota bacterium; assembly: GCA_030684395.1. Taxonomy (GTDB): domain Bacteria; phylum Bacteroidota; class Bacteroidia; order B-17B0; family Aurantibacillaceae; genus JADJDM01. The sequence continues at coordinate 53,630 of JAUXTT010000039.1, read as the reverse complement.
ATAGAAGAAAAAAATCTGATCTCTCATAGAGCAATAGCAATAAAAAAACTTACCGCATTCCTGAATAAGTTACCTGAATAAGGTAAATGTTCCTGTTCTTTGATGTTCACCATCTTCCACCACATCCTTATATCTTATCAGGTATACATAAACATCCTGTTGACATTTATTGCCCTTATAAGTCCCATCCCATCCAACTTTTGTGTCATTCGTTTCAAATATTTTTTCTCCCCATCTGTCAAACACATAAAACTTATAATCTGTAACACCCATTAACTCCGGTTTAAATACTCCGTTAATATAATCTCCATTAGGAGTAAATGCATTTGGGATCCAAAACAAATGTTCAGGTAGCACCTTAACTTTTTGTTTTATTGTATCAGGACATCCGTTACTTCCAAAAGCTATCTGGGTTATTTCGTAGTCGCCATACTCTTCATAAAAATGCTGATCCGGAAAATAGTTATACACTGAACCATCTCCCATCTGCATCTCAACCGCAACCGTTTGAAAGCTGGTATCTATAAAATGAAACACCGGCTCATATACTGTAGTTTCATAAGGGTAAACTATAAATCCGGCTCTGGGAGATGGTTTTACCATAACCATATTTTGAACCGTGAACCTACTGGTGTCTATGCATCCATCAGCAGTAGTTACAATAAGACTAACATTAAAAGTTCCAAGATCTTCATAAATATGAATCGGGTTTGATAAGGTACTGCTATCTCCATCACCAAACACCCACAAATAGGACAATGCAGTTGGTGCGATCGAGCTATCATTAAACGCTACTGTTTGCGGCTGGCAACCATCAACCTGGAAAGGTGAAAAGTATGCCTGAGGTTCAGGATAAACTGTTATAGTTTGTGCAATATCTTTTATACAAACAGCCTGGGTCATAGTAAGTGTAACTAAAAAAGGTCCGTTGCCCGCAAATTGGACATTATTCTCAATTAGATTTGTGGATGATGCTGGATTAGCATTTGGGCCAAAATCCCAGGCAAAGGTTGTATTTGGAGTAAAGGTTCCGGCCCCATTAAAATTAAAAGAATTATCATTAATACACGCGGCTGAATAAGTATAACTAAAATCAGGATTTAAGGGAGGATAAATATAAAAGTCCACTGTTGATGTATCAGAACATGGCCCTTCAGTCATTGTTAATACAACTTCATATTTCCCTGAATCCGCATATGTATAACTCGGTTCAAACAAATGAGAGGTATCGGCAAGAGTATTGAGAACTCCAAAATTCCAGGAATAAAATGGAGTCCCAATTGAACTAACGCTCAAATTTTGGAAATTCATTTGAAAACCGCCACAAAGATCTGTCTGACTACCAATTTGGGCTTGCGGATTATAAATAACAATATTTTTGGTTACGTTCTCGGAACAAATGGCTTGTGTAACAGTTAGAGTAATAGGTATTGAACCTCCCTGGCTAAAATGAACATTATTCTGAATAAGATTTGTAGAAGTTGGAGGCATAGCTCCTGCGCCAAAATCCCATTCAATTGATGCGTAGGGAGCAAAAATACCTGTGGCCGAAAAATCAAATGAGTTATTGGTAAAACAGGCACTTGGTGAACTCATAATAAAATCAGGAGCAAGCGGAGGATAAATATAAAATTCAACGGTTGTACTGTCTGAGCATGGCATTCCTTCATTCATAACCAGCTCTACCGCGTACTTTCCTGTATCAGGGTATATGTAGGTTGGTTCAAATAAATGTGATGTATCGGCAGATGTAGTTTGATCCCCGAAATCCCAGGAGTATGTCGGAGTTCCCGAAACACTGGTGTAACTCAGGTTATTAAAATCAACCTGAAACCCTTCGCAATAAACAGTTTGGTTAGCAATTGCAGCAGAAGAGGCCACAGCACATTGAACAACGTTAAACTGAAAGTCACGTGTATGAGTTCCTATTAAAACACCACCCCTAAATTCCTGAACACATATCGCCACAACCCACTGACCATTAATATCCGGAATTCCGTCTAAAAAACCCGTTGCAGCATTAATATTAAGTGCCGGGCTAGAACTCATTGGATAACTTCCGTTGTATGGCGACTCATAAGAAACATTTTGAAATGGAGGTGGATCATTTACAGTAGGACATCCGGGAGAACAGCCATTAGGGACTCCAATATAAGGACAACAATTATCCAAACCATTATATGCCGAACAAATAGAGTACACTAATTCATCTCCGTCTGGATCAGTAGCACCATGATTAAATTCAATTGGCAAACCATTACAAATATATATGGGTGGAAAGTCATTAAATCTTGGTGAGCTGTTAACCAAAGCCGTTTCAGGTCCGGGAATATGTTCCCAATAGGTTGCACCGGAAGAACCTGGTGAAATTAAATTTAAAATTGAGTTATTTCTACAACAGCGTTTGTAAACAATGGTGTAGCCACCTATTTTTGGAGGAAGATTTACGATTTCGGTATAAACTGCTTCTTCATAACAAATATCGGTTGGCGGCGTAATGCAAGGGTTATTAATGTTCCCAGGAACAGGGGTTTTGGGTGCGGGTGTGGAAATAATTGTTTCTATCAATACACCTTGCGCATCAAAAATATTGATTGTACAGGGGGTAATACTGCCATCATTATTAGGTAAACCATCAAAATTAGGAACCCCATTGATACAGTCTCTGTAAACTTTCATCACTATCCTATAATTATTGCCTCCCAAATAATCATAGTAAGTCTCCCCTCCCACAATATGCGTAGCCTGCATTGCACAGGACAAAAGCATGAACAAAAAAACCTGTATGTATTTATTTTTTATCAAAACAATTCCAACACGAATGTACGTAAATTCAAAATAAAACAAGATTTTCCTATTTAATACCGAGCAAACGTTTTATCATTACCTGTTTTCTTACAGAGATCTGAATACAGGTATTATCTGTCAGAAAAAGTTCATTCTGTACATGAGATGTGATATATCTTGAATTCACAAGATGTGATTTATGCGGCCTGATGAATTGTTTGGAAGCAATTTCCTTTTCGAAATTTTTTAAAGTTTTAGCAAGCATAATACGTAAACCGCTATTAGTGTATACAACGCAGTAATTGCCATCTGCCTCGGCACGAATAATATCCGACTTATTAAGTTTGTATGTTCTTGCCTGGGTATTTAAAATAATATGTTCATTCTCTGATTGTTCAAATTGTTTCAATTTGTCAAGTAAACTCGGCTGTCCTGAAGCATTTATTTTTAAGCTTTCCTTTTGATTGATCTCTCTGATTTTATTGCCGGCAAAGCTTGCAATTACAGTAAGAATGTGTAAATGATCTTTGGTGAAAAAATCTTTTTTAGAATGTTCACTATCAATAACACCAATTACATAATCGTGAAATTTTATTGGCACTGCTAATTCCGAGTACCTTTTTTTATCATCAATTATATACCTGTGGTCTTTGGAAGTATCACCTATCATTTCCGAAATTCCGTTTAATGCAACAGAGCCTACTATGCCTTTGCCCAAAGGAATTTCAATTGGATTTGCTATAACCCTTTCTTTTGGGTTTTTAGGACCTAAAGCTGCTTTTTGATATAACTTGTTATTTTCCTTATCAAACAGGTAAATAACACAGTCTTCAAAATTTAAATTGGCAATGCATTTTTTCGCAAGGTCCCATACCAATTCATCAATAGTTTGTGCTTTGTCTAAGGATTGGGCTAAATAAGCGATAACAGAGTTAATTTCGTCGGACTTAGACATACATTTACGTTAAGTAATATAAATATACGTTAAGTAAACGTTTATTAAAACTGTTTGACTGATTACTTGCATTATATATTTGATAAACAATGAGTTATTTTTTATAATCTCTGTTAGATGCTGACGACGATCATTCTCAATTCATAGATAAATACCCTATATTTGCAATACTAAATTAATTATTCAATTAGTGTTTATATGAAAAAAATTTACTTTCTTTTAATTGGTGTACTATTAGGTATTTCTTCGTTTGCTCAGGCACCCAGTGTTCAGGCTTCAAATGTTCAAATAACCTATAAAAGTACCTCAACAGCAACTATTAGTTGGACAAGGGGAAATGGTGCAGCCTGCGCTGTAGTTGTGAGGAAGTCTTCCAGTTCACAGTCAACCCCACCGTCTTCAACCACAACAAACTATACAGCAAGTACAACCTATGGCAGTGGAACTTCAATAGGAAATGGTGATAATTATGTAGTTTATGAGGGATCAGGAACCAGTGTTTCTATATCCGGCTTAACTGCCAACACACTCTATTACGCATATGTTTATGAGTACTCTTCAGAGTATATTTTCCCGAATATATATTACCTCTATAATACCACTATAACAACCAGTACTTACGAAGGATTTAATACCTTAGACACTTCACCTTCTGCTTTTTCAAACGTAACTTCTGTTTCTCCAAGTTATACTTCTGCATCTGTTTTTGTGAGTTCTGGAACCGGTGGAGATGGCAGAATGATATACATACGCCCTTCAACCGGAAGTAATGTTTATCCAACAGATGGTTATAACTATGCGGCTAACACTAGTTACGGATCAGGTTCTGCTTTAGGCGGAGGCTATGTTGTTTATATGAATACAGGAACAAGCGTGAGTGTGAGTAATCTACAGCCTGCAACCTTGTATTATGCATATTCTCACGTTTATTCAAATGGAACGTATCCTACGCAAACCTTATATAATTATAACTCGAAAAATTACTATAACAACAGTTCTTCTTATGGATTCTATACTTTAAATAACCCTCCCACCATTGGCTCGGTATCAAGTATGACTGTTTGCCAAAATGCAAGTCAGCAAACGGTTAATTTATCAGGTATTGGAGACGGAAGTACAGCAGAGTCACAAACTATGAGTGTTTCAGCAACATCTAATAACCCTTCATTAATCCCTAATCCAACAATTACTTACACCAGTCCTGCTTCAACCGGCTCTTTAAAATTCACCCCTGCTTCAGGACAATCCGGAACTGCAATAATAACAGTTACTGCTAATGATGGTTGGCATGTGAGTAATACAGCATCGGTTACATTTACCGTAACTGTAAACCCGATTCCTGCCACTGCGGGAGTTATTTCAGGATCTTCACCAATTTGCGCAGGAACATCTGCAAGCTATACCGTTCCGTCTATTGCCAATGCAACAGGATACACCTGGGCTGTTCCTTCGGGATATTCAATCACCGGAGGTCAGGGAACTACCATTGTTACTATTTCTACTACAACAGCTACTGCAACAGGAAGTATTAGTGTTTATGGAACAAACAGTTTTGGCTGCGGTAATGGAAACGCTTCTTCAAAATCAGTTCAAATAGATGCAAATCCTTCTACACCTGATGCAGGTCCTGACCAACCATTAGTTTGTTCCGGTACAGCTTTCTTAAATGCAGCAGCAACTTCAGGATCAAACGTTGGAACATGGTCATGGTTAAGTGGAACTCCTACCCCTTCTTTGGGTAATGCAAGTAGTAATAGTACTTCTGTCAGTGGTTTAACTTCTCCTCAAACATATCAGTACATTTGGACTGTTACAAGAACCGGAAGTGTTTGTCCTGCAAAAAAAGACACTGTTAGTATTACAACAAACTTTGCGGATGTGAGTTGCGCACCTTCTGCCAATTTCTCATACAGTCCGGTAAGTGATGTTTCCTCATCAACCGTTTGTAAGAATTCTTCTTTAGACTTTACTGATCTTTCTATTGGTCAACCGGATACCTGGGAGTGGGATTTTAATTACAATGGATCAAGTCCGAACTATACTTCCGTTCTTCAAAACCCGTCTTACACATATAACACCGTTGGAACATATACGGTTTATATGAGAATTCACAGTACAACAACAGGTCTTTATTACAATACTCAGAAAACAATAAATGTGGTTGATGCTCCGGCGGTTCCTTCAACCATTTTTGGAACCACCTCTTCAATATGTGCGGGAAGTTCTAATCAATATAATTATTCCATAGCAGCGGTTACCAATGCTACAAATTACAATTGGTCAACTATGAGCGGTGGAAATATTGTTGCTACCCCTTCCTCAATTTCAATTGTAATTGAATACGACAACACTGCAGTTCCCGGCAATATTACCGTTAACGCATCCAATTCATGCGGTACCAGTTCAAATGCATCTTTAATGGTTAATTTAACACCTTTACCTTCAGCTCCCGGTTCTATCAGTGGGCCAACAACTGTTTGTCAGGGTGAGCAAAATGTAAATTATACAGTACCTTCAATTGCTAATGCAAATACATACATTTGGACTGCATTGGATGGTTCAACTTCTATTACTGCATTACCGAATGAAACATTTAATATTGGTCTTAATGATCAAAGCGGAAGAATTTATGTAAAAGGTCAAAATTCTTGCGGAACAGGTGATTCTTCAAATATAGGCATTGCGGTTAATCCATTACCGGATAATACCGGCGCAATAAGCGGACAACAAGTATTACAACTTTGCCCAACAGCTACAAATGTTTCTTATGAGATTAGTCCTGTTGCCAATGCAACTTCTTATGCGTGGACAAGCAGTAACGGAACCATCACTTTTGGGGCAGGAACAGATAGTATTACTATTGATTTTACCGGCGTTAACAGCTTAACGAGCATTCAGGTAACTCCAAGCAATAACTGTGGATCAAGAGATTCAAGTCCATTTCATAATGTTGTATTTAATCCTCTTCCATTGGTTGATGTTTGTGTAGCTAGTGTTGATTCTGCTTCATTGCACAACGAGATTTTTTGGGTGAGGCCTGCAACCAATGAGATTGACAGCTTTAGGGTTTACCGCAAACTAGGTGCTATGACAGATACTTTGGTTGGAACTGTTGCTTATGAAGATCCTGCATACTTACTAGATACATTAAGTGATTATGACCCCAACACTAACTTCGAAGAGTATGCAATCGCAGCCGTTGATAGTTGTGGAAATGAAGGACAGCGCTCGCTTTATCACAGAACAATGTTCTTAGCAACAAGTAACGGAACTGGGACTGTAAACTTAGGATGGAACTTGTATGTAGGTCAGGTTGCTAACTTCTACAGAATATACAGAGATACCACTGTTGCCGGTGGCCAATGGGAATTATTGGACGGATCAGTAAACCCATCGGTAACCATATGGGTTGACAATGCACCTTATCCTAACGCGCGTTATAGAGTAGAAATTGACTGGCTGACAACATGTGATCCAACAAGGGGTGCAATCAATACTTCACGTTCAAACATTAAATCACCTTCTTCATTAATTGGAGTGAAAGAAATAAATTTAACCAAAGAGCTGAATGTATTTCCTAATCCTGCCAATGGTAATGTAACAGTTGCATTTAATAAAGAAAGCAAATTTGAAACTATTGACATGTATGATGCTTTGGGAAGAAAAGTTCTTTCAAATAAAATTGATAAAACTGCAACTGAATATACTTTTACCGTTGAAGGTTTATCTAAAGGAATGTATAACATTATCCTGAACGGCTCTTTGGGTAAAGCAACCAAGAAATTAATAGTAGAATAGATTCAACATTATACTTAAACAAAAAGAGTCCTGATAGAAATTCTATCGGGACTCTTTTTGTTTGTATTCTTTACTGTAAAACTACAACCTCATCAATTTCAATACTTTCTCTATATCTTCAGGCGTATCTACACAGTGACTATCATATTTAGTCTCAACACACTTTATTTTATAACCAGCTTCGAGCCAACGTAACTGCTCTAATGATTCCGCTTTCTCTAAATCAGACGGCATTAACCTTGTAATTTTTTCAAGAATATCTGCACGGTAAGCATACATACCAACATGCCTGTAATAATGATGATGCTTGTGCCATTCTTTTTGATCAATGCCTTTTACAAACGGAATCACCATACGACTAAAAAACAAAGCTTCTTTGTGATCGTTCAATGCTATTTTTACTTCTCCTGTATCAAACAATACTTCATAAGAATCAACCGAGATCATCTGTGTAAGCAACTCAGTTGAATCGTTGCAGGCATTGGCAAGCTCATCTATTTGATGCGGATCAATAAAAGGTTCATCGCCTTGTATATTAATCACGAACTTATAATTCCCTTCAGCCTTTCTTAACGCTTCATAACACCTGTCGGTTCCGCTTGGGTGATTTGGCTCCGTCATTATCACCTCCCCTCCGAAACTTTTCACATGTTCTGCAATTCGATTATCATCGGTAGCTACAACAACCTTCGTTAATTTTTTTGCTTTGCTCGCTTGTTCGTATACACGTTGGATCATACTTTTTCCCCTGATATCTACAAGTGGCTTTCCGGGAAATCTGCTGGATCCATATCGTGCAGGTATTATTCCTAATATCATATATCTGAATTAAAATGAAAGTACTAAAATACATTTTTATTTAAACCACGCAAACCAATCCATTCCTCTTTGCTTATTATAATTTAATTGAATAGATTTGTTTAAATCCAATATACCTAACAAATGAAAACTATAGTAGCACTATTTCTTCTATTTTTATTCAGTAGCTCAATTGCTCAAAACATTGAGGTTAACCCAAAAGCTGAAACCTTATTAAATGATTTCATGAAAGCACTTGCTATAAAGGACGCGGATGAAAGTGCAAAAGAGTGTTTAAAATACGTACACAAAAGTCTGAAAAATGCATCAGGTGATGACTTAACAAAAGACCTGAGAAATTTTAGTTTTAAAAAAGCACACGATAATGTGAAATTTTACGCCAATCCGGTTAAAATAACCCGTGTTCGAAAAAATGGTGTAACAGCAATTGGCTTTAAAGAAACGGGTGAAAAAGGTGATGAATACAGTTATTTTATAAGCAAAAAATCGGATGTAAAAGGAATGCCGGCTCCGGTAAATATCTTTTTCCCTGCTGATGGAGGCGAACCTAAAATAAGTTACATGGGCAGTTTGTAATTGCTGAGGAATTAGTTATCAGGACTCTCTAATATTTTCCCTTCGCTCAAAGTATAAAATGAGGTGGATGCTTCATTACGTTTTTCGATATATGCTGTATATACTGCTCCGTAATTTGTTCGGTCTTTAATTACCTCCTCAAAATTTTCACTTAATCCCATTAACATTTCACAGGCTTCTCTCAATGCGAAGTTTCCCCCTTCATGAGCCGTGATATAATCAGCCAGATTATTTTCTCTAACATACTGTTTAAATAATAAACCGGCATTTCTGTTCATTAAAATACGTATTCCACAAACCTTGGCAATAGAAAGATCTAATACATCATCAAAGAAATAACAAACTTCTTCCGGTTTTATATCATGCTCTTTACATAAATGGTTCAGCGCTTCAATTTTATTCCCAATTTTAAAATAACAGGAATGAAGTCGTTCGCGCGAAGCAAAATAAAAAGACAATGCGTTTTTTTCTCCTGAAATAATTGCAGTTATCGGTAATTCTCCATGGCTTTTATAATGAGCATAACGTAGTAAATTTGTTCCCATGCTATCAGCCTCATTGAAGTTACTGCTCCTGTTCTCATTTTTTTCTCCGTTATTAAAAACACCGTCCCAATCAAACACAAAGGCTTTTATGTTTTTAAGTTTGTTATGCAAAACCATTGAACTTTCAATGAATTCAGCACCTGCTTCCATAAAAAGAAGCTCAATTGTGTTTATATTTTCGCTCATAGTTATTAAGCCAAATGTAGGTAATTAAGCCCATTTTTACAACACTCCACTTTTCCAAAATCATTCATCCCTTATAAAACACGTATTTATACGTATTGGCTAAATCAAATCATTAAAGTACATTTAACCACGAAGTGTGGGATAAGACCTTTAACTTGTTTACACTTTTTATAAAGAATAATTGAGTGAATCAAATAAACATGCACAAAAAGTGAATAAAGGAGTTGCCTTGATTTTTTTATGAATAAAATAACTACTATTAAAACGGAAGAGAGAGAAATCAGGTCGTTACTCGATGCCCTATACCAAAACTATGGGTATGACTTCAGGCAATATTCGGAAGCCCACATCAAACGAAGAATCCGTAATAGAATGACCCTGTCCGGTTTAGAAAGCATTTCTGCCGTTCAACAAAAAGCTGAGCAAGATAAAACCTTTACTTCACTCCTTTTACAGGATTTGTCCATCACTGTTACAGAAATGTTCCGCGATTCGAATTTTTTCAAAGCACTTCGCGAAAAAGTAATTCCCATACTAAAAACTTATTCTTTTATTAAAATTTGGCACGCAGGCTGTTCCACAGGTGAAGAAGCTTATTCCATGGCTATACTACTCAAGGAAGAAGGTTTGTTTGACAGAACCACTATTTATGCAACCGATTTTAATCAACATGCATTGGACAGGGCAAAAGAAGGTTTCTTTTCCAATTCACTCATAAAAGATTATACCCGTAACTATCAAAGTGCAGCTGGAAAGGAGTCTTTTTCGAATTATTATACTGCTGATCATAAGATGGCAATCATGAACCAGGCGTTAAGGGACAAAATTGTATGGGCGAACCACAATCTTGTTACTGATAGTGTATTTGCAGAAGTAAACCTGATTTTATGCAGAAATGTATTAATTTATTTTAATAAAGAATTGCAAAACAAAGTGCATCGTTTATTTTTCGACAGCCTTGGTAATGGCGGGATTCTTTGCCTTGGGGCAAAAGAAAGTTTGAGATTTTGTGATGTTTCGGGCGAATATACTGAGTTTGAAAAAAAACAAAAGATCTACAAAAAAAAATATTAGAGCATGAAGTTTAAAGCGATTGTAATAGGTGTTTCCTCCGGTGGCATAACAGCCCTAAAAACCCTTTTGCCCGCCCTGCCTGCCACATTCGGCATACCGGTTATTATTGTACAGCATTTAGCATTCAACTCGGGAGATTATTGGATAGAACATCTCAACGAGGCTTGTGAAATAAATATTAAAGAAGCTGATGAAAAAGAAAAAATTGAAAAAGGAATGGTATATATTGCACCCCCTAATTATCACCTGCTGATAGAAACAGACCAAACATTTTCGTTGAGCATTGATGAAAAGGTAAACCATGCACGGCCTTCAATTGATGTACTATTTGAATCAGCAGCCGAAACATTTAATCAACATCTTATCGGGATCGTTCTTACAGGTTTAAACAACGACGGCGCCCTGGGTTTAAAAAAAATAAAAGAATATGGAGGAACAACCATAGTACAAGACCCATCTACGGCAGAATCGGATATAATGCCCTTATCAGCAATCGCTCTTTCACCTGTTGATTACATCCTACCATTAAATAAAATAAGTGACTTATTAATCCAGTTAGAACACCAACTTTAAAAACAGTGTATGAATACATCTATAAAAAATAAATTGTTAGCCGGTTTCAGTATCATTTTATTACTCCTGATAAGTATTTCCTGGATAATGAGTAACAAACTGTCAGAAACCAATGAAAGCCTGAAGAATCTGGTAAATATTTCTTCCAGAAAAATAAACCTTTCCAATGAAATTATTATTTCAATTATGGAAACCGGGCGATATGAAAAAAATATTATCCTCGAAAAAGATCAACTAAAAAGCAATTCGTACAAAAATCAGATTGATGAATCTTTAAAATTGATAGACAATAAAACGCTGGAGCTTGAAGAACTTGTAGATGCAAAGGGAAAAAAAATAATCACGGACTTCAAAACTATTTGGAAGCAGTACAAAATTGATCTCAACACTATCATTTTATTATCGTCAAAACATGAAGATGTAAAGGCCTATAACATTTCTATTGATAAGGGGGCACAGGCAAGAGATCAATCGCAGGAAGTGATCAACAGGCTGGTAGAAAAGAACAAAAATGATATGACAAATGACAAAATCGCCAGTGATAAAAATTATGAATCCGCATTAAATCTTATTTGGATACTTATCACATGCAGTTTTATCATTGCTATCGGGATTGGATATTGGGTTATTAAGAGCGTAACTTCACGTATTACAAATATAACAGTTGAGGCAGAAAAAATTGCCAGCAGGGAATACACAGATGAAAAAGCAGGTATTTACATAAATGATGAACTTAGCCCTATCCTTAATTCACTGCTAAATATAAATGAGAGTTTCAAAGAAGTTGCCCAGCATGCTTCTGAAGTAGCTTCGGGAAATTACATTATCGAAATTGAACCCCGCTCTGATAAAGATATTTTAGGGAATGCTCTTCAAAAGATGACAAAATCGTTACGTGATACCACCTCCGAAAATGAAAAACACAATTGGCTTACCTCCGGGCAAAATCAGCTCAACGAAAAATTAAGAGGCGATCAAAACATGGAAGAGCTTACCAATAATATTATTACTTTTTTATGCGATTATGTACATGCCCAACTTGGTGCGGTGTACATTGCTGACTCGCAAAACCATATATTAAACCTTTCCGCCAAATACGCATTATCAGCAAACGAAAATGTAAAAGGCTTTTTTGCTTTCAAAGAAGGTTTGATCGGGCAAGCTGCTTTTGACCAGAAAACCATTTTCCTGAATGGCGCCCATGATGAACCACTCCGTATTACTTCCTCGGTAATAAATGAAAAACCCAAACATCTTATTATTATTCCTTCGTTGTTTGAAGGTGAAACAATGGGTGTAGTTGAAATAGCAAGGTTAACTCCTTTCTCTGAAGCCGAAAAAGAATTCATCCATTCAGTAATGGAAAGTATCGGGATCGGAATTAGTTCATCCATGGCCAGAAAAAAAATAAAACAATTGCTGGAAGAAACACAGGCACAAAGTGAAGAGTTGCAAAGCCAGCAGGAAGAATTGAAACAGGTGAATGAAGAATTGGAAGAACAGGCGCAAAACCTGAAACATCAGCAAGAAGAATTGCAGATCACGAACGAAGAGTTGGAAGAACAAACTCAATCCCTGGAAATGAGAAATAAAGAAATAGAAGCGGCAAAATACGATGTGGAGCAAAAAACCAAACAGCTTGAAATCAGTAGCAAATATAAATCAGAGTTTTTAGCCAACATGTCACATGAACTGCGTACACCACTTAACAGCTTATTGATTTTGTCAAAAGATCTTTCCGAAAACAAAAAGAAGAATTTGAATGCAGAACAAATTGAAAGTGCCGATATTATTTACAAAAGTGGGTGCGACTTGTTAAACCTGATAAATGAAGTATTGGACCTTTCAAAAATTGAAGCAGGGAAAATGAACCTGAATATTGAAAAAATAAACTTGAATAATCTTGCTAATAATTTATATAAAAATTTTAAACACCAAACCGATGAAAAGCACCTTGTATTAGAAATCCTGCTTCAGGAAGATCTGCCCGAAAGTATTCAGTCAGATTCCCAACGTCTCGATCAAATATTAAAAAACCTCATGTCAAATGCAATTAAGTTTACTGAGAGAGGTAAAATAAGTGTCAGCATTCAAAAACATTCCTCCAATGGTATTGCTATTTCGATCGCAGACACCGGCATCGGAATTCCTGAAGAAAAACAAATGGCCATTTTCGAGGCCTTTCAACAAGCTGATGGAGGAACCTCTCGTAAATATGGAGGAACCGGCCTTGGACTTTCTATCTCACGTGAGTTGGTTAAATTGCTAAACGGTGAAATAAAAATCACCAGTAAGCCCGGTCAAGGATCTACCTTCACAATTATTATTCCTCTTGAATTACAAGAAATGCCGGCATCTGTAGAAAGGAACCACGTTAAAGAACCGATCCTTATTTCAAAAATAATTAGTGCTGGCAATAGCTTTTATAATTTCCCCTCCATAGAGGACGATCGCCTAACCATTGAACAGAATGATAAAGTGTTGTTGATAATTGAAGACGATCTCAAATTTGCAGGCATCTTATTAAAACAGGCACGTCAAAAGGGGTTTAAATGCATTGCAGCCGCAACCGGAGAAGACGGGCTTCTGCTTGCGGAAAAATATAAACCGCAAGCTATTATTCTGGACCTCAGCCTTCCGGGAATTGATGGTGATAAGGTATTAACTGAACTGAAAGCCAATCCTGTAGTGCGACATATTCCGGTTCACATTATTTCAGTAAATGAGCGAACACTTGATCTTATTAAAGCAGGTGCGATTGAGTATTTCAGAAAACCTGTGGATAAAAGTCAACTGGAAGAAGCTTTTAACCGGATTGAAAATTTCATTAACCGGAAAATGAAAAACCTCCTTATTGTAGAGGATGATGCTAATTCAAGAACGGCCATGCGCAAACTCATAGGAAACGGAGATGTAAAATGTTTGGAAGCCGCCACCGGAAAAGCTGCCCTTGAATTATTCAGAGATAACCACATTGATTGTATCATACTAGACATAGGCCTTCCTGATATAAGTGGCTTTACACTTATTTATGAATTTGAAAAAATAAAAGACGGGCAAATGCCGCCTATTATTGTGTATACCGGGAAAGAACTCACAAAAGAAGAAAACGACGAACTACAGAAATACACCGAAACAATCATTATTAAAGGTGTATTATCGGAAGAACGGCTACTGGATGAAACGGCTCTGTTTCTTCATCGAACCATTAGCGCCATGCCCGAAACGAAACAAAAAATCATTACCGACCTGTATAACAAAGATACAGTACTGCTCTCAAAAAAAGTTCTTTTAGTAGATGACGATATGCGGAATGTATTTGCCTTAGCCAAAGTGCTTAAGGAGCGTGGCATGGAAGTAATAAAAGCCGAGAACGGGAAAAATGCATTGGAGGTCATGGAAAAAGAACCATTGATACACATTGTACTTATGGATATTATGATGCCCGACATGGATGGTTATGAAGCCATGAGAAGAATAAGGGCGCAGGAGAAATATAAAAAACTACCGATAATTGCCTTAACTGCCAAAGCAATGAAAGAAGACAAACAAAAATGTATTGATGCAGGAGCCAATGACTACATATCCAAGCCTGTTGATGTGGATCGCTTGTTTTCGCTGATGCGTGTTTGGCTAAGCAAATAAATTAAAATTGAACAACATGAACAAGGTGCCAAAAATCCTTATTGTGGATGATAAACCGGAAAATCTGATAGCTCTTGAAGTTGTATTAAAAGATCTGGATATAGAACTTATAAAAGCAACAAGTGGTAATGATGCCCTCCGTGAAACCCTTCACCATGATTTTGCATTAGCCCTGCTGGATATACAAATGCCTGAGATGGATGGGTATGAACTCGCAGGGATTCTGCGTGAAGAAGAAAAAACTGCACAATTGCCCTTCATTTTTATTTCAGCAGTATATACAGACAATCTCAATGTTTTTAAAGGCTACGAAAAAGGGGCTTTCAGTTTTATAACCAAACCATTTCAGCCTGAAATACTAATCAATAAGGTGAAATTCTTTATAGAAAAACATCAGCAGGAAATTGCCCTTTACGAATTAAACAAAGACCTGGAGCAAAAAAACATAGATCTCCAGTTTGCGATGAAAGAACTGGAATCATTTTCATACTCCGTGTCGCACGACCTGCGGGCACCATTGCGCGCTATTGGAGGCTACTCCAGAATACTGAAAGAAGATTATGAAAGTATTTTTGATGATTCGGCAAAACGTACATTGGGAATGGTTATAAAAAATGCAAACCGGATGGGCCAACTGATAGATGACCTGCTTGCATTTTCGCGGCTTGGAAAACAACACCTCTCGATGGTGAACCTAAATATGAATTCTCTCAATTCCAGCATAGCTTCAGAGCTCCGTGCACATTATCCCGACAGGAAAATAGAGATAGATATACAACCCTTATTGAATGCAAAGGGAGACAATAATATGGTCAGGCATGTACTTACCAACCTCATTTCCAATGCCATTAAATACTCCGGGAAACAGGAAAAATCACATATTGAGATAGGCTGTTATAAAGAAGATAAAAACATTGTTTATTATATAAAAGACAATGGAGTGGGATTTGACATGAACTATTATGATAAACTTTTTGGTGTATTCCAACGCCTGCATAACGACAGTGATTTTGAAGGAACTGGCATAGGCCTCTCTATTGTTAAAAGAATAATTACCAAACACGGTGGCAGGGTGTGGGCAACAAGTGAGATAAACAATGGGGCGACTTTCTATTTTTCCCTGCAGGGAGAATGAAGTATTGCTAATATTGTTTCATGACTTATGGTTTCTTCAAAGCTCAAAAACCTAAGCTTTACCCAGCATGCAAAAACACGTATTTATATGTATTGACAAAATTGATTATTCTGGTTTACTTTGAAAGCAATAAGATTTGATGACACATAAAGTTTGAATTCAAATACATTAATAACAAACACAAAACATAGAAAACAAACACAACCATTAGTTAACAATCTCTTAATTCTTCAGGCAATAAAAATCAACACATTTGTATCAAACTCATAATCAAAATAAATTTTAAACCCGATAATCATGACAAATCAAATTGAAAATTTAGTATTTAAAGGTGGTGGTGTACTTGGCATTGCATATGCCGGAGCTATCGAAGTACTTGAACGGAAAAACATACTTCCAACTATAAAGCGGGTTGCCGGAACATCTGCCGGAGCAATTACCGCAGCTCTCGTAAGTTTACGCTATACATCTGCACAAATTACAACTATTGTAAACCAAACTGATTTTAAATCTTTTGAAGATGGAGGGCTTCTTCCGGATGCTTTACATGTGATGAACAAATATGGTTTTTATAAGGGCGATGCATTTTTACAATGGATGAAAACACAAATTAAAAATACTGGCCTGGATGAAAATGCAACTTTTAAAGATTTTGAGAACAAAGGGTGCAGGGAGTTACATGTGTTTGCTTCTGATCTTAATACTAAAGGTTTGAGGGAGTTCTCCACAGAGCTAACACCTAATGTTATAGTGGCCGAAGCGGTAAGAGCTTCTATGTCGATTCCTTTGTTTTTTGAAGC
Organism: Bacteroidota bacterium; assembly: GCA_030684395.1. Taxonomy (GTDB): domain Bacteria; phylum Bacteroidota; class Bacteroidia; order B-17B0; family Aurantibacillaceae; genus JADJDM01. The sequence goes on along the minus strand of JAUXTT010000039.1, from coordinate 36,737 downwards.
GTGGCAGTTCAGTAACAATAACCCCGATAACCATATTTATGTTGACGGGGGAATGCTGTATAACTATCCTATAACCATTTTCGATACCAACGGGCAGGCAAATCCGGCTACAATGGGATTATTCCTTTCCAATTTAGGGCCAACACCGGCACCGGATAACTTAACAACCGGGCATTTTATTGAGTACGTGAGAGACCTGGTAGATGCGATGTTAGATGCACAGGTAATAAATTTTCAGCACGATCCTGAAGAACAAAAACGTTCTATCATTATCGACAACCTTGGTATTTCCCCAACTAATTTTAAACTTACCGACGATCAAAAAACCGCTTTATTTAATTCAGGTAAAAAATATGCGACCCAATTTCTGGCACAATACATTGCAGTAACATCTTAATACATCAGTGCGTTTTTCATAAAAAAACACGTGTTCATATATATATTGGCAGGTATTCCTTTACTGATTATATTTGATAAATTCCCGGCTTAATTGATGGTATAACTTTCTTCTGTGTTCATGCCTGTTTATGGCAAAACCAATAAACAGCATTTTCCGGAATAGCCAACCAGAATCAAAAAAACTACACTTCTAAAACCCGAAACCCCTGAATCCCGCCAGGGGTTTTGGTTTTATAAGAGCCTGCCTCCATATTCACACTTAATTTCCTGAACAGATTCAACAATCAATTTTGAAATAGTAATTCCATTTCTATTTGATTAAAAAGATAATAGCTATATTTACTGGTAAGCGAAGCCACAAAATACCATTATCTTAAAATGAAAAAAATGAAAATAAAAGTCCTGATCATCACAACCCTATTTGCCTTGAGTGGCATACTTTGCCTTTCACAGGAAAGTAAAAAAATTGGTAAAGCAGAATGGACCCTTAAAAATTTAGATGTTAGTACGTTTAGAAACGGTGATTCAATTCCCTTAGTGCAAACTACTGAAGCATGGGAAAAAGCAGGAAAAGATGGGAAACCTGCATGTTGTATATACGAGAACAAAACAGAGAACGGAATTAAATACGGGAAACTGTATAACTGGTACGCAGTAACTGACAAACGCGGACTGGCCCCTAAAGGCTGGCACATACCAGATTATAAAGAATGGAAGGCTCTCGATGATAAAGCTGGTGGAGTTAAAATAGCCGGCAAAAAAATTAAAAGCACAACTGGATGGAGTGATAATGGAAACGGAGATAACAGCACCGGATTTACTGCATTGCCCGCAGGATTCCGCAGTTCAACAGGCGTATTTAAGTCAATTGATGAATATGGTTTTTGGTGGAGCTCACAAAATGAAAACAAAGAAAACGGATGGATCTATTTTTTGTACAGCAAAGATGACGGCTCTAATGCCAACAGTGTACCAAAAACAGCGGGTCTATCGGTGAGATGTGTAAAAGATTGATCGCTAAAATAGTCTTTTTTCATATCAATTGGTAAATCGGTATCTTTGCTGATAATCTTTTACATTTTTAATTAGGATTTTCAATGACCAACAACGATATTTTACGCCGACTGCGTTATACCTTTGATATTAGTGATGTTACCCTGAGCGAATTATTTGCTTTAGGCGATAAACCGGCAAAGCGTGCAGAGATCAATGCATGGTTAAAAAAAGAAGAAGACCCTGAGTATGTATTTATTCCCGATAAATACCTTGCTGCTTTCTTGAATGGCTTTATTACTTCCAAACGTGGTAAACGAGAAGGGGAGCAACCTGCTCCTGAAGTAGAACTGAGCAACAACAACATTTTTCGTAAACTAAAAATCGCCCTGAATTTGAAGGATGATGACATCATTGAAATTCTTGCACTGGTAGATATGAAAGTAAGCAGGCACGAATTAAGCGCTTTCTTCCGTAATCCAACACAAAAACAATATCGCCCGTGCAAAGATCAGATCCTGAGAAATTTTCTTCATGGTTTGCAACTAAAATACCATCCAACCGACGAACAGAAAAAGGAAGATTAATGCCATTTTTTGTTTTTTTGACTTCCCTATTCTTAAGTATTGCTACCTGACATCTTACGTTTTTCACGTAGCTCCGAAGCTTTTATTTTTCACTTTATCCCGAATTATACAACAGAAAATTCTATTGCATAATTGACTTTACTAAAAATTTACTGAAACACATACAGGCCATTTTTTATAGCAAAAAGAACCATGCCTGCGGTGTTCTTACATCCTATTTTCAGCAACAGGTTATTACGGTGACCATTAACAGTGCTTTCACTGATAAATAGTTTCTGTGAAATTTCCTGGCTTGTATATTCCCGGCAAATGAGTTCTAACACTTCTTTTTCTCTCTTCGTAATATCAAACCCATTTAAGGCAGCTTTTTGACTTTTTTTATTCTGCATATAATTATGCATTGCCTTAACCGTTTGGTCGTTGAAATAATAATCGGTATTTACAACTGCATGTATAGCTTTTAAAACTTCCTCGAACTCGGTATTCTTAGCCAAATAGGCATTTGCCCCGGCTTCAATTAATGCATGTATGTATTTATCCTCTTCATGTATAGTAAGAACAATGTTTTTAATTTTCGGATATAGATCCCTGATTTTCTTCATGGTGTCTATTCCGTTTAATACAGGCATGTTAATATCAATTAAAGCCACATCAATACCTTGTTTATAACCGGCTAACTGCTGCAAAAAATCTTCTCCGTTTTCAGCTTCAAAACATACATTAATATCCGGAACTGTACTTAAAAGGGAAACTATCCCTTTACGAAACAACGACTGGTCTTCTGCTATTGCAATATTGATCATGTTAAGCCTCTTTTTCTATAGGAAAAATTATATTACAATTAAAACCATTACCTGGTTTGGAATAAAAATCTACCGTTCCATCCATTGAAATAACCCTGCTTTCTATGTTCTTTAAACCTATTCCTTTTTTTATGGGCTTTGCATCAAAATCAAAACCAATACCATCATCTCTATAATTAACAAAAAGAGAATTTGCATAATCTGATTGATGAATATCCACAACGGTATTTTTTGCACCGGCATATTTTAAACAGTTGCTGAATAATTCCTGCATAATCCTGTATAGAGCTAAAGAAGCATCCTGGTTCAATAACTTAAGATCGGAAGAACAATTAAACTCTATTTCTATTTCTGAAACGGAAGAAATGGATTCAAAATAATTTTCGAGTGTTTGATGAAGCCCCAATAATTCCAATTCAAATGGTATAATACCATGCGAAATTCTCCGTACGCTGTTTATCCCTGATTGAATAAGACCTTTATTTCTAACTACATATTCGCTTACCTGGCCATTTTCCATAGTAAGCTGGCCAACCGAAAGAGATAAAGTTGAAAAGATGCTCCCGATTTCATCGTGAATGTCTTTTGCAATGCGCATTCTTTCCGATTCAGCAGATTGAATGCTGTTTACCAGCAATTCCTTTTTGTGCAATGTTTCCAGGAGGTGCAATTCCTTTTGTTTTCTCATCATCTTTTTATGATAACGAACAAAAAGTACTATAACACTTCCTGCAATCACAACAAAGGATGTCATGGTCACAACAATTCCAACATACAGATCTACTTCGTTTTGACGCGCCATAATCCTCTGAAAAGTAATATATACATGATTGTTAAAAACAAGGTATGTAAGGTCCAGATATTGAATAACATTGAATGTGCCAGCTGATTAATGTAATTACTGAATGAGAACAGAACAATTGAGCCTGAGAAGTAAATAAAAAATCCGGCGCTGATATAGTTTATTGATTTTTGATAAGGAAGATAAGATTCTTCTTCTGCAAAAAACACTTTAAAAAACCAAAAAACGGAAAGCACTATAAAAATAAACCCTTCTACTGACCGCGAATATGTATTAAACACATAAACTCCTTCCAGCAAAAATGTATCAGTCAAAGCAAAAACAACAAATGCGATAAGCAGTATATAAAAATAAATTTTGGGGATAAATGACTTAAGTATCTTGTAATAAAACCATAGCAGAACGGCAAATTCCAACAGCGTATATATGTGCAATACCGGAAGATTATTAATATTCCGTTTCCAGAAAATAAAGGATACTATCTGTGTGATTACAGATAGTATCAGATATTGAGTAATAATTTTTAATTCTGAAGGAGACTTGCGAAAATTTTTCAGAGATAGGATAAGCGGAAAAAAAATAATCCAGGGCGCAATCTTAAAAAATAATTCTATTATTTCGTTCAACATCTTATCTTCCTATATTCCATTATAAATCCTTCAAAAATAAAAACAATTAATTAGTTGGAAGGGAGCAGGTTGGAGGGCAAGGAAATGAAAAATCATAACGGGCAGAATTTGTATTCGGGTTAGTTCCATCAGCAATATCTCCCACATCAGTTCCGGCATTTACATTGTCCTTTGAAACACTTTCATAAGCCGTAGTTTTAAACGCTGTGAGTGGTTCGAAAATGAGGCAAGGTACATTTGGCCTTGTTCCATCGCTAAAAGGAGTTGGCTTGACCCCGATTTTACAAACCACACCTGTAATAGGGTTATTGGAACTTGAAATATTATATGTATTAACCCTATCTACAAAGCGGGTAAAATCTTCTATTGAGAATACAAATGAATCAAGTTGCAATTGCGATCCGCTTGGTGTAACTGAACTCGGAACCAAAGAATAGTCATTGGTTGTGTCTTGCCAATTACTAATATACAATTTTGCTGTATCACTATCTATCCTGAAATTTTGATCCGCATCTTGTGATGTTGACATTGTTGGTTTGCTCATAATGTGTAGTATTTAAAATTATCTTGCTAAGGTATCATTTTTTTGAAATATCAAATATAACATGACTCACTCCGCTTAACCTTTTGAATTCCAAACAATCAACACGTTTCCCCTCTGCCTTAAAAACCCTTCTTCCTAAAAATACCTGTTTTTAAAAACAGATATTTCTATCTGGAAATTTCCGATATCACTGACCTTACTTTGTCTTGTTATATAAAACTTATATCACCAAACAAAGTGGAGCCCAGAACCCACTCAAATAAACGGTCTGAACCAAACAGGTAAAATACGGTGGCGGTATCTGAAAAGCCTAATGAGTAGGAAATAAAAACAATCATCATGAGTTCAACAACTGCAAAATCAACAAGCATTCCTGCAACAAGCCTGGGAACAGGAACTTTTTCACAACCCGCATTTCCCGGAGGGCCGGCCTTTGCTATGAGCAGCACCCAATGGCTAAGTTTGCAAACATTCTTTAACAATGTAGCTCAATTACCTTCTACTCTTACCGCATTGGCAACAACAATGGGAACGGGTGCACCAACTGATATGAGCGATTTCCAGCAACTCATTAACCTGTATGTATCCATGCAAACACAAGGTACTACTTTTACAGGAACACTTTTCCCTTCAATTGTGAATCTTGCAGGTGATATTGCAAATTACGGTAATTCCATTGGCACTTATTACCAGGGCTTACAAACTGAAATTGCTGCTTTACAAGCTGCTACTACACCTGCCCAACAAAAGCAGTGTCAGCAAAATATTATTGCCATTGTTAACCAGCTTTCACAAACAGCACAGGGGTTCAGTACAAATGCAAGCACAGCAAGCACCAACCTGGGCACTATGGCATCAGGCCTTACAATCGACCTAAACACACTAACCGGCACCAACGGTTTGTTCAGTTATTACAACAATAAATACGGAGTGGAGAGTACCACCGTTAAGAATCTTATATCTAAGTTGTCTGGTGATAATGCTAAACTTTCAAAGGCACAGGAACGATACCATCATGATGTAGTGGTCGCTGCTACCACCCCAACCTACTGCTGGGTAATGTGGCCGGTAGGGATGATTGCATCAGCAATTGTTGCCGGTGTTTATGGCTCAAAAGCAACTGCAGCACTTAACGACATTCATAGCCTTGAAAGTACTATTGCTACACTTACTGCAGAAGAGCAAGCAGACACTAATTTAATGAATGCCCTGCAAAGCACGACTACACAGGCACAAACATTGAGCGGAAAAGTAAGCGATGCACTAAACATTATACAAGGAATGGAAGGAAACTGGAGCACGATCTGTTCAGATCTTACCAATATTACCTCTGTACTGAACAACGACTTTAATACAGGTTTAGCTTTCCTTGAAAATCTAAATTACGCTGCATTGACAAATGATTGGCAAACATTGGCGCAATTAGCAACTACCTATCAAACTAACGCCTTTGTAACAGTTCAATAATTTACTAATCAATCATTTATCATGAGCAATTCAACAAGCACATTGCCGGCCCCTAATACAGTTGCTGCGCCTACCACACAAAGTACTGCAACCCCTGATGGGGGTTGGCAGTTCTTTTATAATCAACTTACAAAAAACGGAACCATTCCTAATTTACAGGGAACCAATTTTTCAACCGATGGTGTAAATGCCGTATTCCGCGGAGTTTATTACAGGTTATCTGATATCCAGAATATGCTTGCTGCACAGGAAAGCAGCAGCAAAACAAATTATGATATTATCACCATTTACACCGACATACTGGAAGTAGATGCAGATGTGAACTGGGAACTGAACAATACTGCTTTGGTTGTTTGTGCGCGTATCGTTAACATAGAAAACGGAGCGGGTTTCACAGTGAATATGGATTTCACAGGATCCAATGCTGACACTTCATTAATGATCTTCAGCTCACAAATAAATGGTGAGATAGGTGTGAATTCAAACGGCTCATCGTACGCAACTTTAAGTGGAAATGCATGTGCTACCGGTATTGGCATTAACCTGAACACCACCACAGGCAAAGCGCAAACCACCACGCTTAATTTATACAACGGTATACCCATTGTTACCATTACCGAGGATCAGGATACCTATCTGAATAACAGTTTTATTTGTGGGGCAATTTGTTCGGACAGCTCACCCGAGATAGCATTTGACATACTGAATTGGGTGAATCAATGGGCAGTAGCGTCATTTACTTATCACCCGAGTCATTATACGCAATTGGCATTTCAATCTTCAAGTTTATGTACCCTTGTTCAGTCAGAATTACTTGCGCAACAAAACGGCGGGCATTATGTGCCTTTTGTAAACTCCACTGTTTATGAAAACCTGATCAGCAACGTTAGCAGCACACTCAGCAACAATCTCACCAATTACATAACGCTGTTTTCTGCAACGCAGGCCGATGCTAATTTTATTGCAGCAGCGCAGGCTCTTCAGGGTATTTATTCAAATGAGCAATCTAATTACCAGGCAATGTTTTCACAGGCACAGCAGGAATATCAGAGTGCGTTGAATGCAGAAAACCAGGCTTTACTTAATTTCCAGCTACAACAAATAAATGTAGTAACCGACGGAAACAATATGATAAAGATCGGGATCCCTGACTATAAACAAAAACAAAGTATAGAAGCTGCTATCGCCATTGGGAAAGCACTTGTAGAGTTTGGTGTGGGCATTGCCGGCATGGCAACAGGAAATGAAGAAACCGCGCCAGCTGCAGCAGAGGGAGCTATAACTGCGGTTCAAGCTGCCAAGGGTGCTTCGTCGGTGGTTAATTCGATGAAAGAGCTAAAACAATTAACTGAAGTGATTGGTAAAATGGCCGGGTTAGCAGCTTCGATTTATGATGCAACAAAAAACCTTTCCCCGGCAGGCAATCCTCCAAGCTATCCATCCAATCAATTATGGAACAACATTGGCGGAGTAGATGCCATCAACACCACAGCTGCATGGGAAGTTTATAAATCGCAATTCGAACAACAGATCGCTCCATTGGTTACTGCAGATATTGAATACGCAACAGATTACAAAACTTCCATGGAAGCACAGATCGTGTATGGTAAAGCGCTGGCTGCCGCTCAATTGGCAAGTTACAACGCTTGCCAGAAAGTAGTGAGTGCCGCCATACAGGTATACTACTGTAATAAAAACACTTCGCAAATAAGCTCCCTGGTAAAAAATCTGCAAAACAATCAGAGCCAGATGGAGCAATTGCAACAGCTGTTTTACAAAAAATTCCTGAACACCAAAATATTGTTGTATACACTCATGAAGTCGTATGAAGCTACTTATTATTACTGGGCACTTACACCATATCCGAACCCTGTTGATTTGATCAACCTGAACAGCTTAACGGCTGATTACAACAGCCTCATCGATATGGACCTGGCCAATTACAATCAGTTAGTTTCATTCAGCGACAAAACACCACAAAGCGTTCCCTCTTTGCAGGTAAGTGTAAACATGAGCGATGTATTAATTGATACCACCAACAATACTGCAACATGGGTGTTACATACCGACAACCCGGCTTTTGAAGAATTATCGCGTGTACGTTTTACACGTTTAAGAATATGGCTTGATGGTCAGAATCTGTATCCGGCAAATCCTCCTGCTTCCGGCACCACTTGCAAATTCATGGTTACTTCCTCAGGTAATTACAACGATGTCGACCCAACCGGAAATGATTTGTTATTCTGCAGTGCACGTTACCATTACCAATTCGAATACACTGTAAACAATAAAGCCAATGTTATTCAACCGGCATGGATTTTTGCTGACAACAGCAATCTGGCTGCAGCGGTAAATATGGATGGGGCTATGCCAACAAACATGCAAAATGATTTTATTGAACCTACTCCTTTTTCTCAATGGACAATTACACTGCCAACAGGTTCAGGAATAAACCTGAGCAATGTAACCAGCATTACTATGGAAATACAAGGTTCAGCCATTGCCAACTAAATTAACTAAAAAATCAAACTGATTATGAATCTCACGAATAAAGCTATTGTACAATTATTCACCGTACCGGAACTAACCTGGGTGCGAATCAATTCAAGGGTTGGATTTATTCTACACCTCGCTTCGCCCAGCAATACAAGTGGTTTTGACATGAATGCGTACCAGTACGAAGCAAGTCTCTCAAATTCCTGTGAGGAGTGGAGCGCAACTACCTACAATTCCATTATTAACCTTGCTACTCAAATACAAAACTATGCTAACAACGCCGTAAGCAGCTTTAGTGGACTTAATCAACAAATCAGTAACAGCGGGGGAGTAATTTCTCCCGCTTTACAAGAAGTAACCACAAGTACACTGAACTCATTGGCACGGTCAACTAATGAGTTAGTAACTTCGTGCAATCCTGTTTCACAAAGTATGCTTACTTTTTTAAGCACTAATAAAACATTTGACAGTTACGTACTCACACTTCCAATACCAGATATAGTTCCTATACTGGGTATGCCGGCTATTGATCCAACAATTGAGGGTGTTGTTGGCGATTGGATTACAATTGTTAAAGCACTTTCAGCACCTAACTGTACTCCGTCAGAAGTTGACCGGGCATTTTTAGAATCGCTCAATATTCAAGTTGCAATAAACCAGTGGACCGAAATTTCTACAATTACGCAAGCCTTTATTAACTATGCAGGAGGCCTGAACCAATACTTCACTTATCCACCGGGCAACTAACCATCATTTAAAAACAATTTATTATTCAAGCATTGTTATGAATCTCACAAACACGTCAATAGCGCAATTGTATACCATACAACCGGAAACATGGAAGCTGATAAACACCAGGGTTGGTTTTATATTATACCTCAATAAATTAGCAAATACATCAGGTGGAAATTTTACTATCCCCTGGCCGGATAATAACATCTATGAGTTACTTCAGAATCTCAGTGGAGAAAATGAATCTTACAATCCGGCTAATCTGTTAATTGGAATTTTTGCAAACAACCCAAATAATCTTCCAGCACCCAACGGACAAACCTACTATTGGAGTAGCTGGGTTATTGATACCAATTTGCCTACAATTTTACCGGTATGCCAAACGTGGAGTAATTCAACTTTCAATTCACTCATTAATCTGGCAACGCAAATACAAACGTATGCTACCGGGTCTGCAAATAACTTTAGTCAGCTGAACCAACAAATCAATAACAGCGGGGGAGCAATTTCCCCCGCTTTACAACAAACAACCGTAAGTACAATCAATACACTGTCTCAATCAACTAATGCGTTAATCACGGCCACCGATGTGATATTCGCAGATCTCCAAAACTTCCTGAGTGCTCACCAGGCTTTTGAAAGTTTTCTAACGATAAATAATTTTCTGATTCCACTCATGAAAATTACGGAAGTTACACCAGCCGCATTTTCAGCTTTTGAGGGTGCCACAGAAACTGTTATCGGTACATGGGATACGATCAAGAGTAATCTTAGTTCAGCGACTTGCACACCTGCAGATGTAACAAATTCATTTTTGGAATCATTGAATATTGAAGCAGCTATTAATCAATGGAATTTAATAGCACAGGCAACGGGTAATTTTATTTCTTTTGCAGGAAGCCAAAGTCAATTCTGGAATTATACACCGGCAACTCCCACTGTTTAGGTTTAAAGAATGATTGAGGCATAATTACCGAAACCAGCATAGTAAAACGAGGTCAAAGTTGCCTATACAATGCCGGCATAAAAGCACGTATTTATACGTATTGATTAAATAAGATTTTTAATGTTTCTTTGGTACCAAAAAACAATTATTCCTTGAAACGATTACTTAATTCACTACCTGATTTAAACCAACACATTTGCTTCGTAAGGAAAATTAAAAATAAATTTTAAACTATATAATATCATGAACAATCAAATCGAAAACTTAGTATTTAAAGGAGGCGGAGTATTAGGTATTGCTTACGCCGGAGCTATAGAAGTGCTCGAACAAAAAAACATACTTACAGGGGTGCAACGTGTTGCCGGAACATCAGCAGGGGCAATTACCGCAGCGTTGGTAAGTTTGCGTTATACTTCTGCTCAAATTACCAATATTGTAAACCAAACTGATTTCAAATCTTTTGAGGATGGCGGACTTCTTCCGGATGCTTTACATGTGATGAACAAATATGGTTTTTACAAGGGCGATGCATTTTTACAATGGATGCAAACACAAATTAAAAACACCGGCCTGGATGAAAATGCGACTTTTAAAGATTTTGAGAACAAAGGATGCAGGGAGCTACATGTGTTTGCTTCTGATCTTAATACCAAAGGTTTGAGGGAATTCTCAACTCAACTTACACCTAATGTTATAGTGGCCGAAGCAGTAAGGGCTTCTATGTCGATTCCATTGTTTTTTGAAGCATGGCAGTTCAGTAATAACAATCCCGATAACCATATTTATGTTGACGGGGGTATGTTGTATAATTACCCAATAACCATTTTCGATACCAACGGCGATGCTAATCCTAAAACGATGGGCTTGTTCCTCTCTAATTTAGGAGCCCCTGCTCCTGCAGATAATTTAACTACAGGACACTTTATTCAGTATGTGAGAAATTTAGTAGACTCCATGCTAGATGCGCAGGTAATAAATTTCCAACACGATCCTGATGAGGAGAAACGCTCTGTAATTATTGATAACCTGGGTATTTCTCCTACCAATTTTAAACTTACCGACGATCAAAAAACGGCTTTGTTTAATTCAGGAAAAAAATACGCGACTGATTACGTTGCAAAAATGGTGACTTTGGCTTAATCCTGTTACACACATTTCTTCTTTATATAATGAACCCCCGAAACAGCTTCGGGGGTTTTTATTTAAATGTGGCTTCGGCTACGCTCAGTCACCTGTTTATCCTCCGAATGAAAACGTATTGGTAATTAAACGGAGTCGGAACCAACCGCTAAACTTCCACAATTCCGTTTGCATTTTCCCACAAATAATTTTACCTTCATATTATGCCTGCAAAAACAAACACTCAAAAAAGGAATATCATCACCGATAAACTGGTGATAGAAAAAACAGGTAAAACCATGGAAGAATGGTTTCTGGTGATCGATAAAAAAGGTGGATTAAACCTGAACTACAAAGACATGTATGCTTTAGTTTCATCAATAAAAGGATTAGAGTCTTTGGGTGAATGGAATCAAAATTTACTTGCCACTTCTTATTGTTGGAACAGAGGAATACGAGAGCGCGGAGAAAAAGGAGGTGGTTTTGAAATAAGCGTAAGTAAAACAATTGAAGTTCCGGTTTCTGTTTTATATACTTCATTGATAGATGAGAAAGTAAGGAACAAATGGCTTGGAAAAGAAAAGATCATAATCAGAAAAGCTACAGAAAATAAATCGGTGCGAATAACCTGGAGTGATAATGAAACAAGTTTAAGCATTGATTTTTATCCAAAGAATGAAATAAAAGCACAGGTAGTAGTACAACATCAAAAAATTTCGGATTCAAAAAAAGCGGAAGAATTAAAAATATATTGGAGCGAAAAACTGGAAAAACTAAAATCGTTATTGGAAAAATAATAATCTTAAAGTCAACAAGCCATGAGCAACAGAGTAGTACATTTCGAAATTCCCTGCAACGAGCCGGAGAAAACAATTGAATTCTTTAAAACAGCATTTGGCTGGAACTTCCAAAAATTTGGAGCTGAAGAATATTGGATAGCATTAAGCGGTGATGCAACAACACCCGGGATTAACGGAGCTATAATGAAAAAGAAAGATCCGAATCAACCTATTGTAAACTCCATTAATGTAGCTAACCTTGATGAGTCAATTAAAAACATTGAAAAGGCGGGTGGTTTAATAGTTGTGCCTAAAATGCCTATTCCAACTGTTGGTTGGTTAGCTTATTTCAAAGACCCGGATGGGAATATCCATGGAGTTTATCAGGATGATCCGGGGGCAAAGTAGTAAAAAAAAGTATTTCAGAAAGAATCATTCTCTATTGAATTTATTAGTTCTATTTATTTCTTTTTTTGAGTCTTTTCAAGTTTGACAAGACGGATATACTGCTGTTCAATCTCCATAAGACATATATCTATATGCATATCCATTTTTTCAAATTCATTTTTATAATATATCGTACGGCCTTTTCGATTTTTTAAAATGTTCCTTGCTTTTATATATCTCTTTTTAGAATCCGTAAGTTTCAGGCGTGCCTGTTTAATATTAGTGCCCGTCATATTGATTCGCAAAATATTATTGTTATATGCAGCATACTCATCATAATGATATTTACCGGAATTAATTTGTTTCAACGCAGCATTATTTACTTTAACATCCAGATCGTGAGCCAGTAGACTGTCAGTTGGATCAGATAAATACATGAGTTGATAATCTAATAAGTCTTGTTCTTCAACTGACAACTTAAAATATGCTTCAATGCTATCAGAGTAATTATACAGTTTCTTACTTGTTAAAACGGTATCCTGCTTAAACGAATTAAATGAAATAGGATAATCAACTAATTGCCAACGTGGATCAACAGGATAATGATCCTTTCCAAAAACTTCCGGCGAGGCGAAAAAATATTTATCCGAGAACCTTTTCACATACTTGCCTTCCCCATTCAGATATCCATTAGACCAAGTAATATCCAGCAAACAATAAACACTATCTGCCTTTACTACATTCCATACATGCATTGACTCAGTGAGGACTTTACCTTCAGGTGTTTTTGAGTAGCCGATCACTCTTTTACATTTTATAGCAGACCCGGAACACAATTTTACCATAAGATCAGAAAAACCTTCACAAACTGCCATCTTATTCTTAAAAACAGAATCAACATCTTGGCCTGGAGCAAACACAGCCGATTGTGCATACCTGCTGATTCCTTCCCCAAAAAACTTAGGTCTCTCGGTATCGTATTTAACATTTAGAGCAATCCAGGTATGATAAGCTCGTATTTTATCCTCCTTACTTTTAAAATTATTATTTACGTAGCGAATTACAGAATCCATATTCTGGTCTTTCTTTTTACTATAAACAACTACTTTATTGTCAATATCATTGTAATATTCGATTTTTGAAATTTGAGCATTGGAAGTCAATGACACAAAAAACCATAGAATGATAGGGGTTCGGGCTGGCTTCATTTCACAAAAATACCAGAAATTAACTTGCATTTTTCTGTTTTTTTCGTTTTCTTTATTACGGATTAAAATACCGTCACATGGCCAATTATAAATTCAAATCGATCCAAACCTATTCGTCCGATGAATGGATGAGCGGATCCACAAAAAAATACCGTAACGTATTTGAACGCGACGAAGTAAATTACCTGCGTGTAGAATTTGCATTTTTCAACAAACTGTTTGACGAAAACGACTGGAATTGTAAAGTTGAATTAAAGGCCTTTGACATTACTTTACCCAACGAAAAAAAAGAGCTTTGTAATCTTGATTCACAAAAAACAATAAGCAAGGATGAGAATATTTTTTATTTACGCGATGGTTGGGGCAATAAAGAATACGGCACTTATTGGAAAAAAGGGAAATACCTTTGGGAAGCATATATTGATGGTGTATTAGCCGGTTCGCATGAGTTTTTTATAAATGAAATAGGCTTAGTAACCAAAACACAAAACCCCTATTTTTCGGTTGAATACCTTAAACTTTACCCCGGTGGGTACGAAGGATGGGAAACTCCAAAAGACAAAAGAAAATACCTTACTAAAATAAACCGTAATACTACTCAATATTTGTGGGTAGAATTTAGAATTAAAAACCTCAGTAATTTAGAATACAATTACGAATTGTTCTTTAATTTTTATGATGATGCAGGCCAGAAAAAAGGTCAGGTAACAAGAGAAGGAAAAATTGAACCCGGTAAACCGGAATTCACTTATACTTTTGATGCCGGTTGGGGTAATGAAACAGCCGGTTCATGGAAAGATGATAAATATACTGTAGAGGTTATATTTATGGATACGCTGATTGCTGCGGTAACTTTTGAAAGTGGAGAAGAAGATGTGGAAGGAATTCCTGAACTTATTTCTACCATTGAACAAACTATTTCAGCAACAGGTGCCACAACAAAAACAGGAACTACAGGCACTTCCAAAGGAAACGAGGAAGAAACGAAAACGCTTGAAGATCTGCTTACAGAGCTGGATGCACTCATTGGTTTAGATAGTGTAAAGAAAAGCATAAGAGAAAATATTGATTACCTTAAATTCGCGAAACTCCGACAGGAAAAAGGATTCAAGGATTCATCGAAAATAAGTTTACACAGCATCTTCACCGGTAATCCCGGAACGGGAAAAACAACAGTAGTAAAAATGCTAGGTAAGATCTATCAAAAAATGGGTTTACTAAGTAAGGGGCATGTACATGAAGTTGACCGAACCGCTTTGGTTGGAGAGTTCATAGGGCAAACTGCACCTCGTACTAAAAAGGCAATTGAAGAAGCACGTGGTGGAATTTTATTTATTGACGAAGCCTATTCATTAGCCCGTTCAGGAGAAGACAGCAAAGATTTCGGAAAAGAAGTAATTGAAGTCCTCTTAAAAGAAATGAGTGACGGAAAAGGTGACATAGCTATTATTGGTGCTGGTTATCCGAAAGAGATGGAAGACTTTATTAATTCCAACCCTGGATTAAAATCACGATTCTCACACTATTTCCATTTTGATGATTATTTACCTGAAGAGCTTTATGCCATTGCCGTTTATGCAGCAAAAAACAAAGAAGTAAAACTTATGGCTGATGCTGATAATTTCTTAAAAGAACAATTGATAGAAGCTTATCGAAAACGTGATGATAGCTTTGGGAATGCACGATTTGTTCATGGTATTGTGGAAGAAGCAAAAATGAATATGGGAATTCGTTTAATGAAATTGCCTAATATAAATGATCTAAGCAAAGAAGATTTTGAGATTATTACGTTGGAAGATCTACGTCCGATATTTGCTGCCAATGAACGTAAAAAACTGAAACTGGCTGTTAACGACAAACACTTGCAGGAAGCAATGTCGGAACTGAACGAACTGGTTGGTATGGACAACATCAAACAGGAAGTAAATGAATTGGTGAAGTTGGTTCGTTTTTATAACGACATTGGAAAAGATGTAATGAATAAATTTTCCTTGCACAGCATTTTCACCGGAAACCCGGGAACGGGCAAAACAACACTGGCACGTATCATTGGGAAAATATACAAGGCACTCGGATTACTTGAACGCGGACATGTAGTTGAAGTAGATCGTGAAGGATTACTTGCAGGTTATGTAGGACAAACAGCTATTAAGACAGCGGATCGCATTGATGAAGCGATGGGTGGAATTTTGTTTATTGATGAAGCTTACGCATTGAGCGATGGTATGGATAAAAATAATTTCGGGCAGGAAGCTATTGAAGTTATTTTAAAACGTATGGAAGATCAACGCGGAAAATTTGGTGTAATCGCAGCTGGATACCCTGATAACATGTCGAAATTTGTGGAAGCCAATCCCGGATTAAAATCCCGTTTTGATAAAACCTTCCATTTTTATGATTATCTACCGGAGCAAATGATGCTGATCTCTAAATTCATGTTACACAAAGAAGGCTTAAAAGCCAATGAAGAGGCCGAGGAACACATGCTGGAGTACTTCACCAACCTGTACGAACAACGCGATAAATTCTTCGGAAATGCCCGATCCGTTCGCCAAATGGTTGTAGAAGCCGTGAAAAACCAAAACCTCCGAATGGCTTCTTTGGAGGCTGCAGGCAGAACTCCGAAAGAATTGGAAACATTAAAACTGGAGGATGTTTCTGAATTTGTATTTGAGAAGGTAGAAACTCAAAAACCGAGTTTGGGGTTCAGGTTTCATCAAGCATAATTTAACAGATAGGTAAAGCCAAATACCTTTAAAATTAGTATTTTTGCAATCCTATAAATTTAAATTATGATCTTACCTATTGTTGTATATGGCGACCCTGTGTTAAGAAAAGTTGGCGTTGCTATAGATAAAGATTATCCGAATCTGGATAAACTGATCTCTGATATGTTTGAAACCATGTATAATGCAGCAGGTGTTGGCTTAGCTGCACCTCAGGTTGGAAAAGCTATTCGCTTGTTTATTGTTGACACAGAACCTTTTGCTGAAAGCGATGATGAGGAGGAAGATGATGATGATAATGAATTCACAAAAGAAGAACGCGAAGAATTGATGGCATTTAAACGTGTTTTCATAAATGCACGTATCATTGAAGAAACAGGAAAAGAATGGAAGTTTAATGAAGGCTGTTTAAGTATCCCGCGTATCCGTGAAGATGTTTCCCGCAACGAAGAAGTAACTATTGAATATTACGATGAGAAATTCAAAAAACACAAAGAAACATTTAACGGATTGATTGCACGCGTTATTCAACACGAATACGATCACATAGAAGGTAAACTGTTTACGGATAAAATCAGCTCCTTGAGAAAAAAACTGATCAGCGGAAAACTGAATGACATCAGTAAGGGAAAGATAAATGCAGATTATAAAACAAAAGTTTACGTAGCAAAAAAATAATAAATGAAAGTAATTGTTTTTATAAGTTTTTTAGTTCTTCTTTTCAGTTCTTGCGGATCAGAAAAAAATTCTGACACAAACCCGGAAGAAATAAACAAAGACAGTGTTGTTGCAAAAGTTGACAGTTCACAACATGGACTAAAAGTGCAAATAAGACAATTGGAAGACACTTTGTTTGCTGCACAGGTGCTCGACAAAAAGCTTGGCTCTAAAGCCATAGAGTTATATCAGCGTTACCATAAATATTACTGGCAAGACACCATGTGTGCCGATTACCTTTTTAAAGCCGGTGAAATTGCCGACAACATGGGTTTTCCGCAAAAAGCAATTGAGTTATACAGAAGTTCATTAGAAAGCTATCCTACCTCTTCCCTTGCACCTTATTGTTTGTTCAGGATCGGAAATATTTACCAGTTTACTTTGAGTGATTATGTAGAAGCCAAGATCGCTTATAACGATTGCAAAAAAGAATATCCCAATTCTCCCATCACCAAAGATGCAATCAACCTATTAAACAATGTTGCTAAAAGCGATGTTGAAATGGTAAGAGAATTTGAAAAGAAAAATAAGAGGAAGTAATTCTTACTTTATTCTATCCACTTCTTAGTAGTACGATAAACTGTTCCTTTAAATAAAGCAACAATTTCATTCTGCTGATTTTTCACAGTAATATCGTAAATACCGGTTTTGTTTCCTGACACCAGTTCTTTTGCCTCTGCTATTAGTACGTCACCTTCACTTACCCTTTTTGTATGTGAAATAGAAGTCTCGATAGAAACACTTTGAACATTCCCGCTATTGGAAGCAAATGCCAAAGCACTATCAGCAAGTGAATAAGTAATTCCACCATGTGCAATACCAAAACCATTCAGCATTTCTTTTCGCACCTTCATCGATAACTTACAATAAGCAGGCTTCACCTCAATAACTTCAATACCTAGCCATTTACTGAAAGCATCATTAGCGTACATCTTTTCTTTTACAATTATTTCGTGCTTTTCCATTTGTTTTTATTTAGCGCATGAACATAATACTTCTCTGGTTGCAACCGAAGTTTTATAATCAGGTAGCGTACGTTCCTTCATATAAATAATGTGTAGGGAATCAATCGTATTGTCTGCATATTTCCTATTCCAGTTACTTATCAGGTACCTGCAATAATATGATCGAATATACGTATTATCAATCATAATATAATTCTCTTCGTACTTACGCCAACGATCGTCTTTGATGTACTTTAAAATGTTCTCAGGTTTTTTAGCTGAAGATGTAATGCCACCTTTATAAATATCGATCTTTCGTTTTTCAGGTGTTGTTCCTTCCAAAATAAACCAGCCATCATCTTTAAACACACCGGGAGAAAACATTCCCCAGTTCTGGTCGATGCGAAGAAAATACGCCATTCTTTTAAACGGACCGCTCACTGTTAAGCCTGTTCCGGTTATGTTACCCAGATTCCAAATAATACAAACACACATTATAAATATCAAAGTAAATGTAAGCAAGGTCTCTGTGTAAAAATTAGTAAGGCTTTGGATTACTTTTGCATAAACACTTCTTACCGATGAAATATCCGGTAATACCTTAGCAGAAAAGGAAAGTACTCTACCCTTCTTTAAACCTATAGGAATTTTGACCAATAGTTTATCAACAGTAGAAGAAGGCAACATCCCAATCAAAGTTGAAATTCCAATAAGAAAGAACAAACCAACGAACAAAGTCATGCCGATTCCGAAATGCATAGCAATCAACAAAATAATTCCTATTGTTCTGAACAGGTTATTTTTGTACGGAATAAAAAATAAGCACGGAGCCAATACCTCCGTCCAATAAACAAAATGAGTAAGCACTTTACACAGCAAGGGAAATTGCAACAACACTTTCCCTAACGGAAGCGTCATTTGATCAAGAGACAATGCGTAATAGATAGCTGTTCCTTCACTTCGCCACTCAGTAGAAGTTTTTAATATGGCGGAGAAAAAATAAACTGAGAACACCAAAATCATAAAACCAATGCTTCCTGCACTAAATACATTTAAAGATTTCTCCTCCTCAACTAGTTGTTTTGAATCAACTGAATATTTTTTCCCCAAGGGCAAAAACAAAGACCAGAATAATGCTATACGCAACAATTCATCACCACCTTGCAATATAAAAGGATTACGGGCATGAATAGAGCACAATAATATCCAAACGACAAGATTAGAGAACCTGGTAAAGTAGCCAAGGGTAAAAAACATGGTAAATACTATAGCAGCAAAAAACAAAAAGTATTGCCACCACAAAGCATCCGACAAAACAAAGAAAGAATAAAATCCTTGTTTCCACTGACGATCAAAGATCACACTCGTTGGCATTAAGCCTGCATTGGTGTAGTGTGCTGTGAGTGAGTTCAACCTGATCAGCCAATCAGCCAGTAACACCAGACCCAAACAAATGCGCATCCATGCCAATGCTCGAGCATCGAGGGAGAATTGTTTTTGGATGTATGTGGTTATTTGCTGAAACAAGGTCTTATGTTTCCGGCAAAAATAGAGATTAAAATGGAACACAGAAAAAGACTTCTGTCATGTTTACACAAGCACAGTTACTCCCTAGCCTTTTTATAAAGCGGAACGGTGCTACATGGCTCACCATACATCAAACTCTTGACATGAGGTTGTAAAATGGCAGTTAATTGTACATAAGCATTGGTTGGAACAGGCAGGGTACCACAGCCTTTAATTACAACACGAGCGTCTTTGTAGTTTTCTATTTGAAGTGTTTGAAGTTTCTCATTAAAAATGATAGATTCCAACTGCTCTAAATTTCCGAAAACAATCTTTGTCGCATAAGGTTGTAAAGCCAATGTAAGCAACATATATGCCCAGGTTGGAACAATCGCATCTGCAGAACAGGTAATAGCAACAAAACAATCTTTGTATTGTTGCCACTCATGCGTTTTTATAAATTCCCTGAAATCCTTTTCCCTAAGGATCAATCCCTGAAAAAGCTGGTCTTTGATATCAATCAGTTTACGTTCTCCTTTCGGGTAAAACTCTTCCAGATCGATTGTAACGATACCACTATTAGCTACTTTATTTATAATCTCTTCGGTTGCCATTAAACTTATTTTAGCTTCTTTTTCCTTATTTGTTCAATCTCGGATTTCAGCTCCTCTATTAACTCTTTTTCAGTTGGTAAATGAAGTTTATATTTTGTAGCAAACAATTGCTTATTTTCCTTAAGAACCGAATACTTTGCCACGGTCTCATTTTTCTCAGTACATAAAATAATTCCAATTGTTGGGTTATCTGTTTTTTGTTTTATTTGATCTTCATAAAATCTTACATATAAATCCATTTGCCCTATATCCTGATGGGTGAGTTTTCCCGCTTTTAAATCAATAAGAACAAAGCACTTTAGGATGTAATTGTAAAACACAAGATCCACATAAAAATGCTCGCCATCAGCTGAAATTCTTTTTTGCCTTGCTACAAATGAAAACCCTTTACCTAATTCCAATAAAAATAATTGCAACTTATTAATTAATTCTGTTTCAAGCTCCTTTTCATATAATGTAGCATTTGGGTTTAAACTTAAAAACTCAAGTACATACGGATCTTTAACAAAATCAAGAATTGTAGGCTTATCTTCCTTTGCTTCTTTATCGGTTTTCTGAATTAGAGCCTTTTTATTTTTTGAAGAAAGCAATCTTTCAAAATAAAGAGAATTGATTTGCCTTTCTAAAACACGTGAGCTCCAGTTTTGGGAAATAGTTTCTTCGATATAATAGTTACGTGCTTCTATATTTTCAACACGCATTAACAAGCGATAATGTGTCCAAGATAGCTCAGCATGCAATAAGCCACAAACTTCGTTTGTATCCTCTTTGAATTGGCTCCGCAGTGCGTGGCCTTTTCCGTTTTTCCCAAGCGTCAATTGGCTCCGCAGTGCGGAGCCTTTTCCGTTTTCTTTAAACGCCAGAAAAAATTGACGATAATTTTTCAGGCTTGAAACAGTGAACCCTTTTCCAAAATCACTGGTAAGCCTCTCTGCTAATTCTTTAAGAATAGATTCACCGTATCCTGCTCTTTTTTTACCCTTCTGCTCATCTTCAACTATTAATCTCCCAACTTGCCAATAAGCAAGCACCATCGAAAAATTAACAGCCTTAACAGCATTACTCCTTGCTGCTTCAAGAATAGTTTTAACGTCATTATATAATGATTTCTCAATCCTTTTCATGAAACAGTAATTAATAAAGAATTATCCTTTCATATCCTGAATATCAAGCATCCCAACAGGTTTGCCACCTTCAGTAACCAGAATTGTATCTACATTGGTTTTTTTGAATAAGCCTGCAGCTTCGTTCAATAAAACACCTGATTCAATTGCAATCGGCGCTTTGAATTCGATATCGCCAATTTTTTTACTTAATACATCTCTTCCTCCGGTGCTGATCAATCTTCTTAGATCGCCATCTGTGAAAACACCTTTTAATGAACCATCAGCGTTAACAACAGTAATACAACCAAATCCGAATTCAGTCATTTTAATGATCGCATCCGTCATTCCTGTATCAGCTTTAACGATTGGGTTAACACCGTTGATCGCTTCTTTCACTTTCACTGTCATTAAACGAGTATCAGCAATAAACTGCTCTGTTCCAAGTGTAGTGAAATTATTTTCAGTTAATCCTTTTAATACTTTAAGTGGAACTGTAATTGTATGGACACCAACATTGATCGCATTTCTCACGTGCTCTGCATGACGTACAGAAGAGAACATAATCTTGGTATCGTAATCATACAAATCAACGGCATCAACACACTGCTCAACCAATGCTAAAGCATCGTGTCCCTGATCTTGTAAACGACCTACAAGCGGGCAAACATAAGTTGCTCCTGCATGCATTGCCATATAAGCTTGTTGTAAAGTGTACACTAAATGTACATTTACCAAATAACCTTTATCTCTGAGCATTTTACATGCTCTAACTCCTTCTAAAGAAACAGGAATTTTAAATACTGTTTTCTTAGGATCCAATCCTAAAGCTAACTGACGCTCTGCCTCTGCCAACACTTCTTCAGCTGAATTCCCTAAAGCTTCGATCTGCAATACCGGAACCATTTTCGACAACTTAACAATAGTACCATCAATATCGGTAATACCTTCACGTTGCATGAAAGTTGGCGTGGTGGTTAAACCATTAAGAAAACCTAATTTAAAGCCTTCTTCGATTTCTTTCAGGTTTGCTGAGTCTAAATATAATTCCATAAGTTTTTTGTAATGATTTATTATAAGCCACGAATTTCGGGTTTATAATTGAAATATTGTACTTTTTAATCAATAAATATTCACAATTTGGCTCCGTATTAACTGCTAAAGCGCCGAAAACCAAGCAGGTGTATTCTATAAACAAGTAATAAAGTCGACGACCACGCACAAACATCCCACGAAGGGTTTTAGTCGTGATCGCCGTTTAAATAAAATAGTACCTTTGCTTATCAAAAAAACTACACACTATGAGTAACAATTTGTTAGCAGGAAAAAGAGGTATTATTTCAGGAGCATTGGATGAGAATTCTATTGCATGGAAAGTGGCTCTGAAAGCACACGCACAAGGTGCAAAAATAGTTTTAACAAACGCGCCTATTGCCATGCGTATGGGCGAAATCAATAAACTGGCGGCAGCAACCAACGCGGAGATCGTTCCGGCTGATGCAACAAACGTTGAAGAGATCACAAATCTTTTCACAAAATCACAGGAAATTTTAGGTGGCAAAATGGATTTCGTTTTACACAGTATTGGTATGAGTCCGAACATCCGTAAAAACATTCCTTACACCGAATTGAACTACGATTTTTACAACAAAAGTATTGATGTATCGGCATTGTCTCTACATAAAATGTTAAGCGCGGCATACAAAATGGATGCGCTGAATGAGTGGGGAAGTGTTGTAGCATTAAGTTATATCGCTGCTCAACGTACATATCCGTTTTATACAGATATGGCTGATGCAAAAGCGGTTCTTGAATCGATCTGCAGAAGCTTTGGTTATCATTATGGGAAACACCGTAATGTACGTGTGAATTCTATTTCTCAATCACCTACTAAAACTACAGCAGGTAGTGGAATCAAAGGTTTCGGTGATTTTTATGATTTTGCTGATAGTATTTCTCCTTTAGGAAATGCAAGTGCAGAAAGTTGTGCTGATTATTGTATCTCTATGTTTAGCGACCTTACACGTATGGTTACTATGCAAAATCTATATCACGATGGTGGTTACAGCAACACCGGAGTGAGTATGGAAATGATGGAGAAAATGGGAATTAAATGATTTGATCACATTTTTTAGCCGCAGATTATTTAGATTAAAATAGATTTAATTTAAGAAATCTGCGGCTTTATTATTATAACGAATGCCTGAATTCAATACACAACTTATATTACGGATCGATTGGAGCGAGATGGATCTTTTCGGACACGTAAACAATGTTTCTTTTTTTAAATATGTTCAGGCTGCACGAGTTAACTACTGGGAGCTTACTGGTTTAAATGAACTATATAAAACCTCTAATATTGGCCCTACTTTAGCCGCGGTTAATTGTCAATTCAAAAAGTCATTGCATTATCCCGGTTCAGTAACAATACAAACAAAAGTAGACTGGATAAAAAATTCAAGTCTTCAAATTTCTCATCAGATACTGAATGATAAAAATGAAGTTGCCGCGGAAGGTCAGGATGTGATCGTGATGTTCGATTACAATAAAAATGAGAAAGTAGCTATTCCGGATGCGATCAGAAGTGTGATTGAAAAAAGAGAAGGAAAAGGATTCTAATTTTTTTTGCCGCGGATTAAGAAGATTTTTTAAGATGATTTTCAGTTGGATTACTTTAAAATTCTGGTTTCTATACTCTCAACAAATCATGCTAATCCGAAAAATCCGCGGCTAAATTACATCACCGAAATCCCAAGCGTCAATTTAAAAGCAAAATTCCTCATCGGTTCACTCAAACTATAAGGTCCGTAACGATAAAAAGCTCCAACACCAATTCCTGAGATTCCCGACTTCATAAGGCAATTGAATTTAACACCACTTTCAAAATAACCTTTCTCCATTGTTTTGTAAGCTATTCCAACTATCGGGCTAATTGAACTGCTATTTCCAATTCCCATATTGTGAACCAATTCTAATTCAGGGTTGAATTTTTTTCTTGGCTTCAATATCTTCCCAAAGTTGTGCGAGAAAAAGAATGAAGCAAACTGGTCAGAAACAAATTCATTGGGGATCATCGTTTCAAAACAGTGTTCGGAAGCAACGCCAAAATTCTTCAATCCGGTTTGACCTGATAAACTTCTGTTCGCGAAATTATTTCCAAAACCGTTGTATTGCAAGGTGTAGGGAACAGTTCCAAAAACTTTACCCGCGATAAAACAAATATTTTCTTTACCATAAGTATTTACTTTGTAAGAATAATTCATCTTTACTTCCATTTTCAGGTAATCGTAATTTCCTTTTAGAGGTCCAAAATCTGTCGCAATTCCTTTTAATACATTTACATAAACAACCGGATAATCACTTCCTAACGAGATCTTGTTTCGAAGTGTTTGCATAAATTTTTCACGGAACAAAAATTTCACCTTCACCCCTACTTCATTTATATTAAATGTATCTCTTAATGTTGTGAACCCATTTTCTACTGTAAGCTGTCCAACAGGGCTGATACGCGTTTGATGATCAACAAATGTGCTTACCTTAAAATATTTGAATGCTCTGAAACTAAAACCTGTTTGCATTAGTTCGTACTTATCTTTCATAAAGATACTCAGGTTTCTGATCACTTCCATATTACTTATACCTTGAAATTTTTCACCAAAACTTATCCCTCCTGTTTCTAAAACATCTTTTTTATAGATCGCTTCCCACTTCAGTTCTTTTCTTTTCCAAAGCCTCACATCAAACGAGCCACCAAACTTCCATGCTTCATCCCAAAAACCATACGCAGCGTATCCACCTACAGAAAAAGCTTCTGATACTTTGTGATTAGTTCTTAAACTCAATCCTGCACGATAACCTTCGTATTGATTGAATGCAAACAATTCATTGATGTCTATATTTATAAACTTAACAGGTATTTGTCCTGTTAGTAAGGCTTCTAAAGCAAGTGCCTTCTTGTCAAAATTTTCTTTCTTTCCCACACTATCAACCATTCTGTACGTCTCCTGATCCTTTTTATTTAAGGTGTCTACACGGTATTGATCCCAAAATGCTTCGTCTTTTTTATCCGCATTCTTATCAATGCTCACCTCTACTTCACTAAATTCTTTTTTAGAAAGTTCAGGATTTAATTCAATACCTGTGATGTAACTTCTGCTAACTGCTTTTAAATTGGATGAAGGTCCGCTACTATCTGCTTTAGCTTTTACCGAAACATTTTTATAGATCCAATCTGTATTTAACTGCACCGGAAACCATTGTTTATCCAGAACATATTCATATTTCTGCTGAATTTTAATACTTATGGATTGATCTTCCTGATTGGGTTCTGCGATAACATTTTGCACTGCAAACGTATTTGTGTTGATATACAAAACTCCTTTCAGAGAAGTGAAATTCTTGTTTTTTTTAGGTTGGAAAGAAATAATAAAAACAGTATCCTGTTTTTCATACAATGTATCTTCCAAAGTATAATTGTATTTATTGATGGCAATATCAGAAATTGGATTCAGGTAATTTACATCCATCACATTTACCCAATCATCATAAAAAGAAAAGCTCTGCATCTGAGTTGCCAGCAATGTAAAAGGAGCAGACTTAAATCCTGAAACCCTTGAGGCCATAACCTTTTCATTGTTTCTTCCCGGCAATAAGTAATCGCGTTTACTTACTGATTCAGTTAGAAACAAGTGTTGTTTCTTAAAAAATTTGCTCATGCTTTTAGCATCTTTTGAATCGTAACCTGTCACCGAATCTTCTGTTGCACTCATATCTGCAGTGACAAACATTTTATTGTAGGAGTTGTATGAAAAAGAATGCATTTTCTCCGGATTGTTTTGATCCCTGCTCTTTGCTACTTTTTTGATAATTCGTAAAGCAGGATTAACCCCCGGTTTGATAACTACTTCGCTCAAATCAACTCCCTGATTTTGCAATTGAACTCTCAGATCCTTGGTATTAGTTACATCAATATTTAGTTCTTTGGTTACATAACCTAAATAGGAAAACACCAATACAACTTTATCGGTTTGAGATTTTAAGGTTAAAGAAAATTTCCCGTCAATATCACTTAGTGTTCCATTAGTTGTGCCTTTTTCGAGAACCGTAACAAAGGCAAGTGTTTGTTTAGATTGTTGATCACTAATTTTACCTCCGATTTTTACCTGAGCAAAAAAGGGTATGATCAAGCCAATCAAAAAAGCGAATAATAAGTAATATCTGATCATAATAATAAACAGCTTCGAAAGTAGCTTTAAGCATCGATTTTACAAAGTATTTTGTGCTATTTTCTCAACAAAAATCGCTATACTTGTGGTTTATTTATTAGTAAACAAATTATGGCAAAAGTTGCATTAATTACAGGGGTTACAGGACAAGATGGAGCCTATTTAGCAGAGTTATTGCTTGAAAAGGGTTATATCGTGCACGGACTTAAGCGTAGAAGCTCTATGTTTAACACAGCCCGTATCGATCATTTATATCAGGATAAGCATGAGAAAAATGTAAATTTCTTTCTTCATTACGGAGATCTTACTGACTCCACTAATCTTATTCGTTTGGTAAGTGAGATCAGACCTGATGAAATATACAACCTTGCAGCGCAATCGCATGTAAAGGTTTCGTTTGAAACACCTGAATATACTGCCAATGCCGATGCAATAGGAACATTACGTTTGTTGGAAGCAGTTCGCATTTTAGGTTTAGAAAAAACCACAAGATTTTATCAGGCCTCTACTTCCGAGTTATATGGCTTGGTTCAGGAAGTTCCACAAAAAGAAACCACTCCCTTTTACCCGAGAAGCCCTTATGGAGTTGCTAAACTTTATGCTTACTGGATTACCAAAAATTACCGCGAAGCTTACGGAATGTTTGCTTGTAATGGGATCTTGTTTAATCATGAAAGTCCTTTAAGAGGTGAAACTTTTGTTACCCGCAAGATTACCCGGGCAGTTGCCAAAATATCTTTAGGCCTTCAGGAAAAATTATTCATGGGGAACATTGATTCTGAAAGGGATTGGGGACATGCAAAAGATTATGTAGAAGGAATGTGGAGAATGTTACAACACAGCGAACCGGATGATTTTGTATTAGCTACAGGAAAAAAGATCACCGTTCGTAAATTCATTGAATTAGCTTTTGCTGAAGTTGGGATTGAATTAGAGTGGAAAGGAAAAGATGTTGAAGAAAAAGGTATTGACAAAAAAACAGGAAAAGTATTAGTTGAGATTGATGAGAAATATTTCCGCCCTGCAGAAGTTGACTTGTTAGTTGGTGATGCAACAAAAGCAAAAGAAAAACTTGGATGGGTTGCAAAATATTCTGTAGAAGAATTATTAAAAGAAATGGTAGCCAGCGATCTCGCCATTTTCAAACGCGATAAATATCTATTAGAAGGCGGGCACGAAGTTTTAAATCAGCATGAATAAACCCATACACATTTGGGATAAACTCAATTGATCATTGAAAAGTGAAAATTTATAATTGAAAATGGAAGTTGTAAATGCAAAATCGGTTAAAACATTAAATCTGGAAAACAGATTAATAGATTTTGCTGTTTTAATTCTCGAAATCTCTGACAATTTACCGGGTAAACGTTCATGCAATCATTTAGGAGATCAATTAATGCGATCCGGTACTTCTCCAGCACTTAATTATGGCGAAGCACAGTTTGCAGAATCAAGAAATGATTTTATTCATAAAATAAAAATCTGTTTGAAAGAATTAAAAGAAAGTAAA
Organism: Bacteroidota bacterium; assembly: GCA_030684395.1. GTDB lineage: Bacteria > Bacteroidota > Bacteroidia > B-17B0 > Aurantibacillaceae > JADJDM01. The sequence goes on along the minus strand of JAUXTT010000039.1, from coordinate 8,501 downwards.
ATTTGTTTAACAATAATTGAAAGAAGAGAGTATTTCAGCGATAAGGAAAAACTAATTCTTGCAATAAAAGAAGTTACAGAATTAGTAAATATTTTTACGAAGTCTGCAAAAACTGCTTCAGAAAATAAAATCACCAAACGATAACAAGCTAACGAATCAAATTATAGTTAAATAAACGAAATAAAAACATTTAAACTGTTCACTTTTCAATTATCAATTTTAAATAATGAAGAAAATGAACATTTTAGTGATAAAACACAAATGGAGTTAAACGCTAAAATATACGTTGCAGGCCACCGGGGAATGGTGGGAAGTGCAATTCACAGAAACTTATTAAATCGTGGTTACACTAACCTGATAGAAAGAAGCTCTTCCGAACTTGATCTTCGTAATCAGGCAGCAGTAGAAAAATTCTTTGAAACAGAAAAACCAGAGCATGTTTTTTTGGCTGCAGCAAAAGTGGGTGGCATTCATGCAAACAATACTTTCAGAGCTGATTTTATTTATGAAAACATTATGGTTCAGAGTAATGTAATTCATGCCGCTTATAAATTCGGCGTAAAAAAATTAATGTTCCTTGGCTCTTCTTGCATCTATCCGAAATTTGCTCCTCAACCACTGAAAGAGGAATATCTCCTTACAGGAGAATTAGAACAAACCAATGAACCCTACGCTATTGCAAAAATTGCAGGAATAAAAATGTGTGAATCCTACCACAGACAATACAATTGCAATTTCATTTCAGTGATGCCAACAAACCTTTACGGACAAAACGATAACTATGACCTCAACAACTCACACGTTTTACCGGCATTGATTCGTAAGATCAGCGACGCTAAAGAAACTAATTCTCCAACAGTTACTATTTGGGGAACAGGCACTCCAATGCGTGAATTTATGCATGCAAACGATATGGCCGATGCCTGTGTTTATTTGATGCATAGCTATGATGGTGAAAAATTTGTAAACATTGGAACAGGGTCTGACATCAGTATTAAAGATCTTGCTCTGCTTATCAAAAAAACAGCCGGCTATGAAGGGGAATTGGTTTTCGATACAAGCAAACCTGACGGTACTCCACGAAAACTAATGGATGTATCATACTTGCATAGCCTGGGGTGGAAACATAAAATAAATCTGGAAGAAGGAGTAAAACAGGTTTATGAAGAATTCAAAGAAAAGCACGGAGTAAAAGTTTACTAATATTTTGAGAGCTAAAATCAATATACTTTTTTTATTGTGCTTTTTAAGCTCACTTTATTCCTTTTCACAAACCCTACTCTTTCCTCAGGAATACATTTTTGATCAATATAAAAATGCTTCAACTTATACCTTGTTTTCAAAAGACACATTGCAAAGTACCTCCTTGTTTCCAAACAGGAATATTCAACCCATTGATTTTGATAAGACTAATTTTTACAAAGAGTCAAGAAAATGGTTTGCCCGCAAATGTTTTCAAGACAACCTCGTCATCGTAGATAAATTGGACACACTTGCCGGGGAAGTAAATCGTTTTCGCTTTAGTGCCGATCCTCTTTTCAATTTTCAATACGGAAAAACCAATGAGGTTGATGCTTCAACCTGTTATACGAACACAAGAGGCATTATTGCCCGATTTGGCGTAAACAACAATTTTTATTTTGAAACCGCATTTATAGAAAATCAATCTACTTTTTTATCATACATAGATGATGCGGTAATAAACAGTAAAGAGGTTTTAGGGCAAGGCCGCTGGAAAACTTTCAAAAAAACAGGTTACGACTACGCTATGGCTTCAGGTGTACTTTGGTGGAAACCTGCCAAATGTTTTGAAATATATTTAGGTCACGGGAAACAAAAAATCGGAAATGGATACCGTTCACTTCTCCTAAGCGACCAAAGTTTTAATTATCCTTATGCCCGTTTTGATTTCAACATTGACAAAGCACATATCAAATACACAAGCACTTATGCCTTATTAATGAATACAAGTGCTACCGCTAATGCAAATACTTCACAATATACTCCACCGGGAACCGAGGTGTTATTACAGAAAAAACCTTTCTCTTATCAATACATTAGTTGGACCCCTCACAAACGCTTTAGTATTGCAGCATTCCAGGGAATCGTTTGGCAGCCCTCCGATGCCCGTAACAAATTAAATGTCGGACTTGATTTTGTAAACCCGCTTATTTATACCAGTACTGCAATTTACGGTTTTGATTCTCACCCTAAAATTGTTTTAGGCGCCGACCTAAACATTAAAATATTACGAAACCTGCAATTATACGCTCAGTACGCTTTTGACGGAAAAAAAACATTATATGATAACAAAACAGGTTATGGCATACAAGGTGGCATTAAATGGTTCGATGCTTTTACTTTGAAGAATCTTTTTATTCAGGGCGAATTAAATATGTATAGAAACAATCTTTATGCAATAAACTCAAAAAACTGTATCACAAATTACAGCCACTACAGTAATCTTCTAACGCTTCCTGCCTATGGGGAGAATGGAAATGAACTTGTAGGGATTGCGGCATACCGCTTCAAAAGAATTATGTTTAGCGGAAAAGGAAATTTTCTGTTTTACTCATTCAACAGCGCTACTGCAATTCAAAGAAAGTACATAACCTCGCTGGATACAAAATTATCGGTTATTGTTAATCCAAAAACAAATATGAATATTTCAATTGGTGCTTTATCACGTAATTTCAATACATTGTCACTTAAACAACTTTTTAAGAAAGGAGCATACGATCAAATGATATATGTTAGCTTCAAAACATCACTTTATAATACTTATTTCGACTTTTAAATTATGATAACACTATTATTAGTTTTTGCTACAGCTTTTTTTGTGGTGTTGTATTCAACTCCGCCTCTGATAAAAGTTGCCATACTTAAGCGTTTGTTTGATGAGCCGGGTGGAAGAAAAATTCACAAACGTATTGTTCCCACCATTGGAGGGGTGATTATTTTTGCTGCTACCTTATTCTCATTTTCCTTGTGGTATAAGATTGATTTCGGGCAGTTAAAAGACATGGAAGAGTTAATCAGCGTTAATCAATATTTAACCGAATTTAAATTGATAGTAGCTACTTCTATCGTGCTCTTTTTTGTTGGAATAAAAGATGACATTATTGGAACTGCACCTATTAAAAAACTGGTTGCGCATGTATTAGTAGGTTTAATATTAGTGCTAATAGGAAACGTTCGTATAACAGGGCTGCACGGAATTTTCGGAGTTTACGAATTGCCTTATTGGGCAAGTGTGTTTTTATCTTTGTTTACCTACATTGTTGTTGTGAATGCTTTTAATTTAATTGATGGTGTAGATGGTTTAGCCGGAGGTGTAGGATTCATTGCAGCCGCGTCCTTTGCCGGATGGTTCATTATTGCAAACGATTATGTTTATGCCTCTTTATCGGTTGCTTTAGCCGGAGCACTACTTGGTTTTTTAGTTTTCAATTTCTCCCCTGCCAAAATTTTTATGGGTGATTCAGGATCATTGACTATTGGCTTGTTAATGTGTATCCTCTGTATTAAAGTAATAGAGTACCCTGCCGAAAAAATTAATAACGATCTCATCAATATTTCAAAACCTGTTTTTGCAATTGCAACACTGATATATCCTTTAGCTGATACACTCAGGGTTTTTGTGGTTAGAGCAACAAAAGGTGTTTCTCCGTTCTCTGCAGACAGGAATCATTTACATCATCGTTTAATGGATTGTGGATTAGGACATCTTGGTACTGTAATTTGGGTTTATGTATTCAGTATTTTCACCATTGGCATCTCCTTATTATCATACTTCCTCGATCCAAGTGTTGCTTTATTGATCGTTGTAGGATTTACTGCTTTATGCGCTGTTATTTTGCAATTGATATACCGGTCAAAGAATCCTTCTAAACAAACAACTATTGAATTTAAGGAGTAACGGTATGAAGAACATTTTAATTTTAATTTTTTCTGTTTTCCTTTTACCCGGCGTAAATGAGGTCTTTGCTCAAACCATTCCGGGGGCATTATCGAAAAATTCGTTTCTGAACAACGACATTCTTAATCCTGTTGATGATTATTATATCAAACACCCTAACTATACTTTTCATTCATCTCTTAAACCTTATATTGGTGTATCCGTTAATGATCTCAATGAATTGGATATTCAATACAAGCACATGAAATTGCACAATTATTTTCTCTCAAAAAATGTGTGTGACACTCCAAAATATAAAAAAATTCTTGCACTTCAAATACTACCTCAGATAAACATAGAACAAGGTTACGATATGCTCTATAAGCGCAACGTTAATGAAACGAGCGGTGGACTCTACATCCGTGCTGATGTAAACAGAAAACTTTCAATAGCTGCTCAATATATTGCCGGATACATCAGTACACCAAATTTTACAGACACGCTAATAGAATCATACGGCATTGTTCCCGGAATGGGAATTGCGTATTCTGACACAAAAGACACGCTAAACAATGCTTTCAGAAAATACAGCTTCAATAATTTCTCGGGCTACCTTTCCTATTCACCAAAGAATTTTATCAACTTCCAGATTGGTAAAGACAAACATTTTATTGGAGATGGGTACCGTTCGCTTTTGTTAAGCGATGTTGCCACCAACTACCCCTATTTCAAAACAACATTAAACATCTGGCACTTGCAATACAGTGTCTGGTATTCATGGTTTTATGACGTAGGTGCATCCAATGGAATTAAACAAGATTTCAAAAATAAATTTGGAACTTTTCATTACCTCAGTTGGAATGCAACAAAAAATCTGAATTTTTCTTTATTTGAAAATATCATGTGGCAAGGCACCGACACAACAAGGAATCGCGGTTTTGATGCCAATTACCTGAATCCTGTAATTTTTTTCCGACCGGTTGAATATTCACTGGGATCCAGCGACAATGCAATGCTTGGTTTTAACTTTAAAGCAAACATTGCAAAACGTTTCAAATTATATGGACAAGTTGCAATTGATGAATTCTATTTAAAGGAAATAAGATCCGGTAACGGATGGTGGGCAAACAAACAAGGATTTCAACTGGGAGCAAAATATGTTGATGCATTTGGAATAAAAAAACTTAGCCTGCAAGGTGAATTCAATTATGTCCGGCCTTACACTTACTCCCATGGAAGCCCTCAACAATCCTACACGCATTACAATCAACCTCTGGCTCACCCGTTTGGCGCCAACTTTAAAGAAACTATTGGAATTTTAAGCTATAGACATCATCGTTACAGACTGGATGGGAAACTTATTTATGCAGAGATCGGAAAAGACACTACCGGTTCTGACATAAGTATGGGGCAAAATATATTTCTTAGCTATACACAACGGCCAAAATATGATAAGGATCTTGGTCACTATACAGGACAGGGAGTAAAAACAACTTTTATACAGGCTGAGTTACGTTACACCTTTTATATAATAGCGGATTGGAATTTACGATTTGAAGCCGGGCTAATTCAACGTGTTTATAAAAACGAAAAAGGCTTTGACAGGCAAACACCATTTATTTATGCAGGCATAAAAACTAATTTATATAATTCTTACAGAGATTTTTAGGGTTTCAACAATTCCTCTACTGCCATTTCTCCCACCAAACTCCCAATTGCAACACCCATTCCACCCATTCTTACGGCGCAAACAACATTAGGAGATACGTGCTCTACTATTGGTTTTTTCTCTTTACCAACACCCATAATTCCGCTCCACCTGTGTTCTATTTTAAATTTATGTTCAGGCAATATCATAGTTCGGAGCATTTCTTCCAATTTATTTTGAATTTGATCAGTTAGCCCAAATTCCATGGTTTCTTCTCCTTTTAAATCAAGATTTCTTCCGCCACCAAATAAAACGCGCTTTCCAACATTCCTGAAATAGTAGAAGCCCTGATCATAATGAAAAGCCCCCCTTAATTTCAATCCCTCTATCTCCTTTGTTACCAGAACCTGTGCCCGGGCAGGTTTCACATCCTTATGCCTTAAAAGTTTCCTCGCAAATCCATTAGTTGCAACAATTACATTTTTACTTTTTAACTCAACCCCACCATTCAAAATTAGCGTACATTCATCTCCCCTGTCTATTATTTTATTTACATCCAAGCCATTCAAAACACTAATATCTTTACTGTACGCTAGTGCAAGCAAATTTCTCATCATTTTTCCGGTATCAATCTGCCCCTCTTCACAATTTTCGATACAATACTTTACTCCGGCTAAACCTGATTTTTTTATAGTGTTTTTATTGTTCTTATATGTAAATTGGTTTTTCGTAATACTTTTTACCTGCAGGTTAAAATATGGAATCACTTCCATACATTTCTCAAATCCTATTTTACTATCGAAAACCTCAAAGCCACCCCAATTTTTATAGTCAATTTGTTTATCACCCAAAATTTCACGCAATCTTGCTAAACCTTTATAACGTAATTCAACTGTGTCCCAAACCATCTTTTCGTTAGAGGATTTTATATCAGAAAGCAACTCAGACACACTTCCAAAACAAGCGAAGCCAGCATTTTTTGTGCTTGCCCCTGCCGGTAAAATTCCACGCTCAAGCACCACCACCCTGTGCTTTGGAAATTGTTGTTTATAGTTTATAGCGGCATTGAGCCCAACAATTCCACTTCCAATAACACAAAGGTCGGCTTTGTTGAAAAATTCCTTTAATTCCCAATAACTAAGATTCATATAAAATGGTACAAAATTTGGTTCAATCCGAACAATATTAGTAAATTTACTTCTTGTTTGACTTACCTATGAAAAAATTTATTTCCGGCATATTTCTGTTTTTTTCACTTATTTTTTGCCTTAGTTCTTTCTCCCAACCCTATCAAGCTGGTTTGGAAGGTAAGATAGAGGATGAAAGCGGACCCACAGGTGGTGCAGTCATTCAAATTTATCAGGGATCTAAAGTAATAAATACTATTACAACAAGTGCAGATGGGAAATATATGGCCCAGCTTCCACTCAATGGCGATTTTACAATTTCAATAAGCAAAGTAGGCTGTATCACTAAAAAATTTCTTGTTTCAACAAAAGGTATCACAGCTGAGAGAGCCAATGCACCATTCAATAAATTTGAAGCTACTGTAGGAATCAGAAAAAAAATTGATGGTGTGGATTATTCATTGTATAACCAACCAATGAATAAATTTTACTTTGATAATGTTAAAGACAAATTTGAATTTGACAAACCATACCTTGAACAAATGCAAGCAGCGCAAGAGTCAGTTTTTGAAGCAGAAAAAGCGGCACTTGATCGATTGAAAAATTTGGAGAAAAATTATCAGGCAGCTTTAAAAAATGGAGAAAAAGCCCTTTCAAAAAAAGACTATGATGGTGCCATTGCTTTATATACCGAGGCTTCCGGATTAAAACCACAGGAAGTATTTCCAAAAGATAAAATTGCAGAAGTCCAAAAATTAAAGGCAGATGAGGCAAAAGCGAAAGCAGATGCAGAAGCCAAAAAGAAAGCAGAAGAGGAGGCCAAGAAAAAAGCTGCGGACGAAGCTGCATCAAAAGCGAAAGCAGAGGCAGAAGCGAAAGCAAAAGCAGAGGCGGACGCTAAAGCTAAGGCAGAAGCAGAAGCTAAGGCAAAAGCAGAAGCGGATGCCAAAGCTAAGGCAGAGGCAGACGCTAAGGCGAAAGCAGAAGCAGAAGCCAAAAAGAAGGCTGCGGACGAAGCTGCGGCAAAAGCGAAAGCAGATGCAGAAGCGAAAGCAAAAGCAGAGGCGGACGCTAAAGCTAAGGCAGAAGCAGAAGCTAAGGCAAAAGCAGAAGCGGATGCTAAAGCTAAGGCAGAGGCAGAAGCGAAAGCAAAAGCAGAGGCAGACGCTAAAGCTAAGGTAGAAGCAGACGCTAAAGCTAAGGTAGAAGCAGAAGCTAAGGCAAAAGCAGAAGCGGATGCTAAGGCCAAAGCAGAGGCAGAAGCCAAAAAGAAGGCTGCAGACGAAGCTGCGGCAAAAGCGAAAGCAGAAGCAGAAGCGAAAGCCAAGGCAGAAACAGAAGCTAAGGCAAAAGCAGAGGCGGACGCTAAAGCTAAGGCGGATGCAGAGGCAAAAGCCAAAGCAGAGGCGGACACTAAAAAGAAAGCAGCTGATGAAGCTGCCGCGAAAGCAAAAGCGGAAGCAGAAGCTAAGGCAAAAGCTGACGCTGATGCTAAAAAGAAAGCCGCTGATGAAGCCGCAGCAAAAGCCAAGGCAGATGCGGATGCTAAGGCAAAAGCTGACGCTGATGCAAAAGCTAAAGCGGCGGAAGAAGCTGCAAAAGCTAAAGCTGATGCTGATGCAAAAGCCAAAGCAGATGCAGAAGCTAAAAAGAAAGCGGCAGAAGATGCTGCAAATAAAGCAAAAATGGATGCAGAGGCTAAGGCGAAAGCTGACGCTGATGCAAAAGCTAAAGCGGCGGAAGAAGCTGCAAAAGCTAAGGCAGATGCTGATGCAAAAGCCAAAGCAGATACAGAAGCTAAAAAGAAAGCGGCAGAAGATGCTGCAAA
>JAUXTT010000020.1 GCA_030684395.1 Bacteroidota bacterium | reverse complement strand
ATCGGATTTGATACTGCTACTAATACTGCACTTGAAGCCATTGATAAAATAAGAGATACCGCAGATTCACATCATCGTTTATTTTTTATAGAAGTAATGGGAAGGGACCTGGGTTTTATAGCTTTGCACTGCGGGGTTTCTGCCGGAGCAGAAGCAATTCTTGTACCCGAAAGTAAAACAAACTTAATCGATTTGATAAATAAGTTAGAGTCAGGGTGGAAGAGAAATAAATCATCGTTGATTGTTGTTGTAGCGGAAGGTGCTATTAAAGGCGGTGTAATGGAACTTGCAAATAAAGTAAAAGTAAAGTTTAACCATTACGAAATAAAAACAAGCATTTTGGGGCATATCCAAAGGGGAGGAAACCCGAGTTGTTTTGACAGATTATTGGCAAGCCGGTTGGGGAATGAAGCGGTAAAAGCACTTATAGCAGGAAAACGAAATGTAGTATCGGGACTAAAAAACAACAAAGTTACCTACACTTCTTTTTTGAAAGCTTCTTCCGGCCGAAATAAAATTGATACCTCGTTATTAGATCTGGCAAATGAGCTTTCAAAATAGCATAAAGCATCCCGGATTTAAATCTATTTACAAAAATAACCTACTCTAAATACTTGGTGAAACTAAATATATCTGTTCCGTACATGATTGTTATCAATCCCTGAATTTTAATTTTTCAGTGTAGCAAGCTTTTTCATATCTTTTATTAAGATGCTTCCATTATATGTTTCAATCAATCCCTCCTCCTTGAAGCAGGTTAAATTGCGGCTCACCGATTCAGGAGATATGCCTGAAAGAGCAGATATATTTTCCCTGTTCAGGTTAAAACATATTTCCTCCTTTTTATCATCATTGTATCTTTTCGCTGCAAAAATAATAGCTTCTGCAACCCTTTTCCTGGCTGAATCATAAGCCATTTTTAATAATTTTTCTTCAGCAGAAGAGAATTTATTCGACATTAATTTAGCAAATTTCAAGGTTATATTATTATCGGAAGATAATGCCTGGTAAAAATCTTGTTTGGGAATCATCTCCACCTCAGTATCTTCAATTGCTATTGCTGAAACATTGTGGTTTCCCCCTTCGAGTAATGAAAAATAGCCAAGAAAATCCCCTTCTCTATGTATGTCAATAATAACTTCCCTTCCAAATTCGTTTGATTTAGATGTCTTTATTTTCCCGGATAGTATTAAATACAAAAAATTAGCCGGATTATCTTCAAAGAAAAGGACATCTTTTTTTCTGAGTTTCTTTATGATTTTGTTATTCGATAATGTTTTAATGCCTTTTTGCGACTTATTCTCATCTACCAATCCATCTAAATCAACATACTTGTGCTCAAACATTGTTTTGATAGAATTATACTTTTTCAGTCTTTTATCCACCACTCTCAATATAGTTTCAGCATCAAGTGGTTTGATGATGTAGTCATCGGCACCCAAATCCATTCCTTTTCTGAAATCAGCTTTCCCCGAACAGGCAGTCATAAAAATAAATGGAATTCCCGTTTTATCGGGTATATTGTCCAATGCTCTTAACACTGAATAGCCATCCAGTTCAGGCATTTTAATATCACAAAGTATAAGATCAGGATTATTGTTCCGGATTAGTTCCAACCCGGCTTTCCCGTTCTCCGCACTAAGTACTTTGTAATTGGCGAGATGTAAAATTTCTTCTGCATTCTCACGTAACTCTTGATTGTCTTCGATAATTAGAATTGTTGTGTCCATAAGCAGGTAATTTTAGGTGATTATGTTATTAGGTAAAATGTAGTTCACATTAAAAAAATAGCACTCTAATTCATTCGGGTCAATTTGTTTTTAATCCGTTGCGAGTATTCTCAACTTTTTCGCAGATGATTTTTTTAAAAACAAAAACAATTATTTGAAAGAACAAAACTTATGATCCAAAAAATACGTTAAAACAAGCACTTTAATCGATCAATTAGTGCTAATGTAAGACAAAAAAACCACGCATGGTGAATATAAAAAAATGATTAAAATCATTTTCTTTGCAAATAGCTGTATTTCTTTAAATTAGAAATTTAGGAAGATAAACATAGACCCGCCTAAAACCTCTTTTAAAATAGAGTCATATCATACAAAATGAGGCGGGGCAATTATTTATGCCTGACGGTAACTATTTCCGCAACAAAAATCTTCTCAAAATTGTAGCTTACCTTTTTTTGAGTGGATGCGATTCCTTTGTGCTTTTATTAAAGCCCTGATTTGATCTTCTGTGTTGCTCGTAGTGGTGATGAAAATATTCTGAAGTCCTCGGATAATGATAGCGCGGGTGATTATAATACCACCAACCAAAATAATAGGATGGCATTCCGCCGAAAATTATAGTACCGCCCGGATGCCAGTAAAAACCTGAATGATACCACCACGGATAAGGATACCAGTAAGGTCTTTCATACCAATATGGGTAGCCTGCCCAATAAGGATAGGGCATAATGGTATATATGTTTATATCATATTTTTTAGAATAGTACACATCATCCGTATATTCCTGTTCTTCTTTTTCGTATTTACCCGCAATTTTTTTCAGCTCCTTTTGAACTTCTTCATCCTTATTTATACCATCTTTCCAATCTTCCAATTCAGCATTGTTTGCTTTTGTAATTTCAACATATAAAGAATCGGCAGCATGTTTTACCACCTCGGGATTGCTCTTATACAAATTACCCAACATAATAGTGGTTTTAATATCTTCCGACAAAATAGATATAAGTTCGGGTTTTTGAAGAAGCGTGCTAAACGATTTTTTTACTTCTTCAGGAAAATCTTTTACTGTTTCAGTATATTTTTTTTCGAAACCGGTGCGAATGCCTTCCATCTCAACCAACATTTCCGGATCATTTTTTACAAATTCAATGGCAGCCTTGCTCACATCGTCAGGGTAGTTTTTTAATAAATCCTTTAATTCACTTTTGCTTTTATCCTTGTTCTTTATAAGCAAAGCAACAAGTTCGGGGTAACGTGTTATTTCCCATAATTTCTTTTGTTTATTCCGGTTATACTTTGTAGTAACATTCCTGAATGATTCACTTGACTTTTTTTGTATCTCTTCCATTTTTACAAGGCCTTGCGGGTATGTTGACACTATCAGAATATCATTTCGAATAGAATCCGGATAACTAAAAAGTAATAAAACAGATGAAGAATCTCTGGATACCAAATCATTTAGATCAGCCAAAGTTTTATCCTGAGAATAACCTTTTACAAAAACCAATACCAAAAAAAATAAAAGCAGCTTTTTCATTTTATGTATGTTTAATAATCAATACAAATTTATTACTCTGGTAAGTGAAAGAAAATGATTAATTCCCCTAAAACAATTGACTTACGTCACATGTGGCATTCCGTCACAGAACACACTCCAATTTTCCTATGACTCAACACCTCTTTCTGATCCCAAGAAATATGTATGTAACAAAATGCCGGTCAGAACTTTTACTATTGCCAATTTTCCCCGTTAACTATTAAATGCGCTTACTTTTCAGAATTATTTTTTAGGACGTACCTTCCACTCATTCTCACACTCGCTTTTGGACTACATATTTTTCCTTATTAATTTCCCTGAATTTAATGTCATAATGAGTACCATTACTATCTGAAGTTGTAATACATTCTCCTTCTAGCTGATCAACAAGATCTTCTATCAAATTTAGACCAAGAAACGATTTTTTAGTTTTCAAAATTTCATTAGGAATTCCTTTACCATTATCTTCAAGTCTCAAAAAATAGTTATTTTCCCCATCATCCCTCAACTGTAACAAAATTCTACTCGGTTCTTCTTCCGCCTGTCCATATTTGATCGCATTTGTGAATATTTCATTCAGCAATAACCCAAAAGTAATTGCAGTATCAATATTTACATTTTCATCAACCAAATCCACATCAGTTTCTAATTGAACATTTTTAATCTTGTACATATCCATAATGTAGTGACAGAAATTAGTTACAAAATCAGATACATCAAGCGATACTAAACTACCTTCTGCATATAACAAATGATGAACCAAAGCCATGGTACTGATTTTGCTTTCAAAAGACTTAATTATTAATTTTATAGATTCATCTTTAAATTGTTCCGATTGCAAACGCAAAAGGCTAATGATGATTTGAAGGTTATTTTTAACTCTGTGATGAATTTCTCTGATAAGAATATTCTTTTCCTCCAGTGACCTGCTGAGAGATTCTGCTTGTTTTTCTAATAGTTGATTAGTTTCTCTGAGCTCTTTTTTTCTCCTTTTAATATCGTCTTCATTTTGCTTTCTTACAGTAATGTCAATGATAAAAACTATTATAAATAATTCATTGTTTTTTTCATATGGGCTTAAACTAACTTCAACTGCAAATTCAGAATTGTCTTTTCGCTTTACAAGTAAATTTATCCCTAAGCCCATTTCTTGGGAATGCAGATTTTCATCTACTATTCCCTTCTGCTGCCCATTTAAATCAGTATCGTATTGAGGAATGAGCATATCCACCTTTTTTCCAAGCAATTCACCTTTCTCATAACCAAACATTTTTTCAGCATTTGAGTTTATCTTAATGATATTTCCATTCTTATCAGTAAGCAAAAGACCTTCTGTAGAATACTGAAAAAGAGTTTCTGCAAATTCCTTTTCTTCCTGCATTTTTTTTATAGTGGTGTTTTTTTCTGCCAAAAAATTATTAAGAGTCTCGGATTGCTCAACTATTATTTTATTTTTCTTTTCTAATAGTTGGTTAGTTTTTCTGAGTTCTTCTTCATCAATCTTTTGCTTAGTAATATCAAATGACTGCACTAAAACTCCTTCTTCAATTGGTTCCATATATAAATTAAAATAAGCAATTGAACCATCAGGGTAAATAAATTTGTTTGTCATTGTTTTAGATATTCCCATTTCCATAACACTCCTGAGAACCGAGAAGAGTTCTGTGTTTTCTATTCCGGGGTACAGTTCCATCGCTGTATGACCAATCAGCTCTTTCCTGCTAAAACCACTATGTATAACAGCTTCATCGTTTAAATAAACAAATTTCCATTCAAAATTGATAACCTGAACGCCCACTATCATCTTATCAAAAATTTTAAAATCACTTTTCATAGGTACAATAGTTTTAGATACTCATTTTGAAATAACCACTTAAAATACAAATCAAATTTCCATCAATTGCCTTTACCAATACCAATCCGTTTTACGAAGAAACAACTAAAAACAAAAGGAATAAATGATATTACTCACTCAGACAACTGACCGTTTTCATAAAACACTACTATCTTCAACCGTAACTTTGTACAAAGCACTTGTATATACCGGGCACAAAACAACTCGGAAAATGCAAAAAATAACCAGAAACAATGAGAACTGTATGTGCTAAAAATATTTCAATCCGAATAGGGGACATAAAGCTGGAAGGAGAATTAACTATTCCCCATGGTTCTTCGTGCATAGTCATTTTTTCTCACGGAAGTGGAAGCAGTCGGTTTAGCTCAAGAAATAAGTTTGTGGCGAAAGAATTACATGAAAACAATATAAGTACCCTTTTGTTTGATCTTTTGACGGCGGAAGAAGATGAATTTTATCCTAACAGGTTCAACATTGAATTACTAACTCAACGCCTTGTTGAAGTAACAACGTTTGTGAAAAAACAGCCCGAATGTAGTGCTTTTAAAATAGGATATTTTGGAGCGAGTACTGGAGCCGCTTCAGCTGTGAGGGCAGCAGCATTCTTACCGAATATAATCAGTGCAATAGTTTCAAGAGGTGGACGACCTGATTTAGCAGCAGATCTCATAAGTGAAGTTAAAGCTCCAACCCTTTTGATTGTTGGTGAACAGGATACTGAAGTGCTTAATTTAAACCAAGAGGTATTTGAACTGCTTAATTGTCCAAAGAGACTGGAAATAATCCCGGGTGCAACTCATTTATTTGAAGAACCCGGAAAATTAAAAGAGGTAGCTTTGGTTGCAACAAGTTGGTTCAGCCTTTATTTGAAATAAAATAAATATTAATGCTTTAATACTATTATTATGTTTAAAGACCGATACCAGGCAGCCACATTGCTTACAAAGGAATTAGAAAAGTACAAAAACACGAATGGAATTGTTCTGGCGGTTCCAAGAGGTGGAGTGCCGGTTGGTTACGTTGTAGCAAAAGATCTAAACCTTCCTTTGGACCTGATTCTTTCGAAAAAAATAGGTCATCCACGAAATCCTGAATATGCTATTGGCTCGGTTTCTTTAAGCGGAATATACGTAGATGAGAATGTAACTGATGTCTCTATGGAGTATATACAAAAGGAAGCGGATCGTTTATTAAAAGTATTGCATGAAAAATCAAAGCTATATACGGGAAACAGGGCACCAACCGATTTTACAAATAAAACTGTTATTATTGTCGATGATGGAATAGCAACAGGAAATACAATTCTTGCAACAATAGATTCCCTGAGAAAAAGTAAGCCTAAAGAAATTATTGTTGCTGTTCCTGTAGCACCCTCTTCAACGGTTCGCAAACTTTCCCAATATGTAGATGAATTGATTTGTCTTTATGTCCCTGAAAATTTTCAGAGTGTGGGACAATTTTATGATGATTTTTCACAGGTTGATGATACTGAAGTTATAAGGCTTATGCAGGAGGTTAATGATGAGGAAAGTAAAACCGGTTGAAAAATTTAATTAAACTGTAATTATTTTATTTTGTTTACAACTAAAGCGGCACCAACAAACTTCAGTTACATAAAAAAAACGCTCCGAATATCGGAGCGTTTAACTTACTGTTCAGTAATCCGAATCCTTATGTAACATCTTTATACATTATATCTAAAAACGGGTTCAATATCCATTTTATCTTCATGCATAACATTCAAATCTTTTATAAGTCCGCTATTCAAACCATAAACCCAGCCATGAACCAGCAAACTCCTGTCTCTCCAAGCCTTTTGAATCACTTTGCTCTTACTCAGATTTTTTACCTGCTCAATAACGTTTAGTTCAGTTAACCGGTCCGATCTTTTATCAAAATCTTCGATCAGATCCAATTCAGCCGCATGTTTATTATAAACCTCTTTGATATTAGAAAGCCAGTTATCTACAAACCCATGAGTATTACTTGTCATTGCAGCCCTCACTCCACCACAGCCATAATGGCCACAAACAATAATATGCTTTACTTTTAAAACATCAACAGCATAAGCAATTACACTCAATGCATTAAAATCCGTTTGAATAACAAGGTTAGCAATATTCCTGTGGACAAAAACTTCTCCACTTTGTGTGCCTGTAATTTCATTTGCCGGTACACGGCTATCACTGCATCCAATCCAGAGGTATTCCGGAGTTTGTCCTATCGACATTTTTTTAAAATACTCAGGGTCATCGTATCTTTTTTCTAAAGCATATCTCCTATTTCCGTCTATTAATTTTCTATATGATTCGTCCATTTCTATTTAATTTTTTTAGTGTTGACTTAATATTTCTACTTCTTCAATTCCTTCAAGAATAACATCTATGTTTTTCATTTTTGAAGACTGTTTAAACTCTGTTATTGCTTCCAGTACGTCTCTGTCGATAAATGTACTCCTTCCGCCATCAATCACTACTTTTGCTCCCGGTTCAACCGAATGAAAAAATTCAAGGAATTTTCCTTTGTTTATGAAAGTTACGTTTTGCTGCAAGCGTATAAAATAATGTTTCTGTCCCTCAATAGTATCTGAAAGTAACCTGAATGGGTCTTTAAAATTTTGCCTTAAAATAAAGATGATCCCAACGAATAAGCCTGCTGCAACACCTTTTAACAGATCTGTAAATAACATCACCATCAAAGTAACGGCAAACGGCAAAAGTTGAGCAACACCTTCTCTCAGTATTTCGGAATTTTTTTCTTTGTCTTTAATGGTAACTCCCATTTTCGAAATCAACCAACGCAAAGACGCGAAAAATGTTTTTATATTATTGGATGTTGGTTTTGCAAGTTTCCACCCGGTTAAAATCAGAATTGCCGCAAGTGCCGATAATGGAATAAGTTCCAATGCAAATGGTATTAAAAAAACAGAAACCAAAATTAATACTCCATGAAAAATAGAAGCAAATTTGGTTTTAGCCCCGGCATTTACATTGGCAGCACTTCTTACAATAACTGATGTTATTGGAATACCTCCGATAAAACCACTAACCATGTTTCCCACACCCTGTGCAACTAATTCCCTGTTTGTAGGTGTAGTATTAAAGTCGGGATCTAATTTATCAACTGCCTCAACTCCCAATAATGACTCTATACTAGCTATTAGTCCAAGGGTAAGTCCTACACCCCAAACATGCAACTCTTTTATCATGGAAAAATCGGGGAAATGCATATTACCTTTTAATTTTTCCCAGGTGCTCAGATCAGGCATATCAACCAAATGTTGAGGCTGAACTGAAAAATTTGGAGCAATGTTTTTTAATAGTGTATTAAGTAAAACACCCGCAATAACTACTACCAAAGGCCCGGGAAACAAACTCAAAATTTTGTTTTTCTTAACCAGCCTAGAATTCCAGAACATTAGCAATAGGATACAAAAAACACCTACTGCTGCTGTTCCAGGGCTAATGTAATTTAGCATGTGAACTAACTCTGTAAATGAGTTTTCACCATCCATTTGTATAAACTGAAAATCACCCTCGGGATCGTTATCATAGCCAAAAAGATGCGGAATTTGTTTTACAACTAAAATGATCCCAATACCGGATAACATTCCTTTAATAACCGAAACAGGTATATAATGTCCGATAATTCCTGCTTTTAAAACCCCCAAAAGAATCTGAAAGCCTCCGGCAATCATTACCGCAAGTAAAAAACCATCGAAAGTTAAAGCGGGAATATTTAATCCGAATTTTTCGGGAAATAATGCAGCTAAAACAGTAGCTGTTAAACCCGCAGCCGGGCCACTTACACTTAAATTTGACCCACTTATTATTGAGACTACAATCCCACCTACAATTCCGGCTATAAGACCTGCCAATGGATTAACTCCCTGAGCAACTGATATTCCTAAACAAAGTGGCAAGGCAACCAAGAAAACTACCAGACCTGCCTTTAGATCTGCACCTATATTTTTAAACATATTATTAATTGTTAATGAATTAAACACAAAACCAATTAGCCTATTAACTAAAAGGTAATCGCAATTACATTAACAATTTGGAGGTGGAGAGTTTATCTCAAAAGAATGATTAATGGTCTTCCCGTCTGATAAAACATTTATTTCTTCACTTTTAAGGTGAATTAAGACGGCAGTAAACTCAAATGGGCTGTTATGAAGCTTTTCCTCTTTTGAACCAAAACCCTCTTTTCCTTCCGCAGAACTTGCATCTTCCTCTTCAGACATATTTGCCGTGGTGAATGAATTTTGGATTTTATAAACATAGGATACCAAATTGCCTCCAAATAAATTGAAGCACAAATACAATATGAGTATGTTCCTAAAAATCTTCACAACGAACAAATATACACAAAGGATTCAATTTGTTAAATCTTAAATAATCTTAAATCTATTTTTTTGTGGCTACATCACGGGCACAAAGTACATATTTTAATACTTTATCCTTCTGCACATCATCTAAATGAGCTTTTGGAGCCATCCAACTGATAGTTCCTGGCCATTTTTCTTCTGTTCTGTCAGTTACAGCAGGTAATCCATGGCATTTTCCGCATTTTCCGGTGTATAGTTTTTCGCCTTCCATAATATCAGTGTGGGCAACACCCGGGTAACGTGTTCCTGCCGCTTTTGCAAGCGCCGGAGAAAGGGCCGCAACAGCAGCGGGTGCTTCATTAACCTTGGCTGTATCTGCTGATTTTTTTGTTGAAGTACATGCTGCCAGTAGCACCGCCGAAACGATTATGATTTTATTAATTTTCATACTCTTTTTTGTTTTCTTAAATTACTTTAATTTTTCGTCAGCTTTGATTTTTGCTTCTGCCATTATTTTATCCGCTTTTGAATTTGCTTCATCCGTTACCTTTTGAGCTTTGGCTTCAGTTTCTTTCCTCAATTTTTCGGCTAGTTTTTTGTTCGCGATTTTCTCAATTGGGTTTCCACCTTTATTCTGTAATTCGTCGGCTTGTTTATTACCTTCTGTTCTGATTTGCTCTGCAGTTTTTGCTGCCTCTGCTTTAAGATTATCAGCTTGTTTTTGCGCATCAGCCAGGATCTTATCTGCTTCTTCCTTCGCTTTTCCTTTTACATCGGCAATTATTTCCTGTTTTTTCTCTTCAATCAATTCTTTTACCTGCTCTTTTACTTCATTCTTCACATCTTTCATGGCATCCTTCATTCCCGTTTTAATTACAGGTTTGGTTGCAGTACCGCCGATTAAAGCAGTTGCTTTGATTTTATCGGGAACAGCGACATTTTGCCCGGTTGCTGCATTGGCTTTTCCAATTAAACCTTGCATAACAGAATTAGCTTGGGTTCCAAGATCTTTTGTTGGAATTTCCATGTCCCATTTGTAATCGATGGTTTGATCGAATCCTGTACTTCCTGTAATTTCTGCAGCCACATTTTGAATTTTCGTTTTAAATGGCTCAATATGAACGCGGCCATCAACAAATTTGTAAGTGAAGTTCACGTCTTTGAAATCCATCTTCTTCAACTTTTCCATTTTTAATGCTTCACCCAATTTCACAAAAGGTTCAAAACCTTCTACAACTACTGCATTCGTTTTAAAACTTCCTTTTCCTGTTAAAGAATTCATGTCAGGTTCCATTTTTTCGTTCAATGTACCTACCAAATTATTTAATGTAGTTGAGAATTTACCTTTTGCGTACTGACCAATTGGTGCCATTTTTTGAACCGTGTTAAACGCATTAAAAGATTTTTGAATATCAAAATTAGTAATGTTAAGATCGAAATTAATGGCAGGTTTACGGGTGTTTTTTGTATCATAATACCCCGACATCATCATGTTACCATCCAACAAATCCATTTTCAGTTTATCCATACTTACTCGCGAATTACGAACAATTATACCTCCGGCTACATTTGCAATTTCCAGTTTATCATAGATTATTTTTCCAATAGAAGAATTTAACACAAAATCAATATTCTTTGGAACTTCGATCACCGCCATTGCCGCTGTATCTGCTGCTGCCGGAGCTGCCGCTGTTGTATCACTTGGTCCCATCAACTCATTGAGATCCATTAAATTTGAATTAAGCGCGAAGGCTCCTTTAATTAATGAATCTTTAAAAACGTACTGCATAAAGTCTTCGATCTTTCCGTTCATCTTTATATCTGATCTTCCCATTTTTGAATCGAAGTTCGCTAACTCAACGTACTTAGGTGTAAAGTTCAAACGCATTGCATTGATCATAATATCATAAGGAAGTGTAGCCGTTTTGTAATTCATTTTATCTATCTCCACAAAACCTGCTGCTTTAAACTCATCGTATTTTTCCTGTTCTATCATCGACATACGACCATTTAAGTCAACATCCATATTAATTGTTCCATTTAATTCATCTCCCTTTTCCAATGGAACAAATTCCTTTACACTTGCCAATACTATTTTTCCTTTCACCATTCCGTTAATTGCAGGATCAGACATAACAGTTTTTACGTTCATCCTCATATCAACAGGATTACCTGCCATTTCCATGTGGAATTTATTCAGGTCAATTACCATCTTATCCATGTCACTACTAGGGCTGTTAACATCCAGGTTGATCTGAATATTATTTACTGATTTCGGTAGAGAAGGATATTTAAACATCGCATCAGCCACTTCTAAATGAATTCCAAATGCCGGCAGGGTTTTATCATTATAAGTTCCTTTTGCAAAACCATTCAATGCTAATTTACCAGCCGTTTTCACAGAAGCAAAATCTTTTGCATAAACCGCAGGGACCAATGATAATAACGATTTGAACTCCGTTTGTTTGCAAAGGAACTTCACGTCCATATCAATATCCTCTTTTGGCATTGCTAACCAGCCATCCAAGCCCAAGCCAAGATCATTTAGATTAAACTCATTTTCCTTGAAAGTGAATTTCATATTGGGCATATCCATATCCATAGTGATCTTCATTTTCACATTCATGTTTTTAGCATAAGGAATTCCTCCATAACTAAAATTCATCTTAGCTATATCGGAAACAATATCCATCTGAAAAATATCCTGAGTAAAATCTCCGTTCATTAAAAAATTGAAACTATCCAAACGGCTCACCATACCCATTGTAGCATCATCGTAACGAATGGTGGCATTTTTTATCTCTAACTTCGAAAGTTTTAATGCAAACTTTGTGGCTGCTGTATCGGCTGCTTCAGGTGTAACTGCTGCTGTATCTTCTTTTGTTATATCCCAGTTTGCTTTTCCGGTACTTAATACTTTACCATAAAAATAGGGCTGATCTAAAGTAACTTCTTTAATCTTATATTGTTCTCCTTTAATCACACTCATCAGGTTCACATCCAAACTTGTTTGTTTGATGTATGCCAGTGTGTCTTTTTCAAACTCCCCTACTCCAATTACACTAACGCTATCGATCTTAAACCTGAAATCAGGAAAAGAAGAAAAGAGGGAAATGTCAAATTCACCAAAATCAACTTTTGCGTTCAGGCTTTTGTTAGCTTCATCCTTAACTGCCTGGATAATCTTATCCTTAAAAATAATAGGCAAAATAATTATCGCAATCAACAGAAGAAGAAAGGTTATACCTGTCCACTTCAATATTCTTCTGAAAATGCTCTTTTTCTTTTTTGGCAAGGTCTGGGTCATAAGGCGTTGTTATTTAGATTACGAATATATAGATTGTTGGGTAAAATAGATGTGAAAAAATCGAAAAAGAACAATTTAAAACTATTCTTGTAAATAATCAAAAAAGGCATTGATTATGAGTTATTTAACTTTTTTAAGTTGAAATTTGAGTTTAGGTCAATAAATTATATCTTCGGCGTAGCATAACAGCTGCAATCACACAAAAATAAAATCGTTTTAATGTAAAGTATAAGCTAAAGTCCAACATATTCTCTCATTTTTCAACCTCTAAAACCAATTATTATGGAAGAACAACGCGCAACTCCCGGAGTTTATATTAATGAACTAAATGCATTTCCTAATTCAATAGTTGAAGTTGCTACTTCTTTACCCGTTTTTATTGGTTATACCCAAAAAGCTGATTTTCAAGGAAAGTCCTTACAAAATCAAGTGGTGCGAATTACATGTTTGGCGGAATACAATTCATTTTTCGGCTATGGACCAAACACCATGTTTAATATCAATAAAATTGCACCTTCTAACTCAACTCAATCAATTGATGTAACATTAAACAATATACCCTACACTATCACACCTCAAAGCAAGGGGATGTTTTATATGTACAATAGTATGCAATTGTTCTTTCAAAATGGAGGGGGCGATTGTTTTATAATGTCGATAGGCACTTATGAAAAGGAAGGTGTTAATGGCTCGAATTTAGCGAACTTTCAAACCCTAAGTGGAGAAGTATCGGGCGATGTTTTTTCTGTATTAAAGAACCAACAGGATCCTACAATGATTCTTATTCCGGATGCCCTACTTTTTAACACATCAACCGACTATTATACATTAATGAATGATTGCTTAAATCATTGTGGTGATGTACAAAGCAGAATAACATTGATGGATGCTTATGGCGGTAACCTGATAACTGATCCAATTACTTTTGCGAAAATGCAAACTACCTTCGATGCAAATGGTAATTCATTGGATCCAATTGGTCAGCTAAGAGGCGGAATAACTTCTAAATTCCTGAGTTATTCAGCGGCATATTATCCCTGGGTTGACACGAATATTGTTTCTTCTGACCAGTTTAACTTTTCAAATATTATTGGTGGTTTTACAGATTCGATGGTAGATACGAATGACCCAACTTTGGTAAACAAGGTTGCCAATATTATTGCTCAGGTACCAACCGCCAGTTCTCCCTCTCTTGCCGGGCTAACAGAAGAACAAAAAGAAGAGCGCATTGCGGCTGCACAACTAGCTGCACATAATGCTTTACTTTCAATTAGTGCCAACTATAATTTATTGATGCAAGCCGTATTAGCTAAAGTTAATTGTCTGCCGGTTACTCCGGCTATTGCAGGATGTATTACTACTGTGGATGGTTCTCAGGGAGTTTGGAAAGCACCCGCAAATATTGCGCTTAATGCTGTTCGATCTGCTGTTCTTACTATTGATGATGATTTGCAAAGTACGATGAACGTTGATGCTGTAACAGGAAAATCAGTAAACGCTATAAGGTCATTTAATGGTATGGGAATATTGGTATGGGGCGCACGCACACTTGATGGCAATAACCAGGATTGGAGGTATATTAGTGTGCGAAGGACATTAATTATGATTGAGCAATCGGTTAAACTTGCAGCAAGCACATACGTATTTCAACCAAATGATGCCAATACCTGGTTTAGTTTAAAAAGTGAAATTGAAAATTTTCTCACCGGTATATGGAAACAAGGTGCACTTGCCGGTGCAAAACCCGAAGAAGCATTTAGCGTTTCTGTTGGACTGGGCAGTACAATGAGTGCCAATGATATTTTGGATGATTATATGAATGTTACCATATTAGTAGCCGTTACCCATCCGGCCGAGTTTATTGAAATTGTATTTAAACAGCAAATGCAAACATCCTAAACAAATTATGTTTAAACCTTTTACACATCTCAAAGTAGTAGAATTAGCCTCTGTTTTGGCAGGACCATCGGCAGGTTTGTTTTTCGCTGAGCTTGGAGCAAAGGTTCTTAAGATCGAAAACAAAAGAGCCGGAGGCGATGTTACCCGAAGCTGGAAACTGCCCTCGGAGGATAAAAACAAAAAAGAATCGGCCTACTTTTATTCGGTTAACGCAGGTAAAAAACATTTGTTTTTAGATTTGTCAGATCCTAAAGATCATGCTCGTTGCATTAAAGAAATTTCGGATGCAGATATAGTAATTACCAATTACAAAAAAGGCGATGATGTAAAACTGAAACTTAGCTATAAGGATTTACAAAAAACAAATCCCGGCTTAATTTACGCCTCTATCAACGGTTTTGGTGAAGATTCATCACGTACTGCATACGATTTGATCTTACAAGCCGAGAGTGGCTTTATGGCAATGAATGGAGAAGAAAATTCAGATCCGTTAAAAATGCCGGTTGCTTTAATAGATGTATTGGCTGCTCATCAATTGAAAGAAGCTGTTTTAATTGCACTTCTCAAAAAACAACAAACAGGAAAAGGTTCTAAAATTTCTGTTTCCTTATTCGACAGTGCGGTAGCATCATTAGTTAACCAGGCTACGAACTGGTTAGTGGCAGGGCATTTACCGAAAGCATCCGGATCATTACATCCAAACATTGCTCCTTATGGTGAGATCTTTAAAACCAAAGACAAACACCTGATCACTTTTGCTATTGGAAGCGACAAGCAATTCGATCACTTACTTTCTATTCTGAAATTGGAAAACACAATTGACAAAAAACTTTTTTCGAATAATCAATTGCGAATTAAAAACAGAAAGAAACTTTATAACATTTTACAAACTGAACTGGCGAAACATACCTTTGGCAAACTCTTCAAACTATGCATGCAGCATGATGTTCCAATTGGAAAGATCCGTAACATGAAAGAAGTTTTTGAATTGGAAGAAGGGAAAAAGATGCTTGTTAAAAGTAATGGAGTGAATACAGTTAAGTCTGTTGCCTTTAAGATCCACTAATGAAAGAACATAAACTGAAAAAACTCATTTAATCTGCAGGCTCAAAAGACTGCGCAATACCTAAGGCCGTCATTGCGGTTTCTTTGTCTGCAATAGGTGGAGAAGCTGAATAACTTTCATTATTCCCCTCTAAAATATAGTTTTTGCTTTTTCCTTGTTTATACACAAGAAATTTGTAGCCTTGAGAGTATACGGTATCAGAAGAAACAGTGACGCCTCCTATTCTTGTATTATTTATATTAACCATATATTTTATATAGAAAAGGTAGTAATTATCCGTTTTTTCTTCTTCAATTATAGCAACTCCTTCTTTGTATCTTTTTGTATAATCTTCAAAACTTAAAAAAGTAGTGTCAATAGTTATTCTATAATTACTGCACTCTACACAACCTTTATTATAAGTAACATCATATCCGTCTTCAGTCCTTTCTATATAACCACCGCAATGTCTCCCTAGGTCTGTTCCATCTGCTTTAATTGTACCGTTTACCAAATTTGTTTTTATTTCCCACTTCCCGTTTTTTGGTTTTTGAGTGCAAGAAGTACATAGGTGCAATGCTATTAAGATGATCACAAAAATTATTAATTTCATGCTAAAGTATTTATAGTTTAAATATACTTTTTTTACAGCTACCCGGAAGTTAAAACTTAAAAAGAGACAGGAATTTTTCAAAGCTTTTGGCTAACTTTACTCAATACTATTTTAAAGAAATTACAACTGTGAAATCGGTAGCGTTTAAAATCCACTAATGAAAGAACATAAACTGCATATAAAAAACATGGTTTGTCAGCGTTGCATAAGTGTGGTTGAATCCATTGCTGATGATATTGGCATTAAGCATGGAGAAGTTCGTTTGGGAGAGATTGACCTACAGAGTGATATTCCTGAGAAAAAAATGAAAGCGTTTGAAGCAGGGTTAACTAAATCAGGCTTCGAGATCATCAATAACAGAGCCAATGTCCTTATTGACAAAATAAAAAAACAAGTACTCAATTATTGTTCTGAACTTGAAAAAGAAAAAAGAGTGAACCTTTCTGATCATATCAGTGAGGCATTGGATTACGATTATTCGTACCTGAGCAATTTGTTTTCTTCAGCAGAAGGTACTACCATTGAGCAGTATTTTATTTTACAGAGAATAGAGAGGGCTAAAGAGTTATTGGTTTACGACCAAC
This sequence comes from Bacteroidota bacterium, assembly GCA_030684395.1. Taxonomy (GTDB): domain Bacteria; phylum Bacteroidota; class Bacteroidia; order B-17B0; family Aurantibacillaceae; genus JADJDM01. The sequence continues at coordinate 7,823 of JAUXTT010000020.1, read as the reverse complement.
TATCACTCAGTGAAATTGCCGATCGATTAGGTTATAGCAGTGTGCATCATTTATCTGCACAATTCAAAAAGATCACCGGACTTACTCCTTCTTACTTCAAAAAAGTAGGGGCATCGCGCCGAACTGCTCTCGATAAACTTTAATCCAAAAATTATATACATTCTCCACAATTGCTTGTACAGGCTTTGCCCTGTGCACATCGTACTTTTGTAGTGTAATAATTGTTTAACCAAAAAAATAAAACAAATGAAAACTCAAAATGAAAAATGTAATTGCGGTAACACCAAGTGTAATTGTAATTCATGCAGCTGCGGGACAAATTGCTCAGGAAGCGGATGTACTTGCGGATGCCAGTGCTGCAAATAAAGGAAGGAGAGCTTAGGCTCTCCTTTTTACATTTTACTTATAGACAAAATCTTATATTGCCGGTTAAACTCACCATTTTCCTCAAGAATTATTTCTTTCTAGAGATCGTGTTTCACCAAAATATTTATGTTCTATTTCAACTGTCATTTACTTCTTCAGCAACTTAAAAGCATGTGACCATCGGTTTTCGCGAAAGCCGGGTATGCACCAAAGCATACATAAGGGCTCAATAGCTCTTGCTCCTTCTGCTTTACCCATGTCTTCTACTTCCCAACCAAATTTATCGAGAATATCGTTTACATGTTGTTTTGCAGCATCATTGTTTCCACAAATAAACATGCTTGGTTTTTCTCCACCGAAATCAGGATTCACCATAAAGGCGCTGCCCACACTATTAAAACATTTTACAAAGTTTGCCTCCGGTTCAGCGGCTTGTAATTCTTCCAGTAAAGAAAAATTAATATCCGTAAAATAATTCAAAACCCCGTTTACTGCCTCTTCGCTTGAAATTGGATTGGTAGTATCAATAATGGTTTTACCCTGAAGGTTATTTTTCCCTATTGTTTGTAAAACTTCCTTAGCTATTAAACCTTTTACCGACAATACTAAAATATCTCCAAACGCAGCTGCTTCTACAAAGCTTCCTACTTTAGCGGTTGGGTTTTGTGTTTGCCAATCACTAAGTTTTGAAATAGTTCTGGTACCCAACATTACTTCGTATCCGTATTTTATAAAGCCTGCAGCTAAAACTTTAGCTACTGCTCCTGAGCCAATGATTCCAATTTTTTTCATACTAAGAAGTTTTTATTGTTATAAAGATAGAAATATATGCGGAATTTACTGAACCATATAAGGCATATAAGTTCATAGAAGGGTTTCCATTAGGAAACTAATTTCAAATATTTCAATGAATACAAAACTTATATGTCCTTATATGCCTAACATGGTTGCCTAGTTTGCTGATTATGGTTGAAAATTGAGTAACAAAAAACCCCATCATTGCTGACAGGGTTCCTTATTAAATTCTTATACTTTTAATGGTGGCCCTCTTCTGTTTTTGTTTCTTCAACTACCGCTGAAGGCACAGATCCATCAGACATTTTTAAACCATGCGATTCGTTAATGTACTGACGGCCATGTTTAGCATTGTTCTGAACTTTTTGATCCATAAAGATCGGGTTCAATTTGGTTTTGTTCTCTGGATACCCGCAATAAGTTCCTTCAACCAAAACAATGAAGATCAAGTATCCGATAAACATTGAATAAGGCAATAAAATAGTGTATTTCATTCCCTTTTCTTCGTCACCTAAATGCATAAATTTTAATACAATGAAACCTGCTTTTGCAAGGGTTAAAATAATGAATCCCCATTTAAGCAATGCACCTCCTGTTAATCCCCATTTTGTTGCATTAAAACCTACAAAAAGTTCAACCATTGTGATGGCAAGCATGATCCAAAACACATTCCAAAGTTTACGGCGTTTTTTCTTGCCTTCTTCTTCAGTGTGGTGATACATTGTTTCGTACTGTGGATAATCATCGTGAAATTCCATACTCATACTGTTCTGTTTTATAATGCCTGCCCGGAAGCAGACGGGTTAATATTTTTTGAATAATCCTTTTATAGTAGATAGAAGAAGGTAAATACGAATACCCAAACTAAATCTACGAAATGCCAATATAAACCTACCTTCTCAATCATTTCATAATGACCTCTTCTTTCATAAGTGCCTGCCAATACGTTGATGAAAATAACGCAATTGATCATTACTCCTGAAAACACGTGGAAACCGTGGAAACCTGTAATAAAGAAAAAGAAGTTCGCGAACTGCGCAGGACCGTATTCATTTACCGTCATATTGGCTCCGTGAAATACCTGAGTAACATATTTACCGGCGTCAATGTCCCAAACCTGCCTTAAAGCACCTTCAGGAGTACCAACAATAAAGTTATACCACTCCCATGCCTGTGAACCAACGAACATAAAACCACCAATGATGGTTAACAACATCCAGATGATAACACCGCGTTTATTATTTCTGTGCCCTGCTTCTACCGCCAATACCATAGTTACCGACGACATAATGAGGATAAAGGTCATTAAACCCACGTAGAACAACGGCAAATGTGCGTGTGTTCCCGGGAAGTGAGTAAATACATCCTCTGCTGCAGGCCATGCATCAGAATACTTGTGACGTACAAAACCGTACGCGCAAAGTAATCCTGAAAATGTTAATGCATCGGAAACAAGGAAAAACCACATCATTAGTTTTCCGTAGCTCATTCTGAAAGGTGATTGTCCACCATCCCAAGCCTTTTTTTGATCAAATTCTGCGACTGCGTGCCCCATAAACTGTGTTAAAAATTGTTATACTAAATTACGACTGCAAGTTTAACGATTATATGTTAAAAAAAGAAATAATCCCACCCATAAAATATCAAGAAAATGCCAAAAAATTGAGGTCAGGCTCAAACCCAAGTAATTACTGGAAGTGTAGCGATGTCTGCTTGCTTTTATCAGAGATATTAACAATGCAATCAGGCCAAAAACGATATGTATGAAGTGTAAAAACGTAATTACATATAAAATTGAGCTTGCAACGTTGCCTCCAACGAAAAAAATGTTGTTGGAAATAAGATAAGCCCAGGCTTGAAATTGCAGGAAACAAAATATTAATCCTAATATAAATGTAAGAGCCAAACCCAAAGTAACCATTTTGAAATTATCTTTCTTTACGGCATTTTGAGCTAAGTACAAAGTTAAACTGCTCGCTACAATCACTGCTGTAGACAAATAAAACATATCCGGTAACTCAAAAACAAGCCAGTTTCCGTTGCCCATCATTACTATATAAGCGCTGCAAAATCCTGAAAAGAATATGAACATGCTGCCCATTGCCCAATACAGTAGCGACTTACGCGCTTTTTCGTGAACTCTTTGTTCGTCTGATTTAATAGTTGCTGTGTTCATATGTTTTTTTATTTTTCTAAAGGTCTATGCTATACATCATGCCCATTTTTATTATTGTTTATTGTGCATAACTATAACCATTTTAATATCCTGTCATTAATGCTAATTGTACAATAGGCAAATAATAGAAGGAGCCGAACATCAGCCTGCGTGCAGATTGTATGCTACCATCCTTATATAATTTATATGCCTGAAAAAGAAAATTTAACCCAAAAAGTAATACTACCACGCTACCCCAAATACCAGCAAAACCAAATAAATAAGGTGTTAAACTGATAGGAATGAGGAACAATGTATAAATAAGTATCTGAAAACGGCTGCTGGCATCACGTCCACCCATTGACGGGAGCATAAAGAATCCTGCCCTTTGATAATCATCGTGACTTACCCAGGCTATTGCCCAAAAATGTGGAAATTGCCAGAAAAACTGAATACAATAAAGTAATATCGGGTACATACTTAATTTACCAAAACCCTCTTCACCTGCCAAAGCACCTATTAATGTTGGCAAAGCTCCTGGAATTGCACCTACAAATACAGAAAATGGAGAGAGTCTTTTTAGAGGAGTATAAACCAAAGCATAAAGCGCTATTGAAGCAATACTAAGGATTCCACAAAGGTCATTGGTATATTGAAAAATAAGCCAGCAACCAATAACACCGCAAGTACTGGCAAAAATAATAGCTTCTGAAGGACTAAGAATTTCTAATGGTAATGGACGTTTTTGAGTACGCTTCATCAACTTATCCAGCTTTTTCTCAATTACCTGATTGTATGAATTAGCACAGGCTGTAACTAAAAAACCTCCTGCAGAGAGTGCTACAATATGTTGCCAGTCGAAACTCTTTAAATTAATAGTGAAATAGCTAATTACTGCAGAAAAAACCACCAACAGCGAAAGTTGCATTTTTGTTAGTTTTATAAAGGCCGAAATTTTCGAGTAAGAAATTTGTTCAACCGGTATTTCTGCTTTAGGGCTCATTTGCGGGCGCAAAGTTATTATTATTTACGATTTTATAGATGATTTTCGATGAATAGTTTTAACACGAAGCTCATTAAGAAAATGAGTTCCACAGTTGCCCGACTCTTTCAGACAGGGAGTTTTTTGAGAAATTTTCAATAAACCATATAAGGCATATAAGCTCATATAAGAATACTAAACTTAAATGTCCTTACATGCCTTATATGGTTGCTGAGCTTGCCGATGCATGGTTAAAAATTGACTTGCTTTGTGCAACTCACAAAACTGTTATTGTTAAAATTAAAAAACTCTGTGCTACTCCTTAAACTCTGAGGGCTCTGTGTTAAAAAATCTTTTTTATTATCTTTACACAAAATAAAAAATCATGCGTTATAACAAGATCGATAACAAACTTTATATAGAGAACCGCAAAAATTTCGCGAAACAGTTGAAACCGGGTTCTATTGCCATTTTTACTTCTAACGATATTTTACCAACTAATGCTGATGGTGCAATGGGATTTCGTCAGAACGCTGACCTTTTATATTTAACAGGGATTGATCAGGAAGATACTATGTTGTTTATTTTCCCGGATGTAAAAGACGGTAAACACAAAGAAGTTCTTTTTATTAAAGAAACCAGTGAACTTATTGCAATATGGGAAGGTGCTAAAGTAAGTAAAGAAGAGGCGAAAGCGATAAGTGGTATAGATCATATTTACTGGACAAGTGATTTCGAAAAATTACTTCCCACTTTTATTTTTCAGGCGGAGAATATTTACCTGAACAGCAACGAGCATACCCGCAGATACATTGATACCGAAACGCAGGAAAATCGTTTAGCGAAAAAACTAAAAGAGAAATACCCTTTACATAAAATTGAACGCAGTGCTCCTATCATGCATAGGATCCGTTCGGTAAAAAATCCCATTGAAGTTGAGTTGATCCAACAAGCCTGTAACATTACCGAAAAAGGATTCAGAAGATTATTACCTTTTGTAAAACCCGGTGTTCAGGAATACGAAATTGAAGCTGAATTATTGCATGAGTTCATCATAAACAAAAGTCGTGGCTTTGCCTACGGACCTATCATTGCAAGCGGTTTCGATTCATGCGTATTACATTATGTAGAGAATAACAAAGCTTGTAAAGATGGTGATATAATTTTACTGGATGTTGCTGCTGAATATGCAAATTACGCAAGTGACTTAACACGTGTATTACCGGTAAACGGAAAATATACTCAACGTCAGAAAGATGTTTACAATGCTGTGTTACGTGTTCACAAAGCTGCTGCTGCAATGCTAACGGTTGGACAAACATTTGAAAAATACAACATTGCTGTTGGAGAATTAATGACGGAAGAATTGCTTCAATTAGGCTTACTGAAAAGTGACGAAGTAAAAAATCAAAAGGCAAGTTCCCCTGCTTATAAAAAATATTTCATGCACGGTACTTCGCACTTCCTTGGATTGGATGTGCATGATGTTGGTTTCTTTCATGAGCCAATGCAGGCAGGAAATGTATTTACTGTTGAACCGGGAATTTATATTCGTGAAGAAAACATCGGTATTCGTATAGAAAACAATTTCCTTGTGAACGAAAAAGGTGCGCCAAGAGATTTGATGGCGAATATTCCTATTGAGGCGGAAGAGATTGAAGACTTGATGGGAATGCTAATTGTAAAATAATCGCATCGTGCTCTTTCTTACCATTGGTATTCTGTGTAATGTCATCTTACTTATTATAATTAAGTCATTCGAAAAGTTTAAGATTCCAACCCTACAAGGAATTGTGGTAAACTACTTTGTAGCCGGAACTACAGCATTGCTATTTACCGGAGTCCCGTTTACTCTCAGTGAAGTTGTGAAAGCAGATTTTTTTCCGGTAAGTGCCATGTTGGGTGCTTTATTTATTTGTGTGTTTTATCTGATTTCGCAAACCGCTCAAAAGATAAACATCTCGGTTGCAACGGTTGCAAATAAAATGAGTGTGGTTGTTCCGGTCATTCTTGCCTTTATGCTGTATGGAGATAAAATTACTCCACTAAAAATAATCGGGATTGTATTAGCACTTGCCTCTGTTTACCTAACCACAAAACCCAATGGAACAAACTCCGTGAGATCAGGCCCTTTGTTATTGTTCCCCGTATTGATATTTATTGGCAGCGGAATTATAGATGCATTGGTTAATTATGCAAACAAACGTTTGATCCATTCTCCTTCTGAAGACGGATTGTTTACTGCCTTTGGTTTCTTTATTGCGGGAACGATCGGAATCTTTTGTCTACTTTATTTATTCATTTTTAAAAAAGAGAAATTTGTTCCAAGAAGTATTTTAGGTGGTATTGCATTGGGTATTCCAAATTTCTTCAGTCTGTACTTTATTTTGAAAGCCCTGAGCAGTGGTGTTTTTGAAAGCTCAGAACTTTATCCCATTGCCAATGTATTCATCCTGATCTTATCTTCACTTGCAGGTGTAGTTTTATTTAAAGAAAAACTGAGTAAGCTAAATGTGCTTGGGATTATTCTTTCGGTACTTGCTATTGGGATGATAACGATAAAGCTGGCCTAATTTGATAATGTACTGATTTGTCCCGATAGCTATCGGGATTGATAATTGAAAACTTTTATAATATGACAACATTACTTTTTACTACATTTTCAAATTAACTCATTACCAAATTTTCAAATTCCCTTGCTTTTCTCCGACACATATTTTACAATAGAAAAACCTGCTGAAGCTTTATTCAAAGACAGGGGGAGCAAATTTATTGGATTTATTTATCCTGTTAATTCCGAGTCTGAAATAAAAGAGATCATTCAGAAATTAAAGAAAGAACACGCAGGAGCTAATCACCACTGTTACGCTTATAGATTAGGAGCTGATAAACAAAACTACCGTACCAACGATGATGGAGAACCCGCAGGAACGGCAGGAAAACCAATCTTCGGACAAATACAAAGCAAGGATCTTACTGATGTTTTAATAGTGGTAGTACGTTATTTTGGCGGAACACTTTTGGGAGTACCGGGCTTGATCAATGCATACAAAAATGCAGCGGCTGAAGCTATTGCTATTTCAAGCATTATTGAAAAACACATCACTTTTGTTTACAAAGTAGAATTCTCTTTCGAACGTATGAATGACATCATGCGCATCCTGAAAGAAAATAACTGTAAAGTAATAAAACAAGATTTTGTAGAGATTAACAGTATTGAATTCTCCGTAAGAAAACAATCTTCTGAAAAACTGGAACAGCAGTTATCAGCGATATTTGATGTGAAATACAATTATCTTAGAACTGAGTAAGATATTCTATCAATTTCTTAATAGTAATGTCAGGTCGAGGGTTCAAATGTCGAAGTACAATTAGACCTGAATTGTCTTTCCCGATTGTGCTCGAAATGACAGTGACTATGTCAGGTCGAGCGAAGTTAGGAACTTTTGCCAATGTTGGTGTTATCACCAACATGTATAATTACCCTAATTTCGTTGGTGATAACACCAACGCCGGCTTTAATGA
>JAUXTT010000021.1 GCA_030684395.1 Bacteroidota bacterium | reverse complement strand
CAATGGCTTATCCACCGGCACCTACAGTGTTACTGTTACCGATACCAAAGCCTGTACCTATACAACAACCGCAGTAATCACAGCCCCCAACCCCTTAAGTGTAAGCGTTGCATCCCAAACCAATGTAAGTTGTAATGGAGGTAATGATGGAATTTTAAATATGACCGGTAGCGGAGGAACTCCTAATTATACATACTTATGGGTACCGGGCGGACAAACCACTTCAACAATAAATGGATTAGCAGTTGGAACATATACTGTAGATATAACTGATGCTAATGGGTGTATTTCGCAAGGTACGGCAACAATCACACAGCCTAACATATTGAACGTAACTCAGATTATTGCCAATGTAACATGTAATGGAGTTAGTAATGGTTCTGTTTCCTTAAGCCCTAGTGGGGGAACCACACCATACACGAATGTACTTATGCCTGGAAATATTGTTGGGGCTAACTTTAACGGATTAGCACAAGGTACTTATACAGTTATTACTTCTGATGTTAATGGTTGTTCTCAAACATCAACTATCACAATTAATCAACCTGTATCCATTAATACAAATGTTACTTTTACTCCTGCAACCTGTGGTAGTAACGATGGTGATGCTTCTGTTTCGGTAACATCAGGAGGGACACCCCCTTTTACTTATTTGTGGTCACCGGGTGGTCAAACAACAACAAGTATTACCAATTTAACTGCAGGAATTTATACCATTGAAGTAACTGATGGTTCAGGCTGTGTGTCAAGTAATACGGTTACATTAAATAACTTTACGGCACCAATTGTTTCAATTGTATCTTCAAATAATATCAGTTGTTATAATGGCAACGATGGAAATGTTGTAGCTTCTCATACTGCAGGTAATGGCCCGGCTTATAGTTATTTGTGGAGCCCTTCAGGTGGAACAACCCTAACAGCAAGTAATCTTATTTTCGGTGCATACATTATTCAGGTAACAGATGGTCTGGGGTGTATTGGATATGCAACAAGCCCTAATTTGACACAGCCACTTCCGATTACAATTATTACCGATTCTACTCATGTAAGTTGTAACGGCGGTAACGATGGCACCGCCACAGCGAGTGCGACCGGCGGTACGGGAGCGTATACCTATTTATGGAGCCCCGGCGGACAAACCACAGCGAGTATCAACGGCTTAACCGCAGGAGTTTACACCGTTCAGGTAAGCGATGTAAACCTGTGTTTAGCAACCCAAACCGTAAGCATCTCCGAACCTGTAGCAAGCTTAAGCGTAACAGCCAGTGCCACCCCAACCTCCTGTTTTGGAGGCAGCGACGGAACCACAACAAGCCTTGCAACAGGCGGCACCACCCCTTACAGTTATGTATGGATGGCAGGCAACATCAATGGCTCCGATCTATCCAACTTAGCAGCAGGAACTTATACCATAAATGTAACCGATGCCCAAGGCTGTACCGCCAGTGCCAACACAACAGTAAACGAACCAACACAAGTAACATTAGTAATGTCAAGTGTCAACTCCAACTGTGGCAACGCCGACGGACAAGCAGCAGTAGTTGCAGCAGGCGGCACCCCCGGTTATACATATGTATGGAGCCCATCCGGCGGCACCACCTTAAATGAAATTAATTTACTTGCCGGCACCTACAGTGTAGTAGTAACCGATGCCAACGGATGTAGTGCAACAGACAATACCACAGTTATTGACAACCCTTCCCAAACCGTAACTGTAACCTCCACCACCAACGTAAGTTGTTTTGGCGGCAGTGATGGAACAGCCACCTCCACAGTAGTAGGCGGTACCGGGCCATTTACCTACAACTGGTTACCCTCCGGCGGTACCGGATCAGTAGCCAACGGACTATCCATAGGTACCTATACAGTAGAAGTCTTATCATCCAACGGTTGTTTAGTAACCGCTACCAGTGCAGTAATTACAGAACCATTACCAGTATTACCAATAGCCACCGGAACCGATGTAAGTTGTAACGGCGGTAACGATGGCACCGCCACAGCGAGTGCGACCGGCGGTACGGGAGCGTACACCTATTTATGGAGCCCCGGCGGACAAACTACCTCAACCATTTCAGGTTTAGGTATAGGTATATACACAGTAACAGTTCAAGATGCAAATACATGTGCAATTACTCAAACTGTTGAAATAGTTCAACCTTTATTGTTAACAGCAGTATCTACTTTACAAAATGATGTTCGTTGTTTTGATGGAAGTGATGGGAGCGCATATGTTACTGCAACAGGTGGAACTTCGCCATACTCTTATACCTGGTTGGGTGCAGGGCTATTAAGTGACACATTGACAAATGTAATAAGCGGAACATATACCGTAAATATTACAGACATAAACGGCTGTACGACTTCTTCACAAATTTCTATTGGTCAACCTGCACTTCCCGTTTCAGCATTGGTTAATACAACCGGGGCAAAATGTAATGGTAGTACTGATGGTACAGCAACTGTTGTGGCAGGTGGAGGAACTTCTCCATATACATACAGTTGGAATACAAGTGCAAATACTTCTTCGATAGAAAATAATTTAGGGTTGGGTAATTATTTTGTTACTGTTTTTGACGCAAATAATTGTGAGTTGAATTTGCCCTACAGTATAAGTGAACCTTCAGTAATACAGGGTTCTTTGGTTCTGGAAGATGCAGAATGCGGACTTGCTAACGGAGCCATCACAGCGCAGATAAGCGGGGGAACACCTTCCTATTCGTATATGTGGAGCTCAGGTGGATCAACCACTGCAGTATTGAATTCAATTGTTGCAGGTTCCTATTCTGTAACAATAACGGATGCAAATAATTGCCAATTGTTGTTGTCAGGAAGCCTTAATGATTTGCCCGGACCTGCAATTACTCCTATTGCCACAACACCGGTTTCCTGCTTTAATGGGAATAATGGAACTGCAACGGTAAGCATCAGTCTTGGTACAACTCCTTATTCAGTTCTTTGGCAGCCTTATGGAGGCAATGATACAGTAGCTGTAAACCTTGAAGCAGGCACTTATTCGGTTACAGTAACTGATGAAAAAGGTTGTTCGGATCAGGAGTTAATTCAAATAATACAACCTACCCAGCTTATTATTGATTCTGTCACAACCGTTCCGGTTTTATGTAATGGAGGTAACAACGGACAGATCACCATAGCAGTTTCCGGTGGAGTTCCAACTTACAATTATCAATGGCAACCTTCTAATATTGATTCTGCAAGTATAACCGGTCTTAATGCAGGGGTTTATTCAGTTTTGGTAACAGATACTAATGGTTGTTCGGTTTCTACGGTAGCAACTGTTTCTGAGCCTACACCTTTAAATGATACCATTTTAAATGTATTTCATCCTATATGTTTAAGCAGCATTGGTAATGCTATGGTATTAGTTGGCGGAGGTGTTACTCCTTACTCTTACTTATGGGATCAAACAGGAGAAACAACAAATATATTGACGGCAACACAAGGTACTTATGCTGTGAATATTATGGATGCCAATGGCTGCACAATTACCGACTCTGTAACATTAATCGCTCCAACCATGGTTCAAACAAATGCAGGAATCAGGGATACAATATGTAGCGGGCAACAAGCAGCATTACTTTCTACTGCAACGGGTGGGGCTGGAACTTATACATATACCTGGATGCCTGGATTACAGATTAACAATGGAACATTTACGCCTTCACCAACAAGCAATATCACGTACACGGTTGTTGCCTTCGATCAAAATGGTTGTGCGGGAATACCTGATACAGTAGGGATCACCGTTTACAATTTATCCAATTCTAATATTATTGTTTCGGGTCTTACTCCAATATGTCAGGGTCAGGCTAGTTTGATCTCATCACAAATTATTGGTAATACAGGTCAGGTTACCACAAGCTGGAATAATGGTTTAGGTAGCGGAAACGGACCATTTATTGTTCAGCCTACACAGGCAACAACTTATGTTTTGAGTGTAACAAGTTCTTGTGGAGTAACTGTTCAGGATTCTGTTCGAATTGATTTTTATCCCCCTCCAACTATAGTTTATTCTGCTGATGCAACCGAAATTTGTGCCCCGGGAGTTGTTAGTTTCAGTGATAATTCGTTTTCCAATGCGTCTGCAGATCCTATTTCATCATGGAATTGGGACTTTGGTGATGGTACTTATTCTTCCGATTCCAATCCGGTTCATGAGTTCAGTGATGTTGGCAGTTATTCTGTAACGCTTGTTATTACCACAGACGCAGGTTGTACCAGCAACAGTTCGGCAAATCCAATTGTTGTAAATTCGAATCCGTCTCCTACCGCCGGGTTTACTGTAAATGCAACAGAATTTAATTTGCCATTTGATGCATTGCATTGTACGAACTCTTCTATAGATGCTGTATCTTATAGCTGGGATTTTGGTGATGGAAATTACTCCAGCGAAACAGGACCAACTCATTTGTACACCACCGTTGATCATTTCCAAATACAGTTAGTTGCCACTAACCAGTTTGGATGTACTGATACTGCATTTCAGGAAGTTGTAACAAATGCTGATGTGATTTTCCCGAATATATTCACTCCTAATCCCGGTGGGCCTACAGGTGGATCTTATACAACAGGCAGTTTAACAAATGATGTTTTCTTCCCTTACACATCCGGTGTAGTTGAATATAAACTAGAGATCTATAATCGTTGGGGAGAATTGATTTTTGAATCGCAGGACATAAATATTGGCTGGGATGGATACTATAGAAACGAAATGTGCCCGCTTGGAGTTTATGTATGGAAAGCTTATATAAAATTGAATAACGGAAAAGAATTTAATAAGTCAGGTGACGTAACTTTATTGAGATAACATGAAGAGAATTCTAATCATACTAATAGCTATTTTCTTTTTTTTAGGAAAAGAAAACAAGGCCCAGGATATGCAATATACTCAGTTGTATGCTGCATCTATCTATTTAAACCCCGCTTTTACAGGCGCAAATGTTTGTTCCCGTTTTACTCTTACCTATCGAAATCAATGGCCTGGTATTACTACTGCTTACAAGTCGTATATGTTATCAATGGACCATTACATTGTAAATAAGAATTTAGGTTTGGGGCTTATAGCGGCTCATGATGTTTCGGGAACAGGCATACTTAGTACAGATTATTTTCACCCTGTTTTTGCTTATCAAACTAATATATCGCGTAAAACAACACTTCGTTTGGGTATTCAGCCAGGTTTAACAAATAAGAGTATCAATATTGCCAACTCTTTATTTGGCGATCAGATAGTAAGAGGTGGAAATGTAGCTACAATTGAAACAGTACCACAAAGTAAAATGTTTTTTGATGCAGGGGCAGGGGCACTTATTTATTCAGCTAATTATTGGGTGGGAAGCTCGTTTTATCATTTGAATAAACCTAACGAATCGTTGGTTCCGGGTGTATCATCAAAGCTACCGATTAAATATTGTGTACAGGGTGGAGCAAAATTTAGTTTGGCCGAAGATGAAAAAACAAATTATAATGATAATAGAATTACTTTGGCATTTAACTACAAAGGACAGGGTAAATTTGATCAGTTTGATATTGGGTTTTATCTTAAGGAACATATACTTAATTTAGGTATTTGGTATAGAGGCTTACCAGGATTTAAATCATATAAAGCAGGATATCCTAATAATGATGCTGTTGCTTTCATTATCGGAATTGAAACGGATCGGATGAATTTTGGATATAGCCACGATCTTACTATTTCCTCATTAAAAACAGTATCTAAAGGAGCAAATGAACTTACTATTTCCTATCAGTTCTGTAAACTCAAAAAGAAAAAAAGAAGAACTGTTACAGTTTCTTGCCCGAAATTTTAAGATTTATTGATCTTTAAACAGCACCTGTTATTGTTTCTTGCTTCGGGTAGTTTATTAATAATTCCCTACCTTTGCACCGCAAAATGATACAGTACAAATTATCCAATCTTACCGAAGAGCAGCAATCGCAACTAAACGCAGGAAAACTTTTACCTTTAATGGAAGAGTTTTATACCATTCAGGGCGAAGGTTATAATACAGGCAGAGCGGCTTATTTTATCAGGGTAGGTGGTTGTGATGTTGGCTGTCATTGGTGTGATGTGAAGGAAAGCTGGGATGCAAATGTTCATCCTTTAACTACCAGTGATGTAATTATTGAACGTGCGAAACAATACCCCGGTAAAGCAGTTGTGGTAACAGGTGGTGAGCCTTTGCAATATAACATGACCTACCTTACAACTCAATTAAAAAAACAAGGTATTCAAACTTTCATTGAAACATCAGGTGCTTATGAGTTAAGCGGAGATTGGGACTGGATCTGTCTTTCACCGAAGAAAACCATGTTGCCTAAAGATAGAATTTACAAAGAGGCTCATGAATTAAAAGTAATTGTATTTAATAAACATGACCTGAGCTGGGCACAGGAGCAAGCTGCTAAAGTTAGTGAATCGTGTATGTTGTACCTGCAACCTGAGTGGAGCAAGAGAAATGAACTTATGCCAATGATTGTTGATTTTATAAAAGATCATCCTCAATGGCGTGTGTCTTTGCAAACACATAAGTACATGAACATTCCTTAAAAAATTGACTGATCATTATTGTCGCTTCAATTATTTCATAGCTAATTTATAAAATGAGTTAAACCTGCCCGGCTTGTTACCGAAATTTTTATTCAGAGAAGGGATCTATAAGTTTAACATGAAAATCAATAGAAAGCCCGCCTGCATCATTAGTATATGTGTCAGAAGCGAGACTGGAATCTCTCCATATACGACAAATTAATACACTTGAATAATGTTTACCCGTTCCATCAATACCTACATTATTTGTGGTTAAAGGGCTTATCAAATGTTTGTTTGCGGTAAATGGGCCGTTAACAACAACCGAACTTGTAGTTATAGCAGGAAAAGTAGCTGGTGTTGTTTCATCTAAATCTGCCCACGAATAATCCAAATTCCATTGTACATTACCTGATCCGGATGTTTTTGGTGTCCAATGAATATGAGGATAAACAGTAGATCCTTCTTTCCAGTCATGAGGTAATTGTAATGTAAATGACATAGCTTCAACTCCTGAGCCATCACGGAAAAACCAAATTTGCGGACCGGATATTCCGTTTAAACTTCCTAATTGCGCGGAGTTTGTACCCTTGTCAATTACAACTCTTAAATCATTTATGATAGTTTTTGAAGTATTACCCGCGCTCATCTTTATCCAAATACTATCTTTCCAAAAATAATAACCGGGGCTAACATTATTGGGTGAAGTACCGGCAGTAGCTGTATTGTAAACTAACAAACTATTTTCAGGAGAGGTAACAGGGCTTGCTGAATTTACGGAAGTTAAAGCCAGGCGCGGAACTAATATCCCTTTGTTTGTTGAACTCACATCCAGACACGCAGAAGAATCGGGGCTGGCACCGGTTGCATTTATCCCAACATTTTGAGCAACCAATGTTTGTGCTTGTATTACTATAATAAATATAAGAAATGTAAAAACATTTTTTGACATTGAAATGTAGCTTGATTTTTTCATAAGTTTTGGGTTTTAATTATTGATGAATTATTTTTTTTACAAGTGTGTTTCCTTTGCTTTTTGCTGTCAGATAATAAACACCAACCGGTTCATTACTCAGGTCAAAATATTCCTGACAGTACTGCTTCTCATTATTTATTATCCTGCTTTCAACTAAACGGCCTAATACATCATTAATATGTATTTCAATAAGTTCATCGTACTCAAAAACACCGGAACAATTAAAGGTAAATTCACCGTTGGTTGGATTAGGAAAAACTTTTGCCTGATCAGAAATAGTGTTAGCACAATCATTGTAAATAATAGCAGAGTAACTATGTTTACCATCAAGATCTGTTTGTTTCAGCCTGAAAAAAAGCGACGCTGTATTGTTTGAAGAACCGGTTTTGTCGTAATACAAAAAACTATATTTTTGAGTTGAAGCAGAATTACTTGCTTTACCGGGCAATGTTGTAATACTTTCCCAATTTTGTGCATCCGGGCTGCTTTCGATAGTAAAATAACTGTTGTTCTCTTCTGTTGCTGTTGCCCACTCAAAGTTACGGCTATGACTATCGAAGCAGGTGGCATTAAAATAAAGAATTTCGATAGGTAAAGGCGACATGGATGCGGTTAAGGTCCATGACTTATAAAAATTATTGGCGGAAACGGTTCCACTTGAAACCGTATTTGCGGTGATGTTTGTGGTTCCTATTTCACCCATCCAATCTCCCCAGGAATCAGGAAATGTTGGATTGTAACGTTGAGCAAACAAGGTTGATTCATCAATGGTATTTGATGGTGCGGTATGTTCGGCATCCAAATAGGTAAAAGTAATTGAAACCTCAGGTTTAGTTGTATAATTAACGGGATCAATTATCCAAAACCTATCAATAACATTTGCCGAATTATTAGTACAACACGATGATTCAAATGAATTTACATCGCTTGGAAGAAAAGTTGTATTATCCCAGGTGGCGCCTCCAAATGTAGAAAACCAAATGCTTCCATTAGCTTCGCCTCCTGTTTCAACTGATAAAATTAAGGGGATTTTATTTCCGGCTGACTTAGAGAACGGAATATTATATGTTCCTGTTGATGTGCCGATATTCCATTTCACTCTGTTGTTTTCTTCTTCAGAAATAATATTAGCCCCGCTTCCCTGAATGGTTATTGCATTTGTATCGCTATTTCCAAGAACCAGCACTGCCGAACCTTGAAGTACAATAAATGCATTGTCTTTTAAAATTAAACGTTCCTGAGAAAACAAGCTCAATGAACTCAGATATACAATAATAACAGGTAGTAAGTTTCTCATAAGGATCGGCAATAAATAGTGCTTAAAAACTTACACGAATTTATATGGACAGAATAATGTTACCACCGTAATATGACTTCATTTACTACATATGTAAGATTTTTTGCAAAACTGTTGTTTTTTAGCCTACTAAAAAGAAACAGAATAAATGCCTAAACAATCAATTTTTACAATACATTCAGCTGTATTAATGCTGCCAATTATTTTATACTTGGTTTAAGGACAGATAAAATATACATGTAAGTTTGCCACACTTTACAATGAAGTGCATTAGCAGGCAGAAATAAGGAAGGATGAATTACGGAGGACAAGCCAGGTATTCCAAAACATAAGGATCAATTACTTTAGATAATCAATTCCCTTTTTCAATAATCCCAATGTTTCTTCTTCTTTCGAATTTTTTTCAGGAATAAAATTGTATTGCCATGAAACATATTTAGGGAGGCTCATTAAAATAGATTCTATACGTCCGTTTGTTTCCAAACCGAATTTGGTTCCTTTATCGTAAACCAGGTTAAATTCTACATAACGACCCCTTCTTAATAATTGCCAGTTTTTTTCGTTTTCTCCGAAAGCTTTGTCCTTATTACGTTTTATTAATTCAACATAAGTAGGAGCGAAGGTCTCCCCAATTTCTTTCCAAAAAGCTAACTGTTTATTAAATGTTTCCTGGTCATCAGAAGTAATGCGATCAAAAAAGACACCTCCAATCCCACGTGTTTCTTTACGATGTGGAATGTAGAAATAATCATCGGCCCATGTTTTAAATTTAGGATAATACGCAGGATCGTGTTTATCACAAACTTTTTTTAAAGCTTCATGAAAAAATTTCGCATCCTCTTTATTCACATAATGAGGTGTAAGATCAATTCCTCCACCTAACCACTTCACTCCATCACTTGTTTCAAAATAACGGATGTTCATGTGAATAATAGGAACCATAGGGCTTTGCGGATGTATTACAATAGAAACACCGGTTGCAAAAAAAGTTGACTCTTTGTTTATTTGAGAAGAAACGGCATGCTCACCTTCTTTCATAAGAAAGCCGGGAGTTTTACCGTGAACGGCTGAAAATCCTACACCGCCTTTTTCAATTACTGCTCCATCATCAATAATTCTGCTTCTACCACCACCACCTTCTTCACGTTCCCATTTGTCTTCAATAAACTTTGATCTTCCATCAGCTTGCTCTAAAGCCGAACAAATGGTATCCTGCAATTGCATCAACCAGGTTGAGATATCTTCTCTGAATTGCATATTAGTTTATTTTTTGAAACTGATAATCGCTGTAACGGATGATTTGGATTGATTTGTTATCAAACCCGGTAGTTTCTGAAGGGCGGAAAAAATTGAAATCCATAGTCATCCCTTTTTTCCTATTCTTATCAAGATTTTTGTAAAAGTCAGGTCCGCTTTCTTTCAAAGCATTTAGATAGTACAAACCAATATCAATTCCATGGAAATAATAATCACTCGGGTCAGTATAAAATTTACTTTTATAAAGTTTTCCTGCTCTTCTAACCTCCGGGTTTTGATCATTTACAAATGAGGCTGAAGGGTAAATGAAATTAAATTTATTCAAATATTCCGGATCAAGATGATCAATAGAAATCCATTTTTTTAATCCAATCACATTCAACTCTTTTTTCTTATCGATAAAACTGTTTAGCTGAGTAAGAAGATCTGTAAGGTATACATCGTCTTCGCTCAAAATTACATAGTAGTTCTTTTTTGTTGGGTTATAAGCCACTTTTGCTCCGCCTAATCCCTTTGCTTCACCAATCGTATCTTTAGTGTTGTCATAAACAACAGAGAGGTAATCGTTATAATGTGATTTAAAGGTTTTAATAATTGCCTGTTCTTTAACTTTACCTGAATTAATGATTACTACATTTTGCCCTTTGAATGAATCTGCAACAAACTCTGCCAGGCCTTCAACTAAAGTAACATTGGAAGGTGTTGTTTTGCTTGTGTAAGGATTATTAAAAAGCACTTTATTATGTTGTGTAACCGGAGAAATTATTGGAATCCCGGTCTCTTTTGCTTTTTCTGATACAACCTTAAAGGTGGAATTAAACATTGGTCCAACTATCATATCCAGTTTTTTGAATGCCTCATCTTTCATGATTTTATCTACCTGCAATGAGTCCCTTTCCTGAGTATCATAGAACGCGAATGTGTATTTGCAGTCATTACTTTGTAAAGAGTCCATTGCATATTTCATTCCTTCATAAAAATCAATAGCAACGGTTTGCATTTCCGGGAAATCTTGTTTGTCTTTAATTAACTGATCTACGTTTATTGCGCTAATGTTATTAAACTCAAACGGGAGGAACAAACCAATAGTATATTCAGTTTTTTTCGGTCTTGTTAGTGTGTCGGAAGTTGTGGGAACCACGGTTGTTGTATTGGTAATGGCAGGTTCTGTTTTTTTAGTACCAATATTAACAATCTGCCCTGTACTTAATCCGTTCTTTGCTTCCGGATTCATAGTGTAGAAATCATCAATATTAAGGTTAAATTTTTTTGTAATGGCATAAACTGTTTCGCCTTTTTCTACAACATAAGTCTCGTAAGTTTGAGTTGGAGTAATTACTGTATTGGAGTTTGTGCTCTTTGCTTTTAATCCTACTTTAAGCAATTGCCCGTCTTTTAAGCCACTTTTAGCTTCCGGGTTCCAGTTATTAAAATCTTTTTCGGAGACGTTATACTTTTTGCAAATGCCATAAATAGTTTCTCCTTTTGCAACTTTGTGAATTTCATAATTCTCAAAATCTTTGGAACTGCTTACCGATGTACCTGCTTCTTTATTAAAAAGAATTTTAAGCTCTTGTCCGGGTTTAATCCCATCTATTGCTTCCGGGTTTTCCAGTACAATTGCGTTAAGGTCGGTTTCGTAAATTTTAGAAATAGCATACAGGCTTTGACCTTTTTCAACTTTATGGATGTAATATTTTTTACCGCTTATGGTTTGTGTTACAGTCGACTTAGTTGCTGTTTGAGAACAAGCCGACAGTGCTAAGCACAGAAACACAGAAAGAAGGGTGATTTTTCTTGAAATAAATTGTTGCATACAAAGGGTAAATCTACAAATATAATTCCAAAAATATTGCGGGCTGTTTAGAATTTTTACCCACCAAATTTGCCTTTGTTAGGCTTAATGTATTCTTCTTCAAATTCAGGAACAAAAATAAATAGATGGGCCAATGCCACAATCATTCCGCCAAGAGTTTGCTCAATCAATTGCCACACAAGGTCGATACATAAAATTTTAAGAGAATGCCCCTGAGAAAACCCAACGCCTAAAACGGTAACAATAGCAAAAAGAAGAAATCCAAGTAAAATACCAGAAAAAAGACCCTTCGCAAAAATATTATGAGTGATTTTTTTCCAGAATTTCAATTCATATACTTTAAATAAAACGAAAGAAATAACCAGATAAGCTACAGCGGCAAACACCATAAAAATCCCTTTAGGGTATTGAATTCTATAAAAATCGGTTGAAAGAATACCATGCCACGTATAAAACGCAGCATACATAACAATTGCACTCATTATCCAACCAATAAAAAACCTAAGATTTATCATGTATAATTTGAGAAACAAATATACTACCAAAATGAATGGGATCAAAATCATTTTAGTAACCGATTGATTTCATAAGGTATAAAAGCCATAATTTATGTTAAAGGAGAAAAGCCGTAAAACACTGGTTGTTACTAAAATGAAAACAGCCAAATGGAAGTTTATAACCAAATAAAGACAGTCTTATTCCCACTTAGGAACCATTCCTCTTATTCCCATATCAACTACTGTATCCTGAACTAAGGGATTAGTAGCATTTACAGGTTCAAAATAACTATCACCACCATGCTCAACCCATTCAAAACTGTTGTTGGTTGATAAGGAAACAGTAACTATAATGTCATGTTCTTCAGTGCCCTGAATGATTAATGGCGCGTTGGCACCGTTAGCAGCTTTAAATTGCCCTGTAACTAAACAAGATCCTGCAGGAATAGGGGAGTTAGCAAGATTGGGATTCGGAACAGTAGTTGCTCCCGGAGGTGCCTGACCTGTTGACACATAACTGGTACCTAAAACTGTTGTTTCAAAACCCCAGTAGCCCTGTAGTTTATTAGCATTAATTGCCTGCGACTGATTTTTGATCGTATAACTGGTGATATAAGTATTAAATCCAATAAAAGATGCAATGGTTCCGGTACCAAAGCCACTTGGAATAACCGTATTCTTATAAACGATATCATAATTCTGATATGCTACAGAAACTCTTAGCCATTTATATATTCCAGCAGAAACCTGACTTAAAGGAATAGAGAAAAATTCCTGCCCGTCCCCAACACGTACTGATTGATTAAAATCGATGGCCAAAGAGCCTCCTGTAGTAACCTCAGGAGCTCTATACAGAACTTTTCCTTTTCCTACAGAATCAAAATCTCCGGATATCTCTATATAATGAGCACTCATTTTATTGAATTTCGGGCACTGAGCACCGTGGTTAGAAGGAAGTAAGGATACTTGCCCTGAATCATTCAAACGAACCTGGGTAGAATCAAATTTGAACTTAAAGATCAACCGCGGCGCTGTATGTGTATGGTCATCTTCTTCCTCAATAGTTTTCTTTTTGCAGGAAACCAATGAAATCACCAACACTAATGAGAATAAAAAGATCTTTTTCATTTAACAAGAATTAAAGAACTAAAGTATACTTTTGTAAACAATAATCAAAAAGGAAATTGTTTAAAAAGGATCTAGACCCGGAAGATTTTTATTATAGTCCGGAAGGTTATATTGTATTTACGGAGAAGTATCACCTTAAACGTGGTTACTGTTGCAAAAGCGGGTGCAAGCATTGCCCTTATGGTTACAATAAAAAAACGGGGCAGTTCGAACCGAAGAAACCCGATACAAATTCTTAGGCGTTAGGATGTAAGAGGCAAGACGTAAGACACAGGACGCATTCGGGTAAACTATGTGTTTATGCGAAACCTTGATAAGCCGGAGGGAAGGTTATTTCAAAGTATTCCGCAACCTTCTCATTTACCGCAAAACCGTCTTGCATCTTACGTCTTGTGTCTAAGGTCTCCGATTGAAAATCTTCATAAAAAAGCCCCACAAAATTTCCTTTCCCAAACTAAAATACCGAATTTCGTTGCCTCATAAATCAATGCACTATGCAACTTACAGTTATCGATTTCAAAAGTATTGTACTACAAGGAATTCCTTCAGAATTACCTCCGGTTAAACAATATGAAACAACTATAAACCACGCCCCAAAACGCAAGGATAGTTTAAACGCTGAAGAAAAGAAATTAGCTATAAAAAATGCTTTACGTTACTTCGATAAAAAACATCATGCTATTCTTGCTAAAGAGTTTGCAGAGGAATTAAAAACATACGGGCGTGTTTACATGTTTCGTTTTCGTCCCGATTATAAAATTTATGCGAGACCTATTTTTGAATATCCAGCTCAATCAGTACAGGCAGCGGCTATCATGCACATGCTGAGTAATAATTTAGATTACGCTGTAGCTCAACATCCACACGAATTAATTACTTACGGTGGAAACGGTTCTGTATTTCAAAACTGGGCGCAGTATTTATTAACCATGCAGTACCTGGCTACGATGACTGATGAGCAAACATTGGTTTTATACAGTGGGCATCCGATGGGATTATTTCCTTCTCACAAAGATGCTCCACGTGTGGTTGTAACTAATGGTATGATGATCCCGAATTACAGCAAGCCGGATGATTGGGAAAAATTTAACGCATTAGGTGTAACGCAATACGGACAAATGACAGCAGGAAGTTTTATGTACATTGGCCCGCAAGGCATTGTGCATGGAACAACTATTACGGTTATGAATGCTGCACGTAAGATCTCTAAGAGTGAAGAAGATCGTCAAGGAAAACTTTTTGTTACCTGTGGTTTAGGTGGAATGAGTGGTGCCCAACCAAAAGCAGGAAAGATAGCAGGTTTGGTTGCAGTGGTTGCTGAGATCAATCCTAAAGCTACACAAACGCGTCATTCGCAAGGATGGGTGGATGAAGTGTATGATAATTTAGATGCATTAATTGAACGAATAAAAAAAGCAACTGCAGCTAAAGAGGCTGTATCTATCGCTTATCAAGGTAACGTGGTTGATTTGTGGGAACGCTTGGCAAAAGATGACTTGAAAGTAGATATTGGTTCGGATCAAACATCATTACACAATCCATGGGCTGGTGGTTATTATCCTGTAGGTTTATCATTGGAAGAAAGTAATAAACTGATGGCAGAAAACCCTGCTGCTTTCAAAAAAGAAGTTCAGAGTACTTTGGTTCGTCATGCAAATGCTGTGAATACGCTTGCCGCTAAGGGTATGTATTTCTTCGATTACGGAAATGCATTTTTACTGGAAGCGAGCAGGGCAGGAGCAGACATCGTAAACAAAGACGGCACTTTCAAATACAAAAGTTATGTACAGGATATTTTAGGGCCAATGTGTTTTGATTATGGATTCGGCCCTTTCCGTTGGGTGTGTACAAGCGCTAAGCCGGAAGATCTTCAAACAACTGATATGCTTGCATTAGAAGTGTTGGAAGATATGTACAAAACCGCACCTTCAGAAATTAAACAGCAGTTAATGGATAACATTACCTGGATCAAGGATGCAATGAAAAATAACCTGGTTGTTGGTTCACAGGCACGTATTTTATATGCCGACAGTGAAGCGCGTATTCGTATTGCAGAAGCAATGAACAATGCAATTGCATCAGGAAAAATTTCTGCTCCGGTAGTATTAGGAAGAGATCATCACGATGTAAGCGGAACCGATTCGCCTTACCGTGAAACAAGTAACATCTACGACGGTTCATCATTCACAGCTGATATGGCTGTGCAGAATTTTGTGGGAGACTCTTTCCGCGGGGCAACCTGGATCAGTTTACACAATGGTGGTGGAGTAGGTTGGGGCGAAGTAATAAACGGAGGCTTCGGTTTGGTATTAGACGGAAGCGCTGATTCAGATCGCCGTTTAAAATCAATGCTCTTCTGGGACGTTAATAACGGTATTGCACGTAGAAGCTGGGCACGTAACGACGAAGCTATGTTTGCTATTAAAAGAGAAATGGAAAGAACACCGAATTTAAAAGTGACGCTACCGAATTTAGTTGATGAGGATTTGCTTAAAGGTCTTTTCTAGCATTCCGACAATGGCACACTGATAATGCAGATCTATTATGATTAAGTATGATTTTTTTTAATAGAATTAAC
Source organism: Bacteroidota bacterium (assembly GCA_030684395.1). GTDB lineage: Bacteria > Bacteroidota > Bacteroidia > B-17B0 > Aurantibacillaceae > JADJDM01. Next base: position 12,221 of record JAUXTT010000021.1, on the reverse strand, counting down.
TATAAAAAAATCAGTGACCATCTGCCTAATCCGTGTCATCTGTGTTCTATTTCTACTTTTGTTTCTTTTTCTTAAGCTTTGGCTCCGGTAATTCCTTAACCGTCAGCTTAACTAATTGTTTTAGCCAATCACGGTCTTCCAGTTTTTCTCCAATTAAAAAACTTGGTTTTGCTCCCTGATAGGGTGGTGCTTCTACAAGGTCGCTACCAATATATTCTCTTCCTGATGTTGTAGGTTTAATGTACAGTTTGTTATCGCACACCAGCGCAAATAGTTTGATGTCGAAATACAGGGCGTATTCACCAAACATTTTCTTAAAGCTTATTTGCTTCGAGCTACCGAGTTGGTCAAGTACAAAATCTACAAATTTCTGATCTGATGCCATGTGTGAAAAATTTAATTTAAACTCCTGAAAAATACCTTTATCCCTGTACCACCAGTGTCCCATAATTACCCGTGCTTTTTTGAATCGCACTAAAACTCACCGACTTTATCGCTGCTGTTAAGGCTGAAGTAAAGACGATACTGAAAAGTGAATTGGTCGCTTGTGTTAGATCATAGCTTAAAGGATAAGATGTTGTTGTACCTGTTGCATCCACTACATTGGCATAAACGGTAAAATCATTGGCAGGCCACAAGGAAGCAGGCGGGCCCATGGTTACAGGACAACCGCACATCATTTTTACGTACACCGAAAGGCCTGTGTTGCTGATTGCACCCGGGCTTAAGTACAAACCGGGAATGGCAACAGTAATACTATAATTAGATTGTGTGGGAATAAGTAAAACCGATTGTGTAAACTGTAATGGCGCGGCAGAAGCCGGAGTAGGTACACTTATTTGCAGTTGGGCTAACTCAGTTGTTGCACCTAAAATAAAATTTGCCTGCCCGCAAACAGTATTGTTATCATGAGCAAGAAAATTTACCAATGTACTTGGTTGTGCCGGCGACTGCGGAATGGTAATAATAGGCATAAACGAACATGTTCCGGTAGTAAAGCTGCCTTGTGGTTTCCCATCGTTGGAAGTTTTATCCGCCACGTATGGCAACACAACAGTACCACCCGTATAAACAAGTTTAATATTAATAGTATTTACCATATAGGCATGAGCACCCAAATAATGCGCCCCCAGTGCCTGCAAATAAACGGTGATGTTTGCTGTTTGTGACATAAGTAGTTTTTAAATTAGCATTACGAATGTATAAAAATAATTATTGTGCGCAACTTATTCAGTTAACCCAAAATTTTGGTAAGCATTAAGATTGGGTTTTACTGAAAGGGCATTTCGAAGACAGTGAATTATGGAATATTTAGTGTGGATGTATCCTGAAGCTTCGAGTTCATGCGAACGGGGAAACCGACATTACCGGACGCCCTTCTGTTACTCAACTCTATTCCCACTTATAATTGTTTAAAGGTAAATCTTCTGATAAAAGTGTTGTGTTTTTTTAGAATTCCGACAGGTGTCCTTTGTAGAATTCCAAAACTTGGTTTTACCGAAAGTGTAATGTCTAATTGGTGCTTTAAATTATCTAAGTCTTCAACTTTGTGAACTGGTTGCATATAAAGTGTTAGTTGTTTCAAACTGTTTTTTTCGTCTTGAATGTATGCTTCAAATGAGGGTAATAGTTTTCTGTAGTCACCTAATGGTAAAGCAAGTAAAAATAGAATTGCTGAAAGCTCTTGATTAGTGGAATCTGCTTCATAGTCAAACTCCTCGTGTACTTTTATTATTCTGTAAATATTGACAAAGCGTTTTATTGCTCGTGGATTATTACCAATTACTTCCGACATGTCCTGCATCAATGCTATTTCCTCATCTGTTAGTATCAATGCTTCGGGCTTATCAAAAAGAATTGTGTCAATCGTGTTGCTTGAAGCAGGATTTGGATTTGAATGTGTTTTTTCTTTATCTAAACCAATTATTGGATTTGACACATATCCTTCTTTGATATACCCTTCTTCAACATATTCTGTAATCTTTGCTTTGCTTTGAGCCAACTTTTTAATCATGTCTTTCACACTTGTATCTTTTGCATCTTTCAAATGAAAGGGAACTTGAAATATTTTTTCCAAGTAGTTTGAAGGTTCAATCATTTCAAGATTACTGTCATGAATTTCATTGCCATTTAATTTACCTGTAAATTGAAGTGCATGTTTTTTAATTAAAGCATTCTTTACCCAACGGGAATCAACTCCCACAACAACTACAAACAGAGGAAATGCCATCAATAAATTTACGGCTTCTAAAACTTGTACAACATTTTCTTCTGGGCAACGGTCTAAATCATCAATGTAGAGAATAATTCTTTCAAGAGGTTTTTTGAATTTTTCTTTGAACTCCTTTGCATTTTTTACTTTCTCAGCTTCTTGATTGTGGTCGGTGAATAAGTCGTTGAGTATTTCAAAATCTCTCCGAATTATTGAAATCAAACCAAGGTGTTTTTTGTAATCTTCACTTTTAGAACGCCTGTCAATAAAAGAGTAAAGTGCTTCTGTGGCAAAAGCATTATTGATTCTAAAATCCAAATCAGTTTTTATTGTTTCCGCTTTTTGAATTTGCTCTTGAATTAAAAGCACTTCGGATTTTCCTTTTTCAATTTCAAGTTTTAATGCTTTCTCTTGTTGTTCAAATTTTGCTTTTACTTCTTTAATCTTGCTTTCGTGAGATACTTTTACTTTCCAGAATGATGCAATCACTGGTTGCAATTCATTGTAAACAGTTTCAGCCCTTCTCCAAATTGCACCGCCTGTAACTAACAATGAAAGAACTGCTTGCGGAATAAGAAAATTCGTCTTGCTTATTTCTAAAGAAAGCAGTTGAAGAAGGAGTGGAAGAAAAGCTATGATGGCTAAAATTGCCGCAAGCCAAATCAGGTTTGTTTGAATTTTTTCTTTTCTGAAAAATTCTTTTAGAAAAGTAATTCTTGACTTAGCAAGCTGATAAGTTTTGTTGGGGTCGTTCCAATACTTTTCTGGAATGATACTTTTTAATTCTGCTTCTGATTTTTTGAATGTAGCATTTTCGTTTAATGTTGTCAAAATCTTATCCTTTGCATTAAACTCTTTGTCTGCCGTTTCAATAATTTGCCAAATAGTATCTGTCTTTACTTTATTGATTTTTTCATCTAATTCTTTAGCAATTTTTTCCTTTTGTTTTTCAAGTGAATTGATTTGTAGAACAACAGATTCCTTTTTGCTTTCAAGTATTCCTATTTCTTCCTTCGCAATAGAAAGTTTGTCCGTAAGTAGTTTTTCAATTTCTTTCTTTTCAACTTCTACTTTGCGATTCTCTGAAATATATTCGTTTAACTCCTCAAATATTTTTGTAACAATGCTTGCCCAAAGATTTGAGTCCATGTAGGACCATGCGTTGAAATGTATATGAGCAATACCTTCGCAATAGATTCCCTCGGTTTTATTTTTTGAAAGTGTATAAATTTGTTCCTTTAGTTTTCGCATAAAGAAACTTTTGCCTGAACCCCACTTGCCAAACAAAGCAATAGCCAATGGTGGTTCAAAACTTTTTGCTGCAATAACTCGTGCAAAAGCGTTTACATCCTTTGTGATTTCTAAGTAGTCAGTTCCCTTGTCAGAATCACTAATCAATCCTGCAATGGTTTCTTTCTTTGGGTTTATTGGTGGAGTAGGAACAAGTTCTTTCCAACTGTCTTTATCTAATCGGGATAAAATAATTGTAATATCATCTGGAGAAGCTTCGTGAATTGTGTTCCTATAAAATCCCAATCTCTCAAAATCTTCATTAAGTCCTGTTATTTTCCAATCAACTTTTATAATAGAACCATCTTGCTGATTTTCTGTAACAACACCTATTGCTTTTATTCTCAAAAAACCAGTTCCTTTTGCTGGATAGGTAGATTTGATAATTAATATATCATTAGCTTTTACGGCATTAATTAATCCTGAATAGCTTTCGTCTTCAAAACCTTTTTCCCAAATTCCCTCTTTGATGAAACGGTCTGTTTGGTCGTTTCCACTCCAATACGAACCGACTAAATAAAATTTACTAGAAAAGGATTTTACGAAATTTTCAACTTCAATTTTTGTTGATGTTTCTGTTTGTGGTGATTTAATCTCCTTAAATAATTCTTTGCCTTCTGGACTGTTGGGAATTGAAATAAGAATTGTTGTTTCGGTTGGAAATCGTTCTTGAAAACGATTAATTACAGAAACAGTTATTGAATAACTCTCTTCCAGCGAAAGTCCTCCATCACCTGTTCCCATTAGCGGAATCCAAAGTTTTTTTTCTCTGAACCACCCTCTAAACTCAGCTAAGGTCATGAAAAGGTTTTTCTCAAGATTTCCCCTTGTATCACCTCCATTTACAGTAACAACAAAAAGAATAGGTTTACGCTGCTTGTCTGTAACAGCGGCAAACCCTGCATATTCTAACTGCTTTTGTTGTGGTAAGTCCTTTTCTGAATAGCCAAACTCTTTTAGTGCAAAAAGATTTAACCTGCCGTGCGTTCCCGCATTGTCAATTGAAACAATAGCAATGTCACCTTCGTTTGGCGAAATGCCTAACTCGATGATATGAGTTGCATTAATTGTCTCAAATGATTTCATATAGGTTAGGGTTATAATTGATATTTGTTCTGCAGGTGCTGTTATGGGGTGGTTTTGTTTCCATGTCTTATTAATACAACTTTCGTGTGTATTTGCTTAATAAATGACCAATCACCAAATCTAATTTGTCCATGAAAAATTATTACTTCCAAGCCCATTAATTTGTAAAAAACCAACATTAGAGTTTGGATTAAACAAAAAGGCTTTGTCAGCTGACTGAGAAGAAATGAGTAAATTATCTGAACCTTGCATGCCATTACAATCTTGAATGCCACCGGAACTAAATGGGAAATGATACCACTGATTCTTAATCGCAGAAAAAGCAATTAACATATCGTCTGCATCTGAGAATAGTATTACACATTTTTGATTGGAAGCAATTACTTTATAGTCATTACTTTTAAAATCACTCTTGTCGTATTTATTAAATGTGTTTTCTTTTCCAGAACTAAACCCAAATAAATAATCAGCGTCGAAGTCATATATTAAACAACCATCTCCGAAATTCTCCACTTTAGTATTATCATTCACATCACCTCTTAATTGAAGAGTTTCCCACTTCCCGGTTTTTCCATAATGATCAAAAATATAAACTTCGTCTGCAAATGGATCTGTAAACGCGGATATTTTTACCCCATAGCTTTTAACTTTGAGGTCTGAGTATTTACTTATGCTTTTCTTATCATTTATGAAATAACCATTGGTATAAGCAATGCCCTCTAAATAATCATTTGAATGAATGCATAAAGCCGTGCCATTTTTTTCAAGAGTTTCTTGCGAGGGGTCAATTACTTTTACAACTTCATAATTCTTTGGGTCATTCATTAATTCAGTATTATAATAGTAGATGGTTTTGTCCTGAATAAAAAGCATGGCGTTTGAACTTGGCGTCACATTAGTTTGTGCTTTTGCATCTAAAATTGTGATAAAGATGATAAAAAAGAAAAAATTGATTTTCATATAATTAGTAAATTTAAACCTTCCTACTCATATGGCTTTTCGGTGTCGCCCCGTTTATTGAGTGGTCGCTGGTCTCCACCTTTATTTTTTATTCAGTTGTAACAGTCAAGAACTATCATGCCATTTGTTAGTGGTTTTATCGCCTACCCACTATGCTGTTATTTGAGCTTGCTCATATCTACCATAAACCTTTGCCTATGTAGCTACTTGAGCAAAGAATACTTTTGCTCTCATAAAGTACACAAGCCGCCAATGTATGTTCAAATAACACGCCAGTCAACACGTATAAATACGTGTTTGAGTTAACGTTGTCTACCGCGGGGTATTCATTTACAATGTAATCGTAGTGGGTGCATCAGATTCTCCAAAACTATGTTAATTAAAGAAAAGCGTAACCCGTTTTTTATAGTTTAGTACTTTAATAAACAACACATGAAAACGATACTTCTATTATTAATAGCTGCGCCATTTATACTAAATGCACAAAGTCCGGACAACAAAAAAGCTCCCGATAGAACCAGGGATGAAGCATTAACTTTAATTGAAAGTTATCGTGAACGTGTTATATTGGGAGAACCGATGAGTAAACTCGCTACAATGTATAGTGAAGATCCCGGCAGTGCTGCCAATGGAGGCCAATACGATGATATCGTTAGAGGAGTTATGGTTCCCGAATTTGAAAAAGCAGCCTTTAGCTTAAGCAAAAATGAAATCTCCGAAGTTTTTGAAACACAATACGGTTATCATTTTATACAATTGATCTCAAGAAAAAACGACACGCTTAGTTTGCGTCATATACTTATTACTTTTCAAAAAAGGTAACAGGGGGCGGTTACTCTCTGAGTGTTTGGTACAGTGAAGGGGCGTTTTCTTATTGGTTTACGTGAATAACGGTTTTACTTTTTTGAACCTGTCTGTCGAAATGTTAGTTTAAAGCTTGCACATATGCCCAAATTAAATTTAGCAAGCTTAGCTGCTGCTGGCTTTATTCTTCTGTTCCTTGGCTCACTTTAGCATTTCTGGGATTTGTCCCTTTTATTGATTTTATGTATGCAACCAATTGTCCTACTTCAACCGGAGTAAATTCAAGCCTCCAGGACATCATTCCTTTTTCAGGAACCCCACTGACAATTGTTTTAATAATACTCATGTCACTACCTCCATGCAACCAAAAATTGTCAGTTAAATTTGGACCAATAATACCTTCACCCTGCATCCCATGACAAGGTGTGCAATTTCCTTTGTAGATCTCTTGACCTCTAATAAGACTAGCCTTATCATTTATGATGCTTTTAATCATATTTTCAGATTTTGCCCATAAACTATCTATAATTTTATTTTCAATAGCTGATTTCTCTGATTCTTTTAATCTTACTTTTTTTAATTCTTCACTCTCAGAAATATTATCCAAAAAATTGATAAGAGCAATTATTTCCGAATTTGATTTTACCTTAATGTCGTATTCCTGTAATTCATATTTTATTGTTTTTGCTTCAGCAACCAATTTGTTCCAATCTTGCCTGGACACTATATTTATATATTTCTCAATAGAATCTTTTTCAACAACTTTATCCAATAAAAACCCAAAGGAGGGCATTGTAGAATTTATAGACATTGAAGTTGGGTCTATTAAATGAGCATAATGCCAACTTTTAGGGTATTTTCCACCCAAGCCATCTAAACTTACTTTTGTCCTATTGTCATTTATGTTAAACGAATGGCAACTATTACATTTTTCTCTTTTGAAAATATATTCTCCGTATAAAGATAAATTACTCTTCGTTGTATCGGTTGTTGTTAATGCAAAAGAATTCTCTAATTTTCTACCTGAAAATGAATAGAAAGTCATAATAACCAAGCCTAAACTTAATGTGAAAAATAATTTCAATTTCATATGTTGTTTATCCTTAAAATAGCAGCTAACATATTGCCCGGCACATGTTCCAAATATAAGGATTTGCAATTATTTGTACTCAGCGATTTGCAATAAATTCCTGATACATTGCTTTCATACTATTAACCAAAACAAAAAAGGTTGCCATTCGCGACAACCTCCTAAAATATTAAAAAAAATCCCCGCCTGAACGAATGTTCATTCGGGCAGGAGTGACCATCTGCCTAATCAGCGTGCCATCATTTCATCCTTAAAGCCGACGTTGGTGTTATCACCAACGAAATTCGACTGCGCTCGAACCTACCTGTCCATTAGGCAGGCTGACATTGGCGTTTGCTAAACAAAAAGTACAGCCTTAATTAAAAAAATCTGCGTTAATCAGCATAATCAGCGCCATCCGTGTTCCATCCTCACGTAATCATCACTTCATCCTTATCTCATGTCCCAATTTATCTTTCTTGGTTTGTAAATAGTTTTCGTTGTGCGGGTTTGAGTCAATTTCAATGGCTACATTCTCAACTATCTCTAAACCGTAACCAATAAGGCCTGCACGTTTTTTGGGATTGTTGCTCATTAAGCGCATTTTAGAAACGCCCAGATCGCGCAACATTTGTGCACCTACACCGTAATCGCGTTCATCTGATTTAAATCCTAATTCAATATTTGCTTCAACGGTGTCTCTGCCGTTTTCCTGAAGTTTGTATGCTTTTAGTTTGTTCAATAAGCCAATGCCTCTGCCTTCCTGGTTCATGTAGAGGATAACACCTTTACCTTCTTTCTCCACCATTTTCATTGCGGCATGTAATTGTGGCCCGCAATCGCAACGGCACGATCCGAATATATCACCGGTAACGCAAGAGGAGTGAACACGTACTAAAATTGGTTCATCTTTTTTCCATTCGCCTTTTATTAAAGCCATGTGTTCCGAACCGTCAGTAGTATTTTTATAAGCAACCAATTCAAAATCTCCGAATTGAGTTGGCATCTGAACCTTCACTTCTCTTACAACAGTTGTTTCTGTTCTTAAACGGTATGCGATCAGGTCTTTTATTGTAATAATTTTAATTTGGAATTTCTCCGCAATCTTTACCAAATCAGGTAAGCGAGCCATGGTTCCGTCTTCGTTCAGCACTTCAACCAATGCACCGCAAGGCTTCATTCCTGCCATCACAGCAAGATCTATAGTGGCTTCTGTATGTCCGGGCCTGCGGATAACACCGCCTTTTTTTGCTATCAATGGAAATATATGCCCCGGTCTTCCAAAGTCTTCTGCTTTAAATGCAGGATCAATTAAAGCTTGTATAGTTTTTGACCTGTCTTGGGCAGAGATTCCTGTAGTACAACCATGTCCTAAAAGATCGATAGAAACAGTGAATGCAGTTTCGTGAGCAGCAGTATTTTTACGTACCATTAAAGCAAGATCCAGCTCATGTGCCTTTTCTTCGGTAATAGAAACACAAATTAAACCTCTTCCATGAGTAGCCATAAAATTAATTACTTCGGGAGTAACATTTTCAGCAGATGTAATAAAATCGCCTTCGTTTTCACGGTCCTCATCATCCACTACAATCAACAGCTTTCCTGCCTTTATATCGGCAATCGCTTCCTCTATAGTATTTAGCTTAAATTTCATCCGGTAAAGATACGGATTTGTTTTCATCGGCAAATGCACAATTTATGTTGCAGAACAGTCCAAACTCTTAAAAAAACCGCCTTTGTCAACAGGTTTCTGCCGCAGATTTCCACAGATTTAAAGCTGACACATCTGTAAACCTATTAAAAAATTTGCGTAATCCGCGTGTCCCGATAGCTATCGGGGCTGCGGCTATATTTAGGTCGCCGCAGCGAATTAATTTTGTTGATTAAATTCAATATACATCTGTTTATATTCAACACCCAAAAAGCTATCTTCGCCTATCTAAAATTTTATTTATGCACTACAAGTTTTACGTTAAAAATCCGGCTGCACATTATTTATATATCGATCTTACTATTTCCAATAATACCAAAGAAGAACTACAGCTACAGCTTCCGGCATGGCGACCGGGCAGGTACGAGCTGGGGAACTTTGCAAAAAACATTAAAAAGTTTGATGCCTTTAATGAAAAAGGCGATTTGCTCGAATGGACCAAGTTGAACAAAGATTTGTGGGTAATTAAAGCGAATGGAGCCTCTACTGTAAAAGTAAGCTATAGTTATTTTGCTTCTGAACTTAATGCTGGTTCTACTTTTGTGGATGAAAGCCAGGTGTATTGTAACCCGGTTAATTGCTGCATGTATGTTCCTGATAGGATGGAGGAGGGGCATGAGATAGAGCTCGTGATCCCTGATTCCTATTCTATCGCATCTTCTTTACCCAAAGTAAATAATACAATGCTGGCAAAATCTTTTCACGAGCTGGCCGATTCGCCTTTTATTGCAAGCGCAGAAATTCAAACAATTGATTTGGATATAGATGATAAAAAATTCTATTTGCATTTTAATGGTGAATGTAACCCTGATACAAAGAAGTTGGAAAAAGATTTCGTTCCGTTCATTAAAGAATGTATTGAGTTTTATAAAGGGATTCACGTAAATGAATATCACTTCTTGTTTCAAATACTTCCGTTTAAATTTTATCATGGTGTGGAGCATACATCTAACACAGTTATTGCTCTCGGTCCCGGGTACAATTTACACGAGGGTAAAACATACGAGGATTTGTTAGGTGTTAGTTGTCATGAGTTATTTCATACCTGGAATGTAAAAAGTATTCGTCCGGCAGAAATGTTTCCTTATGATTATACAAAGGAAAATTATGTGAGAACGGGTTATATTTATGAAGGTGTTACAACTTATTATGGTGATAAATTGCTTTATACATCGGGTGTATTTAATGAAAAACAATATTTTGAAACATTGGAAGAACGCCTGAATAAGCATTTCCACAATTACGGAAGGTTTAATTTGTCGTTAACCGAATCATCCTGGGAAAATTGGTTGGACGGATATGTTCCGGGAGCGCCTTATCGCAAAGTATCTATTTATGATGAAGGGAACTTAGTTGCATTTATGCTGGATGTTTTGATAATGGAAGCAACAGGAAATGTGAAGAGCCTGAGAGATGTAATGCTTGTTTTGTATAACGATTTTTATAAAAACAATAAAGGCTATACCGAGCAGGATATACTTGGAATTGTTCACAATGTTTCGGGAAAGGACTTTGATTCCTTTTTCAAAAAATATGTTTACGGCTTGGATGAATACGAAGAACAATTAAATTATTGCCTTAATTATTTGGGGTTGAAACTGGAAAAACATGCTTCACATGCGTTTTACGAGCGTTACTTAGGTTTTAAAGCAATAGAACAGGGCTTACATAAAAAAGTAAGTATGATGGCACCTTATTCGGCTGCGTGGAAAGCCGGAATTGGGATCAACGATGAGATAATGGCAGTTAACGGTTTTCAGTTGAAGAATGATTTAAGCCAGTGGTTGAGTTATTTTTATGCCAAAGGACAAGATCTAAAGTTGAGTGTTCTTAGTAATCATGTAATGAAGGAACTTCATTTTACCGTTGATTTAAAAAAGGAATACTTCCCTCATTGCAAAATTGTGCATGTTGATAATGCATCGGAAATTGCTAAAACCAATTACACTAAATGGGCAATATCGTTAAATAAGTAGTTGTAATGCAGGTAAATAAGGTATTAATGGACGAAACAGGTTATTTCAACGATGAATTGTTGATAAATATCAGTTTCTGATAATTAAAATATGTTAAAATAATTTTAGCTTTGATTTAATAAAAAATAACCCTTAATTAAAAACAAAAGAACATGGAACAAACAACAAGTACAAAAGGAAAAGGTTTAGGTACAGCTGGTATGGTAGTAGGTATCGTTGCTCTGGTATGGGCTTGTATTCCTTATTTAGGAGCAGGTGCATTATGGATCGCCGTTATTGGCTTAGTATTAAGCGTAATTGCATTCTTCATGGCTAAAAGTGGTGGGAACCCTAAAAAAGGTATGATCGTAACAGGTATCGTACTTTCTTTTATCGCTACAGGTTTAGCTGGTTTCTGGATCTATAAGATTAAACAAGCTGCAGATGCTTTCCAAACGATAGGAACAGAGATGATGGAACAGAACATGAATAAATAATTCAATTTAATATTCAATAAAAAACCCCCGGTAACCCCGGGGGTTTTTTTATAACAATTATAACTATGGAAGAAACAATGGAAATGGGTGATCAAAGCCCGAAAAGACCAACTTTTTTAACTGCGATATGTATTATTTCCTGGGTAGGTTGCGCTTTAGCTCTGATAAGTTCAGTATACAGTTATTTTTCAGCTGAAGTCAGTCTTCGTCAAATGGAAACTATGGGCGATATGGGCGGAATGATGGAAGGGATGATGGAAAGTGCACAGGCAGCATACGACAATAGAGCTGTTACTATGACTATTAATCTGATCTCATCTGTTTTATGCCTTATTGGAACTATTATGATGTGGAACCTCAAGAAGATCGGTTATTTTATTTATATACCCGGAGAACTTGTTCCTGCAATTGCCGGTTTTATTTTCGGTGCAGGAACCTGGGGAATGATAGGAGCTGTTGTTGGATTGATAATAGGTGCAGTTTGGGTTTTATTGTACGGGCTCAATCTTAAGCACATGAAATAATTACAATCTAATTCTAAAAAGGTAATGGTGCAAAAAATAGTTGGTGTTTTTCTAAAAAACAATTGTTATTATAGCAACGTAGATCAGAAGAGGACATTAGCTCTGCTGGAGAG
>JAUXTT010000013.1 GCA_030684395.1 Bacteroidota bacterium | reverse complement strand
AAAACTTTGATTGCTTGTAATATTATTGTTTTGCTCCTCTGGAGCAAATTCTTACAAAGCACGGCTCCAGCGGAGCCAAATATTAGTAATTTAATGTTAATAGATGAATGCTGGCCACAGCGTGGCCAAACAATTATGTGGGAAAAGATATGTCTTTTATATCGATAATTTAATATGGATACTTTTTGAGGGACGACTAATTAATAACTTTTACATTTCCAACTATACGATACACTACCCACTTATTCATTCCTATATAAAACTGATGAATTTAGGCGATTTAGTTTTGGAAAATAGAAGAGGTATAAGTTTATATTACCTTATTTAATTTTTTTAGTAAGGAGATGAAGATCGTTTGACAACTCTTTGGTTACTTCATCTAGTTCCTGGATGGGCTTTTTTAACTGCCATGCAATTTCGGGGGAGTTTATTGACAAATTTTTGTTATCTAATAATTGTAGCAATCCTATGATTGTGCAAACAGGAGATCTTATTTTGTGTGAAACCATGAATAGTAGATTTTCCATGGATTTTATGTATTCTTCCCTTTTTTCTTCAAGTACTTTTTTGTTAGTAATCAAGGTTCTTAAGGAAAGGTATTGAGTTTCATTTCCTACTTTAACCGGTATAATTACTGTATCGACCCAATAGAATTTACCGCTTTTGGTTTTGTTTCGAATTTCTCCATTCCAGATTTTACCTTTCTTAAGTGTGCTCCATAGATCATCAAAAAACTCTTTCGAATGAAAGCCGGAATTAATAATGTTATGCTGCTTACCTATGAGCTCAGTTTTAGAGTATTCTGAAATTTGGCAAAACTTTTTATTAACATAAATAATATTTCCTTTTTGGTTGGTGATGGAAGTAATTATATTTATGTCAACTGCTTTACGATACGAAGCCAACCAGTTTTTTAAATTTTTATTTAATAATGGATCCATTATACAATAATATTTATTATTACCTATTGGGTTTATGAATAGGAAGCTCCTCATATATGAATTAATGCAGTTGTTATGTATGATTTAAATCATACTACAAAAAAACAAGATTTGTTACTTTTGAAGCCCTATGAGTGAGTATGGTAATTGCTTTGCCTGTAAAGCATTTTCTGAAAGTGTGTTTTCGTGTGTAGATTCCGGTATAATTTCAAAATTGATTTCAAATAACTCTATTTCAATTTCTTATCGAAAGGGACAGGACGTTTATATAGAGGGTGCTCCGGCAAAAGGAGTTTTTTGTATACAGGAAGGAAAGGTAAAGATTTATAAAGGGTGTGCGGAAAGAAATATTACAATTGACCTGGCAGATAACTCCGATTTAATAGGTTATCAGGCAGTTTTTAATGGGAATACTTATACTAATTCGGCAAAATGTCTCGTGGATTCGCAGATTTGTTTTATTCCCAAAGCACCGTTTTTAAACACATTGAACTCCAATGCAAATGTGTTAATGCATATATTGAAAATCAGCTGCAGCGAAAATCATAAATTATCTAACCAACTTAGAGATCTGAAATGCAAGAACACTTTAAACAGGATTGCACTCACTTTAGTAGGAATAAAAGATAAATTTGGCCTTGACGAGAATAAATGCGTTAATGTCTCTTTAACAAGAAAAGAAATTTCCGAGCTTTCCGGAACAACCACTGAATCTGTGATAAGAATATTGAATGATCTCAAGAATGAAAAAGTAATAGATTTTTACAACAACCGTATTATTATTAAGGATGCGAAAAAACTTCTTCGTTATCAGGAGTAACGTGTACTTCTTTGGATAAGGCATTACCAAAAATGATAATTCCCGACTTCATTTGGCTTTTTCAGATGAAATAAAGTGGTAACAAAAGAGGCTGTCTCAAAAGTAAAATGAAGTCGCTGAGAATCGATTAAACGACTTTCAACTCAGATAGGTATACAAATAAAAAGAGGCTGTCTCAAAAGTCGAGAACAGCCTCTTTTTTTAATATACCAAATTTAGTAGTTCCCTTTCAGCTTAACGCCTTGCTCAATTTTTTTAAGAGCAGAAATGTAAGCACCAATACGCATAGTTGATTTGAACTCTTGCATGTTAGCCCATACTTGTTCAAAAGCTAATTCCATGTTCTCGTCATGTTTTGCATTTACTTCTTTTTCTGACCAGTAGTAACCCATTTTGTTTTGTACCCACTCAAAGTAAGATACAGTAACACCACCTGAGTTAGCTAAAATATCAGGAATAACTAAAATGTTTTTTTCCTTTAAAATTGCATCAGCCTCAGGAGTTGTTGGTCCGTTTGCACCTTCAACTATTAAAGTAGCCTGAATACCTGTAGCGATCTCTTCAGTAATTACATTTTGTAAAGCAGCAGGAACTAATACATCACATTTAGCAGTTAATAATTCTGCACTTGTAATTTCAACTCCACCTTTAAATCCTTTTAATGTATTGTTGTTTGATTTTGCGTATTCCAATGCAGCTTTAATATCGATTCCTTTTTCATTGTAGAAAGAACCTGTATGATCACCGATGGCTACAATTTTAATTCCTTGCTCAGCTAATAAACGTGCAGCATGTGAACCTACGTTACCAAAACCTTGAACGGAAGCAGTAGAAGTTTTAGGGTCTTTGTTCATTTTTTTCAATGCGCATAAAGTGTTTATCATTACACCACGACCTGTTGCAGCATCTCTTCCTAGTGAACCACCTATAATAATTGGTTTACCTGTAACAACACCCGGAGCATCTTCACCTGTTACCTTATTAAATTCGTCAAGTAACCAGGCCATTTCTCTCCCGCTTGTTCCCATGTCGGGAGCAGGAATATCTTTATTTACACCAAACACATCTTTCATTGAACGTGTGTAAGCGCGAGTCATTCTTTCTAATTCACCTACGCTCATTTTACGTGGATCACATTTAATTCCACCTTTAGCACCACCGTAAGGAAGGTTGGCTACAGCACATTTAAAACTCATCCATGCAGATAAAGCCATAACTTCATCCTGATTAACATCCATTCCGTAACGGATACCACCTTTAGATGGGCCAAGAACTGTTGAGTGTACACATCTGTAAGCCTCAAATACTTCTATCTTTCCGTTATCCATCATAACCGGAAGACTAACTTTTACTAATCTTTGTGGGTTTCTTAATATCGTGTTTACACTTTCATCAAGATTCATTGTTTTGGCAGCGACATCTAAGCGAGCTAATACCGATTCAAACATACTATCGTGGTCAGCAGGAGAATTTGCAATTTGTGCACTCATAATTGTTATGTATTTAGTTTGTTGTAAGCTAGTTATAAAAATAACCGGGCAAAGGTAACAATTTATTAAAACATGATGAAATTTATAGATAAACTGCGGGAAACGATAGCTGGAATTGTGTTTTAATTACTTTAAAATCAAGTATAAAAAAACAAAAGGCGCCACCATAATTAAACTATCAAATCTGTCGAGGATTCCACCATGTCCGGGCATTATTTTTCCCGAATCTTTTACACCTACACTACGTTTCAACATAGATTCTACTAAATCACCTAATGTTCCGAAGATAACTACGATAATAGAAATGATGATCCAATCTTGCAGAGATAACAAACCGAAAATTTTATAAATAAGAAAAGAAGCGGCAATAGTTAGAATACCACCGCCAATGGTTCCTTCCCATGTTTTGCCGGGGGAAATGCGTTCGAACATTTTATTTTTACCAATAAAGCTTCCTACAAGGTAGGCGAAAGTATCGTTGCTCCAAATTAGGAGGAAGATGGAGATAATAAGTGTTGGATAATAAAATCTTTCAGGACTACATCCATAATCAAGCATATTTATTGAACATGAATTAAATAATGCAAAAGGAAGGACGCAATAGACTATGCCGAAAAATGTAATTGCAAGATTTTCAAAAGGCTTTTCTTTACTTCTAAATAGTTCAAGTATTGGAGTAATAAATGAAGTTATAATGCCTATAAAAACGATTACAGCGGAAATTTTTTTTAAATCACTACTTAAACCATACGGCTCTTTATTTGAAAAATAATCAGATAGATTTAAACAAATGAAGAATAAATAAAGAGAAATTCCAATTAACATTCCTGCAAACCTATTCGGTTTATTCCCATTAATTTCCATCAATTTATAAAACTCATGCAAACCCCAAAGCGATACAATAAAGAATAATGCGCTGAATGAATAATAATTCCAAAGTATGCATCCTAAAAGCACTACTACAAATACTGCAGCACTTCCGGTACGTATCAAAAATTTCTTAGAATCAAATGCCATAGGGCAAATGTAAGATTTTTGTCCCGATAGTTATCGGGATCTAATTTTGGATGTTCTACTGCGATTATTCACTCTTAATGCAACCCCGCGATTTTGGGAATAGAATAAAAGAGCTGTGAAAGGCTATTTAATTGGGGTCAGGGAGGTTTCACCAAAAGATATTAACCTCTGAAATTTAATATTTCATCTTTTTTAAGGATTAATTCAAGGGCTTTAGTCGGGAATAAATATACTTTTGCCGAAAATTTATTTTATATGTTTCGTTTACTTCTTATTTCACTACTTGTATTTTCTAATGTTGTTTTTGCTTCGGATAAAAACAAAAACAAAAAATCCGACGATGATGGTTCGTATGTAGAAGCCATGATCACAGTTGGTAACAATGGTTGTGGTTATTTGCTTCAACTTTCAAACGGTCATTTGATAAAACCAACTAATCTTCCAAAAAAATTCCAGCATTACGACACTAAAGTATTGGTGAAATTCGAAGATCTAAAGGCTATAACCGATTCGCCTTGCAGTGCGGAAAAGGAAGTGAATATCCTTGAAATAAAGAATTTTAAAGCAAGCCGTAAATCTCAGGGTAAGTTTTAATATTACTATAGATCAGGAGTTTTTTGTTTGTCCACCTGCCTGTCCTATATGCAGGTAGGCTCTGTAACCAAACATGTTCTAAATCAATATTTAAGAAATACTGGTGTAGTATTTCAATGCATCTTCCAGCAAGCTGTTTGAACATTCAACATCCAGTTTCGGCTTGCCCGGTTTTTCTATTAATGCCAGTTTTATTTTTCCTGCTTTGTTTTTTTTATCGTGAAACATTAGCTTAAGAATTGCATGAAAATCTTTAGGATCAAGTTTTACTTTCTTAAATAAATGAAGAACAGAGTCTTCAACAAAAAGAAAATCTTTTTCGGAAAGCAAATTTAATTTCAAAGCTACATAAGATTCGCAGATCATGCCAATGGCAATAGCCTCGCCGTGTAATAATGTATTTTTTTTACTCAGATAAAAACTTTCTATCGCATGCCCGATAGTGTGTCCGAAATTTAATGATTTGCGAATGTTTTTTTCTTTCGGGTCAATTTCCACTATTGTATTTTTTATTACAACTGACTGTTTCAGTAATGAAGCGAACTCGTTTTCGTTTTTCTGATAAGCAACCACATCTTTTGCCAATTGTTTATCAGCAATAAACCCTGCTTTCAGCACTTCGGCCATGCCATTTATTAATTCCCGTTTGCTTTGCGTTTTGCAAAATACAGGATAAATAAAAACTCCTTCAGGTTCGGTAAATGTTCCAATTTGATTTTTGTAATTGTGATAATCAATTCCTGTTTTCCCTCCAACTGATGCGTCTGCCATTGATAAACAAGTGGTGGGAACATTGATAAACGAAAATCCCCTTTTGTAAACTGAAGCACAAAATCCTCCCATGTCGCTTATTACACCACCACCAACATTAATTAATAAACTGTTTCTATCGCAATTAAATGCATTTAACTTATCCCAGATAAATTGACAGGTTTCCAGGTTTTTATAAATTTCTCCTGCTTTAATGCAAATTATGTTTTTTTGTTTAACCTCACTTACCGCCTTTGATAAAATAGAAAGGCAATGTTTTTTTACATTGGTATCGGTAAGCACAACTATATTTGAAAAAGAATTGTTCTTTAAAAATTTATTCAGAGAAGAAAACTCTTTGTCTTCAAAATAGATCTTGTAATTACTTGCTGGAATCTGATTGTCTCCCATATTAAATTGTTTCCGAAAAATATGAGGTAAAAGTAAGAAAATGATTTCAAATGAGGGCTTTTCGGGTGAATTGCGATTAGTGGAAGTAATTTGGTGTTTTTATTAACCGTGAAATATCAAATTTTTATTTTGATATTTCACGGTAATAGATTACATTTGTTTTATGATTAACAGACAAGCAATATTAAAAAAACTAACAATTCTCAGCAAAGAATTTCCTGTGATTACATTGCTTGGTCCCCGCCAGGTGGGAAAAACAACCTTGGTGCAACAATTTACGGCAAAAAAAAGAAAGGATGTTGTTCACCTGGATATGGAGCGTTTAGCTGATAGGAATCGTCTGGCTGATCCGGAAATTTTTTTCGAGGCGAACCGCAATAAAATCGTTGTTATTGACGAGGTGCAATTAATGCCTCATTTGTTTTCTGTTTTACGTCCGGAAGTGGACGCTTTACGCAAAAATGGGCGATTTATTCTTACGGGTTCTGCAAGCCCTGAATTAGTAAAAGGTGTTTCTGAAAGCCTCGCAGGAAGAATTGCCTATATTGATGTTCCGCCTATTAGTATTTTGGAGGCAACCGAGGCATCTATAGTTCAGTCAAAGCATTGGTTCAGAGGAGGCTTTCCACTGGCATTAACAGCTAAGCAAAATGAAGGTTACGCAAGGTGGGCAGAAAACTTTGTGCGCTCTTATGTAGAGAGGGACTTGTCGGTTTTATTTGGTACAGGCATTTCGGCTCAGCTAGCGCGAAATTTTTGGAGCATGGTTTCTGTTTCAAATGGAAATATTTGGAATGCAGAGTCTATGGCCCGCTCTTTAGGGGTTAGTGGTCCAACTATAAACCGTTACCTTGATTTTATGGAAGGAGCTTTTTTGATAAGGCGTTTACCTGCCTGGTACGTTAATGCGCAAAAGCGTTTGGTAAAAGCTCCTAAGGTTTATGTGAGGGATTCGGGTCTTTTACATTATTTAAATAATGTGGCCGATCCCCGATCAATGGCAGGACATCCAATTGTTGGTAGTTCGTGGGAAGGTTATGTGATAGAGGAAATATGTAAACAATTACCTTATCATATTAAACCTTATTTCTACCGTACCCATCATGGGGCGGAAGTGGACCTGGTTTTGGTTAAAGGAATTGCCCCGGTTACATGTATTGAAATTAAACATAGCCTGAATCCTACTCTTACTGAAGGGTTTTATAATTGTATAGAAGACCTGAAAACAAAACACAACTTTGTTATTTATCCCGGAGAGGATACTTACAAAAATGCCCATGGTGTAGAAATAACGCCCCTGATTAATTTTCTTGATAAGTTTCTAAAACAATTTGCAAAATAAGACCGTGAAATAATAAAGTGTTATTTTGATATTTCACGGTTAATTTATTTGCAATTATCTGGTTTTTACAAAATTGTTTAGTTCAGTTTACCCGGAGTAATCAATTGAAATTCGGGGATCTGGATATGGAAAAAGTCTTCCGTTGCAAGGTTTTTCATAAGGTAGGTGCCTTCCATCTTACCCAATTCCGTAGATAAATTACAGCCGGATGAGTACGTATATGATTCACCGGGTGCCAAAACAGGGGTTTCTCCAATTACTCCTTCACCTTCCACTTCACGGTGTTCTCCATTACTGTCGAAAATATACCAGTGTCTTCTAAGTAATTGCGCAATAAAATCACTTTTGTTCTCTATGGTGATAGTATACATAAAAACATAACTCATGTGCATCGGATTCGATTGCTCTTCTAAGTATTCCGGTTTTACCGAAACCATCATGCCTTTTGTCTCTGCCTTTATCATTTTACACAAAAATACCGTTTACCTAAATTTACGACTAAATTCCTTGAAAAGTTTAACAATCGTTATAATTATTTAGTTGATTATCAGTGATTTAAATATTTTCTAAAATTTCACACTTTTTTTCAGGGAAAACGTTCGCCTTGTCGTATATTTGTAGCCCGTTTTTGCAGGGAAGAACGGAAGCATAAATATAAGTTTAACCACTTCAAACACACCTTGCAGCGTTTGGATACAATTTTTAGAAAACATGGCAGGAAAAACTGCAGAAGTAGTAGGCGCGGCGGATTTCGATTGGTCGGCTATCGGGAAAAAACAAGATCAGTATTCAGCTGACGACAGAACTAAGCTAGAAGATCTTTACGAAAAAACATTAAAACCACTTGCAGATCTTCAAACTATTGAAGGTGTAGTTGTTGCAATGAACTCTCGTGAGGTTGTTGTTAACATTGGTTACAAATCAGACGGTGTTATCTCTTTATCAGAGTTTAAATACAACCCGGATCTTAAAGTAGGTGATAAAGTTGAGGTATTTGTTGAGAATCAAGAAGACAAATTAGGTCAATTATTATTGTCTCACAAAAAAGCTCGTGCTAACAAAAGTTGGGACAGAGTTAATGAGGCTCTTAACACAGACGAGATCATTAAAGGTTACGTTAAATGCCGTACTAAAGGAGGTCTTATCGTTGATGTATTCGGTATCGAAGCATTTTTACCGGGTTCTCAAATCGATGTTAAACCAATTCGTGATTACGATGTTTATGTTGGTAAAACAATGGAATTTAAAGTTGTGAAAATCAACAATGAATTCAAAAACGTGGTTGTTTCTCACAAAGCTCTTATTGAAGCTGAGATCGAGAACCAAAAACGTGATATCATCTCTAAATTGGAAAAAGGACAAGTATTACAAGGAACAGTTAAAAACATCACTTCTTACGGTGTATTTATTGATCTTGGTGGTGTTGATGGTCTTATCCATATTACAGATCTTTCTTGGGGTCGTATTTCTCACCCTGAAG
The DNA here is from genome assembly GCA_030684395.1 of Bacteroidota bacterium. GTDB lineage: Bacteria > Bacteroidota > Bacteroidia > B-17B0 > Aurantibacillaceae > JADJDM01. The sequence continues at coordinate 95,307 of JAUXTT010000013.1, read as the reverse complement.
AAATCGTTAAATTGGATGAGCCAATCAATGTGGTTATCCTTGATTTCGATGATGAGAAAAAACGTATTGCCCTTGGCTTGAAACAACTTTCTCAACATCCTTGGGAAGGCTTAAACGCTGAACTTAAAGTTGGCGATAAAGTAAAAGGTAAAGTAGTAGTATTAGCTGATTACGGTGCTTTCGTAGAAATAGCTCCAGGAGTAGAAGGTTTGATTCACGTATCAGAAATGAGCTGGAGCCAACACTTACGCACTGCACAGGATTTCGTAAAAGTAACAGATGAAGTTGAAGCTGTTGTTTTAACACTTGATCGTGAAGAGCGTAAAATGAGCTTAGGTATGAAACAATTGACTCCTGATCCTTGGGCTGGAATCATTGACAAATATTCTAAAGGAAGCAAACATGCAGGAACTGTTCGTAACTTCACTAACTTCGGTGTATTCATCGAATTAGAAGAAGGTGTTGATGGTTTAGTGCATATTTCTGACCTTTCTTGGAGCAAAAAAATCAAACATCCATCTGAATTCTGCAAAGTAGGAGATAAAATGGACGTTGTTGTATTAGAAATCGATGCTGAGAACCGTCGTTTGAGCTTAGGCCACAAACAATTGGAAGATAATCCTTGGGATGTTTTCGAAACAGTTTTCACAGAAGGTTCAGTACACAAAGGAACTGTAACTTCTATCAGCGATAAAGGCGCGGTTATTGGTTTAACTTATGGTGTTGAAGGATTCTGTCCTGGTAAACACTTAGTTAAAGCTGATGGATCTAACGCTAAAGTTGAAGAAGTTTTAGATTTCAAAGTAATTGAATTTGGTAAAGACGCTAAGAAGATCATCGTTTCTCACGCTCGTACACATGAAGAAGCTAAAGAAAACGAAAGAACTGCTGACCGTGAAGAAACCAAAAAAGCCGTTAAAAAAGTGAAAGAAAATGTAGAGAAAACCACTTTAGGTGATATCTCTGCTTTATCTGATCTTAGAGATAAAATGGACGGTAAAAAATAATCGAAAAACAACCTTTGTTCATTTTGGGTTTGAACAGAGGCCTACTAAAAACTAACGCCATGGTTTTTAGTTTTTCGAGACCCCTTTCCTTACGCGGAAAGGGGTTTTTTTATGGCCGCTTCTGAAAACGCGATTTTTCGTCGTTACTGTGAATTTTTAAAATACTCACTTACAGTAGTAAGCTCCGTTTTTAAAAATTCACGCGCCTAGAAAAACCACATTTTGAGAAGCGGGTAATCATGTTCCAAAAGGTCACAAATACTTCAAGTACACTAGTTGTAAATTCCAATTGGCTTTCACAGGATTGGTCGTCGAAAAAAAATTCGACGTATGACAACAGTAAAAGGATCCAAATAAATGTAATATTTTGTATTAAATTTTTATTAGTTAAGTGAAAGGCTTATTTTTGCAGGCTGTGAAAGAAACATGGTATGACATAGCGGGTATTCACATACAGGAGCCGGTAACTGTATTAACAAATATGTTGATTGTGGCAACCTCTGTGTTTTTGTACTATAAAGTGGGCGTGAAGAATACAGAAAAGAGTTTGCTTGTAAAATACTGGCGCTTGTTTTTTTTCTTCTTCGGATTAAATGCATTGATAGGCTCAGTTGCTCACGGATTTAAATCTTACTTTTCTCCCGATATTTTTTATTATGTGTGGTTATGTATGAATCTTGCAAGCGTTCCTATCACTTATTATTTATTAAGGGCAAATATTGAACTGTCGAAATTTACGACTAGGAACAAGAAAATTTCAGAAATAATTGTTTTGTGCCTGTCGATTGTATTTGCTGTATTAACAGCTATTACCAATAATTTTGCAATAGTGAAAATAAATGCGTTGATTGCCATTTTGATTACTATAGTGAGTCATTACAGGGCATACAGAGATCGTCGACCGGGAAGTGGTTACATCACATTTGGATTCACATTTTCTATTCTGGCTCTTGTTGTTCATGGCGCAAAACTATCATTGAGCGACTGGTTCAATTTCAAAGACATCAGTCACGTTATCATGAACATCACCTTGTGCATTATCTATGCAGGTGTATTACTCGAGCTTCGGTTTTTAGAAGAAGCTCAAACTGAAAAGGTATAGTTTCAAAAGCTGAAAATGGAACGCAGATAACGCTGGTCTCTATGATTAGTATACTAGCTTTGATTGTATTTTTAAATCATAAAATTAAGTTTTGCATAATTTTGTCGACTGTTTGAAGATTCTTTAAAAGTTCTTATCCGCGTTAATCATAATAATCTGCGCCATTAGCGTTCCATTGGGCTTAGACTTTTGCTTTTTTAATTTATTTATCCTAATTTCCCTCTTCCAAACCCTTATTATATGACTTTATTTAAAAAGAACTTAAAGAACATTTTCTTCTTTTCCTTTGTATTGATCAGTTGTTATGCCATGGCTCGTGCCGGAGGTTCTGGCGGAAGCAGTGATAGTAGCAGCGATAGTGACAGTGGAGGCATTATTGCAATATTATATGCTATTTTCAGGTTCATTCCTTTTCCTTACAACATTATTGTTATAGTTGTAGTAGGAGTTGGTTACTGGTATATCAGTAAAAACGTAAAATCGAAAAGCGTATTGAATGAAATTCCTTCCGGTTCTTCTGAAATGGTAGATCAAACAGGTGAATTAGCAATATTTCAGACTGCTAACCCTGAGTTTAACCCAACTGCATTTAAAGAAAAGGTAAAAACAGCTTTTGTAGATATACAAAGTGCCTGGGAAAATCAAAATCTTTCGAAAGTGCGTAAATGGATTTCTGATGGTGTGTATCAGCGTTTTAATACACAGTTTATCATGATGCAAAAGTTGGGACAAAAAAACACAATCAAAAATGTTGGGGTAAAAAATGTGGTGATAGATTCTATTGAAACCGATGGAGAATTTGATATCATCAATACAGCTATTCAATTTGAAATGCAGGATAGTTTTGTGTGTGAGAAATTTCCACAATTAAATGAAGAAGGTTATTATGAAGATGTAGAATACTGGACTTTCATCCGTAAAAAGGGTGTGAAAGAAAAAGACATGTATCATACCAACAATTGTCCTAACTGTGCGGGCCCTTTACCTGAAGATGGTGGAGAGGTTAGTAAATGTCAGCATTGTGGTACAACAACATATTTAGGAGATTACGATTGGGTATTGGCAGAAATTACGCAAGCAGCCGATTATGTGAATGAGCCAAAACGTTTTGATAAATCAGGACAACAAACTCAACAAGTTCGCCAGGCAATCAATGCACAATCAGATTTCTCTGTACAATTGATGGAAGACAAAGCAAGTAACGGTTACCTGCAAATCATGACTGCATTTGTGAAGCAGAAACCGGAAATAATGCGTCGTTTTGTAAGTGATTCATTATTTGATAAGCTTTCCGAACGTATTAAATCAGAACCACCATTTGTATTCAACCGTTTGTTCCTGAACAACGTTACCCTGATGGATGCTTATGCAAAAGACGGCAAACATAACCTGGTAATTTCCATCAAACGTTCAGCTCAACGTTTATCAATGAAAAACGATAAAGTTGAATTGCTCGATCATTCTATATTTGCTACCAACGAAGTATTGATCATGAGCAGAGACGCAGGTGCGGGGCAACCAAAAGGATCTTTGTATGCACATGCCTGTCCTAATTGCGGCGGACCAATTGGTGATACCATGAATTTGGAATGTCAGTTCTGTGGATCTGCCGTTAACAGTACTAAATACGAGTGGATCATTTCTGAGTTAACTACCGCACACGAATATCAAAATGCAATGAGCGGTGGATCAGTTAAGCCAAGTGAATTGGATGAATTATTTGATGTACGTGATTACGCATTTAATAATGTGATGCTGATTGTTGGGGCTGATGGTGTTTTCGCTAATGAAGAATTAGAATACGCAAATTCATTGGCTAAGAAATGGAATTATAAACCGGATAAGATTAGTGGTATGTTTGATATGGCGAAGCAAGGCCAGTTGGTAATGCGTTTGCCGGAAGATCATAAAAAGGCCAGCAAGGTTTACACTATGATGGAAAAGGCAGCAATGGCTGATGGAAACATCTCCAACGAAGAAAAACAAATTCTTGATGAGGTGAAGAAAAGAGTTGCTGAGTTGCAAAATTAGAAAGTAGAATATTTAAATTGAAAAGGTGGAATCAATTCCGCCTTTTCTGTTTACTATCTACTTATAAACTCTTTTGTTTGGATGTTGTCTTCCATGGTATAACTGAATAACCCCTACAAAACCTTTATAAATTTTATACCTGAGAATATATTGGAAGGGTTTTACTCTAATTTGTCTGACTTTTTTATAGCCTTCTTTAAATATATAAGGATTACTTTCAATAATTTCAAGATATTCTTCTATGCGTTTCAATAACTTCTCTCCAAGATCTTTTTCTTTGCTTTCTAAATATTCGTAAGCCTCCTGGATATCCTCGGCAGCTTGGTCCTTAATAATTGATGGAAACATCGATTACTTTTTACTTTTTTTTCGAACCATCTTTTTTACTTCAGCCATTGTATAGAACTTGGCATTGCCACTTTCTACATCCGCTAAACGTCGATCTAGTTCACGTTTTTCAGAAGCGCTTAATTCAAAATGCTCGTCTTCTTGTGTAAAAATGAGTTCTATTGCTTTCAATATGTTTTTGTCTTCGGTTTGTAATAACCGTTGAGCTAATTGAATTTTGTCCTGTGCTACACTCATAGTGTTTTAATTTTTTTTCTTATAAACAAATATAGTGATTTTGGATTAGAATGAAAAGGAAGAATTAGTTCTACAATTTTTATGAATCCTTAAAATTTAATGCATTTTGAATTTAATCGGAAACATCATCTTAGTGTCGTGAAAACAACATGTTTTGTTATCTTTCTTTAATTGATTTTCAAATTCCTTAAGAATGTTTATTGCTAATTCGTCCAATCCATATCCTAAGCTCTTTGTAACCTCAATATTGGTTAGTGTGCAATTTTGAGTAAAATTAGCGGATAGGATCACGCTTCCTTCAATGTTGCTGTTTTCGGCTTCTGTTGGATAATTTATTTCGCAAGAATAACCTTTAAATGCCAGCATACAGGAAGAAGCCGTTGAATCGCCGGAAGATTTAATTTCATATTCAAACTTACAGCCCTTTTGCGCAAAGACTGAGGAACTTAATATCAGAAGAAAAACAACTATGATTTTCATCTTATTATATTTCTGAAACAAAAAAGCAGAACGTATGTCCTGCTTATATTACTGTCTTTGCATGATTAAACCCCTGCAACCTGTTTGCCGTCATTGTATTTACTCGGGCATTTCATTAAAATTTCGTTGGCGTGAAAAGCGCCTTTGTGCATTTTACCGATGATCACAATTTGTTCGGAGCGTTCAAAATCCTGAGGTTTGGTTTTGTGTAATACTACTTTTTGTTCTTCGCCATTGTTATCGAGCATGTAAAATGTAAATTCATCTGCATCAACAGCCGGGTTGTATTCAGTTGGTTTTGTTTTGTTCAGTTTTCCAACTACGTGAAATTCAGCATCAGGATTTTTTTGTGCTTCTGCAAAATCAGCGTAAGTGCTGGTGTTACCCAATGTGGTAATCAATGCTCCAATTGCAACTGCAATAATAACGATCGCTATAATGTGACTTTTTTTCATGTTGTTTCTTTTTTCTTTCACGCAGTCCCGATAGCTATCGGGATCGCAGATTTATTTTTTCTCGTTTAATGCTTCTTCCAGTTTTTTTACTTTGCGTTCTATGGTAAATAAATAAAATGCTATTCCAATAAAGATAATAGCTACAATTCCTATCACCACATAAATTTTTCCTTCCGCATAAAATCCATCTGCCATCTGCACTGTGTTGGCAGGTGATTGTGCACTTACAGAAAATGCGCTTAAAAGTAGTAGTACAAGAGGCAGTATTTTCTTAAACAGTTTCATCATATAATATTTTCTTTGAAAGAACTTCCATTCTTATTCTTAACTGCGCTATCCAACAACCTATCATGATCCATGCAATACAAGCAGGATAAAAAACCAAACGCATGGTATTATCAAGGTCAAACTTTCCGAATGCAGGATTTCCTCCGTTACCCGGGTGTAATGATGCACTCATACGTGGAAGGATCATTATAAAAACGATCATCATAACAAATGCAAATATGTTATAGATAGCTGAGATTCTTGCTTTCTTCTGTTCGTCTTCAATAGATGAACGCAAAATAAAATATGCAGTGTAAATTAAAAAAGTAATGGCAACTCCGTTTAGTTTAGTATCGGTTGTCCACCAGGTTCCCCAGGTATAACGTGCCCATAACATTCCGGTTAATATCCCCAATACGCTGAATGCAATTCCTGTATTGGCACTTTCAACAGCAACAATATCTTGTTTTGCTTTATTACTTCCTAAATACATAATACTGGAGTATACTGAAACACCCATTAAAAACAACATAGCAAACCAAATAGGAACGTGGAAGTATAAACTTCGGATAGTTTCGTTAAGAATATCTAAGCGTGGAACGGGTAATAAAAATCCGGCAACGATAGTATACATTACGATCAGCACTGCGAGTATTTTCCACCAATTTTTAGCCATTTTTTAATCGTGCCAAAGGTACGGAAATAACACAAAAGAAAGAATGCTAACGATCAGGTTTAGTAACAATAAAACCAATAAATATTGAAGGCAAACCGAAAAAGCGATCCCATCGATAGCCAGTTTAGATACTTTTATAGCGACCAATAGCATTGGAAAGGTCAACGGAAAGCTTAAAATTGCCGTTAAAGTAAAACTGCCTCCTGCTTTTACCGAGATCCCCGCCATAAGTGTTAAAATTGCTGAAAACCCAAAAGAAGTAAGGAAAAGGATCAGAGAAAAGGTGCCCAAGTCCTGAACTACGCTTCCTATAAAAATGGAGAAAAGAAAAAGAGTTAGAAAACTAACGAAGGTCAATAGAATAGAATTGTAGAATATTTTTGAAAGTATAACCTCTCGCGGACTATAAATGAAATAGTTGTAAAGCATTCTCCCTTTTTGCTCATTTAAAAAACTTTTAGAGGCTGTGATGATTGCTCCGAACAACAAAATAATCCAAAACAAAGCGTTCCATACATTAGGCGCAATAACATGTTGAAATGCTAAATAACTTACAAATACCGTAGAAAGCACAAATAAAATAATTCCATTCAATGCCGTTTTTTGACGAAATTCAATATCGAATTCTTTTTTAAGCAGTAGTATGAAGTGGTTGAAATTCAAAGCAGGGCAAAGATAGGAGTTTACGTTGATTTTCAACACAGAGAACGCTGAGGTTTCAGAGTTACACAGAGTTTTATTGTGTTATTACTTATTTCAATATTAAAGAAACTCTGTGAAACTCTCCTTTCTCTGTGATCTTTGTGTTGAGAAAGGGGATTTACTCGTGATGATATTTCTCACCTTTCAAAATACTGAAAGCCCTGTAAAGCTGTTCTGCGAAAAACACCCGAATCATTTGATGTGAAAAGGTCATTTCAGAAAGACTCAGTTTATCATTTGCCTTAGTATAAATGCTTTCATCAAAACCGTATGGACCGCCAATTACAAACACAATGTGTTTTTTACCTGAAATGCTAAGCTTGTTTAATTGCTCTGAGAATTTTTTAGAAGAATAAGTTTTTCCCTTTTCATCCAATAGAATAATGTAATCGAACTTTTCTAATTCTTTTAAAAGTAAAACAGCTTCTTCTTTTTTCTGCTGCTCAAAAGATTTGTTCCTGTTCGCTTTCGGGAACACAATAGTTTGAACAGTAAATGGAATATAATGTTTCAGACGTTTTTCATATACCTCAAATCCTTCAGATACCCAGGGCACATCCGTTTTATCTATTTGAAGTAAAGTGATCTTCATTGAAATATTTCAGGTTTGTTATTTCTTGTTTCTGGTTGGTTCGGCGCTAGAACTAGAAACCTGAAACTAGGAATAATTTAGTTTTTCTTTCTGAAAGCGAGATTTATCGGAACTCCAGAGAAACTAAAGTTCTCACGTAGCTTATTTTCTAAGAAACGCTTGTAAGGTTCGTTAATGTACTGAGGTAAATTACAGAAGAAAATAACAGTTGGAATTTTGATCTTCAACTGAGTAACATATTTAATTTTCACGAACTTACCTTTAACAGCAGGAGGAGGCATGTTCTCAATCAATGGTAAAAAGAAATCGTTCAGTTTTGAAGTAGGAATATGTGTATCACGGTTATGATAAACCTGGATCGCAACTTCAATCGCTTTTAGAATACGTTGCTTCTCAGTTACTGATGTAAATACAATTGGTACATCACGGAAAGGGGCAATACGTTCACGAATTTGTTCTTCGTATTTTTTAGTAGAGTTGGTTTCTTTTTCGTAGAGATCCCACTTGTTTACTACAATCACAATTCCTTTATGATTTTTTTCTGCTAGGTGGAAGATAGCCAGATCCTGACTCTCAAAACCAAGTGTAGCATCTATCATCAATACTGCAACATCACATTCCTCAAGGGCTTTGATAGAACGCATTACCGAATAAAATTCCAGATCCTCATGGACCTTTGCTTTTTTACGGATACCTGCAGTATCGATCAACCAAAAATCATTTCCAAATGCTTTGTAACGTGTGTGAATGGTATCACGGGTTGTTCCGGCAATCGGAGTAACTATATTTCTTTCGTTTCCTAATAAGGCGTTTGTTAAAGATGATTTCCCAACATTAGGTCTTCCAACAATTGCAATACGTGGTAATTCATCTGTAGCGATCTCATCACCATCCTGTAGGTTTTTTACAACTTCATCTAATATTTCTCCTGTACCACTTCCGCTGATAGCAGACATATTGTAAACTTCTCCTATACCTAGTGCGTAAAATTCAGCACTATAAGCCTGACGTTCATTATTATCAACTTTATTGGCAACCAGTACAACTTTCTTTTTACTTCTTCTGATAATCTTAGCAACTTCTTTGTCAAATTCAGTTACGCCATCCGTTACATCAACAACAAACAGAATCACATTCGCTTCATCGATAGCTATTTCAACCTGTTTACGAATCTCTCCTTCAAAAATATCATCACTACCCTTAATGTATCCACCGGTATCTACTATAGAAAATTCACGACCGTTCCACTCGGTTTTGCCGTAATGCCTGTCGCGGGTTACCCCGGCAATAGAATCAACAATAGCAGTTCTGCTACCAACAAGGCGATTGAAAAGGGTAGATTTTCCAACATTCGGGCGACCAACTATAGCAACTAGATTCGACATGATAAATACAGATAAAATTTAAGGCTGCAAAGATACAAAATTAATGCAAATGCCGCGTTATAAGGTTTTTAGCTCTTGAATTTCGATTTCGGTGAGCTGCCTGTATTGATTTTGTTGAATATCAAGTGGGATTCCGGCAAAAGAAACACGGGTTAATTTTTTGACAAGGTAACCTGCTTTGTAGCACATTCTTCTTATTTGCCTGTTCATTCCTTCCACCAAGGTAATTTCGAAGGTTTTTTGATCGATCTGTTTTGTAATACATGGAAGAGTCTTTTTACCTAATATTTCAACGCCGTTTTCCAAGAAAGGTAGGAGGTCACTGGTAATATCTCCATCAATTTCAACATGATATATTTTTGGAATAGCATTGTCTTTGTTCATTAATTTTTTGTACAGATAACCATCGTTCGTTAATAGCAATAAACCTTCCGATTCTTTATCTAGTCTTCCGATCGGAAAAAAATCGAAATCAAATGGCAATGCATCCTTTAAATTATTTTCAATGCTTGTATTTAAGGTTGTTTCTATGCCTCTTGGTTTGTGATAAGCACAGTAAAACATTTCTTTGGGTTTGCGAATGCTTTTGTCTTTAAAAAAGATCTCATCTGTTTCATCGATCTTAATATTCTCAAGTACAATTGTGTCATTGATTCTTATGGAACCTTCTTTAATAAGTTGAGTCGCTTCTTTATTCGAAATGACCAGTAGTCTTACCAATAGGTATTGAAGTGTAAAACGAAATTTCATTAGAACTCGTTTTCGAATATATTCAAAGCTTTACCCTGGCGTTTAAAACTCAATCTGAAAAAGCGTTTTAAGTGTTTGGCACAGGCTTCAGGGTTTTCTAAAAATCCCATGTGGCCATCATTCTCAAGTAACAAAACATATTTGCTTGGAATAAATTCACTTTGATTTAATAAACTTTGCATTGGTAAAACAGCATCGTATCTTCCAACGATCATCATCACCGGGTATTCAGAAAAGTTCATTACAATATCTCTGTTTGGCCTTTCCTTCATGCCTTCCAGGGCAGAAACAATTCCGCGTTTCGAAATTTTTAAGGCAATTTTTTGAGCAAACGAAATTTCGGTTTTATGTTTATGCAGATTTTTAACCGCAAACAAGTTCTTGATAGTATTTTTACTGTACACTCGCGCATCTGCTTTTACCAATCGTACCGCTCTTGTTCTGTCTCGTTTTTTCTCTTCACTATCAGCATAATAAGTTGAATGAAATAAGCATAATCCTTTTAAATTATCCGGAAACAACTCTGCGAAGGCGAGAGATGCGTAGCCTCCCATGCTGTGCCCGACCAAAATGTATTTCTTTAGCTTCAGAGAATCCATAACGGCTTTAACTGCTTTTGCAAACAATTCCATGCTGTGAATATAACCATAACAGGCACTTTTTCCGTGACCGGGAAGATCGATGCTGATGATGCGAAAATGTTTTTTAAGTAAATCCTGTGTGGTTTTCCAGATTTCTTTTGCTCCTAAAAAACCGTGAACAAGAACAACCGTACGACCTTTTCCTTCGTCAGAAAAATAAATTCTCTCTCCACGAAATAAGATGTGTTTATCTGAACCGGCTTTTGTTTTCACGAATGAAAATTACTCATTATTCAGAATTCGGGTAATATTCTCTTTCAACAAATTTTCATTTTTTATTCCCAATCCTGCTTCTATCTTTTTAGCTTCAAAAAACGGAATCGATTCATTCAGTTCATTTTGCAATGCATACGGAACGCCAAATTTTTCATGAAGGTAATGTGCCAGATATTCTTGTTCCGGTTGTCCGGGAGTTGGGACTAAGAACATTTTTTTATGAAGGCATACCAGATCCATAATACTGGAATAACCACTTCTGCAAATCACAGTATCGGATTTAAGGATGATTTCTTTTAATTCATTCGCATTCAATAAACCAAATTGCTGAATGTTATTCGAAACGATTTCATTTATAGTCTCTGTCCCTCTTATCAAAGCCACTTTATAGTTGGTGTTCTTAAAACAGTCGATCAGTTTTTTTTCGAAAATGCTACGCTGAGGTTCTACACCTGAGAGTAAAAACAGGAAGTCAAAAACTTTAGTGACAGAACGTGAAGAAGAATTAAATCTGCTAAGAATGCCTATTCTTTTTAGAGGAATGGATACTGTTTTTTCTTTGCTTAGATCCCCGCTCAAATGAATACCCGAATCCGGAATCCAGCATTCATCATATAGTTCAATGTACTTTTGATTGATGTTATTAATGGTATTTCTGAAAACGGGAGAAGGAATGTTTAGTTGATGTGTAATGAAAATACTTTTCGCTTGTTTGCAATGTAGGCCATAGCGGTTATCACTTATTACAATATCTATTTTATTTTCCTTTACAAATTTTTGCAACCATTCATTTTCTTTTGAAATAAGTTTAGCTAATCGTAAAGATTGAAATCCTACTTTTATCCATTGAGGAAAAACTGCAGAGTATTCTACATTGTAGCCAAACAATTCAATAAAATGAACAGAAAGTTGATGTTGTTTTACAAACGAGATCTGCGATTTTGTTCCGGCAAAATATATAGCTGAACCGGCAGTAATCAGTTCTTGAATAATTGGTATACAACGCGCAGTATGACCAAGTCCCCAGTCAAGCGGGGCAACTAAAACCCGTTTCATTCTTTACTGATGATTTGAACGAAACCTTTTAGTTTAATGGTTTCAATACCTGTATAACGGATGATATGCACGTCACAAATATAATAGTACGTTCCGTTTACACAAGGCAACTTGCTTTCTTTATTTTTTCCATCCCAATTGATTGCTGGATCAGTTGTTTCAAACATAAGTGTTCCCCAGCGATTATAAATTTTAAGATCAATGTCTTTTACATATTTATTTTTGATTGGGATGAAGAAATCATTTATGCTGTCACCATTAATAGTTATGATGTTCGGAAGTTCGTACTCCGGACAATTATCCACACACATTTTATCTACAATAGCACTTTCGTTTCCAAATGTATCGATAGCAGTTACGGCATAACACCCTGCAATGGAGGAGGCATAATCAGTGGTAAAGGAATGTACATTTGAAGAAAAAGAATCTATTTTTATGAATGTACTATCAAGAAACGGAGTGTAGTATAAATTATAATAAACAATATCGTTACTGCACGAAGCCGAACCATTTACCCAGGTTACTTGTGTGATTTGAGTATTACAATCTCCGCTCACACTTACGGTAGGTTGACAGGGAGCTTCTTTATCTACTGGTTGTGTGCAACTTTTTTGAGACCAGTTGTATAGTGGCGATAAAACAGTAGGATCTGAATATTTCCCTTTTGTCTTTACTTTGTAACAATAAGTTTTTCCGTTTACTAAACCGGTATCTGTATATGTATTTGTATTAACGCTGGCTATCAAAATATAATTCCCTGATGCATTTTGTTTGTATACGAAACTCGAATCATTTGTCCAGGGAACCTGATAACTCCAGTCTAACTGAATCCGTCTCGCTAATCCGGTAGTTTTTAACCATACAGATGTTGCACTTTGAGAAGAGGCTTTTAAAATACCATTTGAGTAAAGATCTACTTTATACCTAAATTGATTTGCTTCCGTATTTAATGATGTGTTTTGAAAAGTTGTATCAGCTACAGAAATGAACTGAGCGAAGTATGTATGACTTACGCTGTATATTTCTGTAGTTGGAGCAGAAGGTGGTTGCCCATTACTTTGAAAAAGTTTGTACTCATAAGGACCTGGATTGGCAATAGTGTCAAAGCCATCAATTGAAGCTGTTTTAATAACCGGTCTTGTCCAGCGAATAAAAATTTGACCTGAATTAATATCAGTAGTATCAACACTCACGTTAGTAAGTAAAGGAACATCCCTAACTAATTTTCCACAAACTACTGTAGATGCCAGACTGTTTGAACCATCCGCAAAATAAGCAACCACAATATAAGAATAATCAATCCCCGGAGTGAGCCCAGCCCCGTTGTTGTTATCCGTAAAACTATAGTTAATGGATGTAACACCAATAGCATTAACAGATCCTACTTTTGTATAACCTAAACTTGAAGGAACACCTGTTTCACAAGGTGAAGGATTAAATGTATGACACCCCTCTTTTCTGTAAATATGATATGCAACAATTATATTCCCCGTTGTTTGCGTACAAATGGAAGGCGGATTCCAGTTTAAAACCAAACCGGTTCCATTCGGATTCACAGTTAAATTTAAAGGCGGAGGGGAAACAATTTTTATTAAAAATGATTCATAATCAGCCAGAGATATTTGCCCCCCGGTTGGATTATCAGTTGCCTTTATTGTTACTAAATAAGGTTGGTTTCTTACTGCGCTGCAAGGAGGATTCCAGGTCATTTGACCATTTACAGTTCCTGCACCCGGAGTATAAGTGAAGGTAGCGGCACCTGTTACTAAATTAAACGGCCCTCCTGATGCACTTAAATTTATCTGATCGTTATTGGGATCAGTAGCTGTTATTACTTGTGAGTAACTACTTCCCGCAACAATACATGTATCGGGAATATCAACAATTTGTGGCGGGTTATTAGAACATTGAACAACTTCAATTTGCAAATCCCTTAGAACGCTTCCAACACGCACATAGTCACCGTCAGCAGTTTTTCTCCACTCTGTTATTAATATCCCGAAATTGTATTCACCCTGAACCGTTGGATTTGGCCAATAAAAGTCTCCCGTTATTGGATCTATAGTTATGCCATATTGTTGTGCAGGTATATAACCCGGAACCGGTTGGGCAAATTGTCCAAAAATGATAGAGTGACTATAAGACAAACTATCACCATTTACATCATAAGCATTGGGGTTATGTATAAAAGGTTGTCCTACACATGCCTGATCTATTGGAGGGTTCAAAAGCACAGGCGTGGAGTTTACTTTTAGCCCAGGCATATTAAATGTTTTTAGTGTATCTGTTAAAGCAAAAGGCTGTTGTTCAGAGTTTGCGATGTTCAGAATCCCTCCGTTTCTGTTTGGGTCAAACATGTAAATGATATAGGACGCGCCACTATTTAAAGTAATGATCCCGTCGTATTCATTTTTCTTAAAATTATTCGAGCCTGGATCCAGGATCACGCCATCCCTGGCACTTGGATTGGCAGGGCATAAATTATTTCCATTTGTTCTTAAACAAAGTACACTGTCTAATACTACTCCATTCAAAGTATTAATGTATACCATTTGTTCGCAACGGTCCGCATCAACAGAAGGTCCTGTATACTTTGTGTAAGTTGTAACCCTAATTTTGTATTGGTTCGCTCCCAACCATTCATAAGTAATTTCCCCTGATCTGTTATGGGTGGCAAATGCTTCAAAAGAAATAATGAAGAATAAGAGAAGGAAACTATATATGTTTTTTGAAATGCGCATGAAGCCAATTGGACCTTAAAAATACGTTGTTTTAGTCAGATTATCAAGAAAAATAAAATTCAGCTTGCCATAATTGAGACGGGTATAACTTTCGTTTCTATTTTGTACTTTCGCTCGTTCCAAATACAGAATATTACAACGAAGAAACATGAAAAAAATTTTAGTTGCAAACAGAGGTGAAATTGCATTACGTGTTATGCGCAGTGCAAGAGAAATGGGAATAAAAACGGTGGCTGTTTTTTCTGAAGCAGATAGAAATGCCCCTTTTGTGAGATACGCAGATGAAGCTGTTTGTATTGGGCCACCTCCAAGTAATCAAAGCTATTTGAAAGGTGATGTTATTTTGGATGTGTGCAAAAAATTGAATGTTGATGGAATCCATCCGGGCTATGGCTTTTTATCCGAGAATGCAAATTTTGCCCGTAAAGTGAAAGAAGCAGGAATTACTTTCATTGGTCCAAGTGCAGAAGCTATGGATATGATGGGAGATAAATTGAGTGCAAAAGCTGCAGCAAAAAAGTTTAATGTACCAATGGTTCCGGGTAGTGAAGGTGCTATAAAAGATCTGAAAGAGGCAGTAAAAGTTGCATTGGAAACAGGTTTCCCTTTGCTGATAAAAGCTTCTGCCGGAGGTGGTGGAAAAGGAATGAGGTTGGTAGAAAAAGTGGAAGAAGTAGAAGAACAAATGAAGTTGGCCATGAGCGAAGCTAAATCGGCTTTCGGAGATGACGCTGTGTTTATTGAAAAATTTGTTTCTGGACCAAGACATATAGAAATTCAGGTACTTGCAGATAATCATGGAAATGTAGTTTATTTGTTTGAACGTGAATGTTCCATCCAACGCCGACATCAAAAAGTGATAGAGGAAGCTCCCTCTTCTGTTCTCACTCCCGAACTAAGAAAAAAAATGGGGGAATGCGCGGTGGATGTGGCAAAAGCATGTAATTACAGTGGTGCCGGAACGGTTGAATTTCTGGTAGATGACACCATGAATTTTTACTTTCTCGAAATGAACACACGTTTACAAGTTGAACACCCCGTTACAGAAATGATAACAGGTTTAGACCTTGTGAAAGAACAAATAAAAGTTGCCAGAAACGAAAAACTCGGGTTTAAACAAGAAGATCTTAAAATTAACGGGCATTCATTGGAAGTGAGAGTATATGCTGAAGATCCTCAGAATAATTTCCTTCCTGATATTGGTAAATTGCAGGTTTACAAAATTCCAAAAGGAACCGGGGTGCGTGTGGATGATGGTTTTGAGGAAGGAATGAATATTCCGATCTATTACGATCCTATGATAGCAAAACTTGTAACACACGGAAAAGACAGAGCCGAAGCAATTAGCAGAATGTTGCGGGCAATAAGCGAATATAGAATAGTAGGTGTGGAAACTACATTGGATTTTTGCGCTTTTGTTTTAAAACACGATGCATTTGTCAGCGGAAAATTCGACACTAATTTCATTAAACATTATTACAAACCAGAATACCTTCTCCAACAAAATGAAGAGGAAGCTCTTATTGCTGCTATGATTGCAATACAGGTTTTTCAGGGTCAAACCAAAATTTCAAGCGGAATTACAACTGCCGGTACCAAAGAATCAGTTTCAAAATGGAAAAAAAACAGACTTCTGAGTTAGCTTTTGGTAAAACTCCCGGTTCATAAAAAGTGTGAAACGAGTTTATTTTGGTTGTAACGAAGGGTTACTTTGTATCGTACAATAGGATAAATGGAAAATTAACAACATGAAGAATTTAGTTTACATATTTCTTTTTGTACTTTCATCTCTTTCGTTTTCGTATGCCGGAAACACTAATCCACCCGAAACACTTATTCCACTTAGAGTCCCTGCAATTATTGTAGGCATTGATACTTTTGCCTACTTGTCTCTTCCTATTGTTACAATAGAGGCGCAAATGCCTTTTGCCACAAAGAAAAAATATGCACAATGGACCCGTCTCAAGTACAATGTCAAAAAGGCTTATCCTTATGCAATTTTAGCATCTGCCCGCCTCAACGAGTATGAAAAAATTTTAGCCACGATTCCATCTGAAGAAGGGAAAAAGGCTTATATGAAAGTAGCAGAAAAGCAGTTGCAGAAGGAGTTCGGACCTGAATTAAAAAACCTTTCCATTAATCAGGGCAGAATACTCATAAAACTAATTGACCGCGAAACAGGAAATACCTCATACGATTTGGTAAAACAGTTAAGAGGTAATTTTTCAGCTTTTATGTGGCAGGGTTTGGCCTCTTTGTTTGGCTCCAGCCTAAAAACCGAGTATGATCCCGAAGGTGAGGATAAACTGATTGAAATCGCTATAAAACAGATAGAAGCAGGCGAGTTTTAAGATATTTATAACTGGTTAACCCAAAAACGCAGTTGTTTTACTAATAATTTCCCATTTTCTTTTCTAAATCAGATTCCTGTTGTTTTCTGTCAACAAAAAAAAGTTCAAAAAATTTGAATTTTATAATTCTTTCTCTATCTTTGTTTCTTAATGTAGTGAGAAGATTGTATTATTTTTAATATATTTTAACAAAACAAACATGAGAAAAACCCTTACCACTCTAGCAGTTGCTGTTACAGGAATGGTTTCTACCGCATTCGCTCAGCAGGATCCTCAGTTTACCCAATTTATGCATGTAAAACAAGCTTATAACGCTGCTTATGCAGGTACAAGTGATGCTATGTGCTTCGGTGCTATGTACCGTCAACAGTGGGTAAGTTTTCCTGGAGCCCCAAAAACAGGATTATTCACTTTTGATATGCCCGTTCAGGCTATACATGGTGGTGTTGGTTTGTATGTTGCAAACGACCAGTTAGGCAACGATAATACTACGATGGCTCGTGCAGCCTATTCTTTCCATATCTATGGACTAGGTGGAAACGGTACAGGTAAGTTAGCTTTGGGTTTAGATGCAGGTATTCTCCAAAAAAGAATTAATGGTACCTGGATACCTCCTCAAACATTAAACGACCCTTCAATCCCTAATAACCCTACTACAAGTGCCCCTGCATTGAGTAAGTTAAGCCCTGATTTTGGATTTGGAGCGTATTACACTATCCCAAATAAAATGTATGTTGGTATTTCTACAACACATATTGCAGCTCAGGATCTTAAAGGAGCAACAGGTAGCGATAGCGACCCTGCAACTCCGGATTACAAATTAAATTTCGACATCGCACGCCACTATTATGTAATAGCCGGTTACACTTTCCCTCTTGGACAAGGTGGTGAACATAAATTAACCCCTAATATTAAAGTTAAATCGGATGCAGCATCTACACAATTGGATGTTAACCTTACTTATATGTATAATAATATGATTTGGGCAGGCGCAACTTACCGCTTACAGGACGCCATTGCCCCTTCTATTGGTTATATGGCTCCATTTGGTTTGAAGGTTGGTTATTCTTACGACCTTACCCTTTCAAAGCTTAATGGATACAGTTCAGGAACACATGAAATCATGTTAGGCTATTGCTTTAAAAACACTAAGCCACCAAAAATTTCGAGTCACACAAACGTGAGATTTTTGGAAGATTAAAAAAAAGTTTTGCATATTTGTAACCTTTAAAAAAAATGTTCGTTGAAACCTATTACATCTCAACAAAAAAATGTTAATAACTTTTTTTAAGCACGGTGTAATTTTGGGAGTAGAAACAAGTTATAAGAAACAAGAGCGTGGCGAAAGCTTTTGTTTTATAAACTAAACAAAACGAAAATGAAAAAACTGTTGGTAATAATTGCATCAGCAATGGCGGTAATCACAGGATGTACACAGTACCCCGGTGAATTAGTTGGTGTGAAAGGCCGTGAAGAATGGTTTCAACCGGATCCCTACGGAACTTTATATATTCCTATGGGAGCCTATCATATGGGACCAAGTGATGAGGAGATTACCTACGCTCACACTGCAAAATCCAAAATGGTTTCTGTTCAGGCTTTTTATATTGATGACGCAGAGATCTCAAACAATGAGTACCGTCAATTTGTATACTGGGTGAGAGATTCGATAGCTCGTGTATTGTTGGCATCTCAAAATGCAGCAAACCCTGATGCTGATGATTATAGAATTGTACCTGATGATTGGTTAGAAATGTTTCCGGTTTATAAGGGTGATGTGAATATGAACCCTAATTTCATTCACGCTAATCACTACCTTAACTGGGATACAAAGATCAAGTGGGACAGTGATGACGCAGATTACCAATTAGATTTAAATCCTCTTTATCTTGAACCTAAAGAGCGTTTCTATAATAGAAAGGAAATTGATTCCCGTAAATTGAATTTTGAATATTATAGAATTGATATTCGGTTAGCAGCAGCTAAGAATAACCGTTTCCTTCCTAACAAATCCCCTGATACTCAAAATAACAAGTATAAGCAAGAGAGTTTCCCTAATGGGGCCACATTAAATGATGGAAGAGCGAGTGAGAATAACGATGATCATGGTGCACTTACTGAGCCTGTTGGAGATCCTACTGCTGTTGTTGGTGCTAACGGATCGGTTCCTACTGCCAACGTTCCAAAAAATGCTTTGGGCCAATATGAAGTAGAAGACAGAGTTGCTGTTGGAAAAGGAGATTATGTTCCCCGTTCAAGAAAAGGCGTTGACAGAAGTGTTTTTATTATAAAAGATGTAATTAATGTTTATCCCGATACTTTGGCTTGGGTGCATGATTTTACTTATTCTTTTAATGAGCCAATGACCAATATGTATTTCTGGCATCCAGCTTATGATAACTATCCTGTTGTTGGAGTTACATGGAAACAAGCGCGTGCTTTTTGTATTTGGAGAACACATTTGTTGAATAATTTCCTTTTAGGTGCAGGTCAGTCAATTGTAAACGACTTCCGTTTACCTACTGAAGCTGAGTGGGAATATGCTGCTCGTGGTGGTAATGACCTTTCTCCTTATCCTTGGGGTGGCCCATATATTCGTAATGCCCGTGGTTGTTTCTTAGGAAACTTTAAACCGATGCGTGGTTCTTATATTGATGATGGAGGTTTCCATACAGTTCCGATTTACTCATACAATCCAAACGATTATGGATTATATTGTATGGCAGGTAATGCTTCCGAGTGGATTGATGATGCTTTTGATGAGTCAGCTTACGATTTAGCTCATGATTTAAACCCTTCATACAAGTTTGAAGCGCAGGATAAAGACCCAAATGTTCTTAAGAGAAAAGTTATAAGAGGCGGCTCTTGGAAAGACGTTGGTTACTACCTTCAAACCAGTACTCGTACTTATGAGTATCAGGATACCGCAAAATGCTATTTAGGTTTCCGTTGTGTAATGACTTACTTAGGTCGTGCAAAAGGAGACGAAATATAAAATATCTTACTGAGTTCCAATATTTTTTTTGTGCAAGTAGTTTTTTGATTTGAATAATTGGAAATTACTTGTACATTGCGGAACTTTTTAAAGTTAAAAAAACAAAAAATATAACTGATTAATTAATATCTAACAAACAAAAAAGTAGAGCTATGAGCAGTAAATTACCGAAAATAACCGGCTTTAAAAAAATCCTTCACATTGTAGCTTCGGGTGGAGCAGCAGTTGTAATCGTTGGTGCCTTGTTTAAGATTATGCACTGGCCTGGTGCATCAATTATGTTAACATTAGGTCTATTGATTGAGGCTCTGATTTTCTTGTTGTATGCGTTTGATGTTCCCCATGAAGAATGGGATTGGTCTTTACCTTATCCTGAATTAGTTGATATGGGCGGTCATCACCATGAAGAGGAGCATGTAGAGGAAAAAGCATCTTTAACTGCTCAGTTAGATAATATGTTGGAACAAGCTAAAATCGGACCTGAGTTAATCGAAAGTTTAGGAAATAGCATGCGTTCATTGAGTGATAACGCTAGTAAAATGGCAGATATATCTAATGCACACGCAGCAACTAATGATTATGTTGATAGCGTAAAATCTGCTGCTAAAAATGTTAGTACATTATCGGATTCATATAATAAAGCAGCTGAGTCATTAATGGGCTTATCAGTATCCAATGAGGCAGGTAGTTCTTTTGGTGAGCAATTGAGTAAAGTATCGAAAAATCTTTCAGCTTTAAATGCTTCTTACGAATTACAATTACAAGGAAGTCAAGAACATTTAAAAGCGACTTCTGTATTTTATGATGGTTTATCTGATCTAATGAAAAATCTTCATGATTCTGTTGATGATACTAAGCGTTATAAAACTGAAATCGCTTCTTTATCAAATAACTTAGGTGCTTTAAATAGTATTTATGGCAATATGTTAACAGCAATGAACTTTAAAGGAGGGAACTAATCGTTTCTGATGAAATAATTAGAAGAGAAGTGTATCTTTTACACTTCTCTTCGTTATAAAAATATATTTACTAAATAAAAATTTAAGAAACAATGGCAGGCGGTAAAGGCGAATCCCCAAGACAGAAGATGATCGGTATGATGTACTTAGTACTAACCGCACTTTTGGCGATGAACGTTTCAAAGGACATTCTGAAGGCTTTCGTTACGGTTAACGATAACTTAGAACGTACGAATAGTAATTTTAATAAAAACACGGAGAGTGTGATGAAAGCATTCTCGGAGGCAAAAGCTTCAAATCCGAGTGCAATTCCTTTTTATGAAAAATCTGTAGAATCCCTTAAAATAACCAAGGAGTTATTCGATCATATTGAAAAGGTTAAACATTATGTTATAGATGAAACCGAGCAAAATGGAACTAAAGACACAACACGCTTAAGATTCACTGATAAAAAGGATAATTATGATCAACCCACTCATTTACTAATTGGTGACGATGAGCGTAACCCTATGGATGGACCTAATACAGCAAAGGAATTGAGGGGTAAGTTTAATTCTGCACACGACAAGTTGATGGCAATCATTGATGGTATGCAAAAGGATTCTAAAACAAAGCTTTTACCAAATGATTACGAAGCTTTAAAAGCTAAAATTGGAACACTAAAAATAAAGGATCCGGATGAAACTGAAGATGGAATTCCTATCACTTGGGAAATTTTCAACTTTTACCATTTACCTTTAGCAGGTGTTATTACTAACCTTTCTCAAATGCAATCGGATATTAAAAATATCGAGGCAGAATTAGTTGGTCAAATGGCAGGAGCTTCGGGTAAAATTGCAATTAAATTTAATGCATTATCAGCAGCTGTTGTTGCGCCTTCAAGTTATATTCAATCAGGTCAGGAATATACGGCTGATGTTTTCTTAGCTGCTTCTTCTACAGATTTTAAGGACGAAAACATGCAAGTATTGTTGGGAGACGGAGCTTATGATTCTATTACTAAACAATACAAATTTACTACTGGTGAAGGAACTAAACTGGAACTTGTAAATGGAAGAGGTAAAGTTAAATTTTCCGGAGCCGGAGAAGGTGACCAAACTTATAAAGGTGCAATCAAATTTAAAAAACCAACGGGAGAATATGAATTTTATCCTTTCAGTGGTGAATATAAAGTTGCTAAAGCTGCAGCAACTGTTTCTGCAGATCAGATGAATGTATTTTATTGTGGTGTTGATAATCCGGTTTCTGTTTCTGCGGCGGGTATTGCTCCTAAAGATTTATCTGTAAGTGCTAGCGGTGGTGGAGCAAACTATTCTCCAACAGGTGCAGGTAAATACAATTTTAAATTTACTACTCCGGGTGAGTGTACCATTAATGTTACTGCTAAAACTCCTCAAGGATCGAAGTCTCAGGGATCTTATAAATTCCGTGTGAAAGCTTTACCTAAGCCTGAATTAAAAATTGGTGGTAAGTTTTCTCCTAATGAATTAGCTAAGAAAGATCTTTTTGCAACTGGCGCTCTGGTTGCCGGTGCTAACGGATTTGATTTTAAAGCAAATTATGTAACTCAATCTTATACCATATATGGAAAAGTAAAAGGTAAATTGGTTGTTGCTGAAGGAAACGGTCCGAACTTAAATTCTGATGGAATGAATATCATGAAGAATGCAGATCCTGGAACCAGGATATTAATTGATGCAAGGGTTAAAGGCCCGGATGGTAGAGTGAACAGTGCAAGCTGTGGTATTAAAGTGAACAAATAGAATAGTTACAAGTTAGATAATGTTTAACCAAATAAGAATTGCAAATGAAAAGGATTAAAAATATTTTTTTGTTGGCTGCATTTTTTATAGTGTACTGTGGGAATGCACAGGTATTTACTCCCGGCGATTTTAATGACGGAGTTTATACAAAGGAAAACTCGGAATACAGGAAACCTATTCCTTACACCAGTTTGAGGGAGGGAGATGTACAATGGTCTAAACGTGTTTGGAGACGAATTGATTTGAGAGAAAAAATCAACCAACCAATGTACTATCCTATTGAGCCTACTGTAAACAGAACCTCTTTAATTCAATTGCTTTTAAAGCATGTGTTTACTGAGGATCCGGCTCAAAAAATAATAGCTTTTGAAGACAATGAGTTCAGAAAACCATTAGATGTTGAAAAATTTAAGGGAAGAATGGTTATCAAGGAAGATTCAACAGATCAGGATTTAGTGGATTCTTTAGGTAATACATATACTGTAAAAGTAGCAGGTATGGTTGATTCTACATGGATTTATGAAAACTTTGCATCTATCGACCTTAAAGAAGATTGGTTTTTTGATAAGCAAAAAAGTGTAATGGAATCCAGAATTATTGGTATTGGCATTAATGCAACGCTTAAGGGTAAAGAAGAGTTTGGAGCACAAAATCAGTTTTGGGTTTATTTCCCTCAATGCAGACCTATTTTTGCTGCTACAGAAGTATTTAACACCAAGAATGATTCGGAAAGACGAACCTTTGATGATATTTTCTGGAAACGACAATTTTCGAGTAATATCATAAGAGAGACGAATGTTTATGATAGAGAAATTGAGAGTTATTCCAAAGGGATTGACGCATTGTTGGAGAATGAACGTATCAAAAATGATATATTCAAATACGAACACGATATGTGGCACTTCTAGAAAATAAAAATTATAAAAATCCTCAACTCCGGTTGGGGATTTTTTTTGACTTTAACTCTTATATGGAGTAAGGAAAATTTAATTAAGCTTGTTTAAATCTCCGGCAATCAACTTCCTGATTTAACTTATTTTCTCCTTCCAAAAACAGTATAAATTGTTTGGCAAAATAGGGAGCTAACATTACAGCCTTTGTCCCAAAACCATTGAATAGTTGAATGTTTTCATTAACAGGATGTTTACCTATTACAGGCCGCCTGTCTATAGTTGAAGGACGAACCCCAGCCTCGTGTTTGACAACTTCATAATCATAAGGAAGAATTTTATTCAATTTTTCGACTAGCTCTTTTTTCCCTTTTTCGCTTGGCTCATCAGTTAAGTCTTCCCAATCATAAGTTGCGCCTACCTTAAATAAATCATTTCCCAGTGGCATTATAAACACGCCTTTGTTTAAGATGAAGTCAATATTCAACTCTTTACACTTGATGGTTAAAACGTCTCCTTTTGCGGGCTTAAGAGGAATATAGTTGAAGTAAGGATTGTTTTTCATTAAGTAACCTTCACAGAATATGATTGAATCTGCGCTATATTCTTTGTAAGAAACTGAAGATTCAGTTGTAGTTAGGTTTCCGAATGCAAATTGTTCTTCCAGAAAACTATCGGTTTTGGTTAAATATTCACGGCTTTCACCAAGAAATTTCCTTGTGTCAATGTTTCCTGTTCTTAATACATAACCGGCTTCACTGTTTATTGGTTCATGTATGGTAAAAGTGGCAGGGTCTAAATATAAAGCCATTTCATCCGCTGCTTTTTTCTTCCATAAAGCTGTTTCTTGTTCTTCAGTAAATAACTTCACAATTTTCTTTTCATCAAGAAATTTGCAACCCAGTGTTTTTTCTGCATCCCAATAAAAATCCAATAACACAGGAACAATTTCATCTGCCATCCAGCTTTTTGTTAGCCGTTTAAAAACAACCGGATTCCATATGCCTGCAGCCACTCTGGAGGAACCGGAAAGTTCAGGTTTATCAATAACCAGAACCGACTTTCCACTTTTAATTAGCTCCAAAGCAAGTATACTTCCGGCTAAACCTTGCCCAATAATTATGTGATTGTAATGTTTGATATTTTGAAGGATTGTTTAAATAATTACTGATTACTTTTCGAATTGATATTGGCTATAATCCAATAGCACAACCTTGATAAATTGTGAATCGGGCATTGAAGTGGTGACTTCCATTTTCTGCTTTATTTTTACTGCTAACTGCTTAAGTCCAATGTAGTCTGAATTCCTGGTGCAATGATCGAACACATCCTTGATAATCCCAACATCTTTGTCGCTTAATTTACTTACTTCATTAAACACAATTTTGTAATCATTGGTTGTTCTGTACAATATGGTATTTTGAAGGTTCACCTTTTGTTTTAAATTAATAACTGTTGTGCCGGCAGCCATATCTCCCAAACGCTGCGATTTTTCGGTCAATGCAACAGTAAGTAAGGCAATTACACCATTAAAGAGGTTAATGTCAATGATGCGCAGTACCCATCTGATTAAGTAAGCACCAAATTGAGGCTGAGTTCCGTCCAGTTTCACTACTTTGATCTTCATGATCTTTTTACCCAGGCTTTGCCCGTTAAAAAACTGCTCCATCAATAGATTATAGAATACGAGGGGAGCGATAGCCAAAATGACAATGACAATTATCCACCCTCCATTTGGATCAGCTCCAAGTTTATTAATTATGGCAATTATGATTGCACATATAACCACATAGGCTACTTTAAAAGCGAAATCCAAAATAGCTCCAACCAACCTGGAACCCACCCCCGCTGGCGCATACGTGATCAATACATTTTGAGTGGTGTTTATATTTATTCCTTCTAATTCCATGTTGAAAAATGCGGTAGTTAAAGCTTGCTAAAACTCAAACAATTAAAAAATATATAGGTTTAAGCAGGCTCTAATATCGAAAAAAAATCGCACTTTAGCATTACAATAACGAACGTGAAAGAAATCACTTTTTTAAAACAGAATGCCGAGAAATGGGAAAAAATGGAAGCTGCCTTAAACGAAGGTAAACTTTCCAATCCACGCGAAGTTTCTGATATGTTTATTGAACTTACCAACGATCTCTCCTATTCACGTACATATTATCCTCAATCAACCACAACACAATATCTCAATGCTTTAACTGCTAAAACGCATCAGGCAATTTACCTTAATAAAAAGGAGGAAAAAGGAAGGTTTAAAAGATTTTGGAAATTTGAAATTCCCGGGCTATTTGGGCAATACCATAAACAACTGTTTATTGCTTTTATAGTTTTCACTATATCGGCTGTTATAGGTTTTGTATCACAGGTATATGATGACGATTTTATCAGACTGATTGTTGGGGATCAATATGTGAACGAGACCATTGAGCGAATTAAAGCCGGGAACGGATTAGGTATTTATGGAACAAGTTCGGAAGGGGTTATGTTTATTGGAATTACAAGCAATAATATATTTGTTTCCTTTCGTGTTTTTGCTTTAGGAATGATCTTTTCTTTAGGAGCCGGATACGAATTATTCAGAAACGGAGTTATGCTTGGTGCGTTTCATGCTATGTTCTATAAATACAACTTACTGGTAAAGTCGTTATTGGTTGTTTATATACACGGAACCTTAGAAATCTCCGCCATTATTATTGCGGGTTGCGCTGGTTTTATATTGGGAAATAGTTTTATGTTTCCGGGAACGTATACACGAATGGAATCCTTTAAACGTGGTGCCAAAGATAGTTTAAAGATAGTTGTTGGTCTGGTTCCGGTATTTATTATGGCAGGCTTTCTGGAGAGCTTTGTTACGCGCTACACTAATATGCCACTTTGGTTGAGTTTATTTATCATTTTGTCATCATTGACTTTTATCATTTGGTATTTTATTATTTATCCTATTCGTTTAACAAAAAAAACAAACTATGTATCAGCAACCCTCCCGTAAAATTGAATTCAGAAGACAAAGAGATTTTGGTCAAATATTTACTGATTCATTTAAATATTTGAAATTTAATTTCAAAACCTTAATGATATCTGTGTTGCTGATCCCGGGACCATTATTGCTTATAGCAGGTGGTTTCAACGGTTACTTGCAGTCTATTAGTTCTAACCCAGCATCGTTTTTTACAATGGGAGGAATGAGTAATATTTATGATATGCTTTCAAGTATGTTGACGGTAATGTTGCCGTACTTGTTTTTCTTCTTTCTAGCTTCTGTTGTATTCAATGCGGTTGTAAATCGTTATCTTATCCTGTCACAAGAAAGACAAGAGGGAGATACAATTACTGTTTCTGATCTAATGAAGTACCTTCCAAAAGATGCATGGCGATTGTTTTATAATTATTTGTTATTTACATTGGTTTCTATGCTGGTAATGGTGGGTGTAGTTCTTTTAATGTTTATTCCAATTTTAGGAATCCTGATGTTTATTTTTGGAATTTTGTTGGTTGGACCAAATTTGATGTATGCTGTTACCAATTCTTCTTATTTGGTTTTAAGAGATGAGATATTAATTACACAGGCTTTTAGTAAAACGTGGAGATACATGCGTGGAAACTATTGGTATACATGGTTGCTGCTGGTTGTATCATATCTGATAATTTCTATTGCAAGTTCTATATTTTCTTTGCCTCAAATAATTTTGTCTACTGTGAATACTTTGTCCAGATTTAATCCTGAAAATTATGGGCAGTCTGATGGCGGCAATTATTCAACACTCTTCATTATTTTTGGTATGATAGCAGTATTGGGGCAATTTCTTATTATGCCGCTATTAAATATATTCACTACTCTTACTTACCACAGCCATGAGGAAGCTGAGGATGGAACAGGGTTGAAAGAACGTATTAATGAAATTGGCTTGGATAACTAAACCTATATTATTCCTTTTTTGAAATCTCTGTTTTATAAATCGCTTTTAGTATTGAATTTGCTGCTGATGACTGCAGTGAATGCATTCCCTATTCCTGTAAAACAGGATACTCTAAAACCAATGCCTCTGAAGGTAGATAAACAAACTGAACAGGAAATATTTTCAGATAAGGATTATGTTTATACAAATGAATCAGGAAAGAGTTCAGGTTTTTTTCAGGAACTAATAGATTGGCTGATCAAAAAAACATTCGGTAATCTTTCTCCTGAAAGTGTAAATGGATTTTGGAATGGTGTAATGCTTTTGCTGTCAGCATTGTTTATTGCAGGGTTGATCTTTTTAATTCTGAAAATGAAAGGTGGGAGATTGTTTAAAGGAGAGAGTGCCAGAACTTCAGTTTTTGCAGATATAGTAGAAGATATTCAATCTATAAATATTGATGACCTTGTACAAAAAGCAATCGACCAAAAAGACTTCAGGGTGGCATTTAGATACAGTTTCCTGAAGAGTTTGCAACTGATGAACAATAAAAAATTCATTGACTGGAAACCATATAAAACCAACTATGAATATTACACCGAGTTTGATGTAGAAAAGATAAAACCTTTATTTAAAGATCTGTATACGGGATTTGAGTATGTATGGTATGGTGATGCCCCAATCAACAAAGAAATTTATGACAGGTATCACAGTGAGTTTGATGATTTTAACAGGCAATTAAGTGTTTAAGAAAAACAAAAAATACATTATTGTTTTGGTAATAGTGTTTACAGCTATTGTTTACGTTCAAATGAACGCACCTAAACCTGTGAAATGGAATAAAACATACAAAAGTAAAGACAAGATTCCCTTTGGATGTAAAGTAATGTATGACTTGTTAGATAAATCAGCATTTAACGGCAGACTGGAAATTGAAAAGGAAAACGTATTCAAAACACTCGAAAAAGTGACTGCGCAAAAGAACCAGTCATCAAGTATTTTTATAAATGATAACCTTGCATTCGATAAGGTTGAAACAAAATTGTTGCTAAATTATGTAGGCAAGGGAAATAAAGTTTTGTTGGCAGCCAGCAATATTAATGGATTGTTGGCCGATACACTTAAACTGAAAACAAACATGGAATTCTCTTACTTTATCCCGGCTAAGGCAGATTCAGTTTTTAGTGTAGTATATCACCAGGGAGAAAAAGATCAGAAAGTATTCACATACAGGGAAGGCGTTACACCTGTTTATTTTACCTCTTTCGATACTTTGAAAACCAGTGTGATTGCGGCGGATTTGAAGAAGAATCCAATTTACATCTCGGTGAAGTGGGGCAAAGGAGAATTTTATGTTTTATCTGTTCCGGATATATTTTGCAATTATAATATTGTAAACAAACCATCGAGACAATTTGCATACACAGTGATGTCATATTTAAATGCTCCTGTGGTTAGGTGGGATGAGTATTATAAAACATACAACGATCATATTTCATCCAATCTGCAATTTGTTTTTAATAATGACTCGCTTTATGCGGCTTATGGACTTACATTGCTATCTATACTCTTCTTTATGATTTTTAACCTGAAGAGGAAGCAACGGGCAATTCCCGTAATTATTCCGCCAAGTAATTCTACAATTGATTTTGTGAATGTGATTGGGAGTGTATATTACAATTCAAAAAATCATAAGATCATTGCTGAAGAAAAGATTGCAGCCTTTTTAGAATACATCCGGTCGAAGTTTCAGGTAAACACCCGCTTGTTTGATGATACACTTTTGAATAGAGTTACTGCGCTTTCCGGAATGAATAGAGAAGAAGTACAAGGCATTTTTACTTTAATAGACAAGATACAATTCAGCGCATCAATTGATGAGCAAACATTGATACAATTAAACACAGAAATAGAAGAGTTTCACGAAAAAAATAAAAGATAATGGAAAATTCATTTTCAAACAGAGTTGATCTTCAACACATCAATCAGGCTTCAGACAGAATAAAAGCAGAAATAGGGAAATACATTGTAGGCCAACAAGAAATGGTTGATCTGCTTTTGATTGCTTTATTGGCTGACGGACACGTTCTGATTGAAGGTGTTCCGGGTGTTGCGAAAACACTTACCGCTAAATTATTAGCAAAGACCTTTCATGCCGATTTCAAACGGATTCAGTTCACTCCAGACCTGATGCCATCAGATATTATTGGTACATCGGTGTTCAATGCCAAAACCAATGATTTTGAATTTCGTAAAGGTCCATTGTTTGCAAATATTGTTTTAGCAGATGAGATCAATCGTGCACCTGCAAAAACACAGGCAGCATTGTTTGAAGCAATGGAAGAACGTCAGATAACCAATGACGGAACAACTTATTCTTTGGGTTTCCCATTTATGGTTTTAGCCACACAGAACCCAATAGAGCAGGAGGGAACCTATCGTTTACCAGAGGCGCAATTGGATCGTTTTCTGTTTAAAATAGAAGTGAGGTATCCGGATCTTGAACAGGAAACAGAGATTCTGAAATCTTTTCACGAAAAGAAAAATAAAGTTGATTTTGATACCATTGAACGTGTGTTGAGTAACACAGATATCAGATCATTGCGAGACACAGTGGGGAATATCCACGTGGAGTACAATCTTTTGAAATACATTGCTCAGATCATACACGAAACTCGTAATAACACCTGGTTGTTTCTAGGCGCTTCACCACGCGCATCTTTGGCGATCTTAAACGCTTCAAAGGCTTGTGCTGCATTGAGAGGGAGGGATTTTGTTAGTCCTGATGATATTAAATATGTTGCACCCCATATTTTAAAACACCGTGTGATAACTACTCCTGAAAAAGAAATGGAAGGCGTTACTAGCACAGAAGTAATTAAAAAGATTATCGAGAAGATTGAGATTCCTAGATAGCTTTCAACACAGAGAGCACTGAGAGGAATAGGAGTTACACAGAGATATTTTAATAATAGCTGGTTGCAATGTTCTGATTTTTTTAAACTCTGTGTAGCTCCACTAACTCTGAGTCCTCTGTGTTAAGAGAATTAGAACTGAAAATAAATAAACTCGTTGGCATTAAACTTTCCGATAAGAAAAATAGTAAGGAATGCGGCAACGTAAAAGGCAGGACGCAGGAAAGAATCAAATACTTTTATTTTATTCAGCCATGCATTTTCTTCATTCAATTCTTTTAAGAACAGGAATGCAACCAATAAAGCTGCAATTCCCAATGGAAACAAATCCTGTATTGTTCTTAATTCGTTTAGCATAGATGAAACATTGAATGAAGTAAATATTCTGTTGTAAATACTAAACAAATCTTCTATTGTAAGTGCTCTGAATGCAATAAGTGAAAGAGTGTGAAAGGCCATCAGATATAACCAGCCAATAATAGCCGGCGATTTTAATGGGGTGTTTCGCTCCTGATTCAAAAATTCTAAAATATATACTATCCCATGCACACCGCCCCATATAAAAAAGGTCCAATTTGCACCATGCCACATACCGCTAATCAGGAATACAAGAAATATATTAAGTAATCGGCGTTTGTATGAAACCCTGTTTCCACCAAGCCCGATATATAAATAATCTCTAAACCAGGTAGTCATTGAAATATGATTCCGTTGCCAGAAATCGGTTAATGATTTTGACATAAGAGGTCTTCGCCAATTCAAACTTAAATTTACGCCAAAGTACTTAGCAACACCGGTTGCAATATCTGAGTATCCCGAAAAATCGCAATACAATTGAATTACAAATAAAAACGAACAAACTAATAAGGTTGAACCGGAGTACCCATCAACGTTATTAAATACAGGAGTTATGATTTCACCTAACCTATCAGCGATCACAATTTTTTTGAAGAAGCCCCATACAACCATTCTAGTTGCCAACGACCATTCTATTTTTGGCAAATAGTGTTGTGTATACAATTGTGGCATCAGGCTATTATAGCGCACTACGGGACCAGCAACCATGTGAGGAAAGAAGGAAACGTAAAGTGCGAACATACCATAACTGTCATTTGGTTTGTATTTTCCCCGATACACATCAATGGTATAACTTAAGGATTGAAATGTGTAAAAAGATAAACCCGCAGGAATTATAAAGGCTTGCAGCATAGAAAAATTGGAGAGTTCCAAAATATTCCCAATCGAAAAAATGGAGTTAAGGAAAAAGATGCTGTATTTAAATGCAACAAGTACACCTATGTTGCTCACCAGGCTCAGGAGCAGCCACCTTTTTTTTTGTTTTTTATCCGATGTGCCGCCTATTTTTCGTGCAGCATAATAATCAATTAGTGATGTTCCCAACAAAAGGAAACAATACCACGGGTTATAACTCAGATAAAAATAGAAACTTGCTGCAAGTAATAAAATCCATCTCCAGCGATGAGCAACACTCCAATACAAAGCAAACACCACTGGGAGAAACAAAAGAAAGTGGAGTGAATTGAAGAGCATATTTAGTTATTAGTTGAGTGGGTTTATTAGTTTATTTAGGTCGGTATTTAAATAATCCCTTTTAAATCTTAACTCCTAGCTCCTAATTACTCATGTTTTTTCTTAACCAAGGCATTGTTATCGTTTATCTCAAAATACCATTGATTAGTATCAAATATTTGAGGAAGATAGCGTTTGTATAAGAGCATACGGGCATTTTGATGCCTTCCATCTTCATCTTCCTTATCAACGGCATTAAATTCGTAAGTCATCATTTTTGGATGCTCCAGCATGAAGGCTCTTACAATCTCGGAGATGGTGCGCATTACACCGTAAACTTCTCCACGGTTTGTTGCAACGTATTCTTCCCCTTCAAACTCATCGTTAATAACGCCAAATACAATTGTTGCATGCAAAATATTGTCCTGCCTTCTTCCAAAGCGTACCTCATAACGTAAACCCGAAGGTGTATTAAAATAGAACACGCTTGCCGATTTGATTGCGGGAAACTCTATAGGATATATATCTGTTGGGTCGCTCATAAAACTGACTGGCTAGCTCACGGGTGCTTTTGAGAGTTTGTTTTTAAGAAAACTAATGATCATTGGTAGCACGGAAACGATAATAATCCCAATACAAACCAAATCAATGTGTTTACGGATAAATTCTACTTCGCCTAATAAATAACCGGCAATGGTTAAACTGAAGATCCATAAGGCACCACCTAATAAATCAAAAGCCAAATATTTTTTGTAATTCATTTCACCGATACCTGCTGCAAAAGGGGCAAAGGTTCTTACGAAAGGTACAAAGCGAGCCATTATAATAGCTTTGGTTCCATTCTTTTCGAAGAAAGCATGTGTTTTGTCGAGGTATTCCCTTTTTACAAGTGATTTCCCCCTTATTTTAAAATCAAAAATCCTGATTCCAATTTTCCTTCCGATCCAATAATTACAATTGTCACCTAAAACAGCAGCAATGAATAATAAGATCAGAACATAGGCTAAATTTAAATGCCCGGCACGTGCAAACAAGCCGGCAGTAAACAATAATGAGTCTCCTGGTAAAAAAGGCATAGCTACCAAACCGGTCTCTATAAAGATCACCAAAAATAAAATCACGTAAACGTATGTTCCGTAATTGGCAAATAACCAGTCAAAATCTAAGTGTAATATATGTTTAAATAATTCTATCATTTGTTTTGAATAATATGGAAGCGTGTTCCAGTGTAAAGAGAATTAATAGCTTGGCATCGATGGATCAATCTCTGCAGCCCATGCCAATATACCTCCCTGTAAGTTATATAAATTCGTAAAACCATGTTGTTGTTCTAATGCGTTTATAACCGTGGCCGAACGTTTTCCGCTTCTGCAATGAATTACAACGGTTTTGTTTTTCGATATCTTATCCACATTATCCATCACTTCGCCCATTGGGATCAGTTCACCATTTATATTACAAATATCAAACTCATGCTCTTCACGAACGTCAATCAATTGAAAATCTTCTTTTTTATCGATCATTTCTTTCAATTTGCTTACTGATATTTCTTTCATGGTATTAAACTTTTAGAAGTTCCAAACATACGTAATCCTTCAAAAATATGCAATTTTCAAGGGCTTGACTTATTAAAAGGATTTCGGTATATTGTGGATAAAAACTCCCATTGAACCACTAAAGTACATTATTAGGGTAATTGCCTCAAAACCATTTGAGCTTGCTTATTATCCGGGTGTTTTTTTAACACTTTCTGAAGCAGGGTTTTAGCATTTTTTAAATCACCTTTGTAATTATATAATCCCGCCTGATTCATCATCAGCATTTCGTGATCAGGATCAATAGCCAGTCCTTTTTTGTACAATTCTTCGGCTTCCTTTATTCGTCCGGTGGAGATGCACAAAAATCCATAATTAGCCAGTGCATTGGTGAATTTTGGGTTTTCAGATAAAGCTTCCTTATAATATTTCTCGGCTGAAACGGCATCTCCTATTTGCGCATAACAACTAGCCAGTTTATCTTTGAAATCAGGATTAAATGGAGCTAATTCATTTGCTTTTGTAAAGAATGATAAAGCGCTTTTTACCTGACCTGTATTCATAAATGCGTCACCAATCCTATAACATGTCCAGGCATTTTCGTTGCCCCAGGATTTTTTTGTGAGACGTTGTTTAAGTAAAACATCAGTGCCAACAAGATTTGCATAGGAAATTATTTTAGGATAATTATTTTCCAGAAAATACAATTGAACCAGCGCTTCAATATTTTTTGATACATCATCAATGCTTTTATCTTTTAATAATAGTCGTGCCGAATCCAAATAATAATTTTTCCATTCAAACTTTTCATACTGATTAATGTAAGCTCTTGCTTTTGTTAATGCATCCGGATTTTTTTCGTTAATAGAAAATAAACCTACAAATTCTTTGATTTTCTCTTTTTCTTTTTTGCTGATGGGTTTACGAATATAGTGATCGTGAACAGTGACGTGTGGAATATCAATGGAGCCTGAACGGGGCATGTGACAGCCTACACAGTTGATCTTTGATTGGAGTTCAGCTAGCTT
Organism: Bacteroidota bacterium; assembly: GCA_030684395.1. Lineage (GTDB taxonomy): Bacteria > Bacteroidota > Bacteroidia > B-17B0 > Aurantibacillaceae > JADJDM01. The sequence continues at coordinate 60,747 of JAUXTT010000013.1, read as the reverse complement.
TGATGCATCTGCTTTTCCTTCTTTTTGTAATCCTTTTATTGTTTCAATCTTTGCACGCACAGTCTTTTCACTACACAATAATTCCGTTTTTTTATTGTTACCGTGACAAGAATTACAAGCATCATTATAAACATTTTTATTGGTTTCTTTCACACTCACATGCGGGTTGTGGCATGTAACACAAGTCATCGCATTTTTATACGGCTTTAAGTTTTGTAAAATGTGTTTGTCGTTTTCGGCTTTTGCTTTTGATTTAATAAAACAAGCACTTTGTTTTAACCTATCTGCATGCGACGCCATAATAAATTCATCATCTGCGTTTTTATATTTTGGAAGGAACACAGAAATGTAATCACTTAACTTCATTCCCGGTTTAAAATCGTAAAATGATTTCCCTTCTTTCACAACTGCATTTCCTTGTAGGTGACAACGCTGACAAACATCAAATTGCGCATCAATACTTAATTTGGAAGGATTCACAATGCTGTAATCAATGTATTTGGAAGTGTCTATTTTTTCTCCGGTTTGCCGTTGGGCAACATGAATACTTCCCGGACCATGGCATCTTTCGCATGTAATTCCTTCAGGAACTGAATTGTATTTATTCTCCGATCCTTCAACAAAATCCGGATATGAATTGTGACAACTCATACATTCCAATCCAATCTTCCTTGTAAATCTGGTATTATGACCATCTTCAAAACCCGGTGGTAAGTCCCATTTCCCTAATTGAGTATAGTAGGTCATCGGCATTTGGTTAAAATACCCGTTTACACTTTGCATGTGCGAATTGGTGTGTTGCCCCGAACCTATAATGTAATTAACGGTTTCAATGCGCTTGTAAACGGTATCCTTTTTATCTAACCTGAATTCCATAATCTTCATAGAATCACCTGCCCAAAAAGCCTTATAGTAAAAATCGGAAAACTTATCGTAGATCAATGCATGCTGAAAATTGGCGGCTGACTTTTGTTTGTGAGCATGCTCAAATGACTTGCCCATCCCGGTGTTTACGAATGTATTGTATTTATCCTGGTGACAAAGCATACAGGTTTTCATTCCTACAAATTTCGCTGTGTCAGCATGATTTAAATAAACAAGTGTGTCATTTGGTGTTGTAGTTTCCCGGTCTTTTGGTTGATCACCCGAACAATTATATATAATTGTAACAGCAAGTACTAGTATAACGATGATATATTTTTTAGGCTTCACCTTAAATGCCTGCTTTGTTAGGATTCAGTAATTGGAAGGTCCATTCGCTTTCAAAAACGCCGGGGCCAATTTTTAACCATTGTTTTTTTAAGCCGGATTTTGTGAAGCCATTGTTCTCAAACAATTTGATACTTGCAAAATTACTTTCAGAAATGGCACAGTATAATTGATTCAAACAAAGTGTTTCAAAACAATACTTAACCAATGCTTTTAAAGCATCGTCAGCAAAACCTTTATTTCTATACTCCTTTGCAATAACAATCCCTATACCTGCACGGCTGTGGTGCGGATCAAATTCATACAAATCAATACATCCGATAGTTTCATCGTTTTTGGTGCAAATAATCAAACGTAATTGTTTGTTGGTGAAGAGGTCTAAATGAGCATTCAATAAATATTGTTCCAGTACAAAACGGGAGAAGGGAACGAGCGTATTACTTACCTGCCAGATGGTAGTATTGTTTTCCCAGTTATACAAAACATCCAGGTCGCTTTGTTCAGGTGCCCTCAAATAAGTATGTTGTGCTTGCAGGTTAATCATTGTTTTACGTGCTGAATATCGTTCAACTTGTCTTCAATACTTTTTTGTGTATACGGTACGAAAGAAAAAGTGTTGGTATTATCGTCAGAAACATGTAAGCCAAATGCTTTTTCTATCATTTGTTCTCTGTACAAGATAGGAAATAACTTAAATAAAAAATCAAGTTCTTCCTGTTTCAATAAATAATTTTCCTGCATGAAAGCCCTGACGGGAGCAAAGCAGGTTGTTTCCAATGTTACTTTTTCGTGCTTCTCTAATTCCAGTTTAAAATGTTCGTGCAGAAAGTCTACACTGAAAACCGGGTGAGGAATGAGTTTAATAAAAAGGGTCGGAACCCTAAGTATCTCCATTTTCCGTAATAACACTGCTGCTTCCACATCGATCTCTTTACCTTTGATATTTAGAGAGCAGTACTTTCCGTTAAAGATCATCCCAATATGTGGAGGAATTCTTTCTGCATTGATAACACCTATCCAGCACCCCTTGTTTAAGGCTTCGGGCTTAAATCCTTTTTGAAGAGCTAAAGTGTATTTTTTTGAATTATTTGGCACCGAACAAAGATATTGGTTTAGTGAGGGGAAATCAAGTGAAATTTGAAAAATTGCAGACTCATTCAAATTCACCACTTTATAAAAGCAAAAAGGCTCCTGAAGAGGAGCCTTTTGTAGGTTTGAATTAAAGTAATTCTTACAATTAAGCAAGTTTCACGTTAACAGCGTTTAAGCCTTTTTTTCCTTCTTGAACGTCAAATACTACATTGTCGTTCTCTTGAATTTCTTCTTTTAATCCACTTACGTGAACAAAAATTTCTTGACCGTCTTCAGCTTTGATAAATCCGAAACCTTTGGTTTCATTGAAGAATTTTACTACTCCGTTTTTCATTTTGTTGTTGTTTTACTTTACTATTATTTATTCTGTTGTATCCCTGAAAAAGATCAGGAATAGGGGTGAGATTTTACAACCTCAATATTTTTGTTGATCAATTTACTAATTTCTTTTAAATAAGGCATCTCATCACGCGTACAAAATGACATTGCAATCCCTGATTCGCCTGCACGACCTGTTCTTCCAATACGGTGAACGTAAGTTTCGGCTACTTCCGGAAGTTCAAAGTTAATAACATGCGACAATTTATCAACATCTATTCCTCTTGAAGCAACATCCGTAGCCACCAACACATTTATTTTTCTGTCTTTAAATCCTTTTAATGCACGTTCGCGCGCACCTTGAGATTTATCGCCATGTATAGCTTCCGCCTTTATTCCATCTTTATTCAGATCTTTTGCCACTTTATCAGCCCCACGTTTTGTACGTGTAAATACCAATACGTGATTAATTTTTTCCTGTTTAAGAACAAACTTCAATAACATGCGTTTGTCTTCTTTCTTCACATAATAAATAGATTGTTTAACCAAAGTTGTAGTTGAAGAAACCGGAGTTACCGCAACATGTTCAGGGTTAACCAAAATTTTATTTGCCAGTTTCATAATATCCGGAGCTGCAGTAGCCGAAAAGAACAAAGTTTGTCTTTTAGCAGGCAACATCGGGATAATTCTTTTGATATCATTGATAAAGCCCATATCCAACATACGATCAGCTTCATCCAATACAAAATGTTCAACGGCATTTAGTTTAATGAAACCTTGTTGAATAAGGTCTAATAATCTTCCTGGGGTAGCTATCAGTATGTCAACGCCTTTTTTTAAAGCAGCTACCTGATGAAACTGAGAAACACCTCCAAATATAGTTACATGAGACAAACCTAAGTTTGTTCCGTATTCTTTAAAGTTTTCGCTGATCTGTAATGCTAATTCACGTGTAGGAGCAAGTATTAAGGCTTTAATTCCCTTTTTGCTTGTTGCTCGCTTTGCGTCTAAAAGTTGTAGGATGGGTAATGCGAAAGCGGCTGTTTTTCCGGTACCTGTTTGGGCACAACCAAAAATGTCTCTGCCCTGTAATACAATTGGAATTGCTTGCTGCTGAATAGGTGTTGGATCAGTGTATCCTTTTTTCTCTAATGCAGAAATGAGAGGTTTAATAAGTTTTAAATTCGAAAATGTCATTTATCTTTTTTTACTTTCAAATGACTATAAATTCAGCCAAATGAGCGCTTCATTCAGAAAAATGTAAAATACCGAATTGCAATTTTGATTGACAAACAGATTGAGATACAATCTTCCTAAGAAGTATGCAAAGTTAACCTAAAATCCTGAACTACCAAATAAAAATTATATAAATATTTGAAAATAAATAAATTGGAAGTGAATTTCACCATAAATAAAAGAAGGTTTTGCGGTTTTCGGGCCTTTGGTTCAATAGATAAATGCTTTATAAACCTATAAGCCCTTCCATCATTCCCTTTTGGTGAGGTTTGAGCAAAAATACTACCTTCGCCCCTGTTTTGGAGTGGTGGTTATACCCGTCACCGGAAAGAAAGAATTTATGCAAGTTATCAGCGAAAGAGTAAGTATTTTAAGTAAAGACAATGTTTTTAGTTTGGTGGTATTACCAACTGACAAAAAATGGAAAGTAAACCTACTGTTTATTTGGTTAATGCTTTGGACCATTAGCGGGATTATTTATATTTCCATGTATTATAATGCTTCTAAGGAAGGTGCATTTTATCGTTATCAATATGAATTGGCATATAAAAAGAATGATAAACCGGTTATGGTCGATATTCAAAAAGGCATCGATAAAAACCAGAATAAGCGCTTATTTATTATGGGCATCATTGCATTTTGGGCTTATTTCGAATACAAAGTAGGGAAGACCTTTTTATTCAGAAAATTCGGGAAAGAAAAAATGTGGATTAAAAACGGAAAGTTATTCTATCAAAGAGAAATTAATAAAAAGGGAAAAATAAAGGAATACGACCCGGCATTGATAAATGAATTCGAAATTTTAAAACCAAACAGAGGAGATTTTTTTGTGCAAATGCAGGAATCGTTTTGGGTAATTGGTGGAGAAAGACTGATGTTCAGATACGCCGCTAAGTTTGTAAGATTCGGTTTACAGCTAACAGATGCAGAAGCAAACAAAGTATTCAAGGAATTAAGTAAAGAATTAAAAAAGCACTAGAAATAAGAAATGCGCAAGCATTTAAAAGAAAATCTAAGATAAAGGAACAAATTTAAAAACTACCGAGCTCGATCGTCCTTCTCCCTAGGAGAGGGATAAGAGGGCGAGGCGCCAAACACCAAATGAAAACAAAAGCACTCTTACTCATCCTATTCATTCTTCCACTGTTCATTTTCGGACAAAAAGAATATACCCAATTCCGCTCAGCAAAAAATCTATACTACTGGAAAAATAAAAAACCGCATGATGCATATTGGCAACAGGATGTGTTTTATAACCTGAAAGCAAGTGTAAACGATTGCACTGATGTAGTAACAGGAAACGAAGAGCTAACCTATTGGAATAACTCTCCTGACGAATTGAACTATGTGTATTTTCATTTATATGCAAACGCAAACACGAAAGATTCTTATTTAGCTGATCTCTACAAAAACAATAATTATCATTTAAAGTTTGGTAAGTATCGTAAAGACAATTTGGGAACTGAAGTTACCAAAATGCAGGTTGACGGTAAAGACCTGAAAACAGAATTAGACAATACTATTTTAAAAGTGTGGCTCGATAAACCTTTGAAAGCAGGTGATTCAATCACTTTTAATATTGATTTCAAAACCTATTTTGATAAAGAAGCAATTCGTAATCGTATGAAATTGTTTAATGCCGGTCCATACAAACATTATGATATGGTGCATTGGTATCCTCGTATTTCCGTGTATGATAAAAAATTCGGTTGGGATACAGATCAACACATGGATCACGAATTTTATGGTGACTATGGTGCTTTCCACGTAGAAATCACTGTTCCGAATCATTATATTTTAGATGGTACAGGTGCAATGATCAACGAGCCGCAAGTGTTACCAATTGAATTACGTGAGAAACTGGATATCTCTAATTTTAAAAAGAAGCCATGGAATTCTCCTGCAGGAGAAATGGTGAAACGAGATGGTACAACTAAAACATGGAAATTTTCTGCAGTAAATGTACACGATGTTGCTTATACTTTTGATCCAACTTATCGTATTGGAGAAGCGCATTACGGAAACATACGTTGTATTGCATTGGTGCAAGAACCACATGCTGCGGGTTGGATAAACGCTGCAAAATATGTTGCTAAGATTATCGAGACTAACTCAAGAAATATTGGAATGTATGCTTATCCTAAAATGATCTCAGCTGATGCGCAGGATGGAATGGAATATCCGATGATTGCTTTAAATGGTGGATACGATCCTGAGTTCAGAGGTTTATTTATTCACGAATTATCACACAACTGGTTCTTCGGAATGATCGGGAGTAACGAAACATATCGTGCCTGCATGGATGAAGGATTCACTCAATTCTATACTGCCGATACCTGGGAAAATATAGAAGGTGTGTATGATATTGAGTACGGAAGTGGTTCGAATTATGTTGAGAGATATCACAAGAAAAATAAAGTGCGTGAAACGGATGTGTATTACGGATATTACAATTCAGTAAACAAAGGTGAAGAAGTTACTTTGAACACGCACAGTGATGGATTTAACGGAGGAATCAGACACGGTGGCGGATACGGTCAAGTTTATACCAAGACTGCTACAATGTTATACAACTTGAAATATGTATTGGGCGATAGTTTGTTTGTTGTTGCAATGCAAAATTATTTTGATGAATGGATGATGTGTCATCCTTATCCGGAAGATTTCAGAAACTCAATTGCTAAAACTACCAAAGCAGATATGAATTGGTTCTTTGATCAGTGGATGGAAACTACCAAAACAATTGATTACGCTGTAACTAAAGTTAAGAAGGTAAGGAAGACAAAGGATCAATATAAAATAACTTTCAAGCGTATTGGTAAAATGCAAATGCCAATCGACTTTACTGTGATTTCAAAAGATTCTTCCAGCAAGAGTTTTTATATTCCAAATACCTGGTTCGAGAAAAAAACAACTGCAACTACTTTGCCACGTTGGATAGGTTGGGATAAAGTGAAACCTACTTATACTGCTACAGTTACTATTCCTGGTGGAATTGAGAATGTAGTTATTGATACAACTCACCGTTTAGCTGATGTGTATGGTGTAAATAATTCAAGCAAAAAAAATGTTACTGTTAGTTTGGATTCAAAGATCTTTAATTTACCTGATCGTAATAACTATGAACTATTCTACCGTCCTGCCGTTTGGTACAACGGTTTTGATGGTATTAAATTCGGAGCACATGCCAACGGAAATTACATGGGAATAAAAAATGTGTTTGATGCAACAGTTTGGTTCAACTCAAGAATTGGCCAGTCTTATTTAACCACAGAACATATTAATAGTAATGATAATGTCTCTGTTTTAGTTAATTATAAAACGTCTACAGAAAAATTTATGAAACGATCTTCTTTCAGTGCAAGTATTCGTGAGCTGGATGGATTAAGTTCTGCATGGGTAGGTTTCGAAAAGAAAAGTAATAACGATAAAAATAAATTATTCATTCAGTTAAAAACCATGTTACGCGATGTGGATAATGACCTTACTTATTTGATCTACAAAAGTCATTGGATCCCGGGTAAACTGAATAACACAATGAATGTAAGTTTTGATCACGATTACAATTACAGAAAAGGGGCGGGGAAATGGAACTTAACACTGAGAACTCCATTTGTTTACAGCGATTATGATTACTCTGCTTTAACCGGATCATGGATCACAAAAAGTAAATTAGGAATCGTAAACATCAATACTCGTTTATTTGCACAAGTTGGAACAGGTAACAATGTTCCATTAGAATCAATGCTATACGCAGCAGGAGCAAACCCTGAAGAATTGATGGATAATAAATACACGCGCTCAATGGGAATTATGCCTCCATTTGATTTCGGTGCAAAAACCACCAACTTCGCTGCGGGTGGTGGATTAAACTTAAGAGGTTACATGGGTTATTTATTATATAGCGGAGATATTGATGGAATTCCTCATTACAATTACAAAGGCATGACAGGTACTTCCGCAAGTGTGGAAATCGAATTTGATAAACTGGTGAAATTAGACAAAGCACTTTTGCGTAACACCTTTAAATTGACACCGTATTTATTTGGAGATGCAGGTGTCATCAATACCAACTACACAACTGAGAACATGGCATTCTCCAACATAATGGCGGATGCAGGTTTGGGATTAGAATTAATTATCAAACGTTTTTGGAAATTGCAAACTGTAAAACCACTAAGTATCCGCGCTGATTTCCCTGTATTCATTAATCGTTTACCATATGCAGAAAAAGATTACCTGCAGTTCCGTTGGATGATTGGTGTGAATAGGGCGTTTTAATTTTTTGAACCATATAAGGCATTTAAGGTCATGTAAGAATTGAAGCCAAGATTTTACAATTTACAATAAAATGCCCACTGACTCACATGTTCTTATATGCCTTATATGGTTTTATTCAGATGTAAACTAAGCTAAAATAACCAAACCTTTTATATTTGCCGCTAACCTAACAGCATCATAAACTCTTTGCTGATTGGTTCCCAATTTCATCAACGATTCCTCATGCGCATTAACGCACATCTCACAACCATTGAGTGCAGATACAGCTAGGCTCATCAACTCAAAGAACTCTTTTCCTAAAACAGGATTTCCCATGATGGTCATTTTAATTCCTGCAGGAGTTGAGGTATAGAATTCTTTTTTCGTGAAGTGCCTGAAGCGATAGAATACGTTGTTTACGTTCAGTAACGAAACGCAGGCATATGTTTCAGAGATCTCTGCATCTGTGGCTCCTTTTTCTTTTGCCTTTAGTACAAAGCTTTCAATTAGTGATTTCGATTTTTCATTGATCGCTACACTTAACCCTAGTAACGAGCTTTCTTTTTCACTTAGGTTCTCATAAGCCAATGCATTACTCACATTGATTTTCAGATCTTTTAAATAACGTGTATCCAGCTCAGCCATATCTAATAAAGCTTGCGGAGCCTCTGATTGGTAATTGATCGCATTCATCAATCCTTTTAATGTATCGTTTGTTATTGTTTCCATGATTTAATTATTTGTAAAATTTGTCTACATTCACGAAAAGCATCTTGGCTCTTGTGTCTTCAAGTCTTAGGTCTATACTAAGCGTGAATAGTATCTTCCCCTTTTTGCCAGTTGCAAGGACATAATTCATCCGTTTGCAAAGCATCCAATACGCGAATTACTTCCTTTACATTTCTTCCTACATTCAGATCATAAACACTTACCCAACGCACTGTTCCTTCAGGATCTACTATGTAAGTAGCACGGTATGCAACCTTTTCATTTGAATCTAAGATCCCTAGTTCTTCTGCAAGTGATTTAGAAGTATCTGCTAACATTGGAATAGAAAGGTTTTTCAAATCATCATGATTTTTTCTCCATGCCAAATGCACAAACTCACTGTCGGTTGATGCGCCAATTAAAACTGTATCTCTGTCCGCAAAATCTCCATTGTGTTTGTCAAACTCTGCAATCTCAGTTGGGCAAACGAATGTAAAATCCTTCGGCCACCAAAATAGTACCATCCACTTGTTTTTCCCCGTATGGATCTCATTGCTGATGTCCGCAAACTCTTTTCCTTTTTCTGTTGATACAACTGCCTGTTTTTTGAATTGAGGGAATTTAGACCCTACTGATGTTACTTTTGTTTCCATATTGTTGTTTTCTTTTTAGCCGCAGATTTCACTGATTCCACGGATTTTTGTTTGTATTCTGTCTTTTATTTATTGTGATCTGTCCTGAATCCTGCCGTCTTGATTCTTGTTTCCAAAACCACAGCACAAATTTGCACGGATTATAGATATAAATCAAACTGATATTTATTATATTTGTATAGATAAAAACTATAACTATGAACCTACAACAGTTTGAATACATAATTGCGGTTGACACTTACCGTCATTTTGTTACGGCAGCAGAGAAAAGTTTTGTTACTCAGGCAACTTTGAGCATGATGATCAAAAAGCTGGAAGATGAACTGGAGGTGAAGATCTTTGACCGAAGCAAACAACCTGTTGTTCCAACGGAGATTGGGATGAAATTGATCAAGCAGGCTAAAATAATCATAAGTGAAACTAAAAAACTTAAAGAAATCATAAAGGAAGAAACAAAAGAAATCAGTGGTGAATTAAGAATCGGGATCATTCCCACTGTTGCACCGCAATTATTGCCCCTGTTTCTTTCTTCTTTCCTAAAAAAATATTCTAAAGTAAAACTAAAGATCAGTGAAGTAACTACCGAACAAATAGTTCAGCAATTACAGCAGGGAATCTTGGATGCGGGAATTCTTGCAACACCCTTGCACAAGGCAGACCTGCTGGAGGAGCCATTGTTCTATGAGCAATTTGTAGTTTATAGTTCTAAAGAAGAAAAATTAATGAAGAAGAAATATCTTTTGGCTGAAGATATTGACATCAACAGATTATGGCTTTTGGAAGAAGGGCATTGTTTGAGAGCACAGGTGGTGAATTTATGTGAGTTAAAGAAAAGAGAAAAAGAGATTCATCAACTGGATTTTGAATCGGGCAGCATTGAAACCCTGAAACGTATGGTTGATATAAACGGTGGAATTACCATATTACCTGAGTTGGCAGTAGCTGATCTTTCGCCCAAAGAGAAAAAAAACATCCGCTATTTTAAAAGTCCGGCTCCTGTTCGTGAGATTAGCATTGTAAGTTATCGTTATTTTGTAAAACGCAAATTACTGGAAGCCTTACAGGCAGAAATCCTGAAGTTTATTCCGGAAGAAATGCAGTCAACAAAAAAGAAAAATATAGTGGAGGTTGAATCCTAAGCACCAAATTGACGGAAATGATGATCCAAATGTTTGTACATCACAATGGCCCATTCGGATTTGCTTAAATGCCCGAAAAAAGCATGAGGAGCTGTGGTGCATTTAGCTTCACCTCCTTCGTGGAATTCAGTGATAAAAGCATGAAGTTTGTCTTTTTCAAAATTAAAATTACGCTCATCCCCTATTACAAAACCTTTGTAGGTGGGACCATTCTTTTCGAATTGCTTTTCGCTTACATAAGATTTTTTTAATAATGGACCTAAAACTCTTCCAATGAATACACGAGGAGGCGAGTGTTTTCCGGTTGATACTTCAAACGTGGCTGAACAATGTGCAAGCATCTGGCCTACATTCATTTTTCCCCACTCACGTTGAGCCGTTGCTTGTAAATTATCTAGTCTTTTAATAACCTCGTTGTACGCTTCTTTTTCAAATAAATTCTTCATCTTACATTATTAAAATTAAAACCCTGTTCTCATCAATCCCATTGCTGATTTTAAACTGCATGTTTTTTGGTAAGTACTGTATCCGGTTGCAGCAGCTTTTCTTATTTCCTGGGCTGACTGACCTTTCAGCCAGCTATCAATAGCAAAAGAAAGTGAATATGCTTCAGGGGAGCATAAGCCAGATGTCCATACCAAAGGATAAGCTCCTGATTTTTTAATTGCTGCTTCAAAAAATGATTTGCTGGCGCATGCATAGATCATTGTTTCGCGCTTGGTTTCATTTGCCTTTTCAGGATATTTTTCCAATTGAAAATCCATTAAGCCATCGTGACCAACATAAGAGATCAAATTAGCTTTTCCACCACATTGAATGTATTTGGTGTCTGAGATCAATGCAGAATCCTTAAAACTTCCGGCACAGCTTTCCAGAAAGTCAATAGTCGTTTGTTTTATGAATTGCCCGTCGTAAGCATCTGCAACCATGTAACAATCTTTTGTTTTATGTTTGAAGACAACGCGTTCTAAAATATTTTTCTTAGGATCTTTTTGTGTTTTTAATAATGTCCAGTCTTTACTGTGTTTAATAAAGAAAGTTCTTACTCCATAACCGCAGCCCCAATACAAATTATTTTTCGGGTCTTGCCCGTTTCCTATCTTTTCAGGAACCGGCACAATTCCCTGGTATTTATTATCGCACAATGCTACAAACACATGTATAACTTTGGTTTGAGCACGAGCTTTTGAAAATACTAAAATGCTTAAAGAGATCACTATTGTTATGGACCTGAAGGTTAATGACATGTTTACAAAATTACGGCATTTTATGGGTAAAGAACAATTAATTTCAGGGGCAATTGCCCTTCTTTTGTTAACTTTGCGCACAAATTTTACTGTTATGTCAAACGACCGTTACAATCAGCGCGGGGTTTCCGCTTCCAAAGAAGATGTACATAAGGCAATTGCCAAACTGGATAAGGGTTTGTTTCCAAAGGCTTTTTGTAAAATTGTTCCTGATTTTTTATCAGGTGATGAAAACTATTGCATCGTAATGCATGCGGATGGTGCAGGAACAAAATCTTCTCTTGCTTATATGTATTGGAAAGAAACTGGTGATATTTCTGTGTGGAAAGGAATTGCTCAGGATGCTTTGATCATGAATACAGATGATTTGTTGTGTGTAGGAGCTACCGATAATATTTTGCTATCCTCAACAATAGGAAGAAATAAAAATTTAATTCCGGGTGAAGTGTTATCAACTATCATAAACGGAACAGAAGAGATATTAGAAGAATTACGTAAACAAGGAATTGGAATTCACTCAACAGGCGGAGAAACAGCAGATGTAGGAGACTTGGTGCGTACTATTATTGTTGACTCTACCGTTGTTTGCCGGATGAAACGTTCTGATGTTATTTCCAATCATACTATTCAGGCAGGTGATGTAATTGTTGGTTTGTCTTCTTCCGGGAAAGCAACATACGAGACAGAATATAACGGAGGCATGGGAAGCAATGGTTTAACTTCTGCGCGTCACGATGTGTTTGGAAATTATTTGGCAGAAAAATATCCTGAATCTTTTGACCCCGGTGTTCCTAAAGAAGTTGTGTATTCAGGTAATATGAAACTTACCGATAAAGTAGACGTAAAGTATTCAAAGAATGGAGAAATTGTTTTTGAAAAAGTAGATGCGGGGAAATTAGTTTTATCACCAACTCGTACTTATGCTCCCGTTGTGAAAAAGGTAATAGAAAAATTGGGCTCAAAAATTCATGGCATGGTGCATTGCAGTGGCGGCGGACAAACCAAAGTGCTTCACTTTGTAGATAATGTGCATGTGGTTAAGGATAATTTATTTGAGCTTCCTCCATTATTCAAATTGATTCAGGAACAATCTAACACCGATTGGAAAGAAATGTACAAGGTATTCAATATGGGGCACCGCATGGAATTCTACGTTCCACAAGAACTTGCACAAGAGATCATTTCAATTGCAAACTCATTTAACGTAGAGGCAAAAATCGTTGGGAGAGTTGAAGCGGCTACTGAAAAGAAGGTAACTGTGAAATCTGTATACGGTACTTTTGAGTATAATTCTTGATCTTATCACTGAGTATATTGCTACATTATCAAGTATACTGTGAGAGATAATGAGATACTTTATTACTCTTCCAAAATTTCAGGAGCATCCCAGATATTATAAATATTGTATTTGTATTTTTTCCCATTTTTTGTAGCAATCCATGAACCGTTCTGTGCTTTAATACTTTCAAAGCCATCAATTGTTTTCTCCTTCGTTTTAAGATCTATCAGTTGCCAGTTGTTTCCATCTTTAGCCGCAAGAGTCATAGTACATCTTCTGAGATACTCAGAAAAATCTCTATTCTGAAATCTTTGTGGATGGTAAACAAAGGAGTTAGTGTCTGTCAGGGAAAATTGATCTCCGGCATTGGTTACGGGAAATAATATTTCGTCATACCATTTATTTAAAACTATATTATCAGCCGAATCAGTTATATTAAAAAATCCTTTCTCTACAAAAGGAATTTTTACCGTATCAGTGATCCATTTGGATTCCATTACTTCACCATATTCATTTACTATTTGCTCTTCTCTTTCCTGATAAATTGTTTTATATCGATACTTTCCTTCTTTGCAAACAAGATTGTAGTTCCCCTGATAATCAGGAAATCTTAATTCTATTTCAAAAACAAAAGGACCTTTGTGATCATAATTAAAAAATGCTGATTTACCATTTAAAAAAGCTTTGTAAGTGTTTTCAGTTCGGAACTCGATACTATCGAAGCCTGTCGCTGCATTTGAAGCGACAGTGTCTTTCATGTTTTGAAAATACCATTTCCCTTTTTCTTTGAAAAAGATCTTCGGATCAAAGATTCCTATTTGTGGAAGATTTGTTCTGTCTGCTTTTGAAGCCTCAAGTGGCACTTCTTTAAAACCAGGTTGTTTGAACAAAAATCGCATTCTATTGGTAAGATCCGACCATTTTAAGATGCCCGGAGCACTTTCATTGATGAACTCTTTTGATACAACAAGTCTGAGATCTTCAACAGGTTCTTTGAATAAAAATTTAAAAGTTCCACTATGCAGCAAATTAAAGGTTCCTCCATGTTCGGTAATGTACTCGTGTGTTATTACTTTTTCATAGGGTGTGTTATTTCCGTAACTGTCGTAATTCTCATATTCCATGTATCTTTCTTCATGAAAGAAAGCTTTGGGTTTCGAATTTATTGTTATCACTAAATATTGGTTGAAATCATTTAATTTCGGGGCCTGATCTTTTGACTCTGATTTTAAAGTTATGTAAGAAGAGGCACATTCATTTCCTAATTGTTTAAACAATAATTTACCTTTTAAAGAGTAATAATAGATGTTCTTTTTTTCATAAGCCTGAAGAATTTCTTTATGGTAACCTAATGCAGAAACAATTGAATCACCAAATTCGTAAAGCCAGCCGTTATCAATTGCCATCCTGTTTATAGAATCGAAAGAAGGGGCAATAATTTCTTTATTTGGCCAGGCATAATAACCCCATTTGCCATTTCTTTTTGCGAAGTATGGTTGCAACCCTTTTAAGGTATAAGTGTTTTCGTAAACTTCACTTATTGAAGAAAGAGAAGGCACGATTGATACACCACCCTCTCCGTGCCACTTTCTGCTATTATAGGTTACAAATGAAAAGTCTTCATATTCGATTGGAATTATTATTTTTCCCCAGGGATCAATAACCCCTGTTTTCCCTCCAACAATATTATAACTGAATAGCGAATCCGTCATTTCTACTTTTGTATAATATTCATTCCCATCTTCATCGAAATTTGCATAATCAACCGAATCTCTGTTTACAGAAAGCAGGTTCTTGATTTTTCTACCACCAATATTCCATAAAAAACCTATAGCTGTAGAATCAGCTTTTTGCATCCATTTTATCTTTTCCTCTGCAGTTCCGTAGTACATTGGATTATTTCTTTCATAGGAAAAGTCATAATTTAAAAGTGAAATGATTGACGCATTAGGTTCTGTAATTATATTTCCGGAACTATCTGCTAATCCCCAATTTCCTTCGGTTTCATATACGTCACAAATTTTACAGCCATTATTTATCAGATAAAGTTTAGGTCCTAAGCTTCGGCCCATTTCTTCATTTATTTTTTCAAAATAAGTGTAGTTGAAAGGAAAAATTACTTTGTTGTTTTCATCGATTGTCCCTTGTTTACCATTTTTCAAAAAGCAGAAGGAAATGGGTGTTAGTTGATTCCTTAAAGTATCAAATAGGGGTGAATTAATGTATAGTAAGGTATCAAACTCCGATTTTATAATGTACTCTTGCTGAAGATTGATTACACCCCACTTGCCATTTTCCTTTACAGGAATAAATTTTGGACACTGTCCCGTGTATGAAATAAGGGAAGAAATATTTTTTATATCAATATTTTCGTATTTATAAGGAATAAGTACTTCTCCTTTTTCGTTTACAGCTCCCCATTTATTATTTAGTTGTACGAAAAGAAAATTGCAGAAATGGCTATTTTCAGGCTGAATAGCATCATATACAAAAGGGATACTTGTTTTTCCGAGTGTATCAAGCATTCCATACTTCCCGTTTTTTTTTGCGATCAGGTATTTGTGCCATTCTTCAGAATAATTATCATAATCGAAAGAAGTGCAATTCATTTCGGGGATACTAAAGAACGCATATTTATTTTCTTTTTTTAATGTTACATAATCGCTCTGATATCCCAAAGAATAGGTATCAAAACTGCCGGCACTTTTTACGATGCCTTTTCCCGGGATAAATAAATTCTTTTGTCCCTTAGTTTCAACTACAAACAGATCATGTTTTTCTGTTGTTTCAGAAATTTTGTCAAACTCGGCACTTATATTTTTAGTTCCATTTTCATTTAGAAGTTGAACACCCGTTTTTGTTTTGGCAATCAGATAACGATGTGCATTTGTTCTGCTTAGGCTTAAGTACTTTGCAGGAGCATTCATTTTTTTACTCTTTAAGCTGTAGATCCCATAAAGCCCATTTATTTTTACTATGAACAAATCTGCATTATCCTGAATGCTCCTGATTTCTTGGAATATCGGACTAAGCTTTGTGGTTCCGTTCGAATCAATAATGATTTTTCCTTTGTCGTTTTTTGCAACATAATAAATAGTTTGATATTGACTGGAAGAATCATTATAGTATTTAATTTCTTCAATATCAATATAAGTTTTAGGGGTCAACCATTTTTTTGATTGAAGATGAATGATTCCACATAATCTCTTTTCACCGTACGAATAGCTGCAGTCAATTTCCTTAGTTTGAGAGAAAGCAGGGAGAGTTAATAAACACAGAAGATACAAAAGAATATTTCGAATCATAGGATAACAATTGGGTTATTAAAGTAAAGTTAATCTATTTTAAAAAGTAAAAAAATAAATGAACCAGACCTTGCGTTTTGCGAATCATTACTCCACCCAAAGTACCAATCCTTTTAAATATTCGCCTTCTAAAAAATGCATATTAATAGGATGATCAGCCGGTTGAGAAAGATAGTGAAGAACCTTAATTGTTTTTTTTGCTTCTATTGCAGCAGACACAATAGTGTTAAAGAAGAGTTCCTTATCAATAACCTGTGAACAGGAAAAGGTAAAAACAATTCCTCCGCTTTTTATTCTCTTAAATGCTTCTGCATTCAAACGTTTGTAACCGATCACTGCATTATGTGTCACTTTTCTACTCTTAGCAAATGCTGGTGGATCTAATATAATTACATCATAGTCAGTATCGCTCGTTTTGAAAAAATCAAAGGTGTCAACAGCAAATGCTTCATGATTGGTGATTCCGTTTAATTCAATATTTTTTTTTGTTAGTTCAATAGCAGCTTTTGAGGAATCAACGGAATGCACAAGGCTTGCACCTGCCAGACTCGCATAAACCGAAAAACCTCCTGTGTAGCAGAATGTATTTAGTACTTTTTTTCCTTTACTGTAATGCGCTAATAATTTTCTGTTTTCACGCTGGTCAATAAAGAAACCTGTTTTTTGCCCGCGAACCCAGTCTATCTGAAATTTGTTCCCGTACTCCTGAATAATAGTATTCTCATTACTTCCGAAAAGGAAACCGTTTTTAATTTGAGATGCATAAGTTGCAGGCAGGCTTTCTACGCTCTTGTCGTAAATGGTTTCTAATTTACTGCCGTATATTTTCTTAAGTGCTTCCACAATATCTTTTATGCTTAAATGCATGCCTATTGCGTGACATTGAATTACAAGATTGTTGTTGTAATAATCAATCACCAAACCCGGCATTTCATCAGCTTCACCAAAAACCAACCGATAAGCGTTCATATCGGGCTGATCGATCAAACCAATTGCTTTTCGGTAGTTGTATGCTTTACTGATTTTTGTGAACCAGAAGTCTGTGTTTATGTCGGTGTATTCATAACTAAGAACGCGTATAGCAATACTTCCATCCTGATAATGGCCAATGCCTAAAAAAACCTTTTCTGAGCTGAGTACTTCTACAATTTCTCCATCATGCAGGTTTGCATCTTTTTGTTTTATAGCACCCGAAAAAATCCATGGGTGTTTACGGAAGAAAGATTGTTCTCTGCCTTTTGCCAGTATAATTTGTTTGTATTGTGTCATAGTTCTTAAAAAGAAAAAGCAGGTTAGTCATAACCTGCTTTATAAGTGATTGATTGAAAATATTATTTTTTCGCTGATTTTCCTTCTTTAAATCCTATCAAAATTACAGCACATCCTGAACCTGCATTAATAGGATCCAGTTTCGCTTCAATTCTAATATCATCGATAGTAGATTTTACTTTAAAATCCCAATAAGGGGCATTTTTTTGATCTTTGTTGGAGAACAATAAATTGTTTTCCTGATCGTAAATGTAGAAAGTCAGATTGCCATCGGTCATACCACTGCAAGCTGCAATACGGTAAACGGTTTCTCCGAAAAAGGTTGTGTGGAACTCAGCAGTTTCTTCGGGGTTTAACAACAGGGCTCTGTAGGTTTGTCCGTCGGAAATAAATGAATTGATAATGTGTTTTGCACAGAGATTGGCTATAGTGTCGCATTGTGCCTGAGCTTTGTTTCCTACAAAAAACAATGCCGATAAAATGATCGCGATTTTTGCTATTGACTTCTTCATAATTTCTTTTTTGTATTGATTAAGCTTTCGTAGGATTTACAATCTTCTCACGAATCTCCTGAACTTTAGCTGAAATTTTATCTAATTGATCTTTTGTGAAATTAACATCGGTATAACTGTTAAGAGTAGTTGTTTTTGTAGCTACATCTGTCTCCGGCTTCTCGTAAACATATTTGAACTCAATGGTATCATATATTTTTTGAAGGTCCTTCAATTGAGCGACAAGATCACCATACTCAGGTTTTGTTTCGTAAGTAGATAATAATTTGATAATGCTGCTTAATGATTGACGCTGCTGAGCAATACGAAGTTTCACTTCATTGTTTTCTTTTGCTTTGTTTACCTGAATAGCAAAGTTCAAACTTTCTAACCAACCACCGGTAAGTATCAATCCACTAACATCGTCCTTGCTTTCACCCTTCAAATATTGATCGCTTGAACGGTAAGCAATACCTACTAATACCAGCATAGAGTCCTGAACGGAAATATTTTTTGAGATACGCTCCATTGTTTGTTGGTCGAAAGCACTTGAAACACCAAGATCATCAGCAATCTTTTTTAGAGAAGCCAGATAAGCCAATGCATCCTGTGATTTGTTATACATAGTTACATAACCAAGGTCTGCTCCGAAAATTCCAAGGTTTAAGGCTTTAGAAAAATCTGTTTGATATTTAGAAGAATTTGAAACCGGATTTAGTATTGCTTTGTCATACGGTGCTCCGGCTTTTTGAATAAGCATGGCAGTTTGTACCGGCGAAGGAATACTGAATAATTGTCCGTTAACGTTCAAAACCCCATTGCTGGTAACTTTGGCAGTATCCTCAGGAAGTTCATCCGGGTTTTCTGTAGGAGTATCGTTTGAACACGAAAAACTCAGGAAGGCAACGCTCGCCATTAGTAAAATTCCTGATTTTAAACTTAAGTAATTGAATTTCATTATTTTATATATTAATTTGCTATAAAAATTAACAGTGCAAGTAAGGAAAAAAAATTGAAACCTCAAAACTTATTGTTGGTCGCATTTATTAACCGGTTCGACTGGTTTTGTTCACAATTAAGCCTTAAAAAGAAGGGTTTTAACATGTGAAACAATTTTATCGGACGATCCGGAGTTAGCCTGCACATACTCGATGCTTTTTGCTTTTATGTTTGAGAGTTCAGAAGGATCTTTAACCAGGGTACTCAGAATTTCATCCAACTGAGACTGATCATTAAAAGGAAACGATACTTTTTTTTGTATAGACTCAATGGCCTCGTTAAATTTTTTATGGTTCGGGCCAAATATAACCGGGATCCCATAAACCAGTGCTTCTAAAATATTATGAATTCCCGATCCAAACCCTCCACCAATGTATGCAATTTGCGAATATTGATAAAGAGAGGACAGCATTCCTATAGTATCAATAATCAATACATCAGCTTCTGTTTTTTTATCCCATTTGGTATAAAGCTGAAAACTTAATTCGGTAGCATTGCTTTTTAAGAGTGAAACTAACTGATTAATATTAATTGTTTCAATATTATGCGGAGCAATAAGTAATCTTACATCAGGCTTTGTTTTTCTGATCTTTAAGAAAGCATTTAATAAATACTTTTCATCTTCTGCCCAGGAACTTCCTGCTAAAATACTAAAGCGATCTTTGGTGAATTTTTCTATTTCTTCAAATTTTTCGGGTTTAGCTGCGATCTCTATCACACGGTCAAATCGTGTATCACCTGCTACTGAGCATTTTTTAATGCCTTGTTGTTTAAGTATATTTATCGACTCTTCGTTTTGCAAAAACAAGTGTTCGTAATAAAAAAGAGTTTTTTTAAATACTCCACCGTACCATTTAAAAAACCGCTGATCAGGGCGAAAGATACCACTGATTAGGAGGGTTGGAACTTTAGCAACGTGAAGTTGATTCAGAAAGTTTAACCAAAATTCGTATTTAACAAAAATGGCCAGACAAGGTTTAACCAGTTTTAAAAATTCAAGCGCATTCTTTTTAGTATCACATGGCAAATAAAAAATGTAGTCAGCTTTGTCGTAATCTTTTCTTAATTCGTATCCGGAAGGGGAGAAAAAAGTAAGCAGGATCTTATGTTTGGGAAATTCAATCTTTAACTTTTCAATTACAGGCCTTCCCTGTTCAAACTCTCCTAAAGAAGCTGCATGGATCCAAATGAGCGGTGAAGTTTCATTTTGAAGTGCTTTTGCAATTTTTTTAAGAAGTCCTTTTCTCCCATCCGTAAATAATCTTGCCTTCTTATTGAAAGGAGAAAGCATCCTTACTATAAAATGGTAGAATCGTATGGCTAGGGTGTAGATGAGCATAAACAATGCGAAGGTAAGGAATTTAGTGGCTTACTTAAAATGCCGGTTTATGAATAGGATACAGAAGAAGTTTAACGGTTTTTTCAAAAAAATAATTTCCCTCTCATTCTGAGAAAATTTCTTACCCCGGAATTTAGTTTTTAGTTTATAATGGTAAGAAAATCAATACTTTATTTTGTTTTTTTATTTTTAGTAAGCGTTGGCATTTTCATTGTTAATGTGAAAAACAGTTAATACACGTTAAACTTAAAATGGAGGAACCAAATTATGAAAACAAAAAACATTCTGGCATTTATGATTATTATAACATCAATGCTTTTCGTGTCTTGTAAAAAAGAAGCGATTAATCCAACACAACCCACTTCTTCGGGCGCTTCGTCTTTAAGAGTCAAAATGACGGATAGT
Organism: Bacteroidota bacterium; assembly: GCA_030684395.1. Taxonomy (GTDB): domain Bacteria; phylum Bacteroidota; class Bacteroidia; order B-17B0; family Aurantibacillaceae; genus JADJDM01. The sequence continues at coordinate 39,798 of JAUXTT010000013.1, read as the reverse complement.
CCTGGCGAGTATGCATCTTTGGATGTATCAATTGTTTCAGTTCAGGCATACCTTGAAAACGCCGGCTGGGTAACTTTGAATAATAATGTACATCATGTAAGTGTGCTGAAGTTAAGTAATGGTATTACAACTGACTTAAGTTATAATACAAATGTTGCCGCAGGTTTATACACTAAATTGAAATTGATTTTTGGCAATGAGAATACAATTACGGTAAATGCTGCTGCAGGTGGAGGGAATGCTTCCGGCACTTTTCAATTAACCTGGTTAGGACCTAAGGAAGTTGAAATTCCAATTTATGCCGAAGTTAAAAGTACTGGAAATACAGAAGTTGTTTTGGATTTTGATGCAGTAAGTTCTATCAGAGAACAGTTAGGCGAATACATTATTACCCCTGTTATAAAAGAGATCAAAGACATGAAGACAGGCGTGAGAGGTGCCATTACTGCCGGTGCACATGCTGCAGTGGTTCTGAACGACATCAGAGTTCAATCGACTACTTACGCAGATGCCAAGGGTGATTTTATTCTTTATAGTTTAAAACCCGGCACCTATACAATGAAGATTTTCCCGACTGCTGAAGCAATTATAAATGGAGCTCCCAGCGAATTTGTTATCGAAAATGTAGTAGTTACGGACGGCAAAATAACACAAATGGGAACAATAGGTTGGAGATAATTTAATAAGAAAACTAGATCGGTAGAAATGTAAAAAGGTTCGGTAGCAATGCCGGATCTTTTTATAATTTCTCTTTCAGGTATTTTCCTGTATAAGACTTTTTATTCTGAGCCAATTCATCAGGTGTTCCTTCGAAAACAATAGTTCCCCCATTATCACCACCTTCAGGTCCCATGTCAATAACCCAATCAGCACATTTAATTACTTCCAGGTTATGTTCGATCACCACAATGGAATGTCCTTTTTCTAATAACGCGTTGAATGATTTAAGTAGTTTTTGAATATCATGAAAATGTAAACCTGTAGTAGGTTCATCAAAAATAAATAGAGTAGGAGTACTAGAACTAATTCCTGTTCCTAAGAAAGAAGCAAGTTTGATACGTTGTGCCTCACCACCGCTTAATGTACTGGATGCCTGACCCAATTGCACATAACCTAATCCAACATCCTTCAAAGGCTGAAGTTTATCAGCAATTTTTTTACTCACTTTATTATTATCATGTGAAGAGAAAAATCCGATTGCATCATCGATGGTCATTTCCAATACATCCGTAATATTCTTTCCATGAAAATTCACTTCCAGTGTTTCAGATTTAAATCGTTTGCCGTTGCATGATTCGCATACCAATTGAACATCGGCCATAAATTGCATTTCAACCGTAATTCTTCCTTCTCCTTCGCATACTTCACATCTGCCGCCATCAACGTTAAACGAAAAGTGTGAAGGTTTGTAAGCGCGGAGTTTTGCCAGTTGTTGATCTGCATATAAATTACGGATCTCATCATAAGCTTTGATGTACGTAACCGGATTTGAGCGAGAAGATTTTCCTATTGGATTCTGATCTACATATTCAACTTGCGCAATTTTTTTTAAGTCACCGGAGATCATATGCGATGCCGATGATTTCTCAAAATAACCATCAATATATTTCTGCAAATAAGGATGCAGTGCTTTTTTGATCAGTGTTGATTTTCCTGAACCACTAACGCCGGTTACAGCGCATAATACATTCAAAGGAAATTTTACTGAAACGTTTTTCAGATTATTCTCTGTTACGTTTTTTATTTCAATAAAGTGATTCCACTTACGGCGATTAAATGGAACGGTAATTTCCATTTCTTTAGTAAGGTATTTTGCCGTAAGGCTTCCACCGTTTTTTACCAGATCTTTTAATGTACCCTGAAAAACCAAATTCCCACCCAAACTTCCTGCTTCCGGACCAATATCTATCAATTCATCTGCTTCACGCATGATCTCTTCATCGTGTTCAACTATGATTACAGTGTTACCTTGTGCTTGCAACGAACGTAATACTTTTATCAATCGTTCGGTATCTCGTGAGTGTAATCCAATACTTGGTTCATCTAAAATGTACATACTGCCAACCAAACTACTTCCCAATGATGTAGCCAAATTGATACGTTGAGATTCTCCACCACTCAAAGTATTCGCAACACGATTCAAGGTGAGGTAATGTAATCCTACATCATGAAGATATTGCAATCGGTTTGTGATTTCAGTTAATAAACGCTTTGCAATTTTAGCATCGTGCTCATTTAGTTTAACTGATTTGAAAAAAGTTAATGATTCTGAAACTGGTTGCAATACAACTTCTGTAATTGTTTTCCCTTCAAACTTTACATAGTTCGCGTCCTTACGCAATCGTGTTCCGCGACAATCCGGGCAAGTCGTTTTTCCTCTGTAACGTGCAAGCATTACACGAAACTGGATCTTGTAACTTTCTTTTTGCAGCATCTTAAAAAACGCATCTAAGCCTTCAAAGTGCTGATTACCTTTCCATAACAGATCGTAATCTTCTTTATTTAATTCAGCAATAGGCTTGTGAACCGGAAAATTAAATTGGTGCGCATTCTTTAATAATTCTTTCTTGTACCAGCTCATCGTCTCGCCATTCCAGCAAGCAATCGCGTTTTCATATACCGAAAGACTTTTATTCGGCATTACCAGATCAGGATCAATGCCAATAATGCTTCCGAATCCTTCGCATGTTTTACAAGCGCCGATAGGATTATTAAAAGTAAAGAAATTTACATCAGGTTCGTCAAACGACATTCCATCCAATTCAAATAAATTGGAGAACTGTTGAATTTTATTTTTTGTTTGGTCTAATAAGAAACACTCTCCCGCTCCTTCATAAAATGCAGTTTGAACTGAATCAGCAACACGATTAGGAAGATCATCACTTTTTTGATCAACAAGAATACGATCTATTAATAAATAAATTTCTTCGTTCTTATTTCCTGCCCTACCTTTAGGCGGGTTTGATGCTTTGTAGTCAGCAATTTTTGTAATAACATCATCTACAAGCAAACGTGTGAATCCTTGTTGAGAAAGGATCTCCAGGTGTTTCTCTTTTTTCCTGTCTTTTGGGACAATGAGTTTTGCGAGAACCAACATAACCGATTCATCTTTTAAAGTAGAGACGTAATCAACCACATCACTTATTGTATGGCGTTTTACCAACTTGCCTGAAACAGGCGAATAGGTTTTACCAACACGTGCAAAAAGTAATTTTAGGTAATCATATATTTCTGTAACGGTTCCAACTGTTGAGCGTGGATTACGTGAAATAACTTTTTGTTCAATAGCAATAGCCGGGGAAATACCTTTGATATAATCTACTGCCGGTTTTTCCAAACGCCCCAAAAACTGACGAGCGTAGGCAGATAAACTTTCTACATATCTTCTTTGTCCCTCTGCATATAATGTATCAAATGCAAGCGATGATTTCCCGGAGCCCGATAAGCCGGTAATCACCACCATTTTGTTACGTGGAATAGCTACATCTAAATTCTTAAGGTTGTGCATACGCGCACCTTTAATGATGATGTGTTGCTTGGGATTTAATAATGAAATATCGCGTTTTATAGGAGGCATATTTGAGATCAGAATCTGTTCCACAAATTTGCAAATTGTTTTTCAAAGCAACTTAAACTGTTAGTAAGTAATACCAATGTGATTTATTAAATCTTACAGTGGTATATGCCGATTGTAAAAACAACTAGTTTAAACGAGCCAGCGAAGCCTGAACTATAATTGTTTTTTACTTCGGTATAGCAAAAAGTGGGGTTGATTCTCAAATAATTAGACTTTCTTTCAGAATAAACTTTCAATACATATTGAAAGTTAGAGAACTTGTAGTATATTTGTATAAGAAATCAAAGTCATGCAATATCCTGAAGCCAAAGAAAAATTTTTACAGACCTGGGGAACACTGGGGAGCAGTTGGGGTATCAGTAGAAGTATGGCACAGGTTCACGCTTTATTGTTAATCAGCCCAGATCCTTTGTCAACAGAGGAAGTAATGGAAGAACTTCAGATTTCACGAGGGAACGCAAACATGAATATTCGCGACCTGATGGATTGGGGATTGGTATTCAAAGAATTGAAAGCCGGTGAAAGAAAAGAATTTTTTAGAGCAGAAAAGGATATTTGGAAAGTAGCCAAACAGATCATTAAAGAACGTCGCAAACGTGAGATAGAGCCACTATTCTCGGTTCTGGAAGACATCAAACAAGTAGAAGGCGATAAGAATAATAGAAAACATCAGGAATTGATAAAAGCCGTTACAAATATTGAAGGAGTAGTGGAAAAAGCTGATTTCGCTCTTGAAAAAGCAATCAAGTTAGATGAGAATGCGCTTGTTGGAGCTTTATTCAAACTCTTCAAGTAAAAAAATTTGTTCAGATGTTTCAATAATTACTGAAAGTTTAATAAGTTTAAAATGAAAACAGAAAATAAAATAAAAGTATTTGCCCTCGCAAGCGCCGGAGTTTTTTGGATGTCGGTATTAGATTACTCCATGTATCTTGTTCTGCTGATTTTATTAATTCACTCCTTCCAGCTTTTTGGAGCTACTATTCGTTCACTTCGTTATTTGTTCAATAGAAAGAGAATGGCTGCAGCTATTAAAACTTATTGGTTTAGCAACCTGATCTATTTTGTTGGTTTTGTTTTATTGATCTCCGTTAGATCATACTTGCCGAATGTACTTGATCCTTTACTTTATAAAATCTATTTCTCAACGATACTCTTGATCCTTGCCTGGTATTTTGTAAATATTTATTACTCTACTAATAAAAGAGCTCATGTATAATTCTATAGCATACATAATCTACCTGTTGTGCAGTCTGTTTGTTGTGATCTGGATTGGACGCATTCTTCATAGAAATGGTAAACTTTTTTTAGAAGAAACTTGCCCTGATAAACAGTTGGCAGATAGCACCAACAATATATTGTATGTGTGTTATTGTTTAATGAATAGTGGTTTTGCATTTTATCATTTAAATAGTTTCGCTACATTAAAAGATCTCAACGATGTTATTGAATTCATTGCTACATCTGAAGGTTTTATTCTGATCACATTAGGAGTAATGCATTTTCTTAATATGCTCATTGTTCCAAAGATCATTATGTTTTTCGCAGATACCTCTAAATTAATTACTAACCCGTCGGATGAAACAAAAAAGTCTGACATAAAATCAACACACCATGAACTATAATGTTTTAGCGTACACAGTTTACGTGCCAATTGTATTAGGTCTTACCATTTGGGTTGCAAGAATGCTGCATAAAAATACTTCAGCTTTTTTGACGGAGATCTTTAAAGAACATGAAAAGGTGGCGGAGGCTACCAATAATTTATTGCAGGTTGGATTTTATCTTTTGTCTTTAGGTTACGGATTTGTAAGATTAAGAATGAAAGGAAAAGTAGTGTGGGAAGGAAATAACTGGGAATACTCAGACCTTGAATCGTATCGACAAATGATAGAAGAGCTTGCAAGTAAAGTGGGAGCCTTTAGTTTGTTTATTGGATTTATGTTATTTTTAAATCTATTTTTGATGTTGATCATGCGTAAAAGCAACAAAAACAAATTACAACATCAGGCAGTGATCCAGAGTTATGTGCAGCAACAACAGCAGCCAAGACAAGGAGTGTAAAAGAAAATTTTGAACCAAGAAAAATGAGCAACTCTGTATTGATATATGATGACAAGTGCCCTTTGTGTAAGGCTTATACAAAGGCATTTGTCAAATTTAATATGCTGAATGGAGAAGGACGTGTTTCTTTTTCTGAACTGGATGAACAAAAATTCATTGAATCGGTTGACTGGAATAAAGCAAGAAACGAAATTCCCTTGATAGATGAGAAAGAGAATAAAGTGTATTATGGTGTTGATGCTTTGCTAAAAATCCTTGGAGATAAATGGGCTTTCTTTAAATGGTATGGAAAACAGAATGCCTTGGTATTCCTTGCAAAAAAGGCTTACAAGTTCATTTCTTATAACCGACGTGTTATTATTCCGGGTGTTTATGGAGAATGTAAATACAATTCGGCTCCCGATTTTGATCTGAAGTATAGAATAATTTATTTGCTCTTCACTTGGTTAGTTACATCATTAACTCTGACTACCTATTCTTCGTTGTTAACGGAATTTATTGGCGGAACAAGTTTCGGAAGGGAGTTTATGATTTGCGGCGGACAAATTGTTTTTCAGATGATATTATTAGTTATTGTATCCAAAGGAAAAGAAGCAGTAATGGAATACTTGGGAACTATGATGACAGTATCGATGATAGGTTCTTTATTGTTGATTCCTGTATTGCTGATTGGAATTTTATTTCCTGCAATTCCTGCATTGTTCTTCTTAGCCTGGTTCGGATTGGTAGTATGTTTGATGTTGTACGATCATATAAGAAGGGTGAAACTAACTAACTCTCCAAAATGGTTAAGTGCTTCCTGGGTTAGTTATAGAATACTGATTCTTGTATTAATATTAATGGTCAGTAAATAATAAATTCTTTGTGCATCTTAGTGCCAGCTTTGTGGCCTTAGTGGTTAAAATATCGCAAACATGAAAAAACTCATCATAACATCCGGCACCGGCTTTCTTGGAAAAGTATTGATCGATCATTTCAAAAACAGGTATGATGAGATCATTATACTTTCAAGAGGAAGCTCGCATAGAGTTAAAAATGTAAAGTACTTGCAGTGGGATGCTAAAACAATTGGCAATTGGGCGGGAGAGTTTAGTAATGTTACTCATGTGATCAATCTTACAGGTAAAAGTGTTGATTGCAGGTATAATGAAGAAAATAAAAAGGAGATCCTGGCTTCTCGGTTAAATGCTATTGATGTTATTGCCAAAGCTATCAGAATGCATGATCATAAACCTAAAGTGTGGATCAACGCAGCTTCGGCAACTATTTACGATGCATCGTTTGATAAACCACAAACAGAAGCAACAGGAGTTATCGGTGATGATTTCTCGATGAATGTTTGTAAGGAATGGGAGAAGAGATTTTTTTCTAATAATGACAGCGCAGATAAAATGGTTGCTATGCGAATCTCTATGGTGTTCGGAAGTCAGGGAGGAGTGTTGCCGGTTTTGAAAAAGCTGACCCGACTTGGCTTGGGCGGAAAGCAGGGCAGTGGTAAACAAATGGTGAGCTGGATCCACGCAAGTGATTACGCATGGATGACTGAATGGTTGTTGAATAAACCTGATGCGGATCCAATTTATAATTGCTGTGCACCAAACCCTGTTACCAATGAAGAAATGATGAGGCTTCTTCGCGAGGAATGCCATAAAAGTTTCGGACTTTCTCAGTCCGAATGGATGATAAAGCTTGGTGCCTTTTTTCTGAGAACGGAGCCGGAACTTGTTATGAAAAGCAGGTTCGTTATTCCGGAAAGGGCATTACAGCAGGGTTTTAAGTTTGAAAGGGAATTCATGAAAGATGCTTTGTCTTAGTAACGTTTCTCGGAAAGCATTTTTATGAACTAGAAGAGAAACCAGCTAAAATTAAGTAAAACGTGAATTAGCCAGGCAGCAAGTAAACAACCAAGAATTCCGAAAAAAATCCCCAAGGATGCAAATATTTCTCCTTTGTAAACTCCAGAGCTTTCATTGATTTTTTTCAATGCAACGATTCCGAAGATAACTGCCAATGGAGCTGTAATAAAAGCCGGAATTATCAAAAATGAAATCAATGAACAAACAAAACTTGCTATTGCCAAAGGATGGTATTTCGGATCTTTTTTTAGAGCAGGTTGTTTAGTTTGCGATGAGTAATCAGCGGATGCACTTGGTTTAAAAGTTTGCTTTAGCCCGCCATCATAAGTGATCGCTCTTACCTTGGTTTTCGAAATTTCATAAAGTGGACCATTCAAATGGTTGCATTTTTTGTATTTGATAACAGAAACATTTACTTCCAAAATCGTAACAATCATTTTCGCACCGCTGCTTAATTCAATGGTGTCATTGCAAGTTTCTTCTTTATTCAATACCTTTTTTCCGATGAATGGTTTTGTATTCTTATTGTTCGATTGAAGTATTTCTGTTGGAATTTCTTGCTTGTCATTGAAACAAAGTAATTGAGGATTTTGTATTTCATCCTGAACGGGAAGAGTTTCTTTTGTGGTGATAGTTTTTTTAGTACCTGTTGTCTGTACATCTATGTTGTTTTTCTTCCAGTCGATGTAGTATCCTTTACGATAGGTTCGTTTTTGAATACTACAAGCCGACAGAAAGAATAGTAGCAGCAGTAGGTAAAGCGGAATATGTTTTGAAGGTAACATCACACTATTTATTAAGTTTATTTTTTGCGATAATTAAAGCCAACTAAAAGAGAAATTCTGTGTCCGGTATAATAAGTTTTACCTGTAAACATGTCCTTGTTACCAACTGTTGGAACATAAGCAAGTGTAATTGGGAAGTTCACATTTTCCTTGCTGAAATTTGCACCTGCAGCAATCACAACTCCCATTCCTGTTTTGGAAAGATTAGGACCAATTGCAACTTCAAATCTTTGTTTTTTACCAATTCCTCTAACACCCACCAAAGCACTTGCACTCAATTGAAACAGGTTTTGTTCAACTCCACCTATTAAAGGAATAAATTCAAACACTCCTGACAAACCATTACTCAGAGTGAATAATCGTTTTTCGAACTGCCATCCGAACTGTGTAATTAAAGGTCTTTTCCCTCCTTCTTTCAGTTTTGAAGAGATAGTTCCATCAGTGATTACGGTTGCTCCAATTCTTGGCCCGCCAAATGATTTTGGTTTTATTTTGGCAAAGTCTGTGTCGTCTTCTGATTTTGTAGTAGCTGGACTTGGTGTGTTGTTTGGTTCATCTATAGTTAGGAAAACTTCTCTAACTCCGTTCTGATAGTTGATTGCAAGGATTTCAGTTTTTTTGATCACCCTTGTAGCATTTGGGTCGTCTGAGGTTTTGCATTTTATATCTGTGTCGCTGATCTCGGTGACTTTTGCATTTAAATAACCACCATTTTTGAAGGTAATAATATCCTGTGAGTTTATTGATCCTATAAAAGTGATCATTAGTAAGGATAGGAAAAGAACGTTTAAATTAGATTTGAAAGTTCTTTTTGTTTTCGGGCGCATTTCGCATGGGTTTGTTGTTTTCATAACTTTTATTGATTTGATGTTTGTTTTTACCTAAAGTATCAATGCTACTTCGTGGTGCTTTTTGATTGCAGAACAAAGGTCATTCAGGATGCATCCTTTTCCCAATTGAAATTCGGGCCTACTTATCTTCAATAAGCATTTTATACAAAAAACAATAAATTGAGCTTAGAAGAAGATGAAAAATTGCAAATTTTGAGATTGGAGACTTCAGATTTGCATTATTTGCAAATATTAATTGTGAAAAACAGCGAAAAAGGCTAAATTTTATTGAAAGAATAATTCGGAAGAAAATGGTTCTGATTAAAACCCGTATTTCTTAGCCAGTTCATCCACTCTTTTTTCAATAGCCTCGTTTTTTATAAGTGGAGGCGCGTGATGTGGTTTAACTCTTGCGTCAATAACCAAAGATCCTTTGCAGCCCCAATGTTTAAATTTCGTAAAGCTTCCAATACCATATATATCGTGGGATGGGTTGCAACGGGTAAATGTTGCCCACAAGAAGTTGTTTAGTGTTTCTGCAATGAAGGCGCTGTCATCTGCGATGATGATAAATGGAATTTCATTCAGTTCAACTATATGATCAGTTAATTGTTGATTTAGTGATTCTAACTCATTCGTAGCAGTTTCGTAATCTTTGAATTTGCCTGCTGTTAAGGAAATAACGCCATTCATTACCAAGCGTGCATTTGAAAATCCCTGCAAATTTTCCAGATAAAAAGGAACCGACTTTACTAAATTTCTTTTTATATCACCATAAGCAGCAAACACAACCTTACTTCCTGTATTTAATCCGGTGCCTGAATAGTCAAGCGTATCAATGGTAGTGTTGGTATAAAAATGAACATCGCGTTTCAGAACTATGCGTTGCAAAATATAGCTTAGGTAATTCTCAATGTTATTTACTGAGATAGTATTTGTATCATCAGCAGTAATAAATAAAAATTTAGCCAGACTCAATTGTCCGCTTCCTAAAATGTGATTGGCAATGGTTAGAATCTCCGCAGGTTGCTTGGTTTTTGCGTAAGGCGTGTAACGTTCACTCCCAATAGCGAGTAACAGAGGATGTACGCCTGCTGCATCAACTGCATGCACTTCTTTTAATCCCGGGATCTCTTTTTTTAATCCTTCACCTGTAAGTTCGTGAATAAAATTTCCGAAACCGGTATCTTCCTGCGGTGGCCTTCCAACAACTGTAAAAGCCCAGATCGCATTTTTCTTTGCGTATACTTTATGTACCCGCATTAAAGGAAAGGCATGTGTTAAACTATAATATCCTAAATGATCTCCAAAAGGTCCTTCAGGTTTATTTTCATTCGGATAAACTTCTCCTGTAATTACAAAATCTGCATCAGCAGAAATACAAAAATCATCCTCATAAAAGTAACGGAATCGCCTTCCATTTAATGCACCTGCAAAGGTCATCTCCGAAAGCCCTTCCGGTAAAGGCATTACAGCTGCCAGTGTATGAGATGGTGGTCCGCCAACAAAAATGCTTACTTTAAGTGGTTTCCCTTTTACATTAGCCTTTGTTTGATGAACACCAATGCCTCTGTGGATCTGATAATGTAAACCAATCTCTTTATTCAGTTCATAATCGTTCCCGTTCAACTGAATACGATACATCCCCAAATTGGATTGCATGATCCCGGGTTGATCCATGTCTTCGCTATACACTTGAGGTAATGTTACAAATGCACCTCCGTCTTTTTCCCAGTGTTTTATTAATGGAAGTTGATCAATTGTTATTTCTTCAAAATAATCTTTTGCTCTTGCATTTAGTTTTTTTGGAAGTGCTTTAAATGCGGCTAATCCCAAAGAGAAATTCTTGAATGGTTTTTTGATGTATGCCATCGGGTTATTCTTAACCTCAATTAGCTGCTGCATCATACCAAAATTCTTCCTGAACAAAAAGTGTGTACGCTCTGTTGTTCCAAAAATATTGGATGCACACATATACTTTGTACCTTTTACTTTTTCAAACAAAATAGCTTTGCCGCCTGCCTCATGAATGCGCAAATGAATAGCCGCCATTTCAAGGTTTGGATCTACTTCTTCTTTAATACGAATTAATTGCCCGTTTTTTTCCAGGTCATCAATGCATTCTTGAAGAGAAGTATAAACCATAAAAGGATAAATTTTATTGCAAGTTTACGGATTATATAGGATTTAGTGAAATTCGGTTCAATTTGAAAACGGGTTACTTTTACTATAAATCAGGCAGGCAGAAACACAGGTAACATTAATCAGTATGTTTTATAAATTTTCGATTAATAAAATTATCACTTTGTGTTTGTGCTTCTAATATATAAAAGCCATTAGCAATTGAAAACAAGTCCATCGTCAGGTATTTTAGTTGGAGATTTGATATGGATACGATTTTTTCTCCGGTAAGATTGTAGATACAAACCTTAACTATATTTTCAATTGATTTTATCTCAAGCGTTGTTTGTATTGGATTCGGGTAAATTATAAATTCTTCTTCCAGAATTACTTCCGGTAACGATTCCAATTTCCAGAGAGCCATTTTCTTTGCCGTAGTATCACCTGCAGTAATGAAATCGCCGCCAAGCAATAAATGATCGGCATATAAGATAATAGGCTCCGCATCATTGTTTACGCCTTTCCCAAGCAACAACCAATTGGCGCCATCAAATTTTGCAATGTGGTTAAAGGTGTCAATTGGTGCTACATTGTTTGTTACAAACCCTCCGGCAATGTAAAGATCCTTTTGAATAACTTTGAGAGTATGAACATACCCCGAAAAACCTCCATTGTCTCCAAGGGGTAACCATTTTGCACCATCCCATGAAGCAATGTTTCCCAGTACCTGATTCCCTGAAGAATCAAAACTTCCTCCTGCAACAAGTACATTTCCAAATTCACAAAAACCCAGTGCTCCATTCATGTTGAAACCTGCCCCCAACGAATCCCAGGATGTTCCATTCCATTGAGCAACTCCATTTGCATCGGTGCTTCCAACTCTTATAAAATTGCCTCCCACAATAAGTTTATTTTGGAAGTGAGTCATTCCATGTATATAGGCCGGATAACCATCCATTGTTCCATTAATGCCTGCACCCATAGGGAGCCATTGAGATCCATTCCATCGGGCTATTCCTAATGCGGTGCCACCATCTGCCTGAGTAAATTCTCCACCAACAACAAGTTCATTTTCATGCTCAATAATACCGTAAGTATTACTGTTAAACCCTGTTCCTAATGTGCTCCAGTTTGATCCGTTCCAACAGGCAATATGTTTTGCACTGCTTCCTCCGGCAGTTGTAAAATATCCGGTAACATATAAAGAATCGTTTTTAACCAATAAGCTATGAGCTCTTCCATTTAATCCGGCTCCAAGAGCATTCCAATTGTTTCCATCCCATCGGGCAATGTACTTGGCACTAATGCCTCCTATTTGAGTAAAAAAACCGCAGGCAATCAAATCACCTCTGTAATAAGTAAAATCAACGATAAAGCCGTTGGTGTTTCCATTACAAAAAGGGGTCCAGTGTTGACCTTTCAGAGAGGTAAATAATGTGATTAGAAACGCAGTTAAAATAATAATTTTTCTCATTTCAGCTTAACTTTTCCCGGGCAGATCACTTTCCACCCCATCTGTAACTCTCATTTTGAAATCCACATAAGTCAATTACTCTATCGGTTACTGTTTTTGCAAGTTCTTCAAATGTTTTAGGATTGCTGTAAAAACCGGGAGAAGCAGGGCAAATGATAGCACCGGCTTCGGTAACGGTTTTCATATTGTTGATATGGATCAAAGAGATCGGAGTATCCCGGGTTACTAAAATCAATTTTCTTCTTTCTTTTAAAACTACATCAGCTGCGCGGGTTGTTAAGTCGTTGCTGATACCACTTGCTATACGAGCCAGTGTTCCCATACTGCACGGGCAAACGATCATGTGCGAATACTTTGCAGAACCGGAAGCAAAGGGTGCAAAAAAATCATCTTTTTTGTAAAACTGAAAAGGATATTTAGTGTAGTCCTCGTTTTGTAATTCGTGTTTCCAAACCGCTTTGGCATTGTCGCTCATCACCACACCAACAGTTTCAATTTGTTCCAAAAGCTTGCTAAGTGAATCCAACAATACTTTTGCATAGATAGAACCACTGGCACCTGTAACTGCTACAACTATTTTAGTTTTATGATTACTCACTTGATTTTTCTTTTGGTGAAATGATGTAATTAATCGATACCTGAAGAACGTTATTATACAATCCTTTGTTGAAGATGCGTGTCCAAAATGTTCCTAAATAAACATTGTTATTGTAATCCCTTATTGGTACCAGTGAATAGCTGTAACGAAGGTTGCTGTAGAATTTTTCAGATAAACGATATCCGAAGCCAACATTGTAGCAAAAATCATAGGGTTTAAAGGGGTTGTCTATAACGCCAACCTGAGAACTTTCTTCGTGACTTTTAAATAAGTAGGCAAAACTCAATCCTCCTTCAAAACGGTATTTTACTTTGTAGTTGGTGGAAAGCATGAATGGAACTTCCACGTAATTTAACCTTACCAAATAATATGTAGGATCCATATTGCTTGGGTTTTTTCTGGCTCCCTTTTGCACATAAGTTAATCCAAAATCTATTCCCGATTTCTCTCCAATTCCTTTGTTCAGATTAATTCCCCCAACTGTCCCGAATTTATTATAACCACCAAGCATATCTCCGTCAACCTGACTTCCAATGGCTCCGGCAGTCAATATCAGATTAAAAGGCTTGTTTTCCTGAGAAAAGCCTAATAGGGCATACAGATAAAAAGATATAGATAGCAGTTTTTTCATTTAACAACTACAAATTTACTCTAAAATGTGGTGTGTAGAAGGGTTTGGTGAAAATTATCAAATGGTGCAAAACTCGTTAATAGTATAAGACCCGAAAAGATATACAATTCCTTATCTTTGCTCATATGCGAATACTTATTGTTTCTGCCACTGCCTTAGAGCTTAAACCGATAATGGATACTTTGTTATATAAGGAAAACACGGAACTGAAGTTAAATGGTAATACTATTGAATTCCTTCATACAGGTGTAGGCATGACTCAAACTGCTTATGCACTGACTAAAGCATTACGCCAGCCATATGATTTGATTATTAACGTGGGTATTGCAGGATCATTTTATCGTGGGATCATGGTGGGAGAGGTGGTGCAGGTAGTAAGCGAGTGTATTACCGAAATGGGAGCAGAGGATGGTGATGCGTTTTTAGAATTCGCTAAATTAAACTTACCCGGCACAAATAGTTATTCTAACTCTTTGCATAAACAAACGCCTTGCCTGGATGAACTCAAAAAGGTATTAGGTGCAACCGTAAACAAAGTACATGGAAATGAAGACAGCATCAATCGTTTATTAAAACAATTTGATGTTGAAATAGAAAGCATGGAAGGTGCCGCAGTGGCATTGGTGTGTGAGCAGGAAAAAATTCCCTACATACAATTGAGAGCTATTTCTAACTACGTAACCAAACGTAATCGGGATGCCTGGGATATTCCACTAGCTGTGAAAAATTTGAATGATACTTTATTAATAGCTTTAAAAGAATTAGAATAATTAAAATATAAAGACTCCGTGTGCCTTAGTGCTCTCTGTGTCTCCGTGGTAAAAAGATGAGAATTACATTAGGATTTAGCCCTTGTCCCAACGACTGTTTTATTTTCGATGCCATTATCAATAAACGAATTGATTTGGAAGGTTTGGAATTTAACGTGAAGATGGAAGATGTAGAAACCCTTAACCGTTGGGCGGTGGAAGGAAAATTGGACTGTACGAAATTAAGTTTCCATGCGTTTTCTTATTTAACCGAACAATATCAATTATTAAATGCAGGAAGTGCTTTAGGTTTTAATTGTGGGCCCTTGCTTATTTCCAAAAGAGAAATTTCCATTGAAGAAGTAAAAAATAATAATTTGAAAATCGCCATTCCGGGCAAATTAACTACAGCCAATTTTTTATTATCACTTGCTTTCCCGAATGCTACAAATAAGACTGAGTTAGTGTTCTCTGAAATTGAAGAGGGAGTTTTATCAGGTAAATATGATGCAGGTTTGATCATTCACGAGAATCGCTTCACCTACCAACAAAAGGGATTAAAAAAGATAATTGATCTGGGCGAGTTTTGGGAAAGTCTCATCCATGCACCGATTCCTTTAGGTGGAATTGTGATCAAAAGAAGTTTGCCTCTCGAACTAAAACAAAAAGTAGATCGTTTGATCAGTAAAAGTGTAGAATATGCTTTCGCTAATCCTATGGCTTCGCGACCTTTTGTAAAAGAACACGCACAGGAAATGGACGAAACGGTAATGCAAAAACACATTGATCTCTATGTAAATCAATACTCTGTTGATTTGGGAGAACTGGGAAAGAAAGCGGTGAAGCTGATGATGGATAAAGCGGTGGAGCTGAGATTGATTGAGGGAGTGAATAAGGAATTGGTGGTTTAGTAAGTTTTAACCACAAAGTACACAAAGCTTTTTCGCAGAGTTCACAAAGGGTTTGGCTAAATATATTGTGCCCTTTGTGCCTCCTTTGCGCCCTTTGTGGTTAATTTTCCATACTCCATTATGTCTTTTATCCCAAAAACTCAAACATTTTTCGCAACTTTGCATTTCATTATTAGACAGATAAAACCATGCTTACAAAAGCTACAGATATATTAGGTGTTCAGGTGCAAAAGGCTTTGGCTGAATTGTATCAATTAAATGTTGAATTAAATACCATCTCATTCCAGCAAACCAAAAAGGAGTTTGAAGGCGACTTTACATTGGTTACTTTTCCATATGTAAAAGCATCCAAAAAAGGCCCCGAGCAAACTGCGGAAGAAATTGGAAATTATATTAAAACACATTGTAAGGAATTGATTTCTTTTAATGTGGTAAAAGGATTCTTAAATCTTTTATTGAGTAATGATTACTGGCAATCATTTTTTGCTGAGATCCTGAAAATAGAAAACTACGGCATTATAAAAGCGAATGCAACCTCGCCGCTTGTATTATTGGAATACTCTTCTCCTAACACCAATAAACCTTTGCATTTAGGGCACGTACGTAATCACCTGGTTGGTTATTCGGTTGCTGAGATTTTAAAAGCAAATGGCAAACGCGTTTCTAAAACATGTATCGTAAACGACAGAGGTGTGCACATTTGTAAATCAATGTTGGCATGGCAGAAATTCGGGAATGGAGAAACTCCTGAAAGCAGCGGAATGAAGGGCGACCATTTGGTAGGAAAGTATTATGTTGCTTTTGATAAACAGTATAAAAAGGAAATTGAGGAGTTAGTTGCACAAGGAATGAGCAAAGAAGAAGCAGAGAAAAAAGCTCCTTCGATGTTAGAAGTGCAAGCTATGTTGCTTAAATGGGAAGATGGTGATTCGGAAGTAATGAATTTGTGGAAAACGATGAATAGTTGGGTATATGCAGGTTTCGACGTTACTTACAAAAAACTGGGTGTTGATTTTGATTCTACTTATTACGAAAGTAATACCTATTTATTAGGAAAAGATATTGTAGAGGAAGGTTTGAAAAAAGGCGTGTTCTTTAAAAAGGATGATGGTTCTGTTTGGATCGATCTTACTGCTGAAGGACTGGATCAAAAATTAGTATTACGTGCTGATGGGACTTCTGTTTACATAACACAGGATATTGGAACAGCAGCATTACGTTACAAAGATAATCCGGATGTTACTCAAATGATCTACACTGTTGGTAACGAACAGGATTATCATTTCAAAGTACTATTCCATATTTTAATTAAAATGGGATATGCATGGGCAAAAGAATGTTATCACTTAAGTTACGGAATGGTGGAGCTTCCTGAGGGCAAAATGAAAAGCCGTGAAGGAACTGTTGTGGATGCGGATGATCTTTTGCAAGGAATGTATGAAACTGCGGAAGCTACTACTAGTGAATTGGGAAAGATCGATGGGTTCTCAGAAGAAGAGGCTGCAAATTTATATCGTACTATAAGTTTGGGTGCATTAAAATACTTTATCTTAAAAGTAGACCCAAAAAAGAAAATGCTGTTTGATCCAAAAGAAAGTATTGATTTTAATGGGAATACAGGACCTTTCATTCAATATACGCACGCACGCATCAAATCTATTTTGCGTAAAGCAGAATACACTTTTAATAAGAGTGATGTAGTTGCCACAACTACTTTGCACGAGAAAGAAAAAGAACTGATCTGCTTAATGCATGAGTTGCCAAATGTAATTCAGGAAGCAGGCAAGACGTACAGCCCAGCATTGGTAGCAAATTATGTGTACGAACTTTCCAAAGCATACAGTCAGTTTTATAACGTACCTGAATTGAATATAGTGCGTGAAGAAAATGCTGCTGTGAAAAAATTCCGCTTAGCGCTTTCTTATAAATGCAGCGAAGTGATAAAAACAGGAATGAAATTATTAGGAGTGGAAGTGCCGGAAAGGATGTAGTTTTTGTTTTTGAGCCATATAAGGCATAGAGGAACATATAAGTTCGTTGTATTCTATTCGTCTCTATCAAGCCTTACATGCCTTATATGGTTTTACAAGAATTTACTTGAATGTATTTAACTCAACTTTTTCCCCATCGAACACCGCATAGGTATTATAATTCAGCCACTCACCTAAATTGATGTATTTACTGTTGTCGTTTAGTTGAATATCAAGAGGTAAGTGACGATGTCCGAAAATGAAATAATCTACATGTTCTTTTTGAAGGTATTCTTTGCAATAAGTATATAACCACTCGTCTTCATTTCCTTTAAAGATCTCATCTTTTTTTCCTGTTGAAGCCCTGCTGCTTTTGCTGAAATAATTAGCTATTCCAAATGCAAGGTTAGGATGGATACGGGCAAACAACCACTGGCATACTTTACTTGCAAAGAATTTTTTAAGGAATTTGTATTTACGATCTCCGGGTCCAAGCCCGTCGCCATGACCAATTACCAATTTCTTTTCATTCCAAATGCGTGTGATTGGTTCGCGATGCATGGTAACTCCAAGTTCTTTTGGTAAATAACCATACATCCACATATCGTGATTGCCCGTGAATACATGTACAGGAATTCCTGAATCAACAATCTCTGCTATCTTCCCGAGGAAACGAATGTATCCTTTTGGTGCTGTGTATTTGTATTCGAACCAAAAATCAAAAAGATCACCAACTAAATAGATCTCTTCCGCATCCTGTTTAACAGTGTCTAACCATCTTACCAAAAGGCGTTCACGCGTAAGGCTCTTCTCATAAGTGGGAACACCTAAGTGAAAATCGGAAGCGAAATATATTTTTTTGTTATTCATTAAAAAGGCAAATTGTTTTTAATAATTTCAAAGGGGTTTGCGCGGTTAAGATAAAAAGTAAAACGAACTTTATCAATATATCTCTCACTGTAATTTTTTTGCGCATCCAAAATATTCTGACTGCTGATCACCGGAAAAAATACTTCTACAAAATTCTTTATGATGGGAATACCAACGCCGGCGGTCCACAACATTTCCGCGCTTTTATCCATTCCATTTGCATGATAAGCCCCTGCATCTGCATAAATAAATAATGGTAATTTAAAAACCTTGGGTGTTTTAATATTAAATGAAACAATCCAGTCATCGCTTTGTCCGGCATAAGAACCTGTTTTAAAGGCACCGTCTGTTTCAGTAAATTGTTGAGTTGCCACATCAGGGGCAGAGTAAGCACTTCTTCCAAAATAAAAATTATCGTACATATAATCCTGGTAACCTGATTGCCCACTCATACGAAAACGCGCGTCAAAAAATTTAGAAGTATTGCTAAATACTTTACCGGCAAACATCCTGAAATGAAATGCTTTTTTGTTTTTTAAAGTGATGTAATAATTTCCTGTAACAGATGCTTTGTCCATTCCAATAGCACTTTGATAATTGGCAATTACAGAGAACGGATTTATGCTTCTTTTATTGTCGAGTTTGTAGGTGAAATCATTGATCAGATAATTGTTTTCTGACTTTTGAGGTGCAAACTCATTGCTTGCAGGATCAATGTAATAATTGGAATCTTCTATAAATAACAGTACTGCCCTGTAAGAAAGATTTTGTGTGATAGTACTTCTGGCATTTTTCTTCTTGAAAATAAAATTGATAAAAGGTGCAACCTTATTGTAGTTCACATCAAAAGGTTCGTTCTCATAGGCAAAACGGGCAGCTTTCACACCAAGGCTCACTTGCTGAAACCTTGTTTTGGGTTTTAAGTTCAATTGTACATTTCCATAACCGGCAATGCTCTTATTCTTAAATCCGTAAAAAGGCATGAATTCGTACTCCAATGTTTTTTGAAAAGCTACATGGTTATAAAAGGCGAGACCTGCCATAAACCCATTGTAATTATTGTAACCAACGGTAGGTGTCCAGAACAACTGTGACTGGTATGGATCATCTAATGCACCCAACAACGGAAATTTAACAGGTTCCACTTTTTTGAAAATACCGGTTGTTCTGCAGGAATTATTTTTTCGTTTTATGTCAGGCATAAATTGAAAATAATCAATCTTAAATTCATCTACTTCTGCAGGTGGATAACTTACCGTTCTTTTCCCTTCGAAACCATCCAGCCACATCATAGCTCTGATCTCACCTTTAAATAATCCGCAAATGGCAACCGGGCCGGCAATGTCGCCTGTGTTTTTTATGGTTACTTCATATTGACCGTCTTTGTTTTTTTTGACTTTCGAAACTTTATAATCCAGTTTTTTTGTTGTTCCAATCAGATCATCGAAAAACCAGGATAAATTTTTTCCGCTAAAATATTCCATTGTCTTTCTAAGATCCTGTGGTTGCGGGTGTTTGAATTTAAAGTTGTTGAAGTAGAATTGCATGGCCCGGTCAAAATCTTCTTCTCCCATATAATTCATAAGATAATTAAATAACACTGCTGTTTTGCTATATACAATTGCTCCGTAATTCAGGCTTGTATATTTAGATGAATGCAACTCACAAGCCTGATCAATATTTTGTGAAGCAGAGTATTTATAAAGTAGTTCGTATTGAGAGGCCTGTTTGAATTTATTTAATCCTCCCAAAGAAAAGGAGCTATCTTGCCCAAACATTGCCCCTAATGTGGTCGAAGGATATTTGGTTCTGATATACCGCATCTCATTAAAAGAGTTGATCCCTTCATCCATCCATCCATGTACACGCTCATTACTACCCAACATGCCATAAAACCAATTGTGCCCAACTTCATGCATAATAACGGTTTCTAATTCAAAAGCATTATGTGAATCACCTATCACTGTGATATTCGGATATTCCATTCCTCCACCTGCACTAATGGTTCCGTCAATTGCTGTAACATGATTATATTGGTAATCTCCATTCCACAAGGAATAGAAAAAAGTTGCATCATTTAAATAGGCTCTGGAGTCTTTCCAGAGAGGAAGATTTTTATTTGTAAAAAAGGCCCAGGTTTTAACTGTTTTTTGTGATTTCGGTAATTCAACTTCACCCTGCAATACATTAAAACGTTTATCGGCAAACCACGCAAAGTCATGTACATTATATTGTTTGAAGCGAAGTGTTTTTAAGGAACTATCACTTTTGGGAAACGTCATGTCTTCTAAAAAGGCAATGTCGCCGCCTTTTTCGTAGCGCTGAATTTTTGCTTTTGTTTCTTCGAATTTGTCTTCGATAAATTTGTCTTCTTCCGCGTTTCCATCAATACGATCGCCGGTGGCGGCAAGTAAATAATTTTTTGGTAAGGTAATGCTCACGTCAAAACTCCCAAACTCCGAATAAAATTCACCTTGATTAAGGTAGGGCATAGCATTCCAACCATTGGCGTCAAATACTGCAGGTTTTGGATACCATTGTGTGATCATATAAGCTTGACCTAAGTGACCTAAGCGCGAAATTTCTGCACTGGGAAGTTTTACGTGAAATGGAGTAGTGATAGTAATACTCTCGCCTTTTTTTAATGGTTGTTGCAAAAATAATTTGCAAATATCGATGTGCTTAGTATCAATTTCCCATTTGATGTTTAATCCATTCACCTTAAAATCTAAACTATCAATATATCCAAGGTCTTTTTCTTCAGCAAAATACATTTTTGTTTCTCCGCTTTCTAATAATTGCTTGCCCAAATCGGTCTCGCTGTTTTTGTATGCGTTCGGCCAAATATGAAAATATAAATAAGGTAATTCGATGGAAGAATTGTTGGTGTATTTTATTTCTTCAAATGCGTTTAGTTCATGTTTTACATCATTTAAAGAAACATTGATGGTATAGCTTACGTCTTGCTGAAAATAATTGTCTTGAGCATGAACTTTCTGAAAAGAAAAGATCAGCAAAAAGAGGGTGTATAAAGTTGCGTTGAACCTGGCGTTCATGGTATCTGATTAAAGGAGCGAATTTACTAATAATTAGCCACCCGAGAAGGAATAATTACCTTTTGTATATTTCAAAATTCTTTGTGAAAGAAAATTCCAGCACCTATATTTGCTCACATGAAAAGAATAGTATCAATATTGGGAGGCCTTGCTGCCGCAGTAGCTGTTATAGCACTTGTAGAAATGATAGGACACATGATTTTTGCGACACCGGTTCCTGCCGATATGAAAACGAAGGAAGAAATGGCTGCATACGTGGCAAACCTGCCTTTGGGAGCTTTTATGTCGGTACTCATTGCAATGGCACTGGGAAGTTTTACAGGAGGTTTTGTTGCTACGAAAATCAATAAAGAAAATGGAAAAGTGAATTCCACACTTGTAGCAATAATACTTATGACATTGGGTATTGTTAATTTGGTAATGATTCCTCATCCAACCTGGTTTATGGTCGTGAATTTATTATTGTATGTGCCATTTGCCTGGATAGGCTTCCGTTTAGCAAAATAGTATTGATTCCCTTCTATCATTTATTGCTTGAAACAACTTAAAAGCTGTGAGTTTTGCGGTTGCTTTGTCGAAAACACCGATGAAACAAAGACTTTATTTTCTTTCAAAAACTCCCTGATTTTCCGTAAATTTGTTGCTTAAAATTAACCACTATGCCGGGAACAGAATTATTTGGCGCAGAAGAGCGCAAAGAAATAGAAGATGTGTTGTCAACAGGAATCATGTTTCGTTTTAATCATGATGCTCAACGTAACAATATCTGGAAAGCAAAAGATTTTGAAGAAGAAGCTAAAAAAATAACTAATGCAAAATATGCATTGGCAGTTTCTAATGGTTCTGCGGCTATTATGGCTGCATTGGCTGCATCAGGTATAGGAACAGGTGATGAAGTAATTTGTCCACCGTTTACATACATTGCAACTATTGAAGCAGTATTGATGTTAGGTGGTTTACCGGTGTTTGCTGAAATTGATGAAACACTGTGTTTGAGTGCAGAAGGAATTGAAAAAGCAATTACTCCAAAAACGAAAGCTGTTTGTTTGGTTCATATGTGTGGTGGTAATGCCAATATGGATGCGATTATGGCTGTTGTAAAAAAACATAATTTAATTTTAGTGGAAGATGCGGGGCAGGCATTTGCTGCTTCTTATAAAGGAACCGCAACCGGTTTATTCGGAAAAGCAGGAGCATATTCATTTGATTTTTTCAAAATAGCAACTGCAGGTGAAGGTGGGATTTTCGTGACTAATGATGAAGCTACATACAAATTAGCAGATAGTTTCTGTGATCACGGTCACGACCATATTGGAAACAACCGCGGAATGGAGAATCATCCGGTGATCGGATTTAATTATAGAATAAGTGAATTACACGCTGCTGTTGGTGCTGCACAAACACGTAAGGTTCCATACATCCGCGAAAACAATTTGCGTATCAAAAAACAAATGCAATCTGTACTATCAAAAGTAGAAGGAGTTTCATTTGCAAAATTGGGTGATGATAATGGAGATTCAGGAACTTTCTTAAATATTCTGATGTCGGATACAGAAACTGCAAAACGTACTGTTGATGAATTCAACAAGGCAGGTGTTACAGGGTTTAATTATTGGTTCACCAATATGTATCACTTCATCAATCAGTGGGAACATATCAAAAATCTTAAGACTGCATCTAAATTAGCGATTCAGGTTTTAGGCGCACCACAGGATTATAACAACTTAGAGATTCCAAAAACACAAGCCGTAGTTGGTCGCTTAATTTCTTTCGGCATCCGTTGCACCTGGACAAACGAAGAAGTAAATGCTTTAGCAACAAAAATTGCAGAGTGTGCTGAGAAAGCTATGAAGCCGGTTAATGCTTAATAATCGTCATAGTTCGTCAAGCTCACTATGACGTAACGATTTCAAATTTGTTTACGAGTTTTCTCTTTGGAAGGCCTTCGTCATCCTGAGCTTGACGAAGGAGACGAAGGGTGAAGGACAACGAAATATTTAATTGAAAGAAAATTAAAATGGCAAGGCATCTATTCGTTTACATATTAAAATGTGCAGATGATTCTTATTATATTGGGGTTACAAATAACGTTGAAAGAAGATTTGAAGAACACGTTTCAGGATTGAATGAAACTTGTTATACTTATTCAAGAAGGTCATTAGAATTAATGTTTCAAAAAGAGTTTCAAAGTCCAAGAGAAGCAATTGCTTTTGAAAAGCAAATAAAAGGGTGGACTCGGGCAAAAAAAGAAGCATTAATAATAGGTGATATTGAAAAACTTAAAGAATTGTCGAGATCAAAAAATTAAGAACATCATATAATTAACATGCAACACAAAAATTTTAAGAACATAGACAAAGTAACCTACGGAAGAGGTTCTTTTAATCAGTTGGCTGAAACAGTTGAACCGATCCGTAAAGAAAACA
Organism: Bacteroidota bacterium; assembly: GCA_030684395.1. GTDB lineage: Bacteria > Bacteroidota > Bacteroidia > B-17B0 > Aurantibacillaceae > JADJDM01. The sequence continues at coordinate 15,880 of JAUXTT010000013.1, read as the reverse complement.
ATAAGTATTTTGTTTATGTAGTAGATAATTATTTCAAAGGCAAAGAACTTGTAAAGCGTTTTCAGAATAAACCGGAAGATCTTGTTTATTTTATTGATGTAGATCCGCATGAACCAACTACTGAGCAAATAGATTCATTGCGTGATGAGATCCTTGCGAAAAAAGGTTTACCAAGCGGTGTAATTGGTATCGGTGGTGGAAGCATTATGGATATTGCAAAAGCACTGTCCCTGATGTTAACCAACGAAGGTTCTTCTACTTTGTATCAGGGCTTGAATCTTATTAAGAAAGCAGGGATTTATCATTTGGGTGTTCCAACCATTTCAGGTACAGGTGCTGAAGTATCAATGACCGCAGTACTTACAGGTCCTGAAAAAAAATTAGGTTTAAAATGTGACTGGACTGTTTTTAATCAGGTAATCCTGGATCCTGAATTAATTGCAAGTGTTCCAACAGATTGGTGGTTTTATACAGGAATGGATACTTACATTCATTGTATTGAATCAGAAAGTGGAATTCGTAATAATGCATTTAGTTTAGCTTATGGTGAAACAGCTTTAAAATTATGCAGAGAAGTTTATTTAGGTGAAAACTCAGGGCAAACACCTGAGAACAATGATAAATTAATGGTTGCTTCTTTGATGGGTGGTTTAAGTTTGACTTATAGTGAAGTTGGCGTTTGTCACTCACTCAGTTATGGACTTTCTAAAATACATGGCACACGCCACTGTTATGCAAACTGTATCATCTTTCAACACCTTGGCGATATTTATGGTTCTGCTCATACAGAGTTTATGAAAATGATCGAGAAACATAAAATTGAATTACCTCAAAATTTAAGTAAAGATTGGGACGATGCTACTTTAACCGCAATGGCACAGGTATCATTAAATTTACCGTTTATGTGGCATCATGCTTTTGGTGACGATTGGGAAAAAACTGTGAATTTAGATTACATCAAAGGATTGTTTAAGAGAATGTGATTCCCTCTCTTGTTAAGTCTTTTGTTCGTCTACAGGTGTCTTCTTCTTTTTACCAACTTTTTGTTTGTAGCGTCTGTATAACTCAGCTACCGATTCAAAATCTTCCCTGAAGAAAACTCCTACACCTTGTGTGAACTGCCCGCCGGACGTTGTTGTTTGATAGGTGTCATTCGAACGGTTGAATGCTTTTACACGCACCTTACCTTCGTCTGTAAGTTTGTAATCAATGTTCAAATCACCGATCATATTACTCGTTTTGGTTTGAGTATTATTGTTTACACCCACGTTACCATCAATACTTAATTTATCGTTGAATAATTGAGTGGACAAAGCAAGATCCAATTCTTCATTACTTAAGGTAGTTCCGGGAGTATAGTTTACACCCACATCAATATTAGTTGATAGTTGGGAAAGCCAGTTACTCAGCTGATTTGAAAGCATCTCTGTAGCATTAGCACCTACTGCATTTCCTGCGTTTACGCCTGATTGATTATTTAAGGCTAATGGCGTTACAAAACTCTTTAATAATAAAAGTGAAAATACCTGCCGATTCAATTCCTGCTCGTTGTTAATATAACCAAGCACTTGCTGCCTTTTATCATCCGTTACAGAAGGAAGGGCGATACCGAAAGTAATTTCGGGAGTTAAGAGTTTATCGCGCATATACAATTTACATTCTACCGGATAACGTTTATTTATATCGCCGTTACTTGTTCCCGCTGAACTAACATTGGTTGTTGTGGAAGCGGCGGTTCCAGTTGCTGTTGTGCTTGATGTGGATGAAGAAACCGAAGGGAAGAATGGAGCAAGAGATGCTCTCTGTTTGTAGTTGGCGGTTATATTGATGTCGGCATTGTAAGGACTGCCTGACCATTTAATAGTACTGCCACTTTCAATATCAAATTTTTTGTTGATAAAATTTTCAAGCGTAAACAAATAACTTCCATCTGTTAGAGTATAGGTTCCAAACATCTCAAAATTACCATTGGTATTAATATCCATGGTTATGTTTCCTTTTCCACTTGCTTTAATAACATCGCCGGCTTTTTCATCAAATATTAATTGAATCTCTGCATCAGGAGTAGCTTCCAGGTTAAACTTCAAACTCATACCTGAGAGATCAGTTTTTTCTTCCGGAATAGCTGAGGTGTCTTTTTTAATGAAGCGTATAAAGTCGTTGTCTGCTACTTCTGCCGGACCACCCAGTGGAATATTAAACTGAGTTCCTTTTTCAGTTTTTAAATTTAATTCCATATTCATAAATTCGGGAGACCCCCAAATACCAACATTTCCGGTAACAAATGCTTTTCCGTAATAGCTCGAATTCAGAAATTGGTTGGTATTAAGTACCATGAATTTGTTTGCCTGAATGTCAAAATCGAGTTTAAGATCTTTAAAGTTATTATGGAAAATATTTCCCCACACAATTGCCTCTTTACCATTCATGTCAAACAATGAAAGACCTTCAAATGCAATCCTGTCTGGTTCTAAAAGTATGTTTCCACTCACGGTATAATAAGTGTTTAAATAATCAACCCGCATATTGCGCACAGATTCTAAAGAGAGTTTCCCGTTGATTAAAGGTTTGTTTAGGCTTCCTGTAACTCTTGCTGTTCCTGATATGTAACCTTTCCCGAAATTTAAGATCCCCTGTACATATGGCTGTATAATTGCAATGTCAATAGATTGTAAAGTGAAGTCTACATCCAGGTTGTTCTCTTTTTTTGATGGGTAGTAATAACCTGAGAAATATAAATTTTTAAAATTAGGGTCACTCAATGTTCCGGCAGCATAGTCTTTTTTGAAACTTCCATTCAATGAAATCACTTCTTTGTTTTTGTCATAAAAGCTGTTTACTTCTCCTGTCCCTATTGCTTTTCCGTTGATCGTTAATTTTTTGAAATCGAGAGCGGAGGAAAAAATAACGTTACCGAAAATGTCAGAAACATTACTGGTTCCTGAAATGGTTCCATCTAAACTCAAATTGGCACTTTTTAAAATGGGATTTAATTGAACAAGCTTAAAGCTTTCAAATGAAATCATTAACTGATCTTTTGGGTTTTTGCTTAAAAGGCCTTTTAATGCAATTCTTTGACCGTTGTTGGAGAGCCCAAGATCATTGAAATTAATGATGCCGGAAGAGTCAATGCTTAAGTGGTTTTCTTTATTTAATGACCAAACACTATCAGAAACAATCAAGTCTATTTTTTTAAATAATACATCCATGCCTGAATTCGAAAAATCTACAGCACCTGCTATTCCACCGGCATTTTGTTTAGACTTTAGTTGATTGTCCCAATTGATTGCAAAAGTTGATTTTTTGTCGAGCGATTGTGCATTAAATTTAAATGCAGAAAAGTAAACACTATCCGAAACATGAATCTTGTCTGCTGTGGTTGAGATCATCATGGTATTATCACTATTCGACTGAATGTTCAATGCCCAATTCCTCAAATTATAATTCCCGTATGAAATTTTTTCCGAATTTCCTTTCATTGTAAAAGTATTGGATGAAGCATCAAATTGTCCTTCAACAACTGAGTTAGGTGCAATCATCAGGTCCGGCATGAATAAACCATTTATAAGACTGATTTTTTTGATTTTTATCTTGTAATCAAAATTATCATAGTTCCGTTTGTTTTTTTGCTCCACACTTTGTTTGATAAAAGTAGGGTAGTAGGTAGCAAACACTTGCGTAAAAGCGTCCCCAAGATTAGATATATTAAAATCACCACTTAGTTTTACATCAGCCACCCCTGAGCTTAATTTTATCACTTTCGGGGAAACATTTTGATCTAACTGTAAATCGAAAGTACTTAGTTTATATTCTTTTCCAAGATATTTGTATTTGGTATCATCAAAGTTAATACGCCCGGTCATCTTATCAATGTCAGAGCCGTTCAGTTGAATGGAGATCTGCGAAGAAAAATCAGAAGTGGAATCCTGCTTAAAGAAATTAAGTTTTGAGAAATCCAAACGGTGTACAGTGGCAATGAAATCCAACTCTGGAATTTTGTTTACAAAACTTGCACTACCATAAAAATCAATATTTGCGTTCGGATCACGGCTTTCGAATTTACCGTTAAAAAGCCGCTTTTTAAAATCTCCCGTTATTTTAATGTTGCTGTAAGGGTAGCCTTTGAATTGTACTTCATGAATGTCTCCTTCCATCTTGGCGTCCAAATCATCAAGAGTAAAACCTTTTCCGCTAAGATTTACATTCATAGAAACCATTCCAATATCTTTGTTTTCAAGAAGAACACCGAGGTTAAGTTTATTCGTTTTTAATTTACCGTGATATGCTAATGTTTTTTTTCTGTCACTTAAGTTGGAAATTCCGGCATCCGCATTCAAATTCCCGATAGCTGTACTAAGGGTTCCATAAGCTGCAATATCATTTACTAAACCATCTATTTTTCCTTTAAACTTCATTACGCCAAACTTTCCAATATTGGCAGGTATTTCGAGGTGTCTGTTTTTTTCAAATGGTGGAATCTGAATGGTTTGCAAATCACTTCTGCTGGTAGTTAAATTCTTGATGTCAAAATGAATATAAGTTTCGTCAATATTGGGCAAGCCTTCAATGTTAAAGTCACCTCTGAACTCTGTGTTTTTTCCAAATGCGAGATAAAGATTTTTACCTTTCAAAGAGTTTACTGTCCCTTTCACTTTTCCTGAAATACTGATTCTATTTTGGTCTCCATGTATTTCAGGAACAAACCATGCTATATCGGCGGCACTCACATAGCAACTGTCTTTTAAGTCGGCATCCATATACACTTTATTGATGTAGTCGTTGTATGAATCCCATGAATTGGTTTGCATATAATACCTTCCAATCAAAAGTGTTTTATCAGTTTTCAGGTAAAGAGAATCCAGTTTTATGTTGAGCGGGCTGATATGTGCAATAGTACTGAGGTTTTCCAATGCGAAGCCACATTGTTCTTTTGCCTTAAAACCCTTTATGGTAACATTAATGGTATCTTTTTCTGACCTAAAATCGCTGAAAGTTCCACTCGCTCCGGTAAATCTTAGTTTAGAAAAATTCATCCCTTTTGTTTTGGATGTATCATTTTCATTAATGTATGCAAAGTTTACATTATCAAGGATTAGATCACCGTAACCAATCTTAAACTCTGAAGGCGTTGTGTCTTTTATGGTATTTGCAGGAACAAAATAATCGGTAATAAATTCATAATTGTATACGCTTTCCCCTTTATATTTTATCAAATTCGCATCGATGTTGTTTAGCTGGATCTCATCAATATCCAGTTTGTATTCACTGTAGCTAAAATCACTTATTTTACAGATAACCTCGCTGCCATATAACAAAGTATCCTTTTCAAGATCTTCAACATACACACCTTTTAAAACAAGGGAACTAAAGAAGTCAATATCTACTTTTTCGATGCTGATGGTAGTTTTTAGTTCTTCCGATAACCAGGCAGAAGCTTTTTTACCCAGATAAGTTTGAAAGGTGGAGGTTTGAATAGCTATAAAAAAAGCGATCAGCAGCACTAATACGCAAATCAGCGAATACTTTATGAATCGCCCGAGAAAACGTATAACTTTGCGTAAAAACTGCATCCTAACAAAAGTAAACATTTATATGCAAAAAGAAGTACTAATTTTAGCCATAGAGTCCAGTTGTGACGATACTTCTGCTGCTATAATATGTAACGACAAAATACTAGCCAATATTACTGCAACTCAAAAAATTCATGAGCAATATGGAGGAGTAGTTCCGGAGTTGGCAAGCCGCGATCATCAGAAGAATATCATTCCTGTTATAGATGCCGCATTAAAAAAAGCGGGTGTTAATCTTTCACAAATTAACGGTATTGCATTTACTCGTGGACCTGGTTTAATGGGTTCTTTGTTAGTTGGGGCATCTGTGGCAAAATCGCTTTCATTATCACTGGATATTCCGTTGATAGAAGTGAACCACATGCAGGGACATATTTTAGCACATTTCATTAAAGAAAACGACCTGCAGAAAATACCTTCTTTCCCTTTTTTATGTTTAACAATAAGTGGCGGGCACACACAACTGGTGAAAGTAAAAGATTACCTGGATTTTGAATTGTTGGGAGAAACAACCGACGATGCCGTTGGAGAAGCTTTTGATAAAGCAGCAAAGATTTTAGGTCTTGGTTATCCGGGTGGACCGCAAATTGATAAACTCGCCCAACAGGGAGATTATACTAAATTCAAATTTGCAGAGAGTAAAGTAGATGAATTGAATTTTAGTTTCAGTGGAATAAAAACATCTTTCCTTTATTTTGTACAAAACCACACGCAAAAGAATATCAGGTTTGTTGATGAGAATTTAAACGACATCTGTGCCTCTTATCAAAAACATTTGGTGAGTGTATTGATGAAAAAATTATTGAAAGCTGCGGAACAAACGGGGATTAAAGATGTTGCCATTGCAGGTGGAGTATCTGCAAATTCGGAAGTGCGTAAACAAATTGAAAAGGCAGGGAAAGAAAATAACTGGAATGTATTTATTCCTAAGCTTGAATACTGTACTGATAATGCTGCGATGATTGCGGTCACAGCTTATTACAAATATTTGAAAAATGATTTTTGTAAACTGGATGTAGCTCCAATGGTGAGGATGAAGATATAATATTATATATTTCTAGTCGCTGGTTTCTTTTGAGAAGACCTGTCTCCTATTTGTTTTGCTTCACAAAAGAACCCAAATTAGTAGTAACTGTAAAGTGATTCACATTGCCTGCGGCATGGTATTTACTGAAGGCATAACTGAACTGAAATTTAGAGATCTTAAAGCCAAGCCCCATACTAAATCCAACCAAGCCACCTTTATCAGGTAAGGTCATTTCTTTTCTTCTTCGGTAATTATATCCAACACGCAGGTTGAAATTTTTTGAAAGGATAACTTCTGTTCCAACTACCAGATGTCTTAAAAGCCTATCTCCACCGGTTCTGAATTTACTTTTTTTAATTGGTTCCTTAGTAAACGGATCTACTGTGGGCTCCGGGTTATTTGGATCAGAGTAAGTAAGATCCCATTTGTTCATGTTCTCATAAGAAAGTAATAATCTGAATGGAGCTTTTGCAACTTTTTTTGAGATCCCAATATTAAAATAAGCAGGTAGTTTTTCTTTTTCTGCACCCGAATAGGTTCGCCACTGGTAACCAAAATTGTTAAGCACAATACTTGCAACGAATTGTTTTTTCTTATTTCTATAAGTCAAACCCGCATCCAATGCATTTCCTAATGATGAATAGGTGTAGTATTTTGAAAAGATAGTTTTTACACTAACACCGCAGGTAAACATGGAATCCATATCGTATGCATAGGACAATGCAAAATTGTAGTCATTTGCCCTGAAAGTTCCAATTTCTGCACCGTATTCGTCTGTTTCTTTAAATTTTCCGTAACCAACATTTTGAATGGAAGCGGCAAAGTTCCCAATACTGTCAAAACTATGGGCATAGGTTGCGTATAAATAATTAATATCAGCAATATAATTTATGTAACTTAAACTTAATTGATTACTCATGCCTCCGTTTAAAGAAGCAGGGTTTTGGGCAACCAGGTTTACATCGTCGTCCTTTAATCCAATAGTATTTCCTGCTAAAGCGGCTGTTCGGGCTGGCACAGGTAAGTTCAAAAAAGAGTATGTAGTTAAGCCTCCTGTTTGTGAAAAACAAGAGAAAAAAACTATAACTAAAACAATACTTGTTATGACTTTCCTGAACACCATTTGTAAACGAAGTCTAAAGGTAATTATTGTGGGAGAAATAAAAAATTTCTACCGGTTTCGTTACTATAATAGATAAATTAACCATATTCCGGTTTATTTTTCAATAATGCCTGAACTAAGAAGTTCATCAAAAAAGATGCGTTCATCTTTGTATATGGCAATAATAAATGCGTCTTTAATTCCTTTCTTTTTTACTTTGTTACATAAAGCAACCGCATCGTTAAGTGTTTTTTGTTCACCAATGGTAAAGCGTGTTATTCCATCGTGGTATGTTTTCCGCAGCACTCTTGGTAATCCCAATAAAATGGAATGATTGAAATTTTCTATGTAACGATAAGCCCCGATCTGAACACGATAATCTAAACTGTCTACTTTTTTATCGCCGTATTTTGCAATAAAGTCATCATAACTTAGCCCTTTTTTACCCAAATCTTCAGGCTTAATTTGAAGAGAATCAACTTTCGGCATTTTACTTTTGATGAAAGACTCAGAGTATAATTGTGTATTCATTTCGATGCGTGCAAATGAATCTATTAGCGCGGTTGATAAGGTTTTTGTTTGAGAAATGTCTCTATATGAATAGGTGATTTCAAATTCATTACCAGAAGGAAGATTCACCAGGTAATCACCTTTTGTTTCCTCGGCCTTAACTCTTGTATATTCTCTTTTGTATAATTTAGATTTTACTTTTATAGTTGCTTCTATAGGTTTATCATTATAAGTAACTATGCCTGTAACAAGTATTAAAGAAGTGGGTTTTCCAAACATTCCGGGCTCCGCAGAGTAAATATCCTGTTGACCCATTCCTCCGCTTTGTTCGGAAGAATAATAACCTTTTTGTCCGTCGGAAGATACTACATAAAATTTGTCATCACCATTAGTGTTGATTGGTTTTCCTACATTAAAAGGTTTACTCCATTTTCCTTCCTTTAATTCACTTCTGAAAATATCGTAACCACCAAGTGTTTTATGCCCTTTTGAAGCAAAGAAGAGTGTCTTTCCGTCTGAATGAACAAAAGGAGCATCTTCATCAAATTTAGTGTTGATTTCAGTTCCTAAATTTTTAACCTCTCCCCAGCTTCCATCGAGCAATAGTTGTGCGAAATAAATATCCCTTCCGCCAATACCTCCCGGTCTTTCACTCGAAAAATAAATTGTTTTTTGATCAGGTGCCAAACAAACACTCCCTTCCCACGACTTAGAATTTATTCCCTTTACCTTTTGTGGTTTACTCCAGGAAGTGCCATTTGATTTGCTTTCATATATATCCCCGTTTCCAGAATCGGTGTTTCTATATATAAATAAACGTTGCCCGTCCTGCGAAATAAAGATAGCCGCATCGTGCCCGTTTGTATTAATGGCGTCTATACCAAAAGGCTCTGACCATTCACCTCTTGGACCTTTGTATGAAATAAATACATCCTCAAAATAAATTCCTTTTTTAGGGTCTTTTTTTCCGGGAAGAACTTGTTTACCGCCTTTTGATTTTTCACCTCTGTAGGTGAAAACCATAAATCTTTCATCTGATGGAAAAATGGGACAATATTCCGATCCCTTTGTGTTTACTGGTTCACCAATATTAGTAATTGTTGCCAGACTCAGTTTATTTACACTTTCTTTAGCATACTTACAGATATTTATTTGACGTTTTACTTCTGCCTGTAATTCTTCTTTTAGCGGATTTTTTAAATATGCTTCAAATTGAGCAATGGCTTCATCATATTTTTCGCCTTCTAAACAAGCCTTTCCAAGGTAATAATCAAAATCCAATAATTTGTTTTTAATACTTGAAGCGCTACGAATAAGGGCTTCACTGTTTTTTTGGTTTTCCGCATCGTATGCATAACAAGTGCCCAACAAGTAGGTGAGGTATAAATTTCCTTTATTTTTCAAATAAAGAGAGTCATAAATGGGAAGGGCAAGAAGAAATTCTTTATTACTAAAGTAGTTATCGGCTATAGTAAGATTTTCTATTTCTGCGGGCGAAAGTTTATTTAACAGATCATCCTTCAGTTCTTCGTTGATTTGGGCAAAAGAAGAAAGTGAGCAAAAGAAAAGGAAAAGAGGAAAATAAAGTTTGGCTAGAGGTTTCATGTTTAATGATTAACTACTATCAAATATAACCACAATATTTGTGCCTACAAATTCTTTGAGGTGTTAAGAGGGTTTCATTACCAATTGAGCGGTATATCTGCTTTTTTGTTCTAGCAAGATCTGTTTGTTTACGCTTACTCTGTCCAAAGTGCTTTGATCGTAATAACGGATGGTACATAATTCAACATCTTCATTATACAGAACTTTATAGTCGTTTTGAAGATCCCTTAAAAGATTTTCCATTTTAACAGGATTATTATCAGTACATAAAGAGAAGTTAATGGCAGATAATTGCATCATGTGGATTTTAACGCCGTGGATATGAAATATGTTGAAGATAGAACTAAGGTTATCTTCGGCAATAAATGAAAAATCTTTTGGCTGAATGGTAATAAGAACCTGATCCACTTTAAAAATAAATGAAGGGATGGATAGTTTTTTATTCGAATCTTTAATGATGGTGCCTTCTTCATCAGGGTTCAAAAATGATCGAACGAACAATGGAATGTTTTTGTTTTGTAGAGGCTTGATTGTTTTGGGATGAATAACGGTTGCTCCATAATAAGTAAGCTCTATTGCATCCTGATAGGTTAATTCATCTATCTTAACAGTATTTGCAAACCACTTTGGATCGGCATTTAAAACACCGGGAACATCTTTCCATATAGTTACATTTTCTGCATTCAAACAATAAGAAAGCACCGCTGCTGTGTAATCAGAACCTTCTCTTCCAAGTGTAGTGGTGAAATTTTCTGAGGTACCGCCTAAAAAACCTTGTGTGATCACAATGTCAGTAGTAGAAAACAATGGGATTAATTCTTCTTTTACCAAATTTTCTGTCAACTCGAAATTAATTTTCCCTTCGCGGTAAGTATTATCAGTTTGTATAATTCCTCTTACATCAAGCCATTTATTGTTGATGGAAACATGGTTTAAATATGCGGAAACTATTTTAGTGGAGATCAATTCACCCATACTTACAATCTGGTCGTATTCGTGATCGTAGGAATGCGTTGGTTCATCTTCTATTGCCCATTGTAGTTCTACAAATGTATTTTCGAGTTCATTATAAAAAGGGTGTTGTTTGTTCCCGAACAGGTCGTTTGCAATAGAAAAATGATAGTTTTTAATTTCTTCAAGAATAACTTGCGTACCCTCTTTTTTGTAGAAGAAAGCGTCTGTAAGTCTTTCCAATGCATTGGTGGTTTTGCCCATTGCAGAAATTACGACAGCTATTTTTTTTCCTTTAAATTTTTGAAGAATGGTTGCAACATTTTTTACAGCATTCGCATCTTTAACTGAAGCACCACCAAATTTGAAAACCAACATAAAACTAATTTGCGTGTAAAATTAAGGGAAAATATTAGAATTCATTTCAGAGAAATGAAGTGTTGTAAACAATGATATTAAGAGGTGCAAATTATTGATTTTTTAGAATTTCTGTTTAAGCTGGAAGTATTTCAGCTTTGGTGTTCGTGTAGGATTTCGTGACTTCCTGTAGCTATATGCGCAAATATTTATACAAAGATACTAAAGTTCTTATTCCCTCGCCAGCACATATTGCGCCACAACCCCTGTTGCTACCAGTTGTTTGTCTTATTACTTTATGCAAGTTCTTATTTTAGTATAAATGTCTGCTTGTTGCTCAGCAGAAAAGTCAGCAATTCTACTTTTATGGCTGCCTGCCGGAACTATATAAACATTTTTAATTGCCCTTGTCTGCAATGCCCAAGGGTCGTTTTGACCATAGATAAAGAATACGTTTTTAGAACTACTGCTGCTTACAAATGTACCCACAGTTTTTTGAAAGGTGTCATCAAATTGAATAGTCGTGTTTGGAGGAGCGAAGTAGTTGTTTGAATAATTTTTTTGCTTAAGGTATTTTATAAACGGAGTGGTGTTATATTCGTAATAGCCCAATTCGTGGTAGAACATATAGAAGGAGGGTTCGAGTTGCTTTTTATTCGTTGTTGAGAAAAAGCGAGGCGGAACAACTTTGATTAAATAGTTCGTTAAATTTGAAGGAGTATTAGTAGTGTCGGGAATATCCTCACATTTGTTGCCGTTTTGCCAGAATGAAAATGGAAGTTCAAGCAATAGATAATCAAGCACGGTTTCATTGTCAAGAGGTGTAAAGTTGTAATTTTTCTGAGAAACAAAGGCAGCAAAATAAGGAAGTAAAATGTTTTTATGCCTAAATAAATAGTTTTGCAGTTCGGTTATTTTTTTACCGCATACGGTTTGAGATAAATTTGATAGAATAGTGTCTGTGAAAACCGTTTGTTTGCTTTTTACCGCGGTACCATAAGCAACGACTGCAGAAATGTCTTTTGGATAGAACATTTTATAGGATAAAGCAGCTTGACCACCTTTACTTATTCCTGTGGATAGCCATTTACCTGTTAAGATTTTGCCGAGCATTGATTTAATGAAATGATAATCGTCGGCGGCTTGTTTTAATGTTAATAGTTTCCATTCAATACTATCAGGAACTGACTTGCCGAAAAAACGGTGTTCGACCACCACAATGTTTGCTTTTAGTTCTTTTGCGAGTTCGTTAGAGTAGTCTGGTTTTGATGCATAGTCGATGGCATAACCGTCCGTCACGATTACTGTTGGGGCACTAAAGTCCTGAAACCCGATATAAATCCGCTGGTTAAACTTGCTTTTAGGGTTTGAATGGTCAGCAGATTGTTGAATAGTTATTTCGTAGTATTCTTTAAAGTTGATGTTAGTTTTGGGAATGATAGAAAAGTCAAAAAGCTTTGAAAATTTATCTTGAAAAATATTGGTCTGCGAAAATGCCGTAAAGAAGCTTAAGGTTAATAGAATGAAAAGTATTTGTATTTTAGGTTGTATGTTCATTCGTTCTTAATGATTAGTACTAACTGCTCGGGTATTGCCAAAGTAGCGAATTATTAGCACAAAAGCTCAATAGAAGCACGTTAGTTAAACCTTGCACAAATGTTTTATAGAAGCATTTCATCCGCTATTTTAGCAATACCTTGTTGCACTAATTTTTATTTCAGTTTTGCTTTTACTTCATTACAATTCTGTTCTATGGTTTTACAAATTTCGTCAATGGTAACAGAAGTTTTATTTTCGGAAAATGGCTCTCCATATAAATTCGCCAATTTGTTTATCGTCAAAAAAGCTGTACTAATAATTACCATAATCGGAATAGCTAAAAACTCAAACCCGCTTTCTTCTCCGCCTAAGTCAATGTCGCCAATAAATAACGGAATAAGCACAACATAGAAGCTCACAATTATTTTAGTGAATGCACTATAAATCATTAAAAAAGGTGTGTTCTTTATTCTTTCTGCTTTACCCTGAATGTCATAAAAACGATTGATATGTTGCATTAAATCTCCTTTTTCAATATTAGCTTTTGAAGAAAAAGTACCTTCAATATACTTCGTAAGGGAAACTAATATTTCGTTTGAAATTTTGTTTTCGGTATTTATTTTAAACTCATTCAATAGTTCGTAGGCCTGTTCATTAAATGTTGGTTTAAAATTATCGTGCATTTCATTTTTCAATTGGCGTATGTATAAAATAGTTAATTCTATTAACTTTTGAGCTTGCTTTTTTAAATCTGTATTTTCTTTTTCCTTAAAATTCTCTATATTATCACAATAAACATATATTTTAGTAACAAAACTCCTAGTGTTGTTTGTCAATTCGCCAAATATTTTTCTTGCCTCCCACCATCTGTCATACGCTGAGTTCATTCTGAAACCTAGGAAAAAAGCAACCGCAAGTCCAAATACTGAACCTATTTGTCCAGATATTTTGTATATATGGTCGCCAAAATATTCTTCAAGTCCAAGCACTAAAATTGAATAAACCGTTGTAATAACAATGAATGGTGTAGCAATTTTCAGTAATTGAAATAAGCCTTGCTTTTCTGTTTTTATCATTTGTTAATTGTCATTACACTTTTTCAGTGTTGTTAATGTTAATAGCAGGAACATTATTTCCACTTCTAATTTCTGTATGTCTTATTTCGCCACCGGTTGTTCCTGCCAGTTTAGCGAAGAATAAAACCACAAATGCAAATATTAATGCTTCAATATATGAGAAAACGTTTTTTGTTTAAAACCTGTTGTGAGGAAAATGAGGATAAATGGGTTGCTACTAAATGAAAATGTACTCCGTTCATATTTGTTGAATTTTAAAATTATACATTAACGCCAAAGATATAGCCTACCAATGCAGATAATCCCATTGCAAGTGTTCCCCATATTGTAATTCGTAAAACTGCTTTTTTTACATTTGACCCGCCTGTTTTTGCAGCAATAGTTCCTAATGTAATTAGAAAAATTAGTGTGAAGCTATAGAGCCAATATTCTATATCTTTTACTGGTAAAAAAAGGATTACCAATAGAGGCAATACACCTCCAACCGTAAATGCTGCTCCTGATGCAATTGCAGCTTGTATTGGGTTTGCTTGACTAATTTCGTTTATACCTAATTCGTCTCTAATGTGTGTTCCCAAAGCATCTTTTTCGGTCAATTCAATGGCTACTTGCATTGCTGTTTCTTTTTTTAGCCCTCTCTTCTCATAAATTTGAGCTAATATGTTTAACTCTTCTTCTGGCATTTCCGCAAGCTCTTTTATTTCTCTTTCAATATCTGCTTTTTCTATATCAGTTTGTGAACTTACAGAAACATATTCACCAGCAGCCATAGATAATGCACCTGCAACAAGTCCTGCAACTGTTGCTAAAACTATGGGTTCTCTCGTTGAACTTGCAGCTGCAACACCTATTGCAAGACTTGAAATAGATATTATTCCATCGTTTGCTCCTAATACGGCAGCTCTTAGCCAGTTACTTCTGTGTATATAATGATTATCTAAATAATTGTCAATTGTAATCATTTTCTTGTTTAAGTTCGTTGTCTTTAAAATTACGCACAACTTACACACTTGTCTGTAAATAATTATTTACAAATGCTTACAAGTAATGTATAAGATCAAATATAGGGATTATGTACAAAAACAAAAAGTCCTCCGAGAATCGAAGGACTTTTGCGGGTAAGTAATCGGGCTCGAACCGACGACCCTCGGTACCACAAACCGATGCTCTAACCAACTGAGCTATACCTACCGTTTTGAGGCTGTAAATATACAAATTTTTCTAATTCCAAGACAAAATAAATTTAAAATGAAAAGCGCACTAAATGTCAATTAGTTGGAAGGGTAATGAATTTGGAGGACGCATTTTGCGTCCTCCAATATTTACTCGTTTCAGGGCTGCATTTTATATCCGATTGTTTTTCGTTCGTTGCTCCGGAGGTCTTTATTTTCAATCAACTCATCTAAATAGCGAAACACAATTTCCAGGTTTTTATCCTGATTGTCAAGCTTCTTTTTGATTTTTTCTATTTCAAGCCTGATCTCAGTATTGTCTGTAAGCATCTTACGAATACGAGTAAAGATTCGGATGATTTGAAGATTAACCTGAATCGCTTTATCGCTGTTTAAAATACAAGCCAACATGGTCACGCCTTGTTCCGTAAAACAAAAAGGAGCATGCCTTAAACCTATATTGTCAGATTTGGAGGTCACAAATTGCGACATCATAAAATCGCCGTGCCGCTTAGATAATCAAAGGTTTGGAGGGGTTTTAAGAAGGGAAAGGTAACAAACTGGTAACAAGTCCTGCATAATCAGGCATGAATTGTTACTCGAAAGTTCTTGGGCTTCCTTTGGGTTTTGTTATCCCCTTTTATCCGGCAATATTTCAAAGATCACAATGCAAATATAAATCCTTTCCGGTAAATAAAAAATTTGCTTTTACCAATGCTGTATTGCCTGCAATTGGAGGATTATTTTGAATCGAAACCTTTGTTATTTTTCCCCTCTATTTCGCGATCAAGCCTTTTTTTAAGAACTAATAAATCCTCATCGCTGTAATACTTAAAGTTGACTGCATTATAGTTATAGGTGCTGTCATTCGCCTTAATGTATTCAATTATATTTTGTCTTTCTTCCTCGTTCATAGCTGATGAGTATAAAAGAAAAACAATACAGGGCAAATCCACCCTGTGCTAAGAGAT
>JAUXTT010000012.1 GCA_030684395.1 Bacteroidota bacterium | reverse complement strand
TTTTGGGCAAAATATTGATTCATTGCTCAACATTGTAAATAAAATTACAACTGATACAGAAAAAGTTAACTTTTATTTAAAACATATTGTTGATCCGCTAGAGCAAAATGTTGACTATAAAAAAATGGAAGAGTATGCTTTTAAAGCATATACATTGGCTCAAAATACAAATAACGATGAAAAGAAGGTGATGGCCGGAATCAGCCTTTCAAGAGCTTACCTTCATAATGAAAAAAATGCTCAATCTTTGAAACTTGCCTCAGACTTACTTTTTTTATCACAAAAGGTAGGGTTCACAAAAGGTATTGGCCTGTCCTTTCGTCAATTGGCAAGAATGAACTTAATACTTGGAGATTATACCAAAGCAACCAATTATTATCTGGAAGCACAGAAAATATGGGAGCAAATGGATGATGATAATAAAATTGCAGTCGGCTTTGGGGACCTGGCTTCTATGAATTATTTTATTGGGCATTTTGATAAAGCTGCTGAATATTGGGAAAAAGAAATTGAAATTTATTCAGCTAGAAACGATCAAAAATCAGTAGGGACTACACTTAGCAACCTTGCTTTAGCTTATATAGAAACAAAAAATTATTATAAAGCAGAAACAAGCCTGAAAAAAGCAATTAGCCTTTGTTCTAAGTATGATTTGAAAAGGTCTTTAGCTAACGCTTATACTAATTATTGCAAATTAATGTATCAAAAAAATGATTTGACTCAGGCAATTGAATTAAACAACAAAGCGATTGAAATATATGAAGAACTAAAAGATTCAAGTTTCTTAAGCAACAATTATTCGAATGGGGCAGAGCTATTCAGAACTCAAAAACAGTACGATAAGGCATTGATATACATAAACAAAGCTTTTGAAATTGAAAACAAAAGAAATAATAAAACCAATGTTTCCAGCTTACTATTTAACAGGGCTGCTATAAAATATGATCTTGGAAATACAAAGGATGCATACGATGATCTGGAAATGCATATGTTAATCGATGATTCGTTGTTAAATCAGGAAAATCAGCACAGTATCAATGAACTTGAAAAAAAATATGAAGTAGATAAAAAGGAAAAAGAAAATAAAATTCTGAACCAGCAATTGGAAATAGGAAAGGTTGAACAAAGCAGGCAACGGTTGATAATAGCACTTGTTGTAGTGGGCTTGGGAGTACTGGCTATAGTAGCTTTTGTTTTGGTACGACAAAACAGAATCAGACGAAAAGCAAATAAGGAGCTTTCTGAAAAGAATCAGATCATTGAAGAACAGCATAAGGATATTACAGATAGTATAAAGTATTCAAAACGCATTCAAGAAGCAATCTTCCCGCCCGATAAAATGTGGTATTCAATTTTACCGGATTCGTTTGTGCTCTACAAACCTAAGGATATACTAAGTGGTGATTTCTACTGGATTGAGGAAACTGAGAATTTTATTTTTCTGGCCGCAGCGGATTGTACCGGTCATGGAGTTCCCGGGGCATTAATGTCGATAGTGAATTTTAATTTACTTAATAAAGCGGTGTTGGAAAAAGGTATTTTTGAGCCTAATGAAATACTAGATGCGGTTAATCTTTGGTTAACTCAATCATTGCATCAGTCATTCAACGAATCATCCATAAAAGATGGTATGGATGTTTCTTTGTTACGGATAGATAAAAAATCAGGTGAAATTAAATATTCAGGTGCATTTAACCCTGTGTATGTGTTTTCAGGAGAAGGTTTTTATGAAATTAAAGGAGATAAATTCCCTGTTGGCGCTTTTATTGAAGATAGTATTAAGAAATTTAATGTTTATACATTAACCGCAAAAAAAGGTGATATAATCTATTTGTTCTCTGATGGCTATGCAGATCAGTTTGGCGGACCAAAGGGTAAGAAATTCAAATATAAACGTATGCAAGAGTTAATGAACTCTATGCAAACCCAAACCACCGAAACCCAAAAGAAGATCATGGAAACCGAATTCCTAAAATGGAAGGGAACCAATGAACAAGTAGATGATGTATTGGTAATTGGGATCAGAGTCTAATTTTCTATTTCCTGAAGATTGTAATCTTCTCATTATGAAAGCATAAGAACTTATTGATTAATTCGCCACTTAAACTGAAATTTTCCTAAAAACCTTTGCTTTTATCTTAAAAAATCGCATATTTTTGATTCAAATTAAATTCATCCTTTTATGTCAAAAAAATTAGTCTTTGCCGTATTTGCATCGGTAGCTGTATTATTTGGTTCTATCTACTTCATCTCTTCCTCAAAAGCAAAAGGTAAGTACGAAAAAGCAAACCCTGCTTTTCGTGAGTACATAACAGCTTACACTTCGGGCTATGTTTCTACGGAAGCAAAAATTCAGATCGTATTGGCAAAAGCAGCTAACGAACTTCCTGAACTAAATAAAGAATTAGATAATAATCTGTTCGATTTTTCCCCATCAATTGACGGAAAGATAATTTGGATAGATGATCATACGGTGGAATTTAAGCCGGCAGCAAGGCTGAAACAAAATCAATTATACTCTGCTTCATTTAAATTGAATGATGTAGCTGATGTTCCCAATGATCTAAAGACATTTGAATTTAATTTTCAAACCATTCCACAGGCAATTGATGTGGAAGTGCATGATTATATCATTACCGATCAGCAAAGCTATAAAACCATTCAGATCACAGGTTTGTTAAGCACAGCTGATTTCGCTGAACATGCTATGGTAGAAAAATGTTTTAATACCTCTCATCCCGGAAGTTCATTAAAGATCACCTGGAATCACGAATCCAGTACACGTCACCGTTTTATTGTTGATGGTATTCAGAAATCAGGAGAGCCATCTGTTTTAATGATCAACGTAAATGGCGAAGCTATCGACAGCAAAACAGAATTCAGCAGAGAGATCACTATTCCGGTTGCAGGTCAGTTTAATGTAATGGCTAACCGTGTTACCAACGAACCCGATCAGGCTGTAAATATTTATTGTACTGATATTATTCAGGCCGGTCAAAACTTAGATGGTTTAATTAAAATTGAAAGCGTTGGTAATGATGATAGCAATTATGATTATTACGAAAGTAGTTACAGCAACAATCCTTCTAAAACAGCTCAAACAACATTTACATACGCTATTGACGGGAATATCATTAAGATCTATCCTACAAGTCGTTTATCGGGTTCTAAAACAATTGTATTAGGCGCTGCCATCAAAAACAGCAAAGGAAAAGAGTTAGGAACGGATGTAAAAGTTCAGGTGGAATTTGAAGAGTTAAAACCTGCCGTTAAAATAAATGGTAAAGGTGTGATCCTTCCAAACTCTGAAGGTTTGATCTTCCCTTTCGAAGCAGTAAACATTAATGCGGTGGATGTGCAGATCACCAAGATTTACGAAACTAATGTACTGCAATTTTTACAGGTAAATAACCTGAGTGGGAAAAGTGAACTGATGCGTGTTGGTAAAACCATTTTAAAGAAAAAGATTCCATTGAACTCTTTAGGAGAATTACCTCGCAACAAAAATCTTAAATACGCACTTGATCTTTCTAAACTGATCGCAGCAGAACCGGGTGCTATTTACAATGTGAAATTAAGTTTCAAACGTTCGTATTCTATTTACGATTGTAATGGAGATACAACTGCTAATTTAGCACCTGCTACTGAAGCTCCGGAAGATACCGAGAAAGATGAAAAAGACTGGGACTACTATGGTTCTTATTATTCGGATGATTATGAATACGGTGATTATTACGACTATTATGATTACCGTGAAAGAGAAAATCCATGTACTCCTTCCTACTATAGCGCATCACGTTCTCAAAGCAGAAATATATTGGCAAGTAATATTGGTTTATTGGCTAAAAAAGGGAACGATGGTTCTTATTTAGTTATGACCAGCGATATTGTTACTGCAAAACCTATGAGCGGTGTGAGCATTGAAGCTTACGATTTCCAACAACAATTAATGGGAGAAGCAAAAACGGATGGAACCGGATTAGCAACATTTGAGTTCAAGAGAAAACCATTTGTACTTATTGCAAAAAGCGGACAGGAACGTAACTATCTTAAACTGGAAGATGGTTTATCAAACAGCTTGAGTTCGTTTGAAGTAAACGGTGAGATCATCCAAAAAGGCTTGAAAGGATTTATTTACGGTGAGCGTGGAGTATGGCGCCCGGGCGATAGTTTGTTCCTTTCATTTATGTTGGAAGACAAAGACAAAAAATTACCATTAGAATACCCGGTAACAATGGAACTAATTAATCCAATGGGACAAGTAGTTCAGAAACTGGTTCAATCTAAAAATGTAGATGGCATTTATGATTTCAGAACAAAGACAGATAATTATGCACCAACCGGAAACTACACTGCTAAAGTAAAAGCGGGCGGGGCAGCATTCACCAAAACAATCAAGATCGAAACGATCATGCCGAATCGTTTGAAATTGAATTTAGATTTTAATACCAAAATGCTTACTGCAGAAAGCGCAGTTGATTTGAAAGGAACACTTCAGGTAAATTGGTTACATGGTGCAGTCGGAAAGAATCTCGAATCAAAGATCGATGTTACTTTCTCTCCAACATCAACTGAATTTAAAGGATACAAAGGTTATACCTTCGATAATCCTGCATCCGGTTTTTATTCTGAATCACAAACTATTTTTGATGGCAGAACTGATGAAAATGGATTCACACAAGTAAATGCTTCTTTCACCGGAGTTAAAAATGCTCCTGGTTTCTTAAATGCAAACTTTACAGTCCGTGCTTTTGAAGAGGGTGGGGCATTCAGTACCGATCGTTTTTCTATGCCGTTTTCTCCATACACTCATTACGTGGGTGTGAAAATTCCGGAAGCTCCTAAAGAGCGTGGATATCTGGAAACAGATACGGATCAGGAAATTAAGATCGCGACTGTAGATGAGAACGGAAATCCTGCAAGCCGGGAAGTAACAGTGAAAGTTTATAAAGTAAGCTGGAGATGGTGGTGGGATAATTACAATGACGACTTATCAAGCTACGTTGGTAATGATTATAAGCAAGCTATCTACACAGAAGATATTACTACGAGCGGAGGAAAAGCAAGTTTCAAATTCAAGATCAATTACCCGGAGTGGGGAAGATATTTGGTGTATGTAACTGATAAAACCAGCGGACACAGTGCAGGGCAAACCATGTTTATCGACTGGCCGTCATGGCAAGGTAAATCCCCAAAAGGAAACGAAGGAGCAACCATGTTGAACATCAGTTCTGATAAAACAGAATACAATGTAGGTGATGAAGTGAAATTATCAATCCCTTCCGGAAAAGAAGGTAAAGCATTGATCAGTTTAGAAACAGGAACCAAAGTATTGCAAACATTCTGGATCGATACCAAAAACGGTGTTACTGATTACTCTTTCAAAGTAACGGATGCAATGACTCCTAATATTTATGTGCATGCAACATTGATCCAACCTCACGGAAACGTGATGAACGATCTTCCTATTCGTTTGTATGGTGTATTGCCATTAATGATCAAAGATGAGAAAACAGTATTGAAACCGAAGATCACATGCGCTGATTCATGGAGACCTGAATCAGAAGTGGAAGTAAAAGTATCGGAAGAACAAGGAAAAGAAATGGCTTACACCTTAGCAATTGTTGATGAAGGTTTATTGGACATTACACGTTTCAAAACTCCTGATCCATGGAGTACCTTCTACGCAAAAGAAGCATTAGGAGTTAAGACCTGGGATATTTTTGATATGATTATTGGTGCAAGCGGAAAAGTAATGCAACGTATCTTATCCATTGGTGGTGATAGTGAATTGGATGCTAAGAGTGGATCGAATGCTCAGCGTTTTAAACCAATGGTGCGTTTTGTTGGTCCGTTCAAATTAGATAAAGGAGAAAGCAATACCCACAAGATCAAGATCCCGCAATACGTGGGAGCTGTTCGTGTAATGGTGGTTGCTGCAAAAGACGGAGCGTATGGTAATTCGGAAAAATCGGTGAAGGTGAAAAAACCTTTGATGATCTTAAGTACTTTACCTCGTGTACTTGGACCTGATGAAGAAGTAGATCTTCCTGTAACTGTTTTTGCAATGGAAGATAAAGTGAAGAACGCAACTATTACTGTTGTTCCTGATAAACATTTCACCGTAATGGATGAAGCAACAAAATCAGTTGAGTTCACAAGACCTGATGATAAGGTAGTAACCTTCCGATTGAAAGTGAGATCAGTATTAGGAGTTGCCAAGGTGAAGATCAAAGCAACAGGAGCAGGGGAGAGCACATCAGAAGAAATTGAGATTGAGATCCGTACACCGAATCCATACATTACAGATGTATCGGGTGTGCTGGCTGATAAAGGAAAAAATGTTTCATTAAACTATAAACCATTTGGAATTGCAGGAACAAACAAAGCAGTATTGGAAATTTCTTCGATGCCGCCGATCAACCTGCAAAAACGAATTGATTATTTGATTCAATATCCTCACGGTTGTGTTGAGCAAACTACTTCGAGTGTTTTCGCTCAATTGTTCCTGAAAGATGTGGTTGAATTAAGTGATGCTCAAAGCAAAGTAATTCAGTCGAACATCAAAGCTGCAATAAATCGTTTAAAAGGATTCCAAACTGCATCTGGTGGATTGGCATACTGGCAAGGTTTAAATGTTGCTGATGAGTGGGGAACTAACTATGCAGGTCATTTCTTATTGGAAGCACAAAAAGCAGGTTATAGCATTCCATACGGTTTAATGGATAATTGGAAACGTTACCAAAAAGACCGCGCTCAAAACTGGACAGCAAGCAAAAACGCAATGTTGTATCAGGAAGATCTTACACAGGCATACCGTTTATATACATTGGCTTTGGCAGGAGCATCTGATCTTGGAAGTATGAACCGCTTGAAAGAAAGTAAAAATCTTTCTGTTTCTGCTAAATGGAGATTGGCTGCAGCTTATGAAATTGCGGGTCAAACTGAAACAGCTAAGAAATTAATTAACTCATTGTCATTATCTGTAAAACCATATACAGAGTATGCTTATACGTACGGATCTTCTTGCCGTGATGAAGCGATGATCTTGGAAACATTGACTTTATTAAAAATGAAATCTCAGGGCTTCGAAGTGTTGACTTCAGTTGCTAAACAGTTAAGCTCTGATGACTGGATGAGTACACAAACAACTGCATACTCATTGTTAGCTGTAACCAAATATGCTAAAACAAATAAATTAGGAGAAGGCATTGCCGCTGATTGTAAGATCAACGGTGCCAATGTTGCTGTAAGTACTACCGGAATTGTAAAACAAATTCCAATTACCAATGCAGGAGCAAATGCAAGCATAACAGTTAATAACAAAGGAAAAGGTCCATTGTTTGTGCGATTGATCCGCAGCGGTATTCCAACAGCCGGACAAGAAACTGCAAAAGAAAGCAATGTAAAAATGATGATCTCTTATACAACATTAAAAGGCGAACCACTGGATGTAAGTGCATTGGATCAGGGCACTGATTTTGTTGCAACGGTTACTATTATGCATCCGGGAATCAAGTCATCGTACAAAAACATGGCATTAACACAGGTGTTCCCAAGCGGTTGGGAGATCCACAACTCACGTTTGGATGAGAACCAGAATATGGGTGGTAAATCTGATCTTCCTACCTATCAGGATATCCGTGATGACAGGGTGTACACTTATTTTGATCTTTACAATGGTGGAAGCAAAACTTACAAAGTAGTATTAAACGCTGCTTATTGTGGTCGTTTCTACTTACCAACTGTTTACACAGAAGCTATGTACGATAACACCGTTTCTGTTCGTCAACCCGGAATGTGGATCGATGTTGTGAAGGGTGGAATGGTGAAGTAGATTTTTAATAAACTCTTTTATTGAGCCCCTGTTGATTCAAATTCGACAGGGGCTTTAATTTGTATTTTCTTTTTAAATCCTTAAATTTGCTTATGACCAAAGTAGTACTGTTAACGCCAGATCAACTAAAAGAGTTGAATAAACGCCGCAAAGATCACTTATTAGGTAAGTCTAAGTCATATACTTTTGATGAAGTGAAAAAGGATGTTCTTTCAAAACATGAGAAAAACATGAAACATGCCTAAAGCATATTCAATTTTCCTATTACTTTTTTATTGCATCTACTCTCTTTCGCCCAAAATAAGGGAGTTATAAAATTTACTTTTGTTGATAATGAAACTCGGGAGCCAATAGTAGGTAGCATTCATCTGGTATTAAACGATTCAATTAAAATAGGTTGCTTTCCTATTGAGGTAACTACATTTTTAAACCGGTTGATCCCGAAAATATACAATTAAAGCAAGAGTGAAAGGTAAGTATCTGTTGAGCAAAGTCTAAACCACCTATTACTTCTTTTTCTTAGCAATATGTTCTTCATACAACAAATGTATAATACCATCCGATAAACCTATCTGAGGAACAAGCACCTTTTCAATATCAGCATGCTTCATGGTGGTTAGAAATATTTTTGTAGCAGGAATAATAACATCGGCGCGATCGGGATTTAATCCCAACACTGTTACACGTTCATCATAAGTATATGAGTTTAGCATATCATACATATCTTTTACCTTATCGTAGCTCAGGTGTTTGTTTTCCTTTTTGCCACTCATTTTGTAAAGTTTATTGATGTTCCCTCCTGAACCAATAGCAGTGAGCGGCTGAACACCGGCTGTATTTTTCTTGATCCAGGTTTTAAAATGTTCCCATTCTTCTTTTTCTACTTTATCACATAATATACGGATAGTACCAATATTAAAAGATTTGGAAGCAAGCACTTTTCTGTTAGAGATCAGTGTTAATTCGGTACTTCCACCGCCCACATCAATATACAAATAGGCTTGTTTAGGATCCATTAATTCTTCTACGTGGTTAGAGAAAATTGTGGCAGCTTCAGTTTTTCCGTCAATGATCTCTACGTTGATCCCTGATTCTTTTTTAATACGTGCAATAATCTCCGCCCCATTGCTTGCATCGCGCATAGCTGAAGTAGCACAGGCTTTCATAGATATTACATCAAACACTTTGATGATCTCAGAAAATCCCCGCATGGCGGTTACCAGTTTTTCTGCCTTTTCGGGTGAAATTTCTTTTTTTGTAAACGAATCGTCACCTAAACGAATAGGTAAACGAATCAACTCTCCCTTTTTAAAAATTGCTTTTCCTTTCTGCTCATGTACGTGACTAAATAAGAGTCGTACGGCATTTGATCCAATATCTATCGCTGCAAATATCATTCTATAGGTGTTTTAAATAGTTCTGTTTTTCTTTTAATAAATAATCGTACACAGCATCCTGCGCTCTGATCTGTTTTTGGCGAGCCAATGGTTTTTTGTATTTATTGCTTAGTTTTTCATCCAGGATGCGCGTTTTTACATTACTACCAAGTTGAATAGCCAATATATCTTTCAGTTCTTTTTGAATATTCTTGTCATAGATAGGAACCGCTACTTCGCAACGTTGATCGAGGTTACGTGGCATCCAATCGGCAGATGAAATAAATATCCGCTCATGTCCGTCGTTTGCAAAAACAAAAATGCGGCTATGTTCCAGGTATTTATCTACTATACAAATTCCTTTGATGTTTTCACTAACTCCGGGAACACCGCAGGCAATAGAGCAAGAGCCTCTTACTATCAAATTTACTTTTACTCCTGCTTCGGAAGCTTCGTAGAGTTTATTCACCAGCTCTCTGTCTACAAGGTTATTTACTTTAATAATCATGTAGGCTTCTTTACCTTCTTTGGCATTACTAATCTCACGGCTGATTAAACCTACCAACGATTTTCTCATGTTGAAAGGAGAAACGGCCAAGTTTTTATATGTTCCAACTCTGAAGTTATCACTAAAGAAATTAAATACCTGATTTACTTCTTCCGTAATTCTCCTATCGGCAGTAAGTAAAGAGGCATCTGTATAAATTCGTGCAGTTTTTTCGTTGAAGTTTCCTGTACCAACATGAGCAATTTTTACTTCTTTCCCTTTTTCACGCATGGTGATAAGGAATAGTTTGGAGTGAACTTTTAAACGGGGGACTCCATAAATTACAGTTGCACCTTCTTCATTCAGTTTGTTTGCCCAATAGATATTATTTTCTTCATCAAAACGAGCTTGTAATTCAACTACCACCGTTACCTGTTTGCCGTTTTTAACCGCATTTATCAGTGCATTGGCGATCTTGGATGAATCCGCTACACGGTACAATGTAATTTTGATTGATTCAACATTAGGGTCGATAGATGCTTCACGTAATAAAGCTATAATATGATCGTAGGATTGATAAGGATAATGAAGCATAATATCACGTTGTTTTATGGCGTTAATGATACTTGCTTTATGATTTACCAAATATTTATTATTCAGCGGGCGTTTGTGATTAAACACTAAATCTTTTCTCCCTAATTTTGGGAAGGTGATAAAGTCTTTAAAATTGTGATATCTTCCTCCTGGAATAGGCGCATCTTTTTTATTGAAATTTAGTTTTCGCATCATAAAAGAAAGCATATCTTTTGGCATGGTTCCATCGTATACCAAACGAACAGGGCTTCCTTTTTTACGATTTTTTACGCCTTCACTTACTTTCTCCAATAAACTTTGAGACAGATCGTTATCCAAGTCCATTTCGGCATCTCTGGTAAGTTTAATATTGTACGCTTCCGTAGCTTCCAATCTGAATACTTCAAAGATTTCATCCAAACAAAAGCGAATTACATCATCCAGTAAAATAATGAATTGTTTGTTTTGTTTGGCAGGTAAAACCACAAAACGTGTATTACTTCTGGTTGGAACTTCAATAAGTGCGTATTTCTGTTTTTGTATTCCATCCATGGGAACCAATCGAACATATAAGTAACTCGATTTATCCTTTAAATAGGGGAAAGATCCATTCTCTTCAACTATTATCGGGAATAAATTGGAAAGCAATTCTGATTGAAAATAGTCTTTCACAAATAATTTTTGATCTTTATCGAGAAGCGTTTCGTCAATAATGAAAATATTATTTTTTTTAAGTTCCTTTAAAATATTTTGATAAATGAGTTCAAACTTTTTTTGTTGTTCAATAACTCGTTTAAGAATAGTAGATAAAAGTTCGGTTGGATCTTCACCAATCAATGGAATGGCACGTTTGCCCAGTTTGGTCATACGTTTTACCGTTGCCACACGCACACGGTAAAACTCGTCACGATTATTAGAATAGATTCCTAAAAACTTAATGCGTTCGATAAGTGGAGTAGTAGGGTCTTCTGCCTCCTGTAAAACCCTGTCATTAAAAGATAGCCAGGCTATCTCACGATTAATATAGGGTAGTTGTTTTTTCGCCATTGGTAAATATACTGTGCTTTAATAAATTATTTTTAATTAGTAACTAAAACTTAACTATTGCTTAAAGTCCTTTGGAAAAAAGGAAAGGAAACAATGACCTTTTGTAGTAATAATCTCAGCCCATGACTTAATCTTGAAGCTGACCCCAATTATTCCGCAGGTAGGAATATTATCGATGTAAGAATCACTGATTTCATCAAACACCTCAGTAAAGCTTGGATTGTGTCCAAAAACCATTAAAGTAGAAACAGCATTGTTTGTAGCTGCAATGGTATGAATAACTGCTCCTGTTGAAGCTTCATATAGTTCGGGCGAAAGTATAATTTTGTCTTCTCTGTATTTTAGTGTTCGTGCAAATATACCGGCAGTGGTAAAGGCTCTTACAGCCGGGCTACTTATTATAAGGTCGGGATGTTTTTGATCAGTACTGAATTTTACACTTTGAATATAAGCATCGGAATAACCACGGTTGTTAAGCGGACGATCAATGTCCTTCAGAACTTCGTTTCCCCAATCAGATTTAGCATGCCTTGCCAGATAAAGTGTTTTCATGTTATTAGGTTTAATTTATTAGTTAGCCCACATAATAATATTCGGGTTGTTTTCATACTTACTGATATCTTTTTCCAGAAGGAGTACAATAAAATCTATAAAAGGTACAATACCTGCAGCACCACCGAGCGTTGCAATATAAACAAGCGGAACATAAGGTTTGGTACCAAGATAGATACGATGGAGCCCAATGATGCCAAACGGTACCGGAAAAGCTAAAAGTGTAGCAAATATTTTTTTACGGCTTTTTAGCTTGTCTTTTATTTCTGTTTTTTCATCCAGAAGAGTTATGCTTGAATCGGAAAGGTTAACCGGTGCCGCATACATTTTCCAAACGCCGGTTTTTCCATTCCCGGCAATTTGTTCAGTTGGTGTTGGTGCACATGAAACGGTGTCTTTAATACTATCAGGACTAAAAATATAGAGATCTCCATTAGCTTTTGATAAGTGCCAAAAAGAGGCCGCGAAAAGAAAAGACAGCAAAAACTTCATGCCTTAAAATTAAAAAAGGATTTGCATCTGCAAATCCTTTTTTAGAGAATGATGTTAACAAAGTAATTAAGAATTCTAACGTTAAAGGGAGATCTCCTAATTTGCCAATCTTTAATTTATAACGCTTTTTTATAGTTTTCAGCTACCTGTTTCCAGTTGATTACATTCCAGAAAGCCCCAACATAATCAGGACGACGGTTTTGGTAGTGCAGGTAATATGCATGTTCCCAAACATCAATTCCTAAAATCGGAGTTCCTTTGCACTCAGCAATATCCATTAAAGGATTATCCTGATTTGGAGTAGAGCAAACACAAAGTGATTTGTCATCTTTCACACACAGCCATGCCCAACCACTTCCAAAACGGGTAGCAGCAGCTGCGGCAAATTGTTTTTTAAACTCTTCAAAGTTTCCGAAAGCTTTATCCATTGCAGCAGCCAAATCTCCTGTTGGGGCGCCACCTGCATTAGGAGCCATAATTGTCCAGAACATAGTGTGATTATAATGCCCGCCACCATTATTTCTTACAGCTACCGGGAATTTAGAAATATTTTTACATATATCTTCAATGCTCATTTTCTCCGCATCAGTTCCTGCTATTGCATTATTTAAATTGGTAACGTATGCCTGATGGTGTTTTCCGTGGTGGATTTCCATTGTTCTTGCGTCGATGTGCGGCTCTAAAGCTGCATGTGCGTATGCTAACGCCGGTAATTCAAATGCCATATTTTTTTATTTTAAGGTTAATAAATGTTGTATGCGAATATAAGTTTTTTTTGAATCGTTAGTCGGATTTAAACGTGAAATATTCATAACTCAAATAGAAACGTATATTTGTAAATAAGCTGGCTTTTACCATGACAATTGAAGATCTGCAATCAATCTGTAAACCTCTGAAAGGAGTTACTCAGGACATTAAATGGGAAGATCATTTATGTTTTAATGTGGGAGAAAAAATGTTTTTGGTCATTTCGCCCGATACTGTGCCGGTTTCAGCTTCGTTTAAGGTATCGGATGAGGAATTTGAAGAATTATCAGCTAAAAAAGGATTTATGCCGGCACCTTATTTAGCCCGCTACAAATGGGTTCATTTGGATAATATAAGCCGCTTAAGTAAAAAACAATGGGAAAAGTATATTTCGCAATCCTATTACCTGATAGCTTCAAAATTACCTTCCAAAACAAAAAAGATCCTGGGTATGTGATGCTTTGCTATCATTTGCTTATTCTAAATAAGATATATACATTTATAGTATGGCTAACATAATAGAAACTACCGACCCACAAATATTGGCAGAAATGAATGAAGAAATTCAAACACTTCATTACGATTTGTATCCGGATGTATTTAAACCTTATAATTTTGAATTGGTAGAACAGGCTTTCGAGCATTTTTTGAAAGATTCTGACTCTAAGGCATACATTGCAGTTCAGGATGACGTACCGGTTGGCTATATTCTTTTTAAAGTAAAAGATTCGATTGAAAGTGCATTCAAATATTCTTCGCGTACTATTTATGTTGATCAGGTTTTAGTGCTTGAAAATTACAAAGGCGCCGGAATTGGTGAACAGTTAATGGATCAGGCATATGCTTTTGCCAGAGAACACGAAATTGACAGGATAGAATTAGATCATTGGAGCATGAATTTAACGGCACGTTACTTCTTTGACAAACATGGTTTCCAGTATTACAACGAGCGTATGTACAAGGAACTGAGTAAGTAAGAACTGTATTGAAAAGAGGTCACTGCATCTAAAGACCCTTTTACTTAATCAGCGTAAATTTTTTCACTGCTTCTTCTTTACTACAATAATTGAAGTGCCACCATTCGGTAGACATCACTTCGAAGCCTGCTTTTACCATAACTGATCTAAGGAGTTTCCTGTTGATGAATTGCTCCTGACTTAATTTTCCGTTTTTTACTAAAATCGCTTCCTGTGTAGTATGTGCTTCCGGGCCAAAAAAATCAAAAGTGGTACCCATATCCACTATCACGCCGGTTTCAGTCATTAAGCCAACATCTACGGCTGCCCCGTAATTATGCATAGAAACGCTTCCGGGGTAAGCGAGGTACTTTGTTTTTTGTTCTATTGGAAGTTTTAAAGAATCCCACATCAATTGCTGAATATGCAATGGTCTTGTCCCATCAAATACAACTATGTGATAAAAGTCACTTATGGCGTTTAATTTATTCTGAGCATCTGATAGGCCTTCAGCCACTTCTTTTGGCAGGTAACATTTTTGTAAAGCGCCATACATGTCAAGTTTTACAAAATTATTTATACTCGAATATGCCAATTGCACTTTTATATCAGGGTTTGTTTTTTGCACATCCACCAAACCCAGCGAACGTAAATAAAGGTCTAAATTTTTTGGTTGAGAGAATGCTGAAAAAAAACAGGAACAAACAACAAATAGAAATAGTATTTTAGCTTTGGATTTCATGTACAGATCATATTTGTTTGGTATGTTGCATGTAACGTAAACAAACTCATTTTAACACGTAAAGTTAATCATTATGCCGTCATTTGATATAAATAGTAAAGTAGATCTTCAAACATTGGATAATGCCATCAATATTGCCCGTAAGGAAATACTGGGAAGGTTTGATTTTAAGAATTCTAAAAGTGTTATAGACCTTGACAAAAAAAACGTTGCATTGTCGATTACCACAGAAGATGAAATGCGTTTAAACTCGATCATTGACGTAATCAGAAGCCGTATGATCAAACAAAAGCTGGATCCCCGCAGTTTAGACCTGGAAAAGGAACATTATACTTCGGGTATGGTGATAAAGAAAGATATTAAAGTTAGGGAAGGAATTGATAAGGATAATTCCAGAAAGATTATGAAGATCATTAAGGATTCTAAATTGAAAGTTACCGCTCAATTGATGGACGATATCATACGTGTATCGGCAAAAAAAATAGACGACCTTCAAATGGTAATTGCTTTATTAAGGCAATCAGAAATTGAAATACCATTGCAGTTCACAAATATGAAATAAGAAATATGCAAAGCTTCGATCATTTTATTTCTTCACTCCGGAAATCGTTATTGCAGCCTTTACCCGGAAAGAATGTGCAGTATGAAATGGCAAGCATGTTTAGAAGAAATGAAATACTTGCTTTAGAATCCATCACAGGGTTTAAGGAAAGTGCTGTTTGTATTTTACTCTATGAAAAGGATGGAGAAATTGTTTTCCCTTTGATTGAAAGAGTTGTTTATGATGGTGTGCATAGCGGGCAGATTGCATTTCCGGGAGGTAAAAAAGATGAAACAGATCCGGATCTTAAGATAACCGCATTACGAGAACTACATGAAGAAACCGGAATAAAAGTTGACGAAGAAAATGTGGCGGGGCAGTTAAGTCAACTTTACATTCCGCCAAGCAATTTTATGGTTTCTCCTTTTGTCGCGAGCCTGCATCAGCCCCCACAATTTCAAATAAGCGAATTTGAAGTACAACAGGTAGTAGAGTGTTCGTTGAGTGAGCTACTTAATGATGCTATTATTAAGGAAACCATAGTTACAGTGGCAAACGGGCTTAAAATAAAAACCCCGTATTTTGACATACGGGGTAAAGTTGTTTGGGGTGCTACTGCAATGATATTAAACGAACTTAAGTTTATTATCCGTTCAAACGATGCTACTTCTTCTTTTTTTCGATCTCGGTAACAACACTATCGTAACACAAATAATATTTTCCTTTATTTAAATTGGAGATATCGAATGAATTTCCAAAACCTTTCTTTACTACATTACCGTAAAAGTCATAAACCTCA
Source organism: Bacteroidota bacterium (assembly GCA_030684395.1). GTDB lineage: Bacteria > Bacteroidota > Bacteroidia > B-17B0 > Aurantibacillaceae > JADJDM01. Next base: position 71,801 of record JAUXTT010000012.1, on the reverse strand, counting down.
TAAGATGTTTCTGAACTGAATGTAACATTTTTTGAATCTTTAGCTATTTGGAAAGTTGGTTTTTCCATTAAAGAGTTATAAGTAACCGGGCTTGAGAAACGAGGGGCAGAACCAAAACCTGTTTGCTTTACCCTGAATTTATTTTCACCGGAATGTGGGGTTACTTTGAATACGTAATCATGAGTAGCCGGTGTTCCTTGTCCGTTAATTTCTCCAACAAATACCCATTTATTCCATTTGTATTGCTCAACAACGTATGGTAATGAGCCCATTTCGTTTTTAGTTGTCCAGCTAAGCATTCCTTCATTATTGATGTTGATATTAACCACATCAAAAGTTGGTTTTGACTTTAAAACTTCAGGGTTTAAAACTTTAGGTATACAGCCTTCTTTATGTTTAATTTCAATTGATACCTTGTCTCCAACATTTAACTTAAAAGGGGTAAGATCAACTTCAAATGCACTTGAGTTAACCTCATCAGTAGTAACCTGACCATTAACCCTTACTTCAAACGCGCAAAAACCTACACCACTATTATTAAAACCATTTTGCACGTAGATGTTTTTGTTCTGATACTTGCCCTCAACAATTAGAATGCCCGCATTTGAAAACCCTGCAAGGCTAAACATCACTAATAAAATTAGTATTAAATTTTTCATTTTTTGATAGTACAATATTATAACATTATAATATCACAAAGTTACTCATTTTTTTTAATGTCGGAACTTTACAATTAAAAATAATACGCTGAAAATCAGTAATATGAGTACGAGAATCCATATTGCTCCTTTATAATACTGTCGACTAACCTTTAAATCCTTCCGATAAGAATAGATAATTATACCTACGAAAACTAAAACAAAGGCAAGTGTAAAAATTATTCTTCCTGTAGTAAACATGATTAATAAAATGAGTTATGAAATAGCCGCGTACCAAAATTTACAACCAAAATTACGATAGATGGTGAAACGAAATACGATGAGACAAAAATAAGTATAAAATGGGAGCCAATTCCTTATGGCAATAAAAAACAATAAATATCCAAATATGAAGGCGTAAAAGTATATTTTTGCCATCTCATTATGGTTAAAAAGGCAGGTATATTTTTATTTTTTTTATTTAGTTCTTGCTTTTTGTCAGCTTCAAAGATCAGCAAAGCATATGATGCACTTAAGATCTTCGATTATTTCAAAGCAAAAAAACTTTTTTATTCGTGCCTCAAAAAAGAACCTGTACTGGCTACTTATGGTTTAGCCACCATTTATCAACGCAACGATAATCCTTTTCATAATCTTGATAGTGCCTATAAATACATTGAAAGGTCATATGATGCCCTTTTAAAACAACCTCCTGATTTTAATAAACGCCTGAAAAAATTTTGTTTGTGGGATTCTTGTATAACAGGTTTAAGGGTGGTGATCCATCAAAAAAGTTATCACTACTATTTGCAAAAAACAAAGGAATTATCTGTTCCTGTTCTTGAACAATTTATATCAAACCAGCCGCATTCTGTTTTTATAAAGGAAGCGATAAAAAAGCGTGATAGTATTGAATTTGTGCTTTTAAAGAACACGAAGAAATCGATGGCTATCCAGAGGTTCATTAATTCATTTCCTGAATCGGAGTACATTTCTGTTGCTTATGAAGATCTTGATTATTTCAGGTATAAAGAATTTACGCAGCTAAACAATACCAATAGAATAGAAACATTTATAGATTCTTTTCCAAAAAGTAAATACCTTGTTTATGCTGAAGATAAATTGTTTGAAATTGCTTTTGAGCAAAAACGCACCAATCTTTTATATAAATACATCAAACAGTTTCCTAAAAACTCACATGTTGAATCAGCCTGGAAAAATTTGTACTCTCTTGAAGTAGGAACATACTCAACCAATTCACTAAATTACTTTATCACCAAGTACCCTGATTTTCCATACAAACAAACCATAGAAAAAGAACTTGAGTTGGCAGGAGTAATTCTTTTTGTTGTTACTAAAAACGCAAAGGAAGGTTTTATTGACACCTCCGGAAAATTTATTATTGCTCCTGAATACGAAGGATTAGAGGAGTTTAGCGATGGCTTATCAGTTGCATTAAGAGACGGTAAATTCGGATACATCAACAAAGCCGGCGAGGTAGTTATTCCTTTCGAGTTTGAAGATGCCGAAGCATTTAAAAATGGAAGGGCCATTGTAAAAAAGGGGCAGGATTGTTTTTTAATAGATCGTTCGGGCAACAAAGCCTCCAACTATTATGATCAAATCTCAGATTTTACAGAAAACCTGGCTATTGTTAAGTTAAATGGTTTATATGGAGCTATTGATAGAAATGGAAAACCGGAAATTGCCATTCAATACAAACGTTTGGGTGATTTTAGCGAAGAAGTTGCTTTTGCTCAAAAAGAGGAGAAGTATGGTTATGTTGATAGAAAAGGCTTTCCCGTGATTTCTTTTTTATATGATTGGGCAGAGAGTTTCAAAATGTCGCTTGCCAGGGTAAAATTCAATAACAAATTTGGTTTGATTAATAAAACCGGAGAATTTGTATTGCCCCCTGTTTATGACAGAATTGATGAACAGGTAAATGGTGTGTATGTTATTTATAGGAATAATTTTTATGGTTTTGCAGATAGCACAGGATGCTTACTAAGCGAAGTAAATAATATTAATCCCTCCAGCGAAAAGGCTACGGAGCTTACAAATGGAAAATGGTTACGTTTGATACAAGAAGATGAGCAGTTTTTAATGAATAAAAACGGAAAGTTATTGTCGGAAAAGGAACCCTATGAAGAGATCAATTTACCAAGATATGGTTTAAGTAAAGTATTTATTAACGACAAGTATGGCTTTGTAAATGAGCGAAATAGGCAGGTAATTAAACCAATTTATGATGATGCAGAGAATTTTGTTGACAGCATTTGTATTGTGAAAAAGAAAGATGTTTTTTCGGTAATAAATGTTTTTGGAACACCTTTATTTTCAGTAAAAACCAATGCGCTCGAAAAATTAAGCCCTGATTATTTTATGTACACGGATGAAAAAAATATCCTGACCATTTGCAATAAAAAGGGGGAAGCTGTTTATTTTCCTACGAGTGATAAGGTTTATGTACAAAACAACAGGTATTTGTTTTCTAATGATGCAAATACTACCACTGTTTACGATCTAATAAACACAAAATTTATTTTGCAGAATTAATTATTTAAATTTTCTTCTTCAATTGCCCCGCCGCCCCATTCAACAACTGTAAAACCTTTCCTTTCAAACATTGGAAATGATTGCGGTTCAATTGAATAAAAATTTTCTACCGGTTTGTAATCCATAAATACTCTTAACATTGCATCCGGTTTTGGAATTATATTCATGGTAGAGATTTCATCGTATTCTTTTCCAACACGAAAGCGGATGAAATTGTAGTTGTTTTCCTTTAATATCGGATACCAGAATACTATAAACTCGTTATACTCTTTCGGGGTTAAGCCGATTTCTTTTAATTTAGTTTGAAGAAATGTATGAGATTCCTCACCTTTCACAACAAAACCGTTGGTACAAGACTGACTTTCTTTTGCAGCAGATTCACCTTCCCAAAACAAATACGAATATTCCATCGAATCAGCCTTGTTGATCAATTTTCCATCAGGGTAAGCAATTACATTCCATTTGTTTTTGTATTCAGGGTAGGTAACAGTTAGCTTTCCTTTGTAATTTACCTGTACAGAAATATCAATGGTATCTTTTGGATATAGATAAACAACCGGTTTACGATGCTGTCTTTTTCCGCTTGCACAACCGGATAAAAGTATGATAATAAACATATAATTAATGAAAGTAGGATTTGGTTTCATCTTAGTAATATTTGCATCTAATATAAACAAAACTATTAATCATGAAAAATCAGTAGTGTATTATGCTTAATCATTCAATTTAAATAATTAAATTAGCACGTGCAAATTCCCTTGTCAACCATGTTTTATTCAAATTTCGGATTTTTTAGTAAAGTGTTGTTTTGTATTTTATTTACTTCAACTCACCTTTTTTCCCAAAATGAGAAGGAGTGTCGTAAATATTTTGCTTCAGCTAACCAATATTTTGAGGCAAAAAAGTACAATCAGGCTGCCATTTATATTGAAAAAATCATGAATAGCCCAAAGAATATTGTTCATGAAGACCCCGATTTTAATTTTATTGCAGGAACTTCTTATTGGTTTTCTGATACTTTAAAATTAAAAGCCATTCCCTGTTTCGAAAATTATTTAAAAACATCAAAGGAAGAAATAGAGGTTATAATATGGCTGGCTAAATTATACCATTTAAACTATCAGTATGATAAAGCTAAGGAAAAGTACATTGAATATGGCAGATTTATTAAATCGGATGAAAGGCTTAACAACATCACAAAGGCCAAATTGCTAAAGGAAATTGAAAGGGATATTATTAGCTGTGAGTACGCGAAGATGTTAACAGTGAACCCCTCGCAGGCGCAAATTGATAATTTAGGCGATAGCATAAACGGCGCATACAATGAGTACGCACCGGTTATAAACAAAAGTGAGTCAGAATTATATTTTACCAGAAAATCTCCCGATAATATTGGAAAAAAAACAACTGATAAAGGAGAATATTTTGAAGATATTTATAATTCAAAGATCCTGAAAGGAAGTCTTTTATCCAGAGACACTGCCATGCTTACCGGTTTTGTTCACATTACCGATTCAATGAAATTTAGTTTAGCCTCAAACATTGGAGTACCTGTGAATACCGAATCGCACGATGCGGCTATTCAACTCACTCACAACGATGGCCATTTATACATTTATAAAAAAAATCACATTTGGCTTTCAGAAATAGGTTCTGATAAAAAGCCCACAACTCCTCATCAAATTACAGAATTGAACGCGATCCTTAATTCGGGAACTTATGAGCCAAGTGTTTCTATTAATACCAAAGAAGATATAATTTATTTTGCGAGCGAGAGGTCAGGTGGCTTCGGAGGATTGGACCTTTATAAAACAGTTAAAATTAACGGAGTGTGGCAGCCTGCCGAAAATTTGGGGCCTACAGTTAATACAGAGCAGGATGAAGATTCTCCTTACATCGATCCAGATAATACTACTTTATATTTTTCTTCAAAAGGGCATTCAAGTATGGGGGGGTATGATGTTTTTAAAACATTTTATGTAGACAGTACCTGGATGCATCCGTTAAATATGGGATTTCCAATCAACGGTAATTCCGACGACATCTTTTTTATTATGCCTGATAAATACAACAGGGCCTATTTCTCTTCGGACAGGGTAGGAGGAAAGGGTAAAATGGATATATACCGTATTTCTTTTGCTGATGAAAGATCACAATTGGCAGAGGTTAGGGGGAAAGTAAAAAAAGGCGACAAATTAATTACTGCAAAATCCAAACTTACTGTTATTGATAAATTAACAGACGAAGCTATTGCAGAGTATCATTCGGATTCGTTAACCGGTGATTATCACATACTGTTGGACCATAATAACAAGTATTTGGTTAAAGTAGAAACAGAAGGATTCAGGGCTTATAAAAGAGTATTTAATATACCTGAACAGGAAGATTATTATTCATTTTATCAGGAAATTCATCACATCCACTTAAAAGATAAAAATGGAAATATTATCGGGCACGTAGTTAACGTTTATGGAATTAAACCTGACTCCAGCAAAATGGAATCGTTGTTTGAATCTGAAGCATATATGTATATTACTAAGGATTCCTTAATGAGCCTGATGATGGCTGACTCTTCCATGTTTGAAACTTACGATGAAAAAATGAAATTATATTTCCTTAATAATGAATCGGCCAGTTTGGTAGATGAATCGGCAAGAGACCTTAATGAGCTCAATCTTCAAATGAAGAAAAAGAAGCAAATGGAATATTTAAAGAATAATAGCATTGTTACTACCCCTTTGAGTGCTAATGATAATGAAGAGCACACCATTGTATTTTATTTTCCATTCAATGAGTATAAACTTAACAGGGAACAAACAGATTCTTTATCAACCTACTTCCGGAAATTATATCTTGCCAAGAAAACGCCTTTGGTAAGAATTGAGGGGCACACTGATGGAATAGGCGGGCAAGATTATAATAAAACACTTTCATACAAGCGGGCAAAATCTGCTGAAATAATTATTCAAAAATCTCACTCGGGTTTAAAAAACTTTAGCCTTATGGCACTTGCAGAAAGTAGTCCTTTGGCTGCGGAAGTAACCGCTGATGGTAAAGATAACGAAGAGGGCAGGCAGAAAAACAGGCGTGTAAAAATTACTTTTCTTATTGAAACCAATTAATTATCTCCGGCGTTTATTTTGTTTCCTAAGCTTATAATTGTTAACTCTGCTGCTCGTTGCTCTGCCTTGCGCTTGGACGAATGTTGACTTCTACTGAATTCTTTACCATTTATTTCAACGGCAATAACAAATTCCTTTTTCATTCCTTTGCCTACTTCCTCAACTAAATTAAAATTGATCTTTTTCTTTTCCCGCTGACAATAATTGATGAGTTTACTTTTGAAATCGGTATCAGTTTGCTCAATTTCATCAAGGTCCAAATGTATTTTAATAATACGTTCGATCACAAATTTACGTGTAGTAATAAATCCCCTGTCTAAATAAACAGCTCCAATAAAAGCTTCAAAAGCATCACCAACAAGGGAGTTGGCACTGGAGCTTCTAAGATCTGCTTCTATGAGTTTATCAAATCCCAGTTTTAGTCCCAATTTATTTAGTTGCGCTCTATTTACAATACGCGAACGAACCTGAGTTAAAAATCCTTCGCCTTTAAACGGATACAATTGAAAAAGATACTCGGCCACTATTGCACCCAATACCGCATCACCAAGGTATTCTAAACGTTCATTGCTGTTCTTAACACCTTCTTTGATTTCCTGAGATGCGGATGTGTGACGAAATGCCTGTTTGTATAAAGCAACGTTCTTAGGAGAAAAACCGGTAATACGATTAACTGTGACAGCTAATTTTTTATCAGATGGAGATTTAAAACCGGATGTAAAAAGTGATTTAAGCAAGCTTATTTGTGTTTCTTAACGATCACACATGCATTGTGCCCGCCAAACCCAAAAGTATTACTCAAAGCGTAATTCACTACACGTTTTTGAGCCGTGTTAAATGTGAAGTTCAGCTTCTCGTCAATTTCCGGATCAGGGGTAACATGGTTGATCGTTGGAGGAATGATATCATTTTTAACAGTTAATACACATGCCAATGCTTCAATAGCTCCGGCAGCACCCAACAAGTGACCTGTCATTGATTTGGTAGAACTGATGTTCATTTTATAAGCATGCTCACCAAATACTTTTTGAATTGCTTTTACTTCGGCTACATCACCAAGTGGGGTAGAAGTGCCATGAGTATTAATGTAATCAATATCTTTTGCTGTTAGGCCTGCGTCTCTTAATGAATTGTTCATTACGTTCATTGCACCCAATCCTTCCGGATGCGGGGCAGTCATATGATATGCATCAGCACTCATTCCACCGCCAACCAGTTCAGCGTATATTTTTGCTCCACGCTTAACTGCGTGTTCGTATTCTTCTAAAATAAGTCCTGCGGCACCTTCGCCTAAAATAAAACCATCGCGGTCTTTATCATAAGGACGTGAAGCCGTTGCCGGAGAATCGTTTCGAGTGCTCATGGCATGCAGGGCATTAAAACCACCAACGCCTGCTTCGTTAATTACAGCCTCCGAACCACCTGTTACAATAGCGTCGGCCATACCCAAGCGAATGTAATTGAAAGCATCTATCATTGCATTTGTTGAAGATGCACAGGCAGATACTACACAAAAGTTTGGACCTCTGAATCCGAAGCGCATAGAAATATGGCCTGCTGCAATATCAGAGATCATTTTTGGAATAAAGAATGGATTGAAACGGGGAGTTCCATCGCCTTTTGCAAAAGCTGAACACTCAGCCAGGAATGTATCTAAACCACCAATACCGGAAGCCCAAATAACACCTACTCTGTCTTTGTCGATTGCATCACCATTAATACCGGAATCCAACACTGCCTGAGATGCAGCAGCAATACCATAATGAGAAAAAGCATCCATTTTGCGGGCTTCTTTTCTATCTAGGTATTCCTCAATGTTGAACCCTTTTACCTCACAGGCAAACTGGGTCTTAAATTTGGATGCGTCAAAACGAGTAATAGGTGCAGCACCGCTAACACCGTTAATTAAATTAGTCCAATAATCATTAACGTTATTGCCTAAGGGCGTAACTGCCCCAACACCAGTAACTACAACTCGTTTTAACTGCATACAAACTTATTTAGAAAAAAAATTACTTCTTAGCGTTTGCTTCGATATAAGCAACAGCATCACCTACTGTAGAAATTTTCTCAGCCTGGTCATCAGGAATAGCGATATTGAATTCTTTTTCGAATTCCATGATCAATTCCACTGTATCCAAAGAATCAGCTCCTAAGTCGTTTGTGAAACTTGCAGTTGGAACTACTTCTTTTTCATCAACACCTAATTTATCTACGATGATTGATTTTACTTTTGCTGTAATGTCTGACATTGTGTTTAGTTTTTTGATTAATTACGGCTGCAAAGATACGTTTATCGATATAAAACAAAAATTTTAATTGATATTTTAATTTATTGATAATCAGTTAAATAATACGGGATTAAAATCAAATTATACCATAATTAATTGATTACAAGTTATTTAACACAAGTAAAAGGCCTTAAAAATGAATTATTAAGGAGGATATTAACAATTTGGGTATTCCAAATTTCTTTGCCCGACTCCGGAATTTCAAATTGAAATGACTGTTAAAAACTTACTAACTGAATAATTTATCAGTTGTGATTTAATTAAAGTATGATTTAACTATATTTACGTTTAATAAGGAAACATTTTGTTTTACTCCCACGAAAATATCATCAAAGAAATAAAAACTCCAACGGTCATCATGAGATTGTTGGATATTGGCATTGTACATTATTCCTACTTAAATAATGTAGATATTGATGTAGAAGAACACCTTGAAAATCACAAAGCGCTTGTTGAATTAGTAGGACTAGAAAAACATCCCATTCTTGTGGACGCATCCGAGCTGATAAACATTACATCCAAGGCGAGAGAAAAGATAAAAGAACTGGAACCAATAAGTCCCACTTTGATAAGGGCCTTTGTGACAAAATCGGTAGGTCATAAATTACTGATCAGTTTTTTTCTGAGGGTGAACAAACCTTACGTACAAAACAAGGTATTCTCTAACTATGAAGAGGCTGCAAACTGGTTAATGCAATTTAAGGCAGTGCAAAAAGAATATATCTAAAACCTTTTCTCTGCAAAAATCCGGATCACTTTTTCTCAATTAGCACAATTAACTTTTTTGATTATATTTACTCATTAGTATATTCGCCATTGTTTTACGCTAATGAAGATATTGTTAAGGAACTGCAGACATCCACTGCAAGAATGCGGTTGTTAAAGAACGGTATTGTACATTATACCCATTTCCCCGATGCAGAGGTAGACGTTGAACAGCATCTTGAAAATCATAATGCCCTTATTGAATTGGCAGGATCAGTTAAGCGGATGATTTTACATGACTCTTCAGAAATGTTGCATATTACTTCAGAGGCAAGACAAAAAATAAGAGAATTGGAATCTGATTGCCCGGTTTTAGCAAGGGCTATAGTTACTAATTCTATAGGGATAAAATTATTTATCAACTTTTATATAAAAATGAATAAACCCCTTGTAAAGAATAAAATCTTTTCCAATTATGAAGATGCTGTGAACTGGCTTTTGCAAGTTCGGGAAGAAGAGGATTAGTAAAATTTTAATTTTACAGGAATCCAGATCTCTTCTTCTGAATTTAGATCGTTATTTTTATACTTCTCTCCAAGGATCTCAAAATGTGGTCTGTTATCCAATTCATATTCCTTTTCGTTTGGTAACCATGTTCCAAAAATAAATTGAAAAGGCGAAGTATCTTTTGAACTTCCTTTATAAGTAAACACAGCGTAAAGTCCGCCGGGTAGAAGGTAGCTTTCCATTTCAGATGGAATAACATCAGTGTTTATTACTTCAACAGCAGCCCATTTATCAAAGGAAGCGCTCGGGTCAAAATTTTTGAAATCGTAAGAAGGATCATATACACGCATACAAAATACATCGTTTCCAACAGAGCTGCTGATTTCTTTTTTGCGAGGCATAAAACTTTTGAAGAGTTCAGGAGTTTTGCCATGCGTTAAACTCATGTTCATGCGTTTCCCAATGAGTTTTTTTTGAGGAAGTGTTTTTATAATAGGAATCATAAACACTTACAATTTAACTTCAATCTTTTTGATCTTAACATCATTCATTATGATCTGATCTTCAATATACTTTTTGTAGTGCTTTTTTAATTCTCCTTTGCAATGAAGCTTTAATTGTTGATCCAGGTACTTACCATATTGCTCCAATCCTTTTTTCTGGAACTCAAGTAACTTTTGAGATACGCTCTTTTTTTGTTCGCTGGTAACTTTAGTCATAAGCTTAGTATTAGTTCTATAAAAGTATAAAAAAATGCTCGTATTTCCTTAGTTCCTGAAAGCAATGAAACGCCCATCTAATACCTTTAATCGGGTTAATAGCTTTGTCAGACTTAATTTTCGTAATTCCGCCTATTTTTTAAACTATCTTTGCACGCTGAAAAAACAGTCTTAAATACTTACAACAACACATTATGCCTTTTAGTGCTTTAGGTTTATCTACTGAACTGGTTAAAACATTAGCCCGGGAACATTATGCCCAGCCCTATCCAATACAGGAGCAGGCTATTCCGGCTATAATAAAAGGTAAAGATGTTTTAGGTATTGCTCCAACAGGTTCGGGCAAAACTGCCAGTTATGTATTGCCCCTTTTAACCAATTTGGAAGATGTAAGTGAAAAGAAGAATCGGTATGTAAAGGTTTTGATATTAGTACCAACCCGTGAATTAGCAATCCAGGTGAATGAGGTGGTTAAATTTTTTGCACCTTATGTTTCTCATTGGATAAAATCGATGGCGGTTTATGGAGGTGTTTCCATTAACCCACAAATGATGGGAATGAACAATGTTAGTGTATTGATAGCTACTCCCGGCAGATTGTTGGAGTTGGTTGAATCAAATGCAGTTCATTTAAGTGAAATTGATACTTTGGTACTGGATGAAGCGGATAAAATGCTCAACCTTGGTTTTAAGGAAGAGATGACACGCGTTTTTGAACTGCTTCCTAAGAAAAGGCAGAACTTATTATTCTCTGCAACTTTGAGTGATAAGCTGGAAAATATCAATCAGATTTTATTGCACGATCCTTTGGTTATAAAGATAGAAGCTGAAGAGGAGAATATTGATCTTATTAAACAAAACGGTTATTTTGTCACTGAAGAAAAAAAAGGACCACTACTTAGATATTTGATCAAAAATAAAGGGTTAAAACAGGTGTTGGTTTTTACATCATCGGTTTACAAAGCAGATAATGTAGTAGATAAATTAAAGAAGAACGGAATTGATGCTGCTGCTATTCACGGAAAAAAAAGTCAGCAAACCAGAAACGAAGCATTGAGCAGATTTAAAGCCGGGAAATTAAACGTATTGGTTGCAACCGACCTTTTAGCGCGTGGTATTGATATTAAGTTCCTGCCTTATGTGATCAATTACGAATTGCCCCGCTCTCCCAAAGATTACATTCATCGTATAGGAAGAACAGGACGTGCAGAATCATCCGGAGAGGCAATTTCGTTTGTAACGGAAGAAGATAAGCACCACTTTAAAGTGATACAAAAGAAAATGGGAAAATGGGTAACCATGATAGATAGTGAAGGAATAGATTTAAAAGGGTTTTAATTAAATAGAGGAATTCAGACTAACAAATTATTCAGGTATAAAATCTGTGTCATCTGCGAAATCTGCGTGAAACAAAAAATAAAAGAAATGAGAAGAGTAGTAGAGTACAGAACACTATTTAACATCACCAAAGACGCAGATCTTGCTGAGTTAAAAATTATTTACAGAAACTTAATGAAAGAGTGGCATCCTGATAAGTTTGTAGATAATGAGGAGCAAAGAGAAGCTGCAGAAGTGAAAAGTAAACAGATCATTGAAGCGTATCATTTCCTGGTAAGTGTATCTCCTGAAACGAATAAATCGAACCTGGAAGATTACACTAACACTACTACTAATTCAGGAATAGATGATATTGAATACAAAGGCACTACTTTAAAAGTTTCTTTTACAGATGGAAGCGTGTATGAATATCTCAGTATTCCAAAAACGGTTTACAATAAACTGATGAACTCATCTACTTTAACACGTTTCGCACGTCGTCATATCTTTCATGAGTACATGTATAGAAATGTAAGTAAGCCCAAACCTGTTTTGGCAGTGTAAGGGCTTGTTGAAAAAAATCAAGTGATCGATTTTTTATGCGTTTCAATATGATGTTGAAGTTGTGATTTCAATGTTTCTATATAATTCTTTAAGTCATCCAAGCAGATTGTTTTCTCTTTGGTGTCGCAAATGGTAATCGGAGTTTCTTCCAGGTTTTTGTATAACTCAGGATAATTTGTTTCTATTTCCGTAGTAAGTACGATAATATCCTGCATCAATTTATTAAGTGATTTCATTAATTTATTTTTATTAGGTTGAACACTCCCTGAACACTAATTTAAAGATACTCCATCAAATTCATGCTATTGAAAAGGTAATTTTTCACAAAATGCAAAAATAAGCCAATGATCAAACTACGCTTTTATTGCCCAACGTAATTTAGCTGAACGAGCACGTGGATTTGTATTACTTTCTTCAGTTGTTGGGCGAATAGGATCAGAAGCTACTTCACTATAAATACCTTCACGGAAAAAATTTTGAAAAGACTTTTTTACCCGACGGTCTTCTCCCGAATGAAAGGAAAGTATAGCAACTCTTCCGCCCGGGGCAAGCGCGAATGGAAGCTTTTCCAGAAAATCTTCCAACACACCAAATTCATTGTTCACTTCAATACGTAATGCTTGAAAGCAGCGTTGACAAGCTTTTTTTGTTTCTTCTTTTCTTGAGTCTTCAGATAAATATTGTAAAGTTTCTGCAATTGTTTCCTGTAGTTGTGTAGTAGTTTCTATTTTTTTTCCTTGTTTTATTTTGGAAGTAATGGCTCTGGCAATTAATTCGGAATAGGGTTCGTCGGAGTAAACTGCGAATAACTCTTCCAAATGATCATAGGATATTTTCTTTAACAAATCAGCTGCCGATTTTCCGCTTTTAGGATTCAATCGTAGATCCAATGGACCTTTGATCTTAAATGAAAATCCTCTGTCTGGATTATCTATTTGCATAGAAGAAACACCAAGATCGGCCAATACAAAATTCAACGGCCCCGCTTCTTCAGCAATTTTATCAATGTGTGAAAAGTTCATTTGCCTCACAAACAAAATATCAGGGCCAAAGCCTAATGCTTGCAAACGTTCCTGAGTACGGGGCAGTTCAAAAGGGTCTACATCAGTAGCAAATAAACGTCCACCGGGAACCAAACACTTCAGCATTTCTAAACTATGTCCGCCATAACCAAGTGTTGCGTCCATTCCGGTTTGCCCGGGAACAATTTGCAAGAACTCCATTATTTCGTTCACACAAATAGAACGGTGCATACCTGCAGGAGTACGACCTTGTTGTTTTACTTTTTCAACATCATCGGCATACTGCTCAGGCTGTAGCTCTTTGTATTTTTCTTTAAATGCTTTCGGGTGTGTGCCTTTGTATCTTACACGACGCTCCCGTTTTGGGTTCTGCTCATCCATAAAGGCAAAGGTAGTGATTAAATTTCTCGCAGAGTTTTGCAAAGGGTTTAACTGCTTCCTCTGCGTAAGTCTGCGAGAAACCGTCGGATTTTACAATCAGCGTATCAGCTTATTCGTCTTCTGCAAAGGTTAACACATAACCGTTATTGTCCAGAATAGAGAATTCAGTAGCGCCGTAAAAAGTTGTTTCCAATCCTTTTATAATTTTTACTTTGTCTTTTAGTTGAGCAAAGAATTTACGAATTTCTTTAGTTTGGATGTAGAGTAACAAAGAACCTCCTGATTGTCTGCTAACTTCAGGTAACTCATCTCCTAAACTTTCAAATGTTTGAAACATAAACGTCACTTTACCACAAACCATCATGGCAAAAATAACAGGGTTGTCCTCAGGAACGCTTGCTGTTACTTCAAATCCGAGTTGTTTGTAAAAACCAATGGTTGCCTTAAGGTCTTTTACATAAATGTTGGGTGATACTGATTCCATGGGCTTATTGGGTTTGAAATTTACTATTTATCTAATTATTTTGTGTATAATTCTATTAGTATTGTATTTGCATTTATAAAAACATAACTTCCATTTAATAGTGGTGATTTATAAAAAGGGTCAGCATTGTCTATTTTTGATGAGTCTAATTTGTCTTTGTGTAACATATCTTTTGGTAACCAACCAAACCAAAGCTCATCTATTGAAATTACGTTGTTTGAATCAGAATTTACGTTATAATCGTTTTTCAGTTTATCTGCGGTGCTTCGGTCGAACTGTAAATATGCTTCTAATTTATAATCTGTTGGCCCGGGAATAATAGTTCTGCCTGAATTTTTAGTATCAAAACGGGTTTCTTTCCACATTACATTTACGGGTTTGTATTTTTTAAGATCAATGTAATTTTTTAACGTATCGATATTTCTGCTAAAACTATTTACTGATTCAGGGCTGTGGTGTTTTTCATTAGCGCAGTTCCCAAGCACTAAGCATACCAAAGAAATAATTATAATTTTAATAACTGCCAAGCTGTTTCTATGTTGTTATTACGCTTATCACCACATTCCCTGTTTTCTCCCCAGTCTCAACATACTTTGTAGCTTCTATAATTTGATCTAAGCGATAGGTTCTATCGATCACTGCTTTGTATTTTCCTGCTTCGATAAGTTCTTTGAAAAACTCCATGTCTTTTTTTGTGTCTTTTGGAATAGGGAACAATACCTTTTTCCCGAATAGGAGTGGAGTGAATAAGGCCAGGTAAATATTTTGTGATAAATAACCTAGTTCAGAAGAAATGTAAATACCTTTTGGTTTCAGTATTTTTTTGCATTTGAAGAAAGAGCTTTTACCTACTACATCCAATACAAAATCGAATAACTGTCCGCACTGTGTGAAATCTTCTTTGCTGTAATCAATTACATGATCGGCACCCAATGATTTTAGAAGTTCCAAATTTTTTGTATTGCCTACCGCAGTTACTTCTGCACCAAAATGTTTAGCTAATTGTAAAGTTGCAGAGCCAATTGATCCGGTTGCCCCATTGACAAGAATCTTTGGGTTTTTAGTGAAATCTATTTTCTTAATATTCGAATAAGCCAGAAACATTCCATCAGGTACTGCAGCAGCTTCCTGATACGACATGTTATTTGGCTTTAATGTAATTGCTTTTTCTTCCTGCACACAAATATACTCTGCATGCGTTCCAAATTTATAAGTGCTTAAACCAAATACCTGATCGCCGACTTTAAATATTTTTACATCCTTACCAATTGCTTCTACTTCGCCTGCCAGTTCCGAACCTAAAATTTTGTTCTTTGGTTTAAAGAGTCCGCCAACTAATCTTACAATAAAATATTCGGGGTTTCGAAATCCGGTATCGGTTCGGTTTACTGTTGAGGCATGGATCTTAATAAGAACTTCATCGTCTTTTGGAATTGGTTTATCAACCTCTAGAACCTGAAGTACTTCTGGTGGACCGTATATGGTATTTATGCTGGCTTTCATATTGTAATCTCAAATATACTTTTTATATCTAAATATAAAGTACAGGTTTTATTAATCTGTTTTCGTGATCTTAATATTAGCAAAATCCCCACCTGAAGTATCTGCAACATAAAATCCGATCCATCCTGTTTTAGCTGAAGTAACTTTTTCTACGACCATGCTCGGTTCTTTGTTCCCGTTGATATAAGTAGAGACCGTAGTTTCATTGAGCACGATCTTAACTTTCACCCATGCGTTTGGGTTCGGCGCAGGAGCAATTGAGTTCTCATATTTACCCGGATATTGCTCGCGTAATTTTCTCCAGGTGAATTCAGGTAGGGAAATGTACTGGAGCATCTTTTTTTGTGAAACTTCATCAGCAGCTTTGAACTGAAATGGACGGAGATAAACTGCATCATAAGTAGAATCGTTTTTGCCATGAAATGCAATACCTACAAAACTATGTTGTTTTACATCTTCGCCACGAACATCAAACTCAATTGTTCCGTTCGAAAATTCAATGTTGTTTAACCATGCAATTCCTTCTCCGTAAGCTTTGCTTAGCTTAATGCCTTTATGGTTTTCTTCGGTAATGGGCGTAACCTCGCGGTTAACAATGATGAGTTCCTTATTCTTCATTGCCTTGTGCAGATTTATTACTAAAGGTTTTTGTGAGAAGGAAGTGAAGCCGAGAAGTACAATGCATGTGATAGCTAACAAACGAAGAGCTTTCATAATTCAATTATTTAGAATCGAAAATTAAGAAGAAAGAGCGAAGTGTTTGTTACCGCTGGTGGAAATTAAGAAGGGAACCGGCAAACCATCTTACGGGTTTATTTCGTTGTTTTAGTCATTTGATAATTCAAAAAAAGTCCCGAACGCACCAAGGTATTTTTTATTTTTCTCTCCGCCTTTTACATCATAAACAGAAAGCAGGTAATAGTTTGCGCGATCCGTAGTGATCTTTGGTTGAGATTCAGGACCTCCTCCTACAAGGTCTTTAAGGCCATCTAACAATCTTCCTTCCGTCACCACTTCCTGCGCTGCATTTGTGATCAGGAATGTTTTAAATTTCTCTTCATTAGGATTACTCACAAACATTCCGCCTAATAGGAGAACAGTGAGTATGAGGTAAAAAATTTGCTTCATGCCTTCAATATTATTCGCCAATAGTAATAAAAAAAGGCCGCCATTACTGACGACCTTTTTGAATTTATTGTACAGACCAATGTTAATATCCAAAAACATCCTTTAAAGTCAAATACTTCACAGTACCGTATTTCTCTAATGTTTTAATATCCAGTTTATCTTTTTTACCTAATACTAATACACTTAGTGGCAAGCCTTTTACGTATTCTGTTTGGAAAGCTTTAAGGTCGTTATATTGCATGCCTTGTACTTTATCATAAACAGTTTTACGAACATCATAGTTTAAACCTAATTTTTTTGCTGATTCGTAGTTGAACAAAATTTTAGATTTGGTAATACGCTCTGTTCTGATTTTGCTTAACACCGCATCTTTTGCACCATGAAACATTACATCCGATTGTGGCATATTGTTCAATAGGTCATACATTCCGCCCATTGCTTCCGGTAATTTATCAACCTGTGAACCAATGTAAGAGAAAGAGTAATAAGGTTTATCCTTTTTACCTTGTCCACGGTAAGCCGACATAACACTATAAGCCAAAGCTCTTGACTCACGTAATTCCTGGAATACTATTCCCGACATTCCACCACCAAAGTATTCGTTATACAAATTGATTTTTGGAGTAAGTTCAGGATTGTACTGGGTTCCTTTTCCAAACATAATGATCTCTGCTTGTTTCATTTCATAGTCAACAACATAAACAGTATTACCTGTTGGCTGTTCTTTAAAATCAACAGGAGCAGGGATTGCTTGTAATTTCTCCGGAGCGTTATGTAATTTGTTTAATACTGTAGTTAACTCTTCTTTCGATTTTGTTCCGTAATACAACACACGGTGTTCGAAGCTGCTTAGTTTTTTAATTTTAGCTGTAAGATCTTCTGCTTTCAAGGCTTTTAGTTCAGTATCAGAAAGTACGTTGGTGAATGGGTTTTGCGGACCGTATACACCGTAATTATACATTGCCTGATTCAAAATAATTCTTTTTTCCAGCTTAGCATCTTCTCGTGCTTTTTCTTTATCAGCTACCAGACTTTCTAATACTTCTTTATTTGGTTGCGCATCATTCAAAAGGCTTTCGAATAATTCTACTGATTTATCGAAGTTCTCAGTTAAACCGTTTAAACTCACATACACCTGATCGGCAGAGTTAAACACATTAAAGCTGCTTCCCAATTTGTAAAACTCTTGCTGAATAGCTTCTGCAGAAAGTTTAGATGTACCTAAATAAGGAAGATACTCAATAGCAATTGGTAAAGATTTATCGTGGTTTGATCCCATATCAAAAATATAGTACAGGTCAAAAGTTTGATTTTCTTTGTTTTGTGTGTACAAAACTGGAATGTTAGATTTGATGTTAAACTGTGTTACATCTTTATTGTAATCTAAAAACACCGGTTCAATGTTAGCAGCTTTGTAATCGATCACACTCTTTAAAAAAGGTGATTGGTCTTCTCTGTTTACTGTTACCGGAGTGATCTCAGGCTTGTCAACTTTTTGTGCATTCGGATTTTCTCCAAAACGTTTATAAACAATTACGTAGTTAGTTCCACAATTTTTTTTGGTGAAATCCATGATCTCTTGTTTGGTGATCTTAGAAAGGCGATTGATTTTGTTTACGTTATCAGACCATGATTTATCAGTAGTGAACGACATTGCCATTTTAATAGCTCTTGCCGAATTCTCTTCTAGTTCTTTAGTTTGAGAATATTTAAGATCAGTAATAATTGCAGGAATCAACCAATCTGCAAATTCTCCTTTTTTCACTTTTTCAATTTCGTCTAACACCAATTTAGAAACCTCTTCCAGTTTTTGTCCCTCTTTAGGCTCACCACCAACAAGCAACATCGAATAGTCTTTCATTCCTTCGAAGTAACTGAAAGAACCTAATACTTTTTGGCTTTGGTTTAAGTTTAGATCAAACAAACCTGCTTTACCATTGCTTAAGATCAAACTCAATAGCATACTAAGGTCAGCATCTTTAGTGCCGGAACCATCAAAACGGAAACCCATCATTACGTTTTCTGCATTTGGGCCTAACACTTCTTTTACTAATGGTTTTGCAATTGGAACTTCCGGTTTGTACTTAAATTCAGGAACAGGTTTAGAGTCCATTCCGCCAAATTTCGATTCAATTAATTTTATTGCCTGATCAGGGTCAAAATCGCCACTCATACAAATAGCCATGTTGTTTGGAACATAGTTTTTGTAAAAGTATTTGTTGATCTCGGTCATCGAAGGATTTTTTAAATGCTCGATAGTACCAATGGTAGTCTGTGTTCCGTAAGTATGGTTTTGAAACAAACCACTCATCAATTGTTCAAACACTTGATTGTTATCACTATCCAAACCTCTGTTTTTCTCTTCGTAAACAGCTTCTAACTCAGTGTGGAATAAACGCAAAACAGGTTTTCTGAAACGCTCAGCTTCCATGGTTAACCAATTCTCTAATTGATTGGAAGGAATATCGTTTACATAAACTGTTTGTTCTACAGATGTAAAAGCGTTGGTTCCTTTGCAACCCATTGCAGCTGTCATTTTATCGTATTCGTTGGCAATAGCAAATGTTGCAGCTACACCTGAGATACTGTCAATTTCATGATAGATGGCTTTACGTTTTTTTGTATCTGTTGTTTTACGATAAACTTCGTAAAGAGCTTCGATTTTTTTTACCAAAGGTTCTTCTTTAGCGAAATCTTTTGTGCCGAATTTATCGGTTCCTTTAAACAACATATGTTCCAGGTAATGCGCCAATCCTGTAGCATCAGCCGGATCATTTTTACTTCCTGCTTTTACTGCAATATATGTTTGAATACGAGGTTCGTTTTTATAAACACTTAAATACACTTTTAAACCATTTTTTAATGTGTAGATACGTGTGTTCATTGGATCGCCCGGCACGGTTTCGTAAGCGGCAGCAGTTGATGCCACTGTTGAAGCGATAGGAGTAGCTTTGCCTTTTGAAGCTGGTTTTTGAGCAAACAAAAACATCGGCATCATTGCCAATGCTAAAGAAACTTTCATTACATTTTTAATCATATTTTTTCTATTTATTTTCTAACACAGAGTACACTGAGAATCCGCCGCGGCGGAAGAGTTACACTGAGTTTTTTATTTTGCTATTTATTAAACTTCAACTAAATACTATGTGTAAAACATAGTTTCTATTTTATACTTTATCCAACAACTAGACCAAATTTCTATGTGCCTATGTGGTTAAATTTTGTTTGACGCAATTTACTTAAAGTCCCACTTCAAGATCAAGTCTTTTTTTCAATTCTAAAAGTAATGGATTTTTGGCAGTCATTACCGCAAATTTTTCGTTCGGTGTATATGCCTTTTTAACGGTAGAATCTACATGTTCAATAACATTGAGCTGCAAAGTAGAGTTCTTCAGTCGGGCACGGATAGCATCCAGAAACTCCTGTTTAATATCATCGAATATGAGTTTTTGTGCCTCATTTTCAATGTATAAGGAAATAGTGTTGTTGTTAAACGCAACCGGTTTTGCACTTAAAGTAGCTTCTACCTGCCGTTTTCCTTTTGCACCTTGTTCTTCAGAATACTGTTTAACGGCATTTTGAACATCAGCTTCAGTAACAGGAACATCCGTAATTGGTTCTGTAATAGTGGTTTCTT
Organism: Bacteroidota bacterium; assembly: GCA_030684395.1. Lineage (GTDB taxonomy): Bacteria > Bacteroidota > Bacteroidia > B-17B0 > Aurantibacillaceae > JADJDM01. Next base: position 51,225 of record JAUXTT010000012.1, on the reverse strand, counting down.
CTTTTTGGGTATTAACTACAGCATCCTGAGCCTGTCGAAGGGTGGCACTTTTCCCCAATTCGTTTAAACGAAAAGGAGATTTAATGTCTAAGTCTTTAAAAGAAGTTACGGGTTTGTTGGTGGTAGCTGCGGTAACCACTGTTGGCGCTCCGTTTGAAACCGGTACTGCTGCTTGTTTTTGTTGAACGGGTGCGAACTCAGGTTCTAGCTCATCCTTTTTTTTTTCTGCATCCAGTGATGCAGCATTGTTAAGGTAGCTCATTTGCATGAGTCCGAGCTCTACGGCAAGCCGTTGATTTTTAGAAGCTTTGAAGCTTACATCAATTCGGTTTACAATTCCAAGTGATTTAAGCAAAAATGGCATAGCACATAATTGAGCCTGTGCGGTATATTTTTCTTTTACATTAGATCCAACTTCTAATAGTTGAACAGTAATAGGATCTTTACAAACCAAAATATTTCTGAAATGTTCACCCAATCCTACAATAAAGTTATGTCCGTCGAAACCATTTTTCAGGATCTCATCAAATATTAATAAGGCCTGAGAAAGATTTCCGGAATACATGGCATCCGTGATCTTGAAATAATAATCGTAATCCAGTACATGCAGATTTTCAACAACAGCTTTGTAGGTAAGGCTGTTTCCGGAGAAACTCACCATCTGATCGAAAATACTACAGGCATCACGTAAACCACCATCGGCTTTTTGAGCAATGATGTGCAATGCATCTTCTTCTGCTGCAACGCCTTCTGTTTTTGCTATGTAAGCAAGGTGAGAAGAAATGTCCTCTATCTTGATCCTGTTAAAATCAAAGATCTGACAACGTGAAAGTATGGTAGGAAGAATTTTATGTTTTTCGGTAGTAGCTAAAATAAAAATAGCGTGTTTTGGCGGCTCTTCCAGTGTTTTCAGGAAAGCATTAAACGCTGCCTGAGATAACATGTGAACCTCGTCGATTATATAAACCTTGTGAGATCCTAACTGAGGCGCAAAACGAACCTGCTCTATCAAACTCCTTATATCTTCAACCGAGTTGTTTGACGCGGCATCCAATTCATACACGTTTAATGATGCGCCGGAATTAAAGGAAACACAAGAATCACAAGTATCGCAAGCTTCACCTTCACTGGTGATATTAAAACAGTTGATTGTTTTAGCAAGGATACGTGCACAGGTTGTTTTACCCACACCACGTGGCCCGCAAAACAAAAAAGCCTGAGCCAAATGCTTGCTGATGATGGCATTTTTTAATGTATTGGTTATATGCGATTGCCCAACAACCGTTCTAAACGTTTGTGGGCGATACTTACGAGCCGATACAACGAAATTTTCCATCTTTTATTAAACTTCAAATTTACCTTTTTATTACTTACTGTTAAATATTTATAAAGGCGGTAAAACTTATTTTTTCAACTAATTGTTTAAAAGTTTTAAGTGTATTTTTACCCCTATATTTAGACTGTCTGAAAAAACTACTTTTCATAAGCGCTTTTCTCATTTCTGTATTTACGGGCTTTGCACAGCGTGAATTTCAAGTAACCGGTATTGTTTTGGATGAAGACAGTTTAACACCCATACCGTTTGCATACGCCATCAATAGTAGAACAGGTAATGGCTGCGTAAGTGATTTTAACGGAAAATTCACCATTATGGGTTACGATTCGGATACATTGAGGTTCTCTTTTTTAGGTTATTACAAAAAACATGTTTTGGTACAAAGGATAAAGAATGTGAACGATAGCACTAAACAATATTTGAGGGTTGTATTAAAGAGAACAATATATGCGTTAGAAGCTTTTAGTGTGAATGCTTTTAAGATAAAACCATACGAGCGCGAATACATGGAGCGTGTAATCAATAAACCGAAATTAAAAGGAATAAATGTGATAGAAAGCCCGATCACAGCCATGTACGATGCATTCAGTCACAAGGGTAGGGCAAACCGAAAATTAGCGGCTTTGTTTGAGCAGATGTTTGTGGAAGAGCAGGTTGCACAAAAATTTAACCCTGAGATATTGAGGAAATTAACCGGAGATGATACTATCGATTTTTATAAGTTCAAAAAGTATTGTTACGCCGTAACGGATGAGTTTATTATTACTCATGATGGATATGATCTTTATGCTCCGATAATGGATTGTTATAAAAGATGGAGGAAAGAGGGGAGATAAAACGTTTGTTATTTCTAGTTTGAAGTTTCAGGTTTAGTTTTTCGTAAAAGTAAGCAGAAGACCGTCAGATTATTGTATTATTGGCTTGTAGATGAGCGAAAGTAAAATGACAATCACATCTAAAATCAGAAATCTCCCATCAAAATTCCGTATCTTTGCATGATGATTTTACCATGAAAGAATTCTTTAAAAAATATCACCCTTATTTTGTTGATTTTTGGCAATACCTTATCATTATTATTATAATGATAATTGCAGCAATTTTTATTTTGTAATGTTGGAAACCTCAGATCTTGAAAAGAATAAAATAATGGGGTATCTGCATGAGATCCCTGACCCGGAAATTCCGGTAATTGATATTGTGGAGCTGGGTGTGATACGTGGCATAAGCGTTGAAGGGAATAAGGTGGAAGTTACCATTACTCCAACGTATTCAGGCTGCCCTGCTATGAAACAAATGGAAGATGATATTGAGAGTACCTTAAAAAAATACGGCTACGCTGAAATAAAGATCAATACCATTTTTAATCCACCCTGGACTACTGATTGGATTACTGATCACGCAAAAGAAAAGTTAAGAGTGTATGGAATTGTTCCGCCTGAACATTCTACTATTGATAAAAGCTGGTTAACAGGAAAGACTAAATCTTTGGCTTGCCCACGTTGCAAATCTAAGAATACCGTTTTGGTGAGCCAGTTTGGAAGTACATCTTGTAAAGCTCTATATAAATGCCTCGACTGTTTGGAGCCATTTGATTATTTGAAATGTATTTAGTCCAAACAACACTTCCTATATTAATGATAATACTAACCATTGTCACTTCGAGCGAAGTCGAGAAGAGGCATAAATGAAATCCGGTTAAATAAAGGATCTCGACTGCGCTCGACCTGACATTCCCGCTGAATTATCATTAAAGCCGGCGTTGGTGTTATCACCAACGAAATTAGGGTAATTATACATGTTGGTGATAACACCAACATTGGCAAAAGTTCCTAACTTCGCTCGACCTGACATTCTTCTCTGAATTGTCATTTCGGGCGAAGTCGAGAAAGGCGGTTCATATCTAATTGTACTTCGACATTTGAACCCTCGACCTGACATTTTCGTTGGCTTCTAAATAAAATTACCAGGTCACTTTATCAGCCTCAAATTGTTGAAAAAACCTTTTCGCACATTTGTTTGTTTCGAATAAAGATGTACATTTGTGCTATAGAAATATTCATTTCTGTTCAATTATTCATTTTCACCCGATTTTATTCAATACAAATTTTATCGGTTTCGGGAATTTTAATATGTTCAGATAAATAAATTTCATCTTTATTCTTCGACAACCATACTTCGTTCTAATCCCCGTTTGTTTTTAATAGTATTGCTATAAAACAGCTTAACAAATTGTAAAATCACAAAACCAAATATGTTTCAAGTACTTGAGTTAAATGAAAAGTCATTGCCCGAATTAAAGGACATTGCGAAAAAGATTGGTGTTAAATCCGAGACCAAAAAAAAGGAAGAGTTAATTGTGTTAATAGTAGATGCTCAATCAGCAAACCCTGAATTGGCTGCACAAGTAAAAAACACCCTTACTGTTAAAGAAGCAAAAGCTCCAAAGGCTGATAAGGTAGAAAAAGCAGAAAAAATTGCGGATAAAACAGAAAAAACAAAACGTCCACGCAAGGTTAAATTGGATCCTATTGAAGATACTTTGGTGAATGAAGATAATATTGAGAAAGTTGATCTTTTTGCGGATGAGATTCAGGAAGTTATTCCTCAACCTGTTACTGAAGTGATACCGGAAACAAACAAGGAAGAAGTAAACCCTGTTATTAGTGCTACTGAAACAACAACCACTTCGGAAAACCCTAAATCTCATAACCAAAACAGGAACAACCCTAATCAAAACCGTCAGCAAAACGATCAACGTCCGGAACACAAAAAGCCTCAGCACCAACATCAGAATCAAAATAACCCAAATCAAAACCAGAATCAAAATAATCCTAATCAGGGTAACCAAAACAACCCTAATCAAGGAAATCAAAATAATCCTAATCAGGGAAATCAAAATCAAAAAGACGGAAACCAAAGTAATCCTAATCAACATCCTCACCATCAAAAACAAAAAGAAGATCATCAGTACAATTTTGATGGTATTGTTTTCGCTGAAGGAGTATTGGAGATCATGCCTGATGGTTATGGATTTATGCGTTCGTCAGATTATAACTACTTAAACTCACCTGATGATGTTTACGTATCTCAATCACAAATAAAATTATTCGGCCTTAAAACAGGCGATACGGTTAATGGAACTATCCGCCCGCCGCGTGAAGGAGAAAAATATTTTCCGCTAATCAAAGTTGATATGATCAACGGACGTGAGCCTGCATGGGTTCGTGACCGTGTGCCTTTCGACTACTTAACGCCTTTATTCCCATACGAAAAATTAAAACTTACAGGTCACGCCAATCAATCAATCTCAACCCGTATCATGGATATGTTTTGTCCGATAGGTAAGGGGCAACGTGGATTAATTGTGGCTCAACCAAAAACAGGTAAAACGGTTTTACTGAAAGAAGTTGCCAATGCAATTGCTGCTAATCACCCTGAAGTTTATTTGATCATTTTATTGATTGATGAACGCCCTGAAGAGGTTACCGATATGGCTCGTAGTGTACGTGCAGAAGTTGTTTCATCTACATTTGATGAGCCTGCTGAAAAACACGTAAAGATCGCTAATGTAGTATTGGAAAAAGCTAAACGTTTAACAGAGTGTGGGCATGATGTTGTAATCTTATTAGATTCTATTACACGTTTGGCTCGTGCTTACAACACGGTTTCTCCTGCATCAGGTAAAGTATTAACCGGTGGTGTGGATGCAAATGCATTACACAAACCAAAACGTTTCTTTGGTGCTGCACGTAAGATCGAGAACGGTGGTTCATTAACTATTTTAGCTACCGCACTTATTGATACGGGTTCAAAAATGGATGAAGTAATTTTTGAAGAATTTAAAGGAACCGGTAATATGGAGATGCAGTTGGATAGAAAACTGGCAAATAAACGTGTTTTCCCGGCTATTGATATTGTTGCTTCTTCTACCCGTAGAGATGATCTGTTGGTTGATTCTGCAACTTTGCAACGCCTTTGGGTATTGCGTAAACATTTAAGTGATATGAATCCTGTAGAGGCAATGGAGTTTATACAAGACAGAATCCGTAATACTCAAAGTAATGAGGAGTTCCTGATTAGTATGAACGGGTAATTGTAATTCCTTTTCGAAAATAAGAATGTATGATCTTTAACTAATGAATATGAAAAGAAATATAATTGTTATTGTTTTAGGCCTTGGTTTTTGTTTATCACTAACTCAATGTGCGCCCAAAAGCGGAAAGGTATCGAGAAAAAAATACAAGTGGTCGTATAATAATACTGCCCGCACAACTCAACAACAACAATTAGTTTAAGAAGAGAATGAAAAAAGCAATCATACTTGCCATAGTTTACAGTATAATTTGTATAGGATTTAAGTTAGGAGTTTTTTATAGCGGAATGTTGGAACAGCCATTGGGCAGGCTTTCACATTTAATTACACTGGCACTGATTCTGCCATTTGTTATACTTACCATTTACATGGTTAAAAAATCAAACGGTGGAACTATTGGTGGAAAAGAAGCGGTAAGACAGGGCTTAACATTTGTTTCATTTGCTGCCGGTATTATGATTGCTTTTGATTATTTCTTCTTTGTGCAGGAAATGCAGGCGTACTTACAGGCATATGTAGCTAAAACAGATTATAATGCCTTGTATAAAGAAGCAGTAAAACACACCAAAGGTATTACAATGTTTGAAGTGGTGAGAGAACAACTGAAATATGAAAGATACGTTACTACTTACAGTGTTACTCGGTTGCTTTTCGGTTACATGTCGGTTGGGCTTTTCTCTTCTTTTGTAGCAGGCGTTTTTATGAAGCGCGCTTAATCTACTTTTGCCAAAGTATTTGTCAGATTTTTGTAGCCGGTAAGGTCCATTTTTACCGAGCCAATAAGTATTTTAGCCTGACCTCTGATTGGAATGTGGTTTTTATCATCAGAAATATAGATCGTCATATCTTCTTCCTTTTTAAACACTCGGCCTTTTTGTACAATTGGTCTGAATTTTAAACATCTGATCTTTCCTACATCACTTTTAATAGTTTCTTTCCCAACGTACTTAATTTTGAGTGGCCAGTTTTCTTTGTCGATAAAACAATTCAAAGAGAAAAGATCGCCTTCTTTTGCATTGGAAAAATCTACATTTCTGGCAGAATAAAAAGCGGAGATCATATCCTGTGTTCCTGCAGAGATCGGAAAAGTTTCTCCGCCGCCAACGTCTACTTTATTACTATAATGATTAAAGATGTAGTTTTGGTGAATCGCATAACCGCCTTCCATACAATTACGGTTAAAGATCCATGGAACTAAAGCTGTTTTATCAATATGTGTTTCGTATTTATCACGTACTTTAAAAAACCAATCGAAACTACCTTTGGAAATACCTGTACCAACGATATGGTAACACTCTCTGTTCCCAAATTTAACCAAATCAGGCTTTACTTCTAAAGTAGCTACTGCAGCTTCAATTGCTCCGTAGTGCAATCTATAAGTTAATACCTCACCTGCTTTAAAGGCTTCGTTTGTTTTAGGTGTAAGGTCTTTTATGTTTTTTGTTTCCTGAATTTGTTGAACGGTTGAATAGATCTCGTTTTTCTCTCCCGCAGCACTCACCAATATAACACACAAAGCACCTGTTACTACAGAAGTTATTGTAGTTATTTTGTATCTGGTTTTCATTTTGTTTGGTTTTTCACTTAATAAGTCAAAGCATGTGCCAAATCTTCAATTGATTGGCAATCAGTGCCTATTTTCCTGTTAAATTACTCAAAATTTCTTTTCGCTGACTGAGTAGTTTGTTAAACAGTGTTGGATTTTTCTTTTCCAATGAACCGGTGTGGATACAGCCCAAAGCAGCTTTCATAAAACGAGAGTATTTTATTGCAGTCATTCCAATTAAGATCTTGAAAACAGTATAGGCAAGAAAGACCCACCAAATTCCAATAGGTATCGGGGGTAAAACATTCCATAGAATGATCAGTTCGGCTACCAAATAAAACAAAGAAATAAAAGCACTTGTCGCATAATTTACTGAAGTGAAAAATTCAATGTTTTTTGCTGTTTTTTTAGCAATAGCTTGAGCACTTAAGTATGGAACAAGATTCAATAGTTTACCAATAGCATAAATAGGAAAACCAAGGATCAGCATAAACCAAAGGCTTGCACTTCCGGTAATTCCAATTGATCTGTTGTAAATATTTACATCAAGAATTTTATTCTCCTTAAGTAACTTTGTGTAGTCGTTCGTAAGTTTTCTTAAATGATCGGCTTTTTCAGGAGACTCATTAGTGATATCGTTTAATCTATTCGCAACAGTATGCCAGTATTGGTGGTGATTATCCAGATTACTTTGGTCTAATTTATTTTCCGATAAATACTGATGTTTATAAATCTCCTGAAGCTGTTCTATTATCAAGTCATTTTCTTTGTGTTCCAAATGAGGCAAGAGTGCTTTCATTTTAGCTTCCAAAGTGCGCGTAAGTTCGTTTACCGCTTTGGCAGAGTTTTCACGATAGAGTGGGAGGTATTCTTTAATTGCAATGGGATCGCCCACTTCGCAGTATAAATCGCCATTAAATCCTGCAGGGTGAGAGTAGTTTAAACTTACCGGAACTATCAAAAAATCATCACGTTTGTATTCTTCCATAAAACCAAAAGCCATACGAGCTGTCCCTTTTTGGATAGGCCTCAACCTTCTTTCCTGAATACATAAACCTTCCGCAAAAACCATGATCTTCTGATTCTTGTTCCATAATCTGTATGCTATAGAAAATGATTCATTATTCTTTTTTACTCCTTCAATTCCACCGTCTCTCATTCTGAAAATTGGAATGATACCGGTTGCAGTTAGGATTGTTGAAACAATACCTTTTTTGAAAGCATCACCACGTGCCATATAAAAAGTTCTTGGATGTCCTAATACTGTGGAAAGCGCAATAGGATCCATAAAAGCACTTGGGTGATTGATAGCAATCAATACCGGATTTTTAACACGAAGGTGGTGAAGGTTTTTTCCCTGCGCGCGGCGAAAGAAGACTCTTGTATAAGGATAAAAAATTAATCGGAGGAAATACCAAAACATTATGCGAAAGTCTTGTTTTTAATTGAGAAAAGCCAATTTTTTTCTCAACTACATTTGAGATCTCAGCCATTCAATAGCTTTGTTTCTATCGTCGAAGAATTTTGTTGCCACTTTTGGTTTGCTGATCTTCAAGAACATATTACCCATAATGGTTTCGTGCAGCTTGTTGCTATACATTGCCAATGCCTTAACATGCTTGGTATATTCTTCTGATGCCCCGGCTCTTCTCGCTTCTACGGTAGCGTTAAAATTTTCTTCGGCTTCCATTAATACGAAAAATTTTTTACCCGGCATGTACTCAACCGACTGATCACGTGATTGCCAAACATCTGTATCCCTAAAAGTCCTGTTCTTTTTAACCTTGAACTCAATTAGCAGATCATCATGAACAGTCATTATATATACATCCGTTTCGAAAGTACGCATCCTTGGAAATTTACATCAAAAATAATTAATAATTCAAAACAGGGCCTAACCATCTTTCTATTTCCTGCACAGGCATGTTTTTACGCTTTGCATAATCTTCTACCTGTTCTTTAGTGATTTTCCCCAAACCGAAGTAGTGCGATTCTTTATGCGCAAAATACAACCCACTTACAGCTGCTGTAGGGAACATAGCCAGGCTTTCCGTTAAAACAATGCCCGTGTTTTTTTCTACATCCAGTAATTTCCAGATCGTTTTCTTTTCGGTATGATCAGGCTGAGCCGGATAACCCGGTGCCGGACGAATACCCGCATATTCTTCTTTTATCAGGTCTTCGTTTTTAAGATCTTCATTTTTTGCATAGCCCCAAATTTCTTTACGAACTTTTTTATGAAGTAATTCAGCAAATGCTTCTGCCAAACGATCTGCCAATGCTTTCAACATAATAGCACTGTAATCATCATGATCTTTTTCGAAACGGGTAACATGTTCATCAATGCCCATTCCAGCTGTTAAAGCAAATGCACCAATATAATCATGAATTCCTGAATTATCTTTTGGCTTTACGAAATCAGAAAGCGCAATATTATATTGTCCCTGGGCCTTTTTAGTTTGCTGACGGATGGAGTGGAAGGTAGAGATCACATTTCCTTTTTCATCGTAAACCTCTACGTCATCCTCCTTCACTGCATTGGCAGGATAAATACCGATAACAGCATTTGCACTCAACCATTTTTCGTCAATGATCTGTTTCAACATTTTTTGAGCATCGGCAAATAATTTTTTTGCTTCAACACCACGTTCTTTGTCTTCTAATATTTTCGGGTAAGAACCTTTCATTTCCCAACTGTGGAAGAAGGGTGTCCAGTCGATGTATTCAGAAATCTCTTTCAGGTCATACCCATTCAATACTTTGGTTCCGATAAAGTTTGGTTTACTGATTCCGTTTGAACTCCAATCGATAGGGAATTTATTTGAACGTGCTTCTGCCAGAGATATAAATTTGTTTTGAGCTTGCGCGTTTTTGTTTTGTACACGAACTCGTTCATAATCCTTATTTACTTCTTCCATAAATGCACCACGCAATTCATCTGAAATAAGGCTTCCCGCAACAGGAACTGATTTACTTGCATCGTTTACGTGAACTACAGGACCTGAATAATTCTGAGCTATCTTAACGGCAGTATGCACTTTAGAAGTAGTTGCACCACCTATCAATAAGGGAGTTTTGAAATTCAAACGTTCCATTTCTTTGGCAACGTGAACCATTTCATCCAATGACGGAGTGATCAACCCACTTAAACCAATTACATCTACATTATGTTTTTTAGCTTCTTCTAAAATTTTATCGCAGGAAACCATTACACCAAGGTCGATGATCTCATAGTTATTACAAGCCAATACAACACCAACTATGTTTTTTCCAATATCGTGTACGTCGCCCTTAACTGTTGCCATCAAAATTTTTCCCGCGTTCGTTCTTCCGTTTCCAACAACACCTGCCAAACGATTCGCTTCTTTCTCTGCTTGTAAGTATGGTTCTAAATAGGCAACCGCCTTTTTCATTACGCGCGCACTCTTAACTACTTGAGGTAAGAACATTTTTCCGCTTCCAAAAAGATCACCAACCACATTCATTCCGTTCATCAATGGACCTTCAATAACATGTAAAGGTCTGCCCAGTTTTAAGCGAGCCTCTTCTGTATCCGCATCAATGTGTTCTACCAATCCTTTTACTAAGGCATAACTCAAACGTTCTTCAACTGTTCCATGGCGCCATGCCTCATCTTTTTCAGTTTTCTCTTTGGTAATTCCTTTTAAAGATTCAGCGTGCTCTACCAAACGTTCAGTTGCATCATCGCGGCGATTCAATAATACATCTTCCACTAATTCAAGAAGTGTTTTATCAATATCGTCATAAATTACTAATTGTGATGGGTTCACAATTCCCATATCCATCCCATTCTTTATAGCATGGAATAAAAACGCGGAGTGAATAGCTTCACGTACGTGATCATTTCCTCTGAAAGAAAACGAAACATTACTTACACCACCACTCACTTTTGCATAAGGAAGATTTTCTTTGATCCATTTTGTTGCGTTAAAGAAATCAAGTGCATTTAACCGATGCTCTTCCATTCCTGTTGCAACAGGGAAAATGTTTGGATCGAAAATAATATCCTGCGGTGGAAAATGAACTTTGTTCACTAAAATATCGTACGCTCGTTTACAAATATCAATTCTTCTTTGATACGTATCAGCCTGACCAACTTCATCAAAAGCCATTACAATAGCAGCTGCACCGTATTGTTTTATTTTATGAGCATGTTCAATAAATGCAGCTTCACCTTCTTTTAAAGAGATGGAGTTTACAATAGCTTTACCCTGAACACATTTTAACCCGGCTTCAATAACCGTCCATTTAGAAGAATCGATCATAATCGGAACACGGGAAATATCCGGTTCGGACGCGATTAAATTCAGAAAGTGTGTCATGGCATGTTCGCTATCCAACATTCCTTCATCCATATTGATATCAATGACCTGAGCTCCACCATCTACCTGATCTTTTGCGATGGATAATGCTTCTTCGTAGTTTCCTTCTTTAACTAAACGAAGGAATTTTTTTGAACCAGTAACATTGGTACGTTCACCTACATTTAAAAAATTACTTTCCGGGGTTAAGGTGTACGGCTCTAATCCACTCAAATGCATTAACGTATCGGGCTGAACTTTTTTACGAGGTTTGCTTTGCGCTGCTAATTCAGCAATACGGCGAATATGTGCGGGAGTAGTTCCACAGCAACCTCCAACAATATTTAAGAACCCTGCTTTTAAGAAGTCTTCGATCTGATGCCCCATTTCGTGAGCATCCTGATCGTATTCACCAAATTGATTTGGCAAACCTGCATTTGGATAAGCACTGATATAAAAAGGTGCTTTATTAGACAGTTCCTCTAAGTAAGGACGCATATCTTTTGCACCTAAAGCACAATTTAATCCAATACTTAATAGATCAACGTGTGCAACTGAATTTAAAAAAGCTTCTGTTGTTTGCCCAGATAAAGTTCTTCCGCTGGCATCTGTAATCGTTCCGGAGATCATGATAGGAAGTTCAATTCCTTTTTCTTCGAACACTTGTTGTGCAGCCAATAATCCTGCTTTTGAATTTAAGGTGTCGGTGATTGTTTCAAATAATAAAAGATCCACTCCGCCATCTACTAATCCTTCCACCTGTTCTTTATAGGAAGCGAGTAATTCATCGTAAGACATGGCACGATATCCCGGATTATTTACATCCGGCGACATAGAAAGTAATTTGGTAGTTGGCCCCATTGCACCCGCTACAAATCTTGGTTTGTCGGGTGTTTTAGCGGTGTATTCATCTGCGGCTTTACGTGCCACTTTTGCAGCTGCCAGGTTTAATTCATAACAAATATCCTGCATATCGTAATCAGCCATAGAGATACGCGTGCTGCTGAAACTATTTGTTTCAATAATATCTGCGCCTGCCTCTAGGTATTGTTTATGAATTTCTTCAATAACATCCGGCCGTGTGATACACAACAGATCGTTGTTACCTTTTACGTCTTTATGAAAATCTTTGAAACGCTCTCCTCTGAAATCTGCTTCTGTCAGCTTGTATTGCTGAATGAGAGATCCCATTGCTCCATCGATCACTAAAATTCTTTTCTCTAACTCTTCTTTAATCTTACTCATGCAATCCTACTTCGTTTTATTTTATAGTTCCTATGTATACTCTTGTGTCGTACTCTAATCGTACCTTATTATTTTCCTGATAACGCAGATAAATTTTTCTCAAAACGTACATCATGTGCTGGTAATCAGGGTGTGTTTCGTTGGGCATGTAGCTAGAGGAAAGTACTCTCCCTCTAAGTCCCACCAAATCAACATCCTGATAATTTGGCAATATAAACTCCTTGTAATTTCCCTCACCAAAAAAGGAATCAAAAATACTTTTGTCCTGAAAATTTTTATGATTCACCACTTTGTAATCAGTAGCAAACATTTGCAAAAATTCTTCATACAGTTTAAGAAAATCGTTGGTATCAGTTTGTCTGTCATTCCATATCAAAGCAGCATGAGCTCCGGGTTTCAAAATACGTTTACATTCAGTTTTAAATTTTTCTTTATCAAACCAGTGAAATGCTTGTGCAGCAATTACAAGATCAATGGAATTATCTTGAATGCTTGTGTGTTCTGCATTTGCATTAATGGAAGCAAATTGTTTTTTTTCTAAAGATTCTTTCAATATTTCTTCGGCAGCCAAACGCATTGGTTCATTTGGTTCAACACCGATTACTTTAAAATTATTTTGCAGAAACAATTGTGCAGATATACCTGTTCCAGATCCAATATCCGCAATAAGAGCATCCGGCTTAATGTATTGCTCACCAAGCAACAAATCAACCAATGTCTGCGGGTAGTGTGGACGATACTTCACGTAGTTTTCTACGCGGTCTGAAAACCTATTTTCTGCACTTGTAACCATAAAAAAATCCCTTCACACGCATGCGGAAGGGATTAGTAATTATATTGTTTAATAAAAAATTAGCTAATGTTTCCGACTTATTTGCATTCTGCATAAACAGAATAACGATTTCCCACCTTCAGCTTAGTTTTGAGTCGGTTGTATTGAGTGTGTAGTTCAGTACTACTAACTCACAACTTTAAACTCCAAACTTAAATCTGGGTTGGTAAGGTTTCATAGGGCGTGTCCCTCCACCTTTCGTAATAAGCACCAAAAAGAACGGTGGGCAAATATACGCTAAAACTCTGTTATGGCAAAAACACTTTATACTGAAAATCAATCAAATAATTAACCATTTTATACACATTGAATAAAATGCCGGAGGGCCTGACGAGCTACCCTATCAGGCTCCAACTTTTAACATCGTGAGCCGACGAAACGGAGTTTGTCAGGTTAATCCATACAAAAATCAATTTTTGAAGTTTTTCGTACGGATTAACAGACATTTGAACAGGAATTTCTTCTCTTTACTGAAAAAATACTTAATTTAGGGAAAAATAAATCGAATATGATATTATACATTGTTTTAGGCGTTTTTGGCCTTTTGTTTATTCTAACAAGTTTCAAAACTGTACAACAGGGAACAGTTGCAGTAACTACAATTTTCGGAAAGTATAACCGCACTCTTACACCGGGATTAAATTTTAAAATTCCTTTTATAGAAAGGGTTTTTAGAAAGATAAGCATTCAGAATCGTTCTGCTGAACTTGGTTTTCAGGCCGTTACTGTTGATCAGGCAAATGTAAATTTCACTGCTATGTTGCTTTATTCTGTATTGAATCAAAGTGAAGAGGTAATAAAAAATGTGGCTTTTAAGTTTATTGATGATAAGAACTTAATGCAAGCCCTTGTTCGCTCAATCGAAGGATCGGTTCGTGCATTTGTTGCTACTAAAAAACAATCGGAAGTATTGATAGTAAGAAGAGATATTGTTGAGGCGGTTAAAGACCAATTAGATCAAGTGTTAGAAAGCTGGGGTTATCATTTGATAGATCTTCAGTTGAACGATATTACTTTTGACGAAGAAGTTATGCGTTCTATGGCAAAAGTGGTTGCTTCTAATAACTTAAAAGCTGCTGCTGAAAATGAAGGCCAGGCTTTATTAATCACCAAAACCAAAGCAGCAGAAGCCGAAGGTAATGCGATCAAAATTGCTGCATCAGCAGAGAAAGAAGCTGCCCAGTTGCGTGGACAAGGTATTGCATTGTTCAGGGAAGAAGTAGCTAAAGGTATGTCGGGTGCTGCTAAAATGATGAGCGATGCTGAATTGGATCCTTCCTTTATTTTGTTCAGTATGTGGACAGAGTCTATCAAAAACTTTGCAGAACAAGGTCAGGGGAACGTTATATTCCTGGATGGCTCAACTGAAGGTATGCAAAACACCATGAAACAAATGATGGCCATTTCGCAAATGGAAGCGAATAGTAAAAAATCATAATCTTTAAATCACTAAAGCCTGATTGATGTTTAGAAGAATTAAGATAGTTCTTGGTTTTGTTTGCTGTGTTGTTGTGTCGGGAATTGCTCAAACCAAGCAGTTTGACTCGGATTATTTACCATTGCTATCCAATGGCAAATTACCTAAGATATATACTACGACAGCCACAGAAAAAGCCAATAAAGATATTGCCACCGTAAAAAAAGAGAGAAACTCCACTGCTAAAAAAGCGAAAGAGAATTTTTATCTCATCTCCAATTTTCAAATGGATCAGATATTACGAAGTGGTAAGATCATGTTTAACGACTCTTTATCTTTATTTGTAAATAAAGTAGCTGATGAAGCATTCAGAGAAGTACCCGAAGTACGAAAAGGTCTTCAGATATTTGTTATGAAAAGCGATATCGTGAATGCATTTACCGCAGATAACGGGATCATAATTGTTACCGTAGGTTTATTGGCCCAATTGGATAACGAGGCTCAACTTGCATATATACTTTGCCACGAAGCATCTCATTTCACAAAAAAACACTCCGTTGATTCTTATGTGGTAATGAACTCCGGTAAATCATCTTACAAAAGGAATAGCCTGGATAAGTATAAATACAGTCAGGATGCCGAATTTGAGGCTGATTCGGAGGGATTAAAAGTATTTAAGAAAACCAAGTACAGTTACAAAGGCATTTCGGGAGCATTTAATATGCTCAAATATTCTTATTTGCCTTTTGATGAGATTAAGTTTGAAAAGAAGTTTTTTGAAGACAGCAATCTGGTTTTTCCGGCTTCCTATTTTTTAACTGAACTGAATCCTATAAAAGTTGACGAGAATTACGATGACAGTAAAAGTACGCACCCAAATATTAAAAAGCGTAAAGATAATGTGAGCAGGGAATTGGGCGAATTTTCGGATGATGGGCGTGATAAATTTTTGGTGAACAAAGATCAGTTTTATACCATGAGAGAAATGGCCCGTTTTGAGCTGTGTAATATTGATCTGCAACAGGAAGATTATGCCGACTGTATTTATGAATCTTATGTGCTTTTAAAAAAATATCCGAACAACCTTTACCTTAAAAAAATGATTGGTAAAGCATTGTTTAATGTTGCTGCATCAAAGGCTCCAAAAGAAAAAGAGTATAAACCATGTATTGAACCAACTATTGATATTGCAGGAGACTCTTATATAGCTTACGATTACTCATCAGCCGAAGGAAATTTACAACAGGTTTATCATTTACTAAATAAGTTAAGCGCCTCTGAAAGTAATATTTTAGCACTTCATTATAATTGGAAACTTAAAGATCAGTTTAAAAGCGATAAGCAATTAAATCAATTGTGTGATTCGTTATTTGTGCTTTTGGCACTTAACAATGAAACAACTGCGGCCTATTTTAATAAAACATCGAGAACAGAATATATCAGGGAAATGACTCCGGTTGTAATTGATACTTTAAATACTGATTCAACAGTTATAGTAAAACAAGATACCATCAGGAAAAAGCTTCGATCATTGGATGATTTGGATGATGATGATATAGATTCTAAGATCACACGTATTGGTGAGCAACAAGGTACTGTTGAAATAAAAGGAAACAAAGTTGTTAATACCGACTCGATTAATTACGCCCGGTTAGAAAATGAATTCGATAAATATTCTTTAACCGAATTATTGAGGTTAAAAGAGTTTGCCGAGCAGTTTGGCAAAGCTGAAGAGCGTAATAAGGATTATAGGAATGGCAAGTTCAATGATATAGTACTGAAGTATAAACCAATTGAAAACAAAGGAGGGATTGGAATTGATAAGATCATCATACTCGACCCTTTTTATATTAAAACCGATGAAAGAAACAGGGATAATTACAAGTATTATGACTCGGAAGAAAAACTTTTGGAATATGCCGGGGTTCTTCAGGAAAACGCGAAAATTGCCGGGTTAGAAAGTGTTTTTATTGATTCACATACACTCAATACCAACGATATTGAAACATACAATGATTACACACTTTTAAATGATTGGATGTCTGAATTTATGGAACATGGCTATAATCGTAATATGATGATTTTAGGTAACGAAGCAGCAGAGAAGATGCAGAAAAAATATAACACCCGTTATGTTTTGTGGAGTGGTGTTTATAATAACAGAACAGAAAAGAAAAATATAGGGATGGCTGTTGCCTTAACTGTTTTTTCAGGAGGTTTATTTGCGCCTTTTACGATCCCTTATATTTTCAGAAAAGAGCAGCAAACACTTTATTTTTCGGTTGTTTACGACCTCGAATATAATGAGATTCTCTATTCCAATACATCTGTTGTAAGGTTGAGCGATTCCAAAGATTTTTTAAATGCATTTGTTTACGACACAATGCTCACTATTAAAAGTAAACCAAAACAAAAATAAGGCATGAGAAAATTTATTTTTATAGCTGTTTTGGGTGCAAGTTTTTTTTATTCTGAAGCCCAAATTGTGCCAGGTTATCAGGGAAAAAGAAATTTTATTAATTATCAGATAAATATTGGTCCGGCACTTAAAAGACCTACATTTTTAAACAGGGTTTTTCCATCACAAACGGGATCTTATCCTAGCGGAACCGCTGAAGAATCAATTATGATTCCTTTTAATACAACCCATTCTTTACACCTGGAGAGGGTAGTGGGACGTAAATTCGCTATTGCCTTTATGTACAGTTTTGCTGCATCTAAGGATTATTTTAGTTTTGATGAGGATATTACGGATGCTGCTACAGGAGAGGTAAATACATACTCATTCAATAGAAAACAGTTGAATGTTTTCGGGCATTATTATCAGGGAAGTTTAACTTTTTACGGGAAGAATGCACTTGCCCCGTTTGGTAAATATTTTAAGATCAACATGGGTTATTGCAGCATGATGGGGAAATTCACCGATACGGAGTTAGTAAGTGAAACATTGTCGCCGTATACAGGTAAGCAAGCAATATTAGCTACTGAAAGAGGATATTACAAAACCCATTCTTTTGGGTGGGGATTCAGTTTCGGAATGAACCGCATATTTAATGATAGAATTATTGTAAACAGGGGAGTAAGTTTTTTTCTTCCAACCAAGCCGGAAGATTTTAATAATACTTCAAGTGAAAGAAGATTTCAGTATGTTACCACAACTATAGCAAAAAGACTAAACGCACGGGACCTCGCAACTTTTTATTTAGGCTGCGGTTATTTATTCTAAATAAAAATTAAATAATATTAATAATTATATTTGCAGTATGACAAAAATTAAATTTGGAACTGACGGTTGGAGAGCCATCATAGCAAAAGATTTCACAGTTGAGAATGTTGCACGTGTTACAGAGGCAACAGCAGTTTGGTTAAAAAAGAACTTTAAGGATCCATCGGTTGTAGTTGGCCACGATTGCCGCTTTGCCGGTGAGTTGTTTGCAGAAACCACTACAAGGGTTTTACTGGATCATGGAATCAAAGTATATCTCGCAAAAGATTTTGTTTCTACACCAATGGTTTCATTAGGAACAGTTCATTACAAAGCAAGCTTAGGAATTATACTTACAGCAAGTCACAACCCTCCATCATACAATGGTTATAAATTAAAAGGAAGTTATGGCGGACCTTTGATGCCGGAGCATGTTCAGGAAGTAGAAGACATTATTCCTGAGAAAGCAAACACCAATTACGAAACGGTTGATCTTGCTGCGGCAGAGAAAAACGGGCAACTGATCATTGCTCCATTGGAAGATCTGTATGTAAAGAGAGTGGAAGAGAGCTTTGACCTGAATGCTATCAAAAATTCTGGCTTAAAGCTTGCATACGACAGTATGTACGGAGCAGGGCAACGTGTAATGAAACGTTTGTTCCCGGACATTGTTCATTTGCACGGTGATTACAATCCAAGCTTTATGGGACAGGCACCGGAGCCAATTCATAAAAATCTATTGGAGTTCTCGAACCTGATTAAAACAAGCGGTAATATTGATTGCGGCTTATGTACCGATGGAGATGCCGATCGTATTGGATTGTACGATAACGAAGGAAACTTTGTTGATTCTCATCACATCATTTTATTATTAATCCATTACCTGGTTAAATATAAGGGGCAAAGAGCAAAAGTGTGTACCGCTTTTTCAACTACGGTGAAGATCAATAACATGTGCGCACATTATAACTTGCCATTAGATGTAGTGAAGATCGGGTTCAAATATATATGTGGCATCATGGTAACCGAAGATGTATTGGTTGGAGGTGAAGAGAGTGGAGGAATAGCAATCAAAGGGCATATCCCTGAGCGCGATGGAATCTGGATGGGATTAACACTGTGGGAATTTATGGCCAAAACAGGTAAGAGTTTAAAACAATTGATTCAGGAAGTTTACGATATTACCGGAACATTTTGGTTTGAACGTAACGACTTACAAATTGATGATGCATTAAAAAATGCTATCGTTGAAAAATGCAAAAAAGGCGAATACAAGGAATTCGGAAAATACAAAGTACAGCGTATTGAAGATCTTGACGGATTCAAATTTTTCTTTGATGATAATACCTGGACAATGATCCGTGCATCGGGTACTGAGCCCGTTTTAAGAACTTATGCGGAAGCTAAAGACAAAGAAACAGCTTTTGATATTTTAGCTGATGTGAAGAAGGTTTTGTTGGGGTAATGGTTTAGATCTTATTTTTTGAAGGTCATCGGTTTCCCGATGACCTTTTTATTTTAACTTTAATCAATCCAATACTAAGGAAAATAAGTTTGTGACACTCGTAATTCCCCATTAATTCTTAATTTCGCCCTTCAATTAATTCTGAAGTAATGAAACCATCCATTCCAAGAGGAACCCGCGATTTTTCACCGGTAGAAATGCAAAAAAGAAATTACATTTTTGACACCATCAAAAAGTATTTTAATTTGTACGGTTTCGAACAAATTGAAACTCCTGCCATGGAAAACCTTTCAACTCTTACAGGAAAGTATGGAGAAGAAGGAGATCAGTTGCTTTTTAAAATTTTAAACTCAAGAATGCATGAATCCAGCAAAAAGGAAGATTTGCTAAAAGAATTTAATTTGAGTTTAGAAAGTTCCCGTAATACAGATATACTTACAGAACGTGCATTGCGCTACGATCTGACAGTTCCCTTTGCCCGTTATGTCGTAATGCACCAAAATGATATTACATTTCCATTTAAACGTTATCAGATTCAACCGGTGTGGAGAGCCGACAAACCTCAAAAGGGTCGTTACCGTGAATTTTTTCAGTGCGATGCAGATATGATAGGAAGTAACTCACTAATGAATGAAGTGGATCTTGTGAAACTGATGGATGATGTGTACACTGATCTGAAATTAGCTGCCACCATTAAAATCAATAACAGAAAAATATTGAGTGGTATCGCAGAGATTATAGGTGAAGCAGATAAGATCATTGATATCACTGTAGCTATTGATAAGCTGGATAAGATCGGAGTTGATAATGTTATAAAGGAACTTTCTGAGAAGGGACTTTCAAATGAAGCGATCGAAAAATTGAAACCTGTATTTGAGATCAGTGGAAGTAATGAAGAGAAATTAGTGATGTTGGAAAATATCCTTTCTGCCAGTGAAGTTGGAATGAAAGGTATTAAGGAAGTGGCAATTGTGCTTGATGCCATTGGTGAACTGGGTTTGTCAACATCAATCCTTGAAGTTGATATTACTTTAGCGCGTGGGCTGAACTATTATACAGGGGCAATTTTTGAAGTTAAGGCAAATGTGGGGAGTTTAAGTAGCAGTATCACAGGAGGTGGACGATATGATGACCTTACCGGGATTTTTGGATTAAAAAACATGAGTGGAGTAGGAATTTCATTTGGTATCGACAGAATTTTTGATGTAATGAACGATGCTAATTTATTTCCGGAAAGCATTAACCAATCAACCTCGGTAAAGTTGATGTTCGTTAACTTTGGAGAAACAGAACAAAATTATATTTTGCCATTTGTGGCTAAACTTCGAAAAGAAAATATTTCATGCGAATTGTATCCCGATAATAATAAGAAACTGAACAAACAGTTTGATTACGCTGATAAAAAGAAAATACCATTTGTATGTATAGTTGGAAGCGAAGAGATGAATAACAAAACCTTCAAACTGAAGAATATGCAAACCGGAGAGCAATCAGATGTAAATCTGGAAGGACTCTTAAAAACAATGAATTAAAAAATCTGCGTCATCTGCATGCCATTGTATTACATGGATTTTTTCGCTTCGGCAATCACACTCTTAGAGTTTCCAACGAAAATCTTTTTATCAACTATAATAACCGGTCGTTTCAAAAAAGTGTATTCTTCCAGGATCAGATTTTTGTATTCTTTTTCTTTAGAAGGTTTAACCTCCAGTGTTTTGTATTTTAATGCAACCCTGCTGAACAAACTTTCATAACTTCCACTCATAGCAGCCATTTCATCCAATTGTTTCTCGGTAATCGGCTCCGTTTTTATATCCTGCATTTCGAATTTCTTAGGCTTTATTCCTAATTCGTTAATAATTCGTGAGCAAGTACTGCATGTGGAGAGGTAGTATATTTTCTTCATTGAAACTTTAATTTGTAAATTCGCCCACGAAAGTAGTAATTTAAGGCGATCAGGCTAAGAACAACATAACTAATAAACTAACTACTGATTTTATAATTAATAAATAATTAAAACTATCCTCCGTGAAACTCAGAGTCTTCTGTGTCTCCGTGGTAAAAAACAAACAACAACATGAAATTCGGAACCAAAGCAATACATGCAGGCGCAGAGCCAGATCCAACAACCGGAGCTATTATGACTCCTATCTTTCAAACATCAACCTACGTTCAGGAATCTCCCGGGGTAAACAAAGGTTACGGTTATGCACGAGGTAAAAATCCTACACGTGAAGCGTTACAAAAAAACATTGCCGCATTGGAAGATGGAAAACACTGTGTATGTTTTAGTAGTGGAATGGGCGCAACTGATGCTGTAATGCGTATGTTAAAACCGGGCGATGAAGTAATTACAGGTGATGATTTATATGGAGGTTCATATCGCATGTTCACTAAAATTTATGAGGTTTATGGAATAAAGTTTCATTTTATTAATCTCACAAATTCAGAAAATATCAAGAAATATATCAACTCAAATACAAAATTAATTTGGGCTGAAACACCAACCAATCCTACCATGCAAATTATAGACATAGAAGCGTGTTCTAAAATTGCGAAAGAAAATAATTTATTGTTGGCAGTTGATAATACTTTTGCCAGCCCTTACCTGCAAAACCCTTTAGCTTTGGGTGCAGACATTGTAATGCATTCGGTAACCAAGTATTTGGGCGGGCATAGTGATGTGGTAATGGGAGCCTTAATTACCAATAGCGATGCTCTTCACGAAAAAATATATTTCATTTTAAACAGTTGTGGTGCAAATCCCGGACCAATGGATAGTTTCCTTGTGATGCGTGGAATTAAAACTCTTCATTTAAGAATGGAACGTCATTGTTACAATGGAAGAAAAGTTGCTGAGTTTTTGAAGACACATCCACGGATAGAAAAAATATACTGGCCCGGATTTGAAGACCATCCTAATCATCATATTGCTAAAAAACAGATGAAAGATTTTGGCGGAATGCTATCTATTGTGCTCAAAAATGCATCTTTAGAAGACACTTTTAAGGTCGCTTCGTCTTTTGAAGTTTTTTCTTTAGCAGAATCTTTAGGTGGAGTAGAGTCGTTAATTAACCACCCGGCAACAATGACGCATGCTTCCATTCCTAAATCAGAACGTGAAAAAGCGGGAGTAGTCGATAATTTATTGCGATTAAGCGTAGGTGTAGAGGATGTAGAAGATTTGATTGAGGATCTCAAAAATGCCCTAAAATAACCGCTTAACCTCAATTTTTTCCTTTAATTGTTAAATTGCTTTTTTAAGTAATTTTTATTATCTTTATTTATCGAAAATTAATCGAATTATAACATGGTTAAAAGTATATTTTTAAGTGCTGCTTTGGTGGTAGGGTTTTCTGTTTTAAATGCTCAAACAGGAAAAAAAGTTAGTTTGGTAAAAAATCAAAAGTTAAATACAATTGCTATTCAGGATGAAGGGCACAAACATTCTACAGGGTCACATCGTTGTGGGACGGATGAAGCTATGAATGCATTGTTTGCAAAAGATCCGGAAGCTAAGGCTCGTTATGAAGCTGCTCAAAAGGCAATGGGCGCTTGGGAAAATGATCCAAGTGCCAATAAAATAATTGGCCAAAACTCGGTAATGAGCGATCCACCCTCTCCAATGGACACTATTCCGGTTGTGTTTCATATTCTTCACCAAAACGGAGGTGAAAATGTTTCCAATCAGGTTATTTATGATGTAATTAATCAATTAAATATCGATTATCAAAAGTTAGACCCTGATACTTCTACTATTGAGCCATTTTTTCAGGCAAGAGCAACAGGATGTAATCTTACATTTATGTTAGCTACCAAAGATCCTTTAGGAAATTGTACTAATGGAATTATCAGACATTACGATGCAAACACTGTTTGGGATCAAACATCTTCTTCACCCGCATATACAGGTACCACCTCAGGAAAGTGGGATCCAAGAAAGTATATGAATATTTATTTAGTAAAAAGTATTACTGACGGAGGTGGCGGAGGAGGTGGAACCATTGTTGGTTATACCTATCGACCGGGAACCTGGCCATCAGGCAATGCCAATGATTGCATTATTTATAACTCGAGTTTCCTTGATATTCCAAGTAAAGAAGTTCGTTCTTTAGCTCATGAAATTGGCCATTGGCTAAATTTAGCCCATACATTTGGTAGCACAAATCAACCGGGTGTAAGTTGTGGAAATGATAATTTGGGTAATGTTCCTCCATACGGTGCAATTGATGATACACCAATTACTTTAGGATTTTTCAGTACTTGCCCGGCAGCTACACCGAACTCTTGTGATGCAAGCAATTACGCAAACGTTGAAAATATTATGGATTATTCATCTTGCCCAAAGATGTTTACATTAGGGCAGTGCAGAAGAATGCGTTATACGCTAACGTTAACAACATCAGGAAGAAGCACGTTAGTTTCCTCTACTAACAAAATTAATACAGGTATCAGGGTTCAGCAGGTTTGTGCTCCGGTGGCTGACTTTGGTGCAGATAAAAGATATGCGTGTACAGGAGCAAATGTTACATTTGCTGATAGCACTCAGAATGCGGTAGCTACATCATGGAACTGGGATTTCCCGGGTGGAACGCCTTCTACTTCAATAGATGAAAACCCAGTTGTAACATATGCAACTCCTGGAGTATATGCTGTAACTTATACTGCAACCAACTCTGCAGGATCAAACACAATAACAAAAGCCGGTTACATAACCGTTTACAGCAGTACTGCTACCAATCAAACTGCTTTGGTAGAAAGTTTTGAAAGTATTACTGTACCAAATGCGGATTGGACAGTGGATAACACTAATGGTGGTCCGGGTTGGGCGCAAACAGGTACCGCAGCTTTAACAGGAACACAATCAATGATGATCAACAATTTCACTAATACTACCAGTGCTGTTGAAACTTTTTATACTCCATCATACAACATTGCCGCAATCAATGCAGCTACTCCGGGCGTAACATTCACTTTCAAACTGTCTCACCAACGTAAAACTACCACTGCAAGTGAGAGGCTTCAGGTATATTCTTCCATCAATTGTGGACAAACATGGACTCAACGTTATAACAAAGCCGGATCCGCTTTAGCAAACGTTACAGGCGCAAATACAAGTGCTTTTGTTCCAACTTTATCTACTCAATGGAGAACAGAAACAGTTGCTATATCAGCAGTGCAGGCTCAAACAAATGTAATGTTCAAGTTTGTGTTTACTTCTGATGATAGCGGAGAAAGTAATAATATTTACATTGATGATATAAATATGTCGAACAATGGTGTTGGAATAATAGAACACCTGGAAAATCAATTAAATTACACTGTATTCCCAAATCCAAATAATGGTAACATGCATGTTTCTTTTGACCTTACTGAGAAACATTCAGTTAAACTGGAGTTGGTTGACCTTTTAGGTAAAACGCTTGAAACAGCAGTTAATTCAAATTTAAACGTTGGCTCTTATAATTACGCTTTCGGAGCTAATCAAAAACTTGCTTCTGGTATTTATTTTGCGAAACTTACTATTGATGGCAATTCAATCATAAGAAAGATAATTGTAGAATAAAACAATAAATCAAAAAATCATTTCCCCATTTAAGGGAAATGATTTTTTAAAATTAAACAAAATGAAAAAATCGTTATTTATTGCATTCGGCCTGATAGGCTTTGTTTCTCTTGCGCAGGAACAACATAAATTCTGTGGTACCACAGAAGCCATGAACGAAGTATTTAAAAATAACCCTGAGGCAAGAGCTAGAATTGAAAAAAGCGATAAGGAATTGGCAGAAGCCGACAAAAAAGCTTTTAAAATAGGATACGAGAACTTCAAAAATGGGTACTCCATAAATGAGACGCAAAAAAACACCACAGGTAATAATAGTGTTCAGGCAACCATCATTAAGATTCCGGTGGTATTTCATATTCTTCATCAGGATGGCTCTGAAAAAATAACTCCGGAGCAGGTAAAAGATGCAGTAGCTATTTTAAATAGGGATTATGCAGCATTAAACGCGGATAGTACTGATATAATATCCGCTTTTCAATCGATTTTTGGAAAAGCTGAAATTGAATTTTATCTCGCTACCAAAGACCCTCTGGGAAACTGTACAAATGGAATTGTTTATTATAATAATACTTTAACAGACTGGACAAGTGGAGATAACTGCCCTTATACCGGAACCACAGCGGGTAAATGGAACCCAACCAAGTATATGAATGTTTATTCTGTAAAATCAATTAGTAGTGGTGCAGCTGGTTATACATATCGTCCTGGAACATGGGGTTCAGGGAATGCTCATGATGCAATCGTTATTTTACATAACTATATTGGTTCTATAGGAACAGGAAATGTTAATCAATCAAGAGCTTTAACTCACGAAGTTGGGCATTGGTTTAATTTACCTCATGTTTGGGGGAGCACCAATTCTCCGGGAGTAGCTTGTGGTGATGAAGGTGTTTCAGATACACCTATAACAATGGGTTGGGATTATTGCCCTACACCAACCGGTTCCCAAGTATGCAACACAGGAGCTTTCGAAAATTATCAGAATTATATGGATTACTCCTATTGTTCCATGATGTTTACCGATGGCCAGGTTACCCGTATGAGAACAGCATTAGGATCTACAACCTCCGGAAGAAGCACATTGTCTTCATCAACTAATCTTAATAACACAGGAGTTACAAGTCCAATTGTTTGTGTTCCTGATGCAGGTTTTGAAGTAGTTGCCGATAAAGTTTATTTGTGTGCAGGATCTACAACACAGTTTAAAGATTCTACATGGAATGCAACAGTAACGGGATGGAGTTGGGATTTTCCCGGTGGAACACCAAGTACTTCAACGGACTCAATGCCTACTATACAATACAACACTCCTGGAGTTTACTCTGTAACTTATACTGCAACAACCAGTGCGGGTACTGATGTTGTTACAAAAAGTAATCTAATAGTAGTTAGCAGTAGCACCGCAAGTATTCAAAATACATTAGTTGAAAGTTATGAGAGTATAATAGTTCCAAATGCTGATTGGACAATAGATAATACAGGTGGTGGACCTGCGTGGGCACAAACTACAACTGCAGCTTGCACAGGTACTAACTCTATGATGATAAATAATTTCACGAATTCCACCAATGCGGTTGAAATACTTTATACGCCTACTTATAACTTAAGTGCAATGAACGCTGTCAGCCCGGGTTTGGTGTTTACCTTTAAACTGTCTCACCAACGCAAAACAACAACCGCAAGTGAAAAACTTCAGGTTTTCTCTTCTACCAATTGTGGACAAAGCTGGAATCAACGTTATTCAAAAACAGGTTCTGCTTTAGCAAACGTTACGGGAGCTAACACAAGTCCATTTGTTCCTACACTAGCGTCTCAGTGGAGAACTGAAACTGTTGCAATTTCTTCTTTGCTCGCTCAACAAAATGTGTGGTTCAAATTTGTTTTTACCTCTGATGACAGTGGTGAGAGTAATAATATTTATATTGATGATATTAATATTACTAATAATGGCGTAGGAATAGAAGAACAGTTTGAATCTTCGCTGGGTTA
Source organism: Bacteroidota bacterium (assembly GCA_030684395.1). GTDB lineage: Bacteria > Bacteroidota > Bacteroidia > B-17B0 > Aurantibacillaceae > JADJDM01. The sequence goes on along the minus strand of JAUXTT010000012.1, from coordinate 24,209 downwards.
CAATGTTTATCCAAATCCGGGTAACGGAGAAGTTCACGTGGCTTTTGAATTAACAGAGAAGCATTCTGTTAAACTTGAATTAGTTGATGTTTTGGGTAAAACGCTTGAAATGGTTGTAAACAAAGACTTATTAAACGGTTCTTATGATTATTCATTTGGATCAAACAATAAGTTAGCTTCGGGAGTTTATTTTTCGAAATTGACAATTGACGGAAAGACTATTATCAGAAAAATTATTATTGAATAAGTAAATTAAAAATAATCAGTAATAAGGCACAGGAAATCCCTGTGCCTTATTACTTTTGTAGGGTCAATAAAGTAAGATGAAAAAAATAATAAGATTAGTAATAACGTTTCTGGTCGTTTCAGTTTTAGGGCAAGCTCAGGAAATGAATAAGTGTGCTTCTACAGAGGCAATGCTAAAGAAGGCAAGTACAGATAAAAAATTCGCCAAACGAGTTGAGGAAACAACTAAACAAAGAGAAAAACTCAATTCTTTTAAAACAGCCGGTGGAAATGTTTATATAATTCCTGTTGTGTTTCATATTTTGCATCAGGGTGGAGGAGAAAACATTTCAAATGCTCAGGTAGAAGATGCCGTTAGAATCTTAAATGTGGATTACAGAAAATTAAACCCCGATACAACGGATATTGTTACCGAATTTAAACAACTTGCGGCTGACATTGAAATAGAATTCAGGTTAGCAACTATTGACCCTGATGGTAACTGCACCAACGGTATTATCAGACATAATACACCGGCAACCAATTTTGACGCTTCATATAGTTATACAGGAGTTGGTCCGGGATTATGGGATCCGCAAAAATATCTTTGTTTTTATATATGTAAAACACTTGATTTTCCGGGTGCAGCAGCTTATACTTATATCCCCGGATGGCTGGGAGCAGGTAACCCTGCCGACGCAGTAGTTTCATTGCATAGCTATGTTGGATCCATAGGAAGCAGTTCTCCTTTTACTTCACGTGTATTAACACATGAGGTTGGTCATTGGTTGGGGCTCGACCACGTTTGGGGTGGTACTAATGATCCGGGTGTTGCTTGTGGAGATGATGGAGTTGGTGATACTCCCGTTACAATGGGTTGGTCCTCGTGTAATCTAACAAACAATCAGGTTTGCACCCCGGGCGTAACTGAAAATGTACAGAATTATATGGAGTACTCGTATTGTGATAAAATGTTTACCATAGGGCAAAAAAACCTTATGCGCAATGTAATAGCTACAGGTGCTAATTCAGGAAGAGATAATTTAGTAAGCCCTTCCAATTTGTTAGCGACTGGTGTTACTAATCCACAGGTTTGTGCACCGGTTGCAGATTTTATTACAGTTAACAATAAATATAATTATTGTACCGGCCAATCCATTCAATTCAGAGATAACACATTAAATTCTCATCCAACAATTTGGAATTGGGATTTCCCGGGAGGAACACCAAATGCTTCAACCGATTCGATGCCTACAGTAAGCTATGCGAGTCCGGGTCTATACGCTGTTTCTTATACGGCAACTAATACCGGTGGAACTTCCAATATATCAAAGAGTAATTACATTTCAATTGTTAGTAACACGGCAGATTACTCAAGTGTTTTTAATGAAGGATTTGAAGTATCTACTATTCCGGGTACAGATTGGATCACAGAGAATAGTATGGATGCAAATACATGGGTAGAAACATCAACTGCTTCTTCATCAGGTACCAAATCTGCAATGATCAATAATTTTACAAATACAACTGGAGATATAGAAGTTTTATATTCACCAAGCTTCGATCTCAATGCAATCAATTCAGCTAACCCTCCGGTAGCCTTCACTTTTAAATTAGCTTATCAACGATCAACTACTTCTGCAAATGAAAAACTGCAAGTATTTTCTTCTATCAATTGTGGGCAAACATGGTTGCAGCGTTATGCGAAAACAGGATCTTCTTTATCAACAGTTGCCGGAACAACTACAAGTGCATTTGTGCCAACATCGGCAAACGACTGGAGAACAGAAACGGTATCAGTGAGTGCGATCAATACACAAAGTAATGTGTTTTTTAAATTTGTGTTTACAAGCGATGCAGCAGGAAATAAAAACAATATTTACATCGATGATATAAATATCGCTCAAAGCGTTGTTGGTATTAATGAGCAATACGAAAACACCTTAAATCTTCAGTTATTTCCTAATCCTTCTAAAGAAACAACGAGCCTTCAGTTTACTTTAACAAAGTCATCCGATATTTCAGTTAAAGTTTTGGACGTACTCGGCAAGGAAGTGGATACGGTAATGAACAAAAAATTAGGTTCAGGGGTGCAGCAAATCGATTTAAACAATTATCAACGTTCATCGGGAGTTTATTTTATTGTTTTATCCATAGATGGAAACAGGTTTATTAAAAAGATGATAGTTGAATAAGTGGGATTAATAGTTAATTTTACAGATTAAGATTTTAAACAAATTATTTTATGCAGAAAAGAGTTTTAATTACAGGTGCGGCAGGTTTTTTAGGTTCGCATCTTTGCGATAGATTTATAAAAGAAGGTTTTTTTGTGATAGGGATGGATAACCTTATTACAGGAGATCTTAAAAATATAGAGCACTTATTCAAGTTGCCACAGTTTGAATTTTATCATCATGATGTAAGTAAATTTATTCATGTTCCCGGTAAGCTGGATTTCATATTACATTTTGCATCACCCGCAAGCCCAATCGATTATTTAAAAATTCCTATTCAAACATTAAAAGTATCTTCTTTAGGTACGCATAATGTATTGGGATTAGCACGTGTTAAAAATGCCCGTGTGTTGGTTGCATCTACCAGCGAAGTATACGGAGATCCACATGTTCATCCTCAACCGGAAGAATACTGGGGAAATGTAAACCCGGTTGGACCCCGTGGCTGTTACGACGAAGCAAAACGTTTTATGGAAGCTCTTACCATGGCCTATCATGATACGCATGGATTGGAAACAAGAATTATACGAATCTTTAATACATATGGTCCACGCATGCGTCTGAATGATGGACGTGTATTACCTGCATTTATTGGGCAAGCATTGCGCGGTGAAGATCTAACCATGTTTGGTGATGGAAGCCAAACCCGCAGTTTCTGTTATGTGGATGATTTGGTTGAAGGTATTTATCGTTTATTAATGAGCGATTATCACATGCCTGTTAATGTTGGTAATCCGAGTGAGATTACTATTAAAGAATTTGGTGAAGAGATATTGAAGCTTACAGGAGCAAATCAAAAATTGATTTCATTACCTTTACCAAAAGACGATCCAAAACAACGTAGACCTGACATTACAAAGGCTCAAACAATTTTAGGTTGGGAACCAAAAGTATCACGTGCAGAAGGTTTAAAAATCACCTATGAGTACTTTAAATCATTATCAAAAGATGAATTAACGAAAACAGAGCACCGCAATCTGGAGGTTCTGAATAAGTGATACGCCATTACTCAATAATAGTAAAGGGTAGGGTGCAGGGTGTATCCTACAGGTTCTCTGTACATTCCAGAGCACTTAAATTGCATCTGAGCGGTCTGGTTAAAAATCTTGCCAATGGTGATGTGTATATTGAAGCAGAAGGAAAGGAAGAGGATATTAATAAACTGATTGAATGGTGTTACATAGGACCACCCTTGGCAAAGGTTACAGAAGTTATTGCTGAGGAACAAGAAGTAAAACATTACAAAAATTTTGAATTAAAAAGATAATAGTTTAAAGTTAGAAGCGTAGAGTTTTAGAGTAACTCGAAACTTCCAACTCGAAACTTCCAACTCGAAACTAAATGAATGATCTTATATTAAGAGCAGCAAGAGGAGAAGAAGTAGAACGTGTTCCGGTTTGGTTAATGCGTCAGGCAGGCAGGATTTTACCTGAGTACAGAGCCGTAAGAGCCAAAGCAAAGGGTTTTATTGATTTTGTTAAAACTCCAGAGATGGCTGCAGAAGTCACTATTCAGCCTGTTGATATTTTGGGCGTAGATGCGGCAATTATCTTCTCTGATATTTTAGTTATCCCTGAAGCAATGGGATTGCCTTATCAAATGATTGAAAGCAAAGGTCCTTGGTTCGAAAAAACAGTTCAGATAGAAAAAGATATTGACGATCTGCATGTGGCTGATGGAAATGAATTGCAATATGTGTTAGATGCAATTAAGATCGCGAAGAAAGACCTGAATAACCGCGTCCCTTTAATTGGTTTTTGTGGCGCGCCCTGGACTTTATTTGCGTATATGATAGAGGGTAGTGGCAGTAAGACGTTCAGTAAGGCAAAGAAGTTTTTATATACACACCCTGCATTAGCACATAAATTATTAGAGAAAATCACTCTATCTTCAATCAATTATCTGAAGGCACAAGTAGCAGCAGGAGCAGATATGTTGCAGATCTTTGATTCCTGGGCAGGAGTTTTGGGTAAAGAACAATATAACGAATTTTCACTAAAATATATTTCTATGATTTGTGATGCAGTACATGGATTAGTTCCTGTTACTGTGTTTGCAAAAGACGCTCACTTTGCTGTAATGGATATTGCCAAAACAAAGTGTAATACTATTGGGTTGGATTGGACCATGAGTCCGCATGCATGCAGGGCAATTGTTGGTAAAGATAAAACCTTACAAGGAAATGCGGATCCGTGTATGTTGTATGCCGATGAAAGTGTGATCGAAGCTGAAGCAAAAAAGATGATACAAGCTTTTGGTAAACAACGTTACATTGCAAATCTTGGTCATGGATTGTATCCGGATACAGATTTTAAGAAGGTAAAGTTTTTTGTTGATTGTATTAAAGGATTGTAAATATTGGGTTCTTTTTGTAAATTTGACTATGGGAAAGCAAGAGATAAAAAACGAAATTAATAAGAAAATCGAAGAGATTCCGGAAGAATTTCTTGCGCCAATATTAGATTTACTTAATCAACTTCAACGTAAAGATGTTACTGATTTATCATTACTGAAGAATCTTTCTAAAGTTCTTTTAGAGGATGATGAATTATTAAAGAAACTTGCTCAATGATTTCAAAGGAAGTTGTATTACTTATCCATTCCAAACTTATTGAAAATTATGGCGGTGCTCAAGGAGTAAGAGATCATTGGCTACTGGAATCTGCCATTAACAGACCTTTTGCAACCTTTGATGGAATAGATTTATACTCGGGGCCGATCGAAAAGGCAGCAGCAATTTTGGAGAGTATTTTAATTAATCATCCTTTTATTGACGGAAACAAAAGGACTGGATATACACTTGCCAGATTAATACTGCTTTCTGAAAGGTATGATATTAAAGCAAGTCAAGATGAGAAATATGACTTTGTGATTCAAGTTACAACTGGAAAATCATCTATCGAAGAAATTACTAATTGGTTAAAGATTCACACATTTAAACTATGAGTTCAACACCCAAACATCCTAAAGGTTTATATTTTTTGTTCTTTGCAGAGATGTGGGAGCGTTTCGGTTATTACCTTATGATAGCAATTTTTATGCTGTACCTGCAGGCAGATAACGTTCCCGGTGGTGGCTGGGGAATGAACATGAAAGACTCCTCAAGCTTGTATGGTGTTTTTATAGCACTGGTGTTCCTTACACCTTTTGTTGGTGGTTTATTGGCTGATCGAAAACTGGGATATAGAACCTCTATTATTATAGGAGGTCTCTTAATGGGTACAGGTTATTGTTTGGTTGGAGTTCATAATATCACTGTATTTTATATTGCTCTTGGGTTAGTCATACTCGGTAATGGTTTTTTTAAACCTAATATTTCTACACTCCTCGGAAATTTATATAACGAAGAAAAATATAAAGACAAAAAAGATGCAGGCTATAATATCTTCTATTCAGGGATAAATATTGGTGCCTTCATTTGTACATTTATTGCCGCAGCTATGCGAAATAATTATGGCTGGAAGGGAGCCTTCACATCAGCCGGTGTTGGAATGTTTATTGGAGTTATCATATTTATAGCCGGTAATAAACATTACAAGCATGTTGATATATTAAAACCATTGAAACCGACTGACCAATCACTTGGAAAGATCTTTGGTTATACCTTGTTGCCAAGTTTAATTGCGGCATTAATTGGTTGGCAAATCCCGGGGAATATTTTCGGTAAAGATGCAAATGATGCATTTATTTTTGCTTGTTTACCAATCATCTGGTTCTATTTCAGATTGTATAAAAAGGCAGAATCAGCAGAAAAAAAACCGATACGTACCATGTATGTGATTTTTTTGGTGGTGATTGTTTTCTGGGCTGTGTTTAAACAAAACGGAACTGCACTTACCAAATGGATGCAATTGTATACTGAAAGAGAAATGCCCGCGTCGGTTTTACCTCTTGCAACAAAGTTAAGTATTGTTGACACCCTAAAGGCAACAGATAAAATTCGCCCTATAACAGACGAACAATTCAGGCTGATAATTGTTCCGAAACTTGATCCGGTAACTCAAAAAATTAAACCCGATACAATAAAAGGGAAAGACCTTCCGCCTTATTTCAAAAATGTTTCAGCCGACCGAATGCCAAAGAAGAATGAATCGGTTTATTTGATTCCAACAGAATTATCTCAATCCATTAATCCTGGATGGGTTATATTGCTGACACCCATAGTTGTTGCTTTTTTTGCATTACTGAGACGTAAAGGAAAAGAACCTACTACACCATCTAAAATTGGCTGGGGATTACTGATCAGCGGCTTATCTCCTTTTGTAATGATGGCAGCGGTGTATGTTTGTCATAACGGTCAGGAAAAGGCAAGTATATTATGGCTGATAGGAACGTACGGAGTTGTTACAATAGGGGAGTTATGCCTGAGTCCAATGGGACTTTCTTTGGTATCAAAACTATCACCTGCACGTTTAACTGCATTGATGATGGGAGGATGGTTCCTGTCTACTTCTATTGGAAATATGTTAAGTGGGATCCTGGCAACCTTTTGGGATAATTATGATAACAAGATGCTTTATTTTATGGTGAATGTAATATTGTTATTGTCTGCTGCAGTAGTTATGTTCTTCCTGCTTAAGAAATTAAATCAGGTGTTTAGAGAGTATGTGAAGTAAGGTTGTGAAAATTAGGCGAACTTAAACAGTAGGAGCTATTATTGACAATGAACTACTTGTCTTAATGCGATTAATCCCTGGTTTATTCGAAATGTAGACCAAAAAAAATCCCCCGTCCTGCTGAGCTAGTCGAAGAACGGGGGATTTTTATTTTCTGAATATTCTAGCGTACTACATGAACATGTCCAACTTCATTAAATTTATCACCTTTGAAGCTCTTCGCATTAATTTTCCAGATGTAAGTATCTTGTTGAACTATATTGTCGTGGCCTGCTACTTTTCCATCCCAGTGTTGATCCCAGCTAGTTGTGTAAAAAATCTGATTACCCCATCTGTCAAAGATCCACATTTGAAAGTTTTTTTCATCAATACCAACACCCTGAGGATAGAAGCTGTCATTAAAACCATCTTCGTTTGGTGAAAAAGCATTAGGAACATAAATTGCCCAGCCTTCCGGAATAGTTACAGGATGAGTGATAGAATCAATACAACCATAATTGTTGGTTACAGTTAGAGTAACATCATAAGTTCCAACATCACTGTAGGTAAAAGTAGGGTTCACTAAACCGGATGTATTATGATACGGATCACCGAATTCCCATGCATAGCTAACAATGTTACTTCCAATGGATTGGTTTACAAAATTAATTTCCGGTTCTAAAATGGTAACTTCACTTGGTCCGAAAGTAAATTGTGGCTCAGGAACTTCATAAACATTTATTGAGGCAAAATGTATAGTATCGCTACAACCGTTGATATCAGTTACAAAACAGGATACAGGATATGTTCCCGGTGACTCATAACAATGTTGTAAAATAGTATCATTTCCTGAAACAAAACCATTTCCCAAACTCCAACTATAACCAATTAAATTACTTGATGAAGCTAAATAAAAGTCTCTGCAAATGGGTGCACAACCCGGGTTGATTGAATTTAATGCAGCAGTTGGTAATTGATTTATTGAAGCGGTTGTACTTGCAGTTCCCGTGCAACCATTTGCATCTGTTACAGTAATATCATAAATTCCCGAACTTGCATTAGTAATATTATTGATACTTGGGCTTGCTGAACTGGAAACAAAAACATTTGGCCCGGTCCAGGAATAAGAAGCGTAAACCTGATCGAGTGACAATGTTAATGTAGTGTTTAAACAAACCGGTCCATTGTTACTCGCTACAGGAGTAGGATTTGTATTAACCACAACCGGAGTGAAAGCAGGACCCTGACAGCCGTTGGCATCTGTAACAATAACAGAATACATTGCGGCATCACCTGTTGTAACACTTGGTATCGTTGGATTAGCTAAAGTAGAATTGTATCCGTTTGGTCCCGACCAAGAATAGAAAGAACCGGGAGTACAACTTAAAATCAAATTTTGCCCAACACATAAAGGACCATTATTGCTTGCAGTTATAATTGGCAAAGGATTTACAACTACGTTTGTGGTGGACTGACCAACGCAAGAATTAATATCGGTAACTACAACAGTATAGTTACCCGACATCGGAACAGATATTAAAGTTACCGTATTTGTTTGGGCAATGGAAGAGTAGGATAGCGGTCCTGTCCAACTATAACTATAAGGTCCAATTCCACCAACCGGATTCACATCTAATGTAAAAGTTCCATTCACACAATAAAAAGGGTTACCTAAATTACTAGCAGCAGGTGTAGGTAAAGGGTTTATTGTTACAGAGAATAGTTGTGGAGTACTTGTACAGTTATTAAGTGTAGCAGTTGCAGAAAAATCACCCGTAATAACAGTTATGCCTGCATTCACTCCGGTAAACGGAGCAATGTTTCCGGAACCTGCAGCGCCAATTCCAATGCTTGCATCAGAATTTGTCCAGTTTACTGTAGATGCAGCAGGAGAAGGGATAAAGCCAATTGCAGTGGTTGTGTTACCTGCGCAAACCGATTGGCTGGTTATCGCCGGTAAAGTTGGCATTGGATTAATAGTAATAGTAAATGTTTGAGGTGCACTGGTACAGCCATTTAAAGTTGCAGTTGCAGAAAAGTTTCCTGATACAGTAGTTAACCCACCATTTACTCCAACAAAACTTGCAATATTTCCTGAACCGGTTGTTACAATTCCAATAGTACCGTCACTGTTTGTCCAGTTTACAGTAGCAGCAGCCGGAGCCTGAGTAAAGGTGATTGCTGTTGTTGATGCACCTGCACAAACTGTTTCACTGGGAACTACAGCTAAAGTTGGTGAAGGGTCAACAGTTATTAAAAACGTTTCCGGGGTACTTGTACAGCCATTTAATGTTGCAGTTGCAGAGAAATTTCCTGTTACAGAAACCAAACCGGCATTTATACCGTTAAAGCTTGGTATGTTACCTGAGCCAATTGCACCAACACCAATTGTTGCATCAGAGTTGGTCCAGTTAACCGTTGATCCTGCCGGAACATAAGTAAAATTCAAAGCATTTGTAACAGCACCTGCGCAAACTGTTTGGCTTCCAATAGGGTTTAGAACCGGCATTGGATTAACAGTGATAGTGAAAGTTTGAGGTAAACTTGTACATCCATTTAAAGTTGCAGTGGCAGAAAAATCACCTGTAACAGTAATTGCACTTCCATTTACTCCGGCAAAAGAGGCAATGTTTCCGGAGCCACTTGAACCAACACCAATTAATCCATTTGTGTTAGTCCAGCTAACCACTGGTGTTGTTGCAGGGTTTGTTGTGAAATTAATAGCAGTTGTGTTATCTCCTGCGCAAACTGTTTCACTTGGCACAGCTGTTAAAGTGGGGATAGGATCTACCGTTAAAGTAAATGTAATTGGCAATCCCACACAACCACTCAAAGTTGGGGTAACTGAAAAATTACCACTAATTGCCGCAGCACCTGCATTAATACCATTAAAAGATGCAATATCAGAGTTGCCGGATACACCAATACCGATGCCTGCATTACTGTTTGTCCAGTTAACGGAAGCACCTGTTGGAGTAGAACTAAAGTTGACAGCAGCAAAAGCTACATTTGCGCAAACAGTTTCACTGGGAACTGCAGTTAATACAGGAAGCGGATCTATTGTAATAGTATAAGATTGAGTTGCCCCAACACATCCTAACAATGTAGGAGTAATTGCTACAACACCATTTATAGCAGAACTGGTACCATTGGTAGCAGTAAATGCAGGTATATTAACGGTTCCATTCGCCGCCAAACCAATCAATGTATTGGTATTTGTCCAGGCAAAAGAAGCGCCGGCTGGTGTACTTGTTAAGTTTGCAACAGGAACATTTGCTCCCTCGCAATAAGTTGCATTAGCAGGTGGAGTAAATGTTGGGAGTGGGTTAACTGTTACAACTAATGGAGCTCTTGGTCCTTCGCATCCTCCGATAGTTTGAGAAACATAATAAGTTGTGTTAGTTGCAACAGCTGTTGATGGAATAGGAGCAGTAGGTGAAGCTGTTCCTCCTACCGCATCTGTTCCATACCAGTTGAGTGTTCCTCCCGGATCAGCGGTAGCTGTGAGATCAACCGCAACATCATTTAAACAATAAGTCACTGGATTTGTAGTTGGAGCAACAACTGAGTTTACAACAGTAACTGTAGAAACCGCTGTTGCAGTACAAGTGCCAATTGTTCCTGTAACAGTGTATTGTGTGGTTGTTACAGGAGAAGCATCAGCAAGGTCACCTGAAGGAGAAGTTGCTGTAGCACCTGCACTCCAAACATATGTAGTGGCGCCGGATGCAATTAAATTAGCGGTTCCCGAACAAATAGTTGGTGAGTTAACAGTCAAAGTAGGATTCGGAGCAACATTAATAACAACCTGATCTGTATCCTGACATCCGGTTGCAATTATTGTTGTTGTTAATGTATAGGTGTAAGATACCGTTCCTGGACCTGCGTTAGTTGCATTAAAAGTTGGGTTAGCTGCAGTTCCTGAAGTCAAATTTGTTGCAGGATTCCATGAATAAGATTGTCCGACCACAGCCGCAGCTCCTACAGGATAATTTACACCACTACAAACTGTATTGTTTGTACCGGCATTTGAAACAGGTAGAGGATTAACTGTAATGGTAATAGTTGTATCATAAGGACAACCGTAATCATTAGTTGAATTAAAAGTGTAAGTAAAATTACCGGTTGCTCCCGGTTGAACCGTAATATTGTTACCGGCTGTTCCAGTAACTGTAGGATCAGCTGACCAAACATTTGTAACTCCAACTGGAGTTAATGTTGCTAATTGATAAAGTGAAGGATTAAAATTAATTCCCCAGTCAAAAATATAACCATCATCAATTGGTTCAGTATCTTCAATATGCATTGTCCAATTTCCATTTAATGGACAACCAACGAGTCCATTTAAAGCTTCTTCTGAAGTATAACTTCCTGCAGGTAAAGGTGAAGCTCCGGCAAGTCCTTCTGCAGCCATAGTTCCATAAGTATTACCGGTTGGTTGCCAACTGTAATCAAAACCAACACCGGGCCCTGTACCTGTAGCCGCTATTGCATTTCCAAGGAATTGACTATTTGCAGCATCAAAAGTACCATCCGCATTATGCATGGTAACATTTTGCCCGTTCGGACAAACAATACTTATTACAAGATCACCTAAATAGGAATGCTCAATATTTGCAAAAATGTTTAAAAGATCATTTACATTTGTTAATGTGGCACCTGTAGCAAAATTATCAAAGGGTATAGCAACATCGTAGCCGGCATTATCTCCATCAGGCAAGTAGAGCGTTGCCGGTGTAAAAACAGTTGGTTGTTCCTGATAAGTTTGTGGTGTTGGAACACCATTTATTGTTGTACTTTCTCCCAAACAAATGGAATTATCTAATGCCGCAGTACCATTAAAAAAAGTAGGAGGAGAAACCCAAATAGAATATTGCTCTAAGTTATTATTTACACATCCATTATTATCTGTTACATCCAATTCAACTACATAAACACCAATATCATTAAAGGTATGTGAAGTATTTACACCAGTTGCTGTTGTATTATCTCCAAAATCCCAATCATAGTTTACTAAAGTAAAACCACCTTGTGCTGTTGATGCAGATCCCGAAAAGTTTACTGTAGTTCCCGGACATACTTTTAATGGCGAAGGAGGATTACCTGTTGTTGTAATATTAGCAGTAGGGGGTGAACATGGTAAAAAACAAGAAATGGCAGCACTCCATCCGGCCTGCTCAACAAAGCCATCAGAAACAAAGTGAAAGGTAATACAACCGGAAGGATCACTTGATTCAAAAGTTATAGGAGCTGCAAAATCCGTCGCAAGAGTTGTCATTAAAGGAGAAGCAGTGGTTGGACCGTTAAAGATCTCCATATAATCATACAATGTAGCTCCATCCGTTAAGTTTTCTGCATTATAATTACTAAACACAATACGAATAAATTGCCCCGGTGTACCTGGACAAAAAGTGATTGTAGAGTTTGAATTGGTTGCATAAGTACCGCCTGCACCACCACTATCATAAAATGTTCCGGAACAGGTGGAAATATTACTGTTTCCAGTACCTGTAGGCATGGTATATGTTTGTGCACCAGAAAAATACACATTAAACAAACACAATAAAAGTATGTAGAGTTTTTTCATGCTTTTTGTTATTTGGTTAAATTATTTGGAAAGTGATTCAATATATGTGTCGAAGTTCCTATCAATCGTACCTTGGGGGTAAACCATAAGGTATTTATTACTGAGTTTGAAATACTGGTTTTTATCAGATGGCTTTATCGTTGTTTTAAAAACGTCGAAATTATCCTCATTCCCAACAAAATCTTGCCCCGAAGCAGAGTAAAGTGTGGCTGCACTGATTCCCCTTTTTTTCGGTAATTCATTAATTATCAGATAGGAATTGGTTGTGTAAAAATTAAAATACATTAATTTAAGCGGAGCTTTTAAAGAATATTCTTCCACTTTTTCTTTACCAAGAAATGCTAAAACATTAGGTTTAACATCATATTCATGCCCTTTAAACAGAAATGTTTTTTCTGATTGTGCTGAGAGGCTTAGAAAAAAAAATGATAATATGGAAGTAAGTAATGCTTGTTTCAAAAATAGTTTTCTATTCATCTTATTGATTTTGAGTTTAAGAACAAGATTTTAATCCGCCCAAATAAACAAAATTAACCTCCAAAAAACAAATTTTATAGACAAATAAGATTAAGGTGTGAGATTAGCAGAAAACTGTTAAATTCGCAGGAACGATCTTGATTTATGCCAATTGTAACTTTTACCATATTAATAGCCTGTGTTGGGTTTTCAATGTATGCCTTCTCCAACAGGGCAATAATGGATAAATACCTGTTTAATGCTTATGCAATTAAACACTATAATCAAAAGTACCGTTTCCTTTCTCATGCATTTATACATGCAGATTATGGGCATTTAATCATTAATATGTATGTTCTTTATGCATTTGGGAGCATGCTCGAAATTTCCTTCTTTTCTGATCTTTTCGGAAAATTTTCTACGCTCTTTTATATATTACTTTATACAGGTGGTATTTATGCATCTTCCATTGCAGATTTTATTAAACATAAAAACAATTCAAGTTATAATGCGGTAGGGGCTAGTGGCGCAGTGAGTGCTTTGGTATTTAGCGTTATTTTATTGAAACCAACAAGTGGAATGGGAATAATATTCTTACCATTTTTACATATTCCATCATGGGTTTTCGGCTTACTTTATTTAGCCTACAGTTTTTATATGGACAGGAGAAAAGGTGATAACATTGCACACGGAGCCCACGCCTGGGGAGCAGTGTTTGGTTTTTTCTTTACAGGAATTTTAGATCTTGCATATGCGAATCCAATGTATGACAGGGTTTTTGTGTCATTTTTTGAACAAATAATGGAATCATTTTAAATTATGAAAATTACATTCCTCGGCACCGGCACATCTCAAGGCGTTCCAATAATAGCCTGTGAATGTGCTGTATGTAAATCGCTCGATCCAAAAGATAAACGATTAAGAAGTTCTGTTTTAATTGAAGATAAAGGATCCGTATTTGTAATTGACGCCGGGCCTGATTTCAGACAGCAGTTATTACGGGAAAATGTAAAGAAATTAGATGCAGTAATTTTTACTCACGAACACAAAGATCATATTGCAGGACTGGATGAAGTTAGGGCATTTAACTATCTATATAAAAAGCCGGTAGATATATGGGCAACCAAATCAGTTGAGAAAGCTATCCGTACCGAATTTGCATACATTTTCAGCGAAACAAAGTATCCGGGAATCCCTGAGATCAACCTGCACGAAATTGCGGATGAAAAATTTCAAATAAACGAAACTCAATTTGAACCAATAAATGTAATACATTACCGGATGCCGGTAAAAGCATATCGGATCAATGACTTTGCATATATAACTGATGCCAATTATATTTCTGATGAAGAAAAAAAGAAACTAAAAGGACTAAAGGTTTTGGTTTTAAATGCGCTCAGAAGGGAAAAACACATTTCGCATTTTACACTTCAGGAGGCAATTGAACTTTCAAATGAACTAGGGGCAGAGAAAACTTATTTCACCCACATTTCTCATCAATTGGGCTTGCATAGGGAAGTGGCATATGAGTTACCTGATCATATCGAATTAGCCTATGATGGGCTGGATATTGAAGTAATTTAAAGAGTAATTGAAATAAAAAGCAGGTTTGGTTTAATAAAACTACTTAACATAATATAAATTATAGGTACTATTACGCAACTTAAGTTCCTAAATTAATAGATATTCACATACCTGTAGAAGCCTTTGACTAACTGGAATGGCGAAAATTACCACATATGGATAATACCGTCAACCTGAGAGTTTAAACTGATTTCATCTTTGTAGAAGATTGTTTATTTTAGATTTATGATTGTATTTTTTACAATTTATAACTGACTGTGACTTTATGCCTTCAAAACAACGTAATTAAATTAATTCCCACAACTTATTTGTTAACTAACTGTTAATCAATATACTTAAATTTTCGAAAACAGTTGAACAAACAACATTTTTTTCTTCTTTTTGCATGAAATTACAAATCGTTATTTTACTGTAACCAAATTTGTGATTAAACGTTTTAAATTAACAAAAAACAGCCTATGTATTGGACATTAGAATTAGCATCTTGGTTAGAAGATGCACCTTGGCCGGCAACAAAAGATGAGTTGATCGATTTTGCTTTGCGTTCGGGAGCTCCAATGGAGGTTATCGAAAATCTTCAGGAAATTGAGGACGAAGGTGAAGCTTATGAAACAATCGAGGAAATCTGGCCCGATTACCCTACCAAGGATGACTTCTTCTTTAATGAAGATGAGTATTAAGATAAAATTTAACTGAAGGACCGTTTATCGGTCCTTCTTTATTTACGCCCTAAAATGATTTAAAGTAACTTATTTGCCTGTAATCTACTTTAACTAAATTATTCGACCAAAAAACAAAAAAATAGCACCAGTTGTTGTTTTGTGTCGGTTTGTTTAATATATTTGCTTCTAAAATGATTTAAACATACTATTATGTCGGAAGATTTTGAAAAACATGAACAGGGAGAAGATTTGTATGCCAAATCTATCAGAGCAGGTAAAAGAACTTATTTCTTTGATGTAAAATCCACTAAAGGCGGAGATTATTACCTGACGATTACAGAAAGTAAGAAACGTTTCGGACAAGACGGAAAATTCTTCTTCGAAAAACACAAAATATTTCTTTACAAAGAAGATTTTGAGAAATTTACAGAAGGCCTGCACGATGCAGTAGATTTTATCAAACAAAATGCTCCTGTATTAGAAACAGAAACTGCAGAGCAAACAAGCAGCAGTTCAGTTTCTTTCGAGGATCTTGGAAAATAATAAACTTTCGGCTGCCATGGCAGATGAGTTTTCAGTAAAGCAATTGTAGTTAAACTGCAATTGCTTTTTTTATATAAAAAGTATCTCATAGCGGATTTTAAGAGCCTCGGTTGGTGTTATCACCAACCGATCGATGGCTTACCGAATAAAAAAGCTTGTTGGTGATAACACCAACAAGGGCTAAATTAATAATATCCCACAAACTGTTCTCGACTTCGCTCGAACTGACATTTTTCGCGGGAGCTAACCATCTGTGTAATCTGCGTAAATCTGCGGCTTCATTCCTAAAATTCCTTTACCTTTGCCAAAGCTTTTAAAGCTATATCAAACTATGATTCCATTTTCTCCTCCACGTATAGATCAAAAAATTATTGATGAAGTAAATGCCGCACTTCTTTCAGGCTGGATAACTACAGGTCCCAGAACCAAAGAATTTGAAAAACGGATTACATTGTATTGCGGAAACAAAGCAACTTTGTGTTTAAATTCTGCTACAGCCGGATTGGAAGTTATGCTTCGTTGGTTTGGTGTAAAAGAAGGTGATGAAGTTATTTTACCGGCTTATACATATTCAGCTACAGCTAATGTGGTAATTCACTGCGGAGCCAAACCTGTTTTTGTAGATGTGAACAAACACGATTTTAATATTGCAGTAGCAGAAATTGAAAAGCATATCACTGAGAAAACAAAAGTAATTATGCCTGTTGACTTTGCAGGTTATCCTTGTGATTATGATGCAATTAACCTGCTTGCTAAAAAGCACGCGACTAAGTTTGCAGCGACTACTGATATTCAAAAAAAGTTAGGAAGAATCCTTGTTCTTTCCGATTCAGCTCACTCGTTCGGAGCATTTTATAAAAGCAAAAGAGCCGGTGTTTTAACGGATGTTTCGGTATTCTCTTTTCACGCGGTTAAGAATTTAACTACTGCTGAAGGTGGTGCTGTTGCATTAAATCTTCCTGCACCATTTGATAATACCGAAGAATATCAAAAACTATGTGTAACTACTTTGCACGGACAAAATAAAGACGCACTTGCCAAAACTCAAAAAGGAAACTGGAAATACGATATAGTTGAAGCAGGTTACAAATGTAACATGACCGACATGACCGCAGCTATTGGGTTAGTGGAATTAGAAAGATACGACAACGATACTTTATTAAGAAGGAAGCACATTTTTGATCTATACGCGAAAGAGCTTGGTAAAAATGTGTTGATCGATATTCCCGTTTACAAAACTGCAGAGAAAGAATCTTCTTATCACCTCTTCCCTATCCGCATTAAAGGTGTTAACGAACAGCAGCGTGATGAGATCATCCGTCTTATTTTTGAAGAAGATGTTTCCGTAAACGTGCATTTTATTCCAGTCCCGGCAATGAGTTTTTACAAGAACATGGGATACAATATCAAAAACTATCCTGTTACTTTGGATAACTACAGCCGTGAAATTTCTCTCCCGGTTTTTTATAATCTGAGTGATGAGAATGTGAAGACGGTTTGTGCAGCTGTAAACAAAGCTATTAAACAAGTACTTTAATGCTGAAACGATCTTTCGATATCATTTCTTCTTTTATAGGATTATTAGTACTACTCCCCTTCTTTCTGATTATTTCTATTTTGATCATTTTAGATTCCAGAGGCGGGATTTTTTATCGTCAGGTTCGGGTTGGAAAAAACAATATCGATTTTAAACTGTTTAAATTTCGTACCATGGCAAGTGGATCGGATAAAAAGGGTTTGCTTACAGTTGGAGGAAGAGACAGCAGAATTACAAAGATCGGTTATTACCTGCGTAAATATAAACTGGATGAATTACCTCAACTATTGAATGTTTTTTTTGGAGATATGAGTTTGGTTGGCCCACGACCGGAAGTAAGAAAGTATGTTGACATGTACAATACGGAACAAAAGAAAGTATTAAATGTAAAACCCGGAATTACCGATTATGCGTCTATTGAATACTCGAACGAAAACGAATTACTTGCCACATCCAGCGATCCTGAAAAAACCTACATTGAAGAAGTGATGCCTGCAAAACTGTGGTTGAATCAAAAGTACATTTCTGAGCAGGGTTTACTTACCGATATTCGCATCATTTTCAGAACAATTGCCAAAATAGTTTCATGAAATAACCAAGGCTAATTTGTTTGTTTTCAATTTCTTACCAAACATCTTAATACACTCATGTTGATAAGTGAACAGTGCTCTAAAATCGATTAAATATAAAATGCTTATTTTTACCCTGTTTTCCACAATATGATTATTGAATTAATACTTACCATTCTTCTTGTTTTACTCAATGGATTTTTTGTTGCTGCCGAATTTGGCCTTGTAAAAGTAAGAGCATCTCAAATTGATCTTAAGATCCAAAAAGGTAGTTCCAGGGCAAAAGTCGCTAAAGTTCTTGTAGAAAAACTGGATACTTATCTCTCCGCAACTCAATTAGGTATAACATTAGCCAGCTTAGCTTTAGGTTGGATTGGTGAAGATGTTTTCTCACACATAGTAAGTGCTATGTTTATGAAAATGGGCTTTGCTGCTAATTCATTTGCTGTTCATAGCATTTCAATTCCTCTTGCTTTTACCATGATCACCTTTTTGCATATTACATTGGGGGAGCAAATTCCAAAAATGTTCGGTATCAAATTCCCATTACAATTAGTATTGTTTGTTGCATGGCCTCTTCGGATCTTCTACTTTATTTTCGGCCCCTTTATTTGGTTATTAAATAAAACATCTAATTCGGTGCTTAGACTGGTTGGTATTAAAAAATTAGGCGACGATGAGGTTCACTCTGAAGAAGAGCTTCGTTTGATCCTTACCGAAAGTGAAGAAGGCGGGGCAATTAAACCCAGTGAAAACGAATTAATTCAGAATGTATTTGATTTTGACGATCGCTTCGTAAAACAGATCATGGTGAATCAACGTAAGGTTTCTGCCATTGATATTGAGACCGGGAAAGAGGAAATGATCAAGAAGATCATTGAAGAAGGTTATTCACGTTTGCCTGTTTATTTGGGTGATATTGATAATGTGATAGGGATCATTCACTCAAAAGATCTGTTGAAAGCGGTAATTGAAAATCGTTTCAAAAGTATTAAAGACATTATGCGTCCGGCTCACTTTGTACCTGAGAGTATGAAAGTGAACGATCTGTTACGTGATTTCCAAAAGATGCATATTCAAATAGCGATTGTAACCAACGAACATGGAGCTACTGCGGGTATTATTACCATGGAAGATATTATTGAGGAATTAGTTGGAGAAATTCAGGATGAGCACGATGAGGAAAAACCGGACA
Organism: Bacteroidota bacterium; assembly: GCA_030684395.1. GTDB lineage: Bacteria > Bacteroidota > Bacteroidia > B-17B0 > Aurantibacillaceae > JADJDM01. The sequence continues at coordinate 5,022 of JAUXTT010000012.1, read as the reverse complement.
TAGAAAGAAAAAGTGATACCGAGTTCATAGTAAAAGCTCACGCAAACATTGTTGATTTGAATGAAGCTTTACCAATTGCTTTGCCCGAAAACACAAACTACGATACCGTTTCCGGATTAGTAAATCATATCTTTGGACGTATTCCGGGAGTAAATGAAAAAAGAAAGATCGGTGGATATGAGATCACTATTCTTCAACGCAAAAAACAACTGGTTGAATTGGTTAAACTAAATGTGTTGGAAAACTCGGTAAGTAGCTAGTTTTAAGTTAAGAGGATTAAATCAAGAGTTAAATTTAGTAGGCTCCATCACTTATTCTTCCCAATGTTTTGGAAAAGCTGCACATGTTGTTTTTTAAACACACTTTGCATGATAGCTTTTATTGGTAAAAAAGACTTGAACTCTACAGTTTCCTTTATTTTTGTTTGACCCGAAATATCTTCCAGCTTAAAGTGCATTTGAATCTTGGCCATTCCTTTTACATTAGCACGCATCACCACCGTTTTTAAATTCCGATTTCCGGTAATGGTTGCCTTGTAAGTAAATTTAATAGGGATAAAAAGGAACTTCAATTTCTCATAAACCAATAATTCATTAGTAGCCAGCTTTTCTATTTTGTAAATCACAGGATGTACACTCACGAATTTTTGAGCGTCAGTTAGGTAATCGTAAACATGATCTACCGGCTTTTTTATGGAATGATCTAATTGCATAGTTTACATTTGACTTAAACTAAGATAAGAAATCTTTTTCTTTCTGCCGCGGATTAATGAGGATGATATTTTTTTTTATGATGTGGAATTATTTATTCATTTAAATGAGTTCATCTGCAAAATCTGTGTGTCCCGATAGTTATCGGGACTGGGCTAAATTACAAAGTTAATTCCACTTCCAATCCTAAAAAATTTCCAAAGGTGATCGCTTCCTTTTCAATTGCTTCAATAACCGATTTACTTGGTTTCTGAAAAGACTCCGGTTCAATCAGGACTTTATCTTTCTTAATGCTACGTTTCCAGATTCCTTCTACCTGTCCGTTTATTACAATAATTGGCTTAAAGATACCATTGGAAGTAAATGCCTTTGGTTGATGATCGCTTAAAATAGAAACGTTTCTACTTTTGTAAGAGATGAGGTATTCATCAAATGCAGGAAGTAAATGAACTGTTTGCTTTTTATCCACTTTCAAAAAAGAATCTTGTGGAAACCAAAACTCTTCTTCCCCTACTCTTTCGGAAGTTAGGTTTTCTTTCACTAAGTCTAATCCTTTTTTAGCATCTGCCATTGGTAAACCCGACCACCAATAAAAGTCTTTTAAAGTAGCAGGACTATGACTTTCAAAATATCGTTGAGCAAGTTTAACCAATGCTTCTTCTTTCTTCAAAGATTTGGATTTTGGAATTCGTTCATCAAATAAAGCATAAGTAGTTTTCTTATCTTTCATTGCCCCACTGCAAATGATCCCATCCATTTCGGCTTGTAGAAAAATATGTATTCCCCTGGTACCTTGTGTATTGATCTTAGCTGCTTCCAGTTTTATTGCAAGTTCTTCACGGCTTAGATGCTTTCCTCCGCTCAAAGTTTTTTCTATAATAGCATTACTTTTTGAGAACACGTCGTTGGTCAATTCCAATTGTTTGTTGGCTGACCTCATCAGGGTTTTAATTTGAGGAACGCTAAGTTCCAGCATCCATCTTACATCTTCTTTTACAGCTAGATGCCAGGTTGGCCTCAGTAAATGAGTTCTGATAATATCACCTTTGTTGATGGCATCCTCGATTAGTTTGTCAGTAGAGTTTGGCAAGCGACTCCCGACAGCCCATTTAGCCATAGGATAATCCTGAGCCTGAATTGCTCCCATCCACTGAACAAGCTCTTTTACGGTTTTATGTTGGGTACCTAAAAGTTGTTGGGTGTTCAGGCGAAAAGTGGATATGTCTTTTGGAGTCATGTTCTTTATATTTTTCACCACTAAGATTCTGAGTTCACTTAGGTTACATTAAGGTTTTATAAATTCTAAAAAACACTTAGTGTTCCTTAGTGAGAACTTTGTGCTCTTAGTGGTAAACTAGGTGGCTGAAAAATCGAACCTACTTCCCCACCCCTTCAGTCAACTTGATCAAAGCAAAGGCTGAGTAATTGATCATGTCCATATAGTTGGCATCAATTCCTTCAGAGATAATTGTTTTTCCCTGGTTGTCTTCGATCTGTTTTACACGTAGAATTTTCATTAAGATAAGATCGGTTAATGAACTGACTCTCATGTCTCTCCATGCTTCACCGTAATCATGGTTTTTATCTTCCATCAGTTTTTTAGTAGCAAGAAAATGTTTTTCATACAAAGCAGCCGTTTCATCGTAAGGTAGCTCAGTGCGCTCATCGTTACCCAATTCCAATTGAATAAGTGCCATTACACAATAATTGATGATGCCAATGTATTCGCCTTTGATATCATCCTGAATTTTTTGAGTACCTTTCTGCTCAATACTTCTGATGCGTTGTGCTTTAATAAAGATCTGATCAGTTAAAGATGAGGTACGTAAGATTCTCCAGGCCGTACCATAGTCTTTCATTTTCTTTAAAAAAATATCTTTGCATAGTTTTATTACAGCGTCGTACTGAGAAGAAGTATTCATAATCGAGATTAAAATGAGCAAGCAAGGTAAGCATTTTGGTGCAAATAAGGTTTTGAAAGCCAACGGAAAAATTTTGAACATATCCACTCCGGTGGTAATGGGAATAGTAAATGTGACCCCCGACTCTTTCTTTAAAGGAAGCGTACATAAAGGCAATCACGAAGTTTTGAAAGCTGTTGAAAAAATGATAACGGATGGAGCTTCGATCATTGATATAGGTGCAGAAAGCAGTCGGCCGGGAGCAAAACCTATTGGTATCGACATGGAACTTCAACGACTTTTACCTGTTCTTAAGTTGATCCGCAATACTTTCCCGGAGATTTTTATTTCAGTTGACACCTACCGATCGGAAGTTGCTTTAGCGGTTTCGGAAATTGGAGCTGATATGATAAATGATATTTCGGCAGGTGAACTGGATCGCAAAATGTTTAAAACGGTTGCGGAAACCAAATTGCCTTATTGTATGATGCACATGCAGGGAGCTCCTGAGAATATGCAGAAGGAACCAAAATACAAGAACGTGGTGAAAGAAGTCCGCAATTACCTGAAGCAAAAAATGGAAACTGCACAGGAAGCAGGTATCAAACAAATTATAATTGATCCCGGTTTTGGATTTGGAAAAACACTGGAACACAATTATGAATTGCTTAATTCATTGGAATCATTTCAAAAACTGAAAGCTCCAATATTAGTCGGAGTTTCACGTAAAGGCATGATTCAGAAAATAATAGCACAATCAGCTGAAGATTCACTTAATGGAACAAGTGTAGTAAATACAATAGCATTAATGAAAGGAGCAAGTATCTTAAGAGTTCATGATGTGAAAGAAGCAATGGAAGCGGTGAAGATCTTTAATCAGTTGAAATAACATCCTTTTTAACACAGAGTTCACAAAGAAAATAGAGCTACACAGAGGAATTATAAAGATGCGATGAAGCTTTCAGTATATTACAAATAAAGCTCTGCGTAACTCTCAAAACTCTGAGTGCTCTGTGTTGAAACTATTTCCCGTCTTTCTTCGCATTTTGGCCATGTGTCTTCATGTATTTCAGATTGTCGCAATTCATTGCCATCTCTTTAGCTTCCTCTACTCCTTTTGCACTTGCCGAACGGTAATAGTCGCATGCTTCATGAAGATCGTCATTCTTTTCGTGTAAAATAACTGCTACGCGGTAGTATAATTTCCCGTCATCCGGTTTCATTTTAATGCAATTTTTTAAATTAAAAATTACATCTGCCCAAGCTTCGCTTTGTTCAGCAATATCAGCACGCATCAAATAACCTTCGTATAAAGTAGGGTTCAGCTTCAAACAAGAGTTCATATCTATCATAGCAGAATCCAACTTATTTAATTTCATATAGATTTGTGCTCTGCTATAATATGCTTTGTAGTTTTTCTGGCTCAATGAAATAGCTTTGTCTAATGCTTTCAATGCTGCCCTGTCTTGCCCTTTTCCGAATAATGCTTTACCTCTTTCCGAATGCACGTAGGCAGAATCAGGAATGATCTTCAATGCGGCATCTGCTTTAGTCAATGCATCATCGTATTTTTTCATATTGTTAGCGGTAGTTGCTTCCTTTGCCAAAAGAATCCCTTCATTCGAACAAAAACAATCGGTAAAAGCTCTTGGTGCAACATCACTTCCGTTTTTTACTTGAGCCTGCATAGCAATGCAACCTTCAGATTTTTTTCCTGCCTTATAAAGTTCGTAAGCTTTTAGTGCTTTTGCATTTGCATTACTACTATCTAAAATATACACCTTATCTATATCACTTTTCATAACAGCTATGTTGCTGGTGAAATATGCACAGTTAGCCCTTTTTTCCAAAGGTTCTAACATGTATTTTTTGTCGGCTGGGATGGGAGTTTTTTCAGCTATCAATTTATCAATATCTGCACTTACAATTTTTAGAGCGGCATCATAATCAACCATCGCCAGTTTATAGCTTTTGGCTTTATACTTTTGATTACCATTATCAACTGCTTTTTTGAAATCGGCAGTTTGAGCGGTTAAACTTGATGTTAAGGCTATTATAGCTGACAAAAAATAAATTTTCTTCATGTGACCCGGATAGTATTAATAATTAGAATCGAGCAAATTTAACAAAACATATCAAAAACAAAGCCATTTTTTGGTTCTCTATTGAAACCTTTAAACAGATTAGCTGACATAGCCGCAGATTACGCTGATATTTATTCTTACCCCAAAGTCATGTCGAGCGAAGTCGAGACTTATATGTGAACGTTCATTAAACGTTCTCGACTGCGCTCGAACTGACATTCCCGCTGGATTATCATTAAAGCCGGCGTTGGTGTTATCACCAACGAAATTAGGGTAATTATACATGTTGGTGATAACACCAACATTGGCAAAAGTTCCTAACTTCGC